>NZ_JMTZ01000019.1 GCF_000731095.1 Lysobacter antibioticus | reverse complement strand
GGGCTTAGCAAAAGAAAGTAACCCGGCCGCGTTAGCGGACGGAAGCTTTGCTCTTGATGTTGCTTCGCTGTCCTACGGCCAAAGACGCCGGAGCACGATAGGTCGCGGTCGCGGCTTGCGCCGCTCCTACCCCGCGACAGTTCGTCGCTTCGATCAATGACGACGGCGATACGTCTCTACCATCCCTTGGTCGCGCCTTGCGCCGCTCCTACCCTTCGCGAAAGCGCGCGGCTTCGATGAATGGCATCGGCGTCGTTGCCCATGCGCATCCCTTGATCGCGGCTCACGCCGCTCCTACAGAGGCTGTAGCCCCTCGGAGGGGACCCGAAACGCCCCATCCGGCCCCCTCAAGGGAAAAACCAAGCCCCACCCTTTTGTTTGAGAATGGTTCGCATTAACATGCGAATCCTGTCGCAGTTCTCAGGCCTACCCCGCATGCCCCGTCTCTCGTTCCTCTCCAGCGCGCTGCTGGCGGCCCTCGCCGCGCCCGTCGTCCACGCCGACGAGGCCAAGGACATCGACCGCGTCACCGTTTCGGCCAGCACCAGCCGCATGCCGAACTCCGAGGCCGCGCTGGCCAATACGATCACCGTGATCGACCAGGAACAGCTGCGCCAGCAGTTGGCCGTGACCCAGGACATCTCGCAGGTCCTGGCCAACCTGATTCCCTCGTTCGCACCGTCGCGGCAGAAGCTCACCAACGGCGGCGAAACCCTGCGTGGGCGCAAGCCGCTGTATCTGATCGACGGCGTACCGCAGTCCACGCCGCTGCGCGAGGGCGGTCGCGACGGCCACACCATCGACCCGGCGATGATCGAACGCATCGAAGTGATCCACGGCGCCAATGCGCTGCAGGGCCTCGGCGCGTCCGGCGGCATCATCAACATCATCACCAAGCGCGCGCCGCGCCAGGACGGCGAAAGCTTCCACGAGCTCAGCCTCGGCGCCAGCACCGCGCTGCCGAGCCAGAGCGACGGCAGCGGCTATCGCGGCTCGTATCTGTTCGGCACCCGCCACGGCGCGTTCGACTTCGTCGGCGGCGTCTCCTTCGCCAGCGAAGGTCTGTATTACGACGGCAATGGCGACGCGATCGCGGTCAACGACATCCAGGGCGACCTGATGGACGCGCGCAGCCACAATCTGTTCGCCAAGGCCGGCTGGGACCTCGACGAGCAGCGCCGCCTGCAGCTCACCGCCAATCGCTACGAGCTCGAAGGCAACAACGACTACATCACCGTGAACGGCGATATCCGCAGCGGCCGCCTCGCCACCTCCGCGCGCGGCAGCCGCGAGGGCCAGGGCGCGCGCAACCGCTCGACCTCGCTGGTGCTCGACTACACCGACAAGTCCGTGGCCGGCGGTTATCTGCAGGCGCAGTTGTACTGGGTCGACTTCAAGGGCCTGTACGGCGCCACCGACTGGGAAGACTTCTGGCGCGACGGCCGCGACCTGCATTGGTGGGACCAGTCGCAGAACGTCTCGGAAAAACTCGGCGGCAAGTTCAGCTGGTCGCGCGACAATCTGTTCGACCAGCGCCTGCGCGTCACCCTCGGCCTCGACTGGGGGCGCGACACGACCTATCAGGAACTGGTCGTCAGCGGCCTGAAGTGGGTGCCGGAAACGCAGTACGAATCCTGGTCGCCGTTCGTCCAGGCCGAATGGTGGGTCGCCGACAAGGTGATGCTGACCGGCGGCGTGCGCCACGAGCGCGGCCGGCTCGAGGTCGACGACTTCAACACGATCCCGGCCAACGCCGGCGGCAGCCGTTTCGTCGAAGGCGGCTCGCCCAAGACCAGCAAGACCCTGCCGAACTTCGGCGCGGTCTGGGAAGCCAGCGAGGCGCTGAAGTTCTACGCCTCGTACTCGGAGGGCTACACCGTCGCCGACATCGGCCGCGTGCTGCGCGGCATCACCGCGCCGAACCAGCGCGTCGACAACCTGGTCGACCTGTCGCCGGTGGTGTCGGACAACCGTGAGGTCGGCCTGGACTTCGACGACGGCCGCTGGGTCGCGCACGTGGCGGCGTACTGGTCCGACTCCGACCTCGGCTCGCGCCTGGCCTTCGACCGCAACACCCAGAGCTATAACGTCGTGCGCGAGCGCACCGAGATCCGCGGCGTCGAAGCCAACTTCGCCTTCCGCTTCTCCGAAGCCGGCCGCGTCGGCCTGGGCTACGCCGGCGCCGAAGGCCGCTACGACAGCGACGGCGACGATCGCGTCGACAGCGACCTGCCCGGCATCAACATCAGCCCCGACCGCATCATCGCGTTCTGGGATCACAGCTGGAGCGAGAATATCTCCACACGCCTGCAGGGCAGCCGCTCGCTGGACCGCGACTTCGACCTCAAGGGCGTGCGCGTGGCCAGCACCGATGGCTACACCACGCTCGACCTGCAGGCCCGCTTCAAGCTGCCGGCCGGCCAGCTCAACCTCGGCGTGGAGAACCTGCTCGACGAACAGTACGTGACCTACTACTCGCAGAGCACGCCGCGCAACGACACCTACGTCGCCGGCCGCGGCCGCGTGTTGAGCGCGAGCTGGCAATATCGCTTCTGAATCCGTTTCCGGCCCGCCCAGCATGTCGCACCGCCAGGCCCATGTTTCGCTGCGTTCGCGCCTGCGCACGGCGCTGAAGTGGCTGCACCTGTGGCTCGGCCTCAGCGCCGGGCTGCTGTTCGCCGTGGTCGCTTTGTCGGGCACCGTGCTCGCGTTCCAGCGCGAGTTGCTGATATTGGCCTATCCGCAACTCGCCGAGCACGCCTTGCCGAGCGCGGAGCAACGCGGACGGGCGCTCGAACGCATCGTCGGCCACTGGCAGACCCAGGGCATGAGTTCGATCGACCTGCCCACCGCGGCCTTGCCGGTGTGGCAGGCCTATTTCCCCGACAACGAACGCCGCTACTTCGATCCGGCCAGCGGCGAGCTGTTGTTGCTGCGCAATACCGATAACGACCTGCTGCTGTGGCTGCGCGACCTGCACATCCATCTGCTCGCTGGAAAGACCGGCGAGCAAGTGCTCGGCGTGGTCGGCCTGGCCGCGGTGTTCCTGCTCGCCAGCGGCCTGTACCTATGGTGGCCGCGCTGGAAAGCGTTGGCGGCGAGCCTGAAGTGGTACCGCGGGCCGCTGACCCGGCGCTGGCTCAGCTGGCATCGCGGCATCGGCCTGTGGCTGCTGCCGTTGACCCTGCTGGCAGCGCTGACCGGCGTGTCGATGGTCTACGACGATGTGGTGCGCGACGGCCTGCGTGCGGCCTTCGGCGACGCCAAGCCGCGCAAGCCGCCCAAGCTGGAAGCGCGCGACGCACCGATCGACTGGGCCGCGACCTTGCGCGCGGCCGAGGCCGCGGTCGCTGCGGACGGCCCGCTCGCCGGCGCGCGCCTGAGCCGGATCAGCCTGCCCAAGGCCGGCAGCGGCCTGATCGCGATCCGCAGCCGCGCCGTCGACGAATGGCATCCGGTCGGCCGCAGCATGGTCTGGCTCGATCCGTATCAGGGCCGATTGATCGGCACCCTCGATGCGACCCGGCAAGGGCTCGGCACGCGCAGCTACGAATCGATCTATCCATTGCACGGCGGTTTCGTCGGCGGACGCACCTGGCAATGGCTGATCGCGCTGACCGGCCTGGCGCCGCCGTTCCTGCTCGTCACCGGCTTTTTGTTCTGGCGCCGGCGCCGCAATCGCTGAACGCTCGCCACGCCGACCCAACCACCTGCTCGACAAGCGCTACGTGCCCTCGTGCGCCAGCCTGCTGTACTGCTACTACGGCGAGGAGCGAAACGTGACGGCGAGCGTGCGTTACGACTTCTGAGGCGGCCCGCGCCCGGCTCCGCCGACCGGCGGTCGCGGCCTGCGGCCGGATCGGGTTCACAACCGCGTTCTATCGACGTGTAACCGGATGTCACACGTCCGCCGCAGGCGGCTAACCGAGGGAACGAAAATGGCAGGCAGGTTCTTGATCAGCAAGCGCAGCAACGGCGAATTCCAGTTCGTCCTCAAGGCCGGCAACGGCGAGCCCATCCTCAGCAGCGAGGGCTACAAGGCCAAGCCCTCGTGCATCAACGGCATCGAGGCGGTGCGCACCAACAGCCAGAACGACGCCCGTTACGAGCGCAAAACCTCGTCCAACGACCGTCCCTATTTCGTGCTCAAGGCGGGCAACGGCGAGATCGTCGGCACCAGCGAGCTGTACTCCAGCAACGGCGCGCTCGAAAAAGGCGTCGCCTCGGTCAGGCTGAACGCCCCGACCGCGGCCGTGGACGACCCCACCGCCTGAACGAGCTCCTCCTCGGCAGACCGGCCGCTCGCGGCCGGCTGCGAGCGGCCGGCCACGGACGGCCCGAGCAGGCCCGCGCGCAGGGTGGCTTACAATGCCGCCCATGCGCATCGGCCCTTACTCCCTCATGCCGCGCGTGATCCTCGCGCCCATGGCCGGGGTCACCGACAAGCCCTTCCGGGTGCTGAGCAAGCGCCTGGGCGCGGGCCTGTGCGTGTCCGAGATGACCACCAGCGACCCGCGCTTCTGGACTACGGCCAAGTCGCGCCACCGCATGGACCACGACGGCGAGCCCGACCCGATCAGCGTGCAGATCGCCGGCACGGTGCCGCAGATCATGGCCGACGCGGCCCGCTACAACGTCGACCACGGCGCCCAGATCGTCGACATCAACATGGGCTGCCCGGCCAAGAAGGTCTGCAACGCCTGGGCCGGCTCGGCGCTGATGCGCGACGAGGCCCTCGTCGGACGCATCGTCGAGGCCGTGGTCAAGGCGGTCGACGTGCCGGTCACCCTGAAGATCCGTACCGGCTGGGACCACGACCAGCGCAACGCTCCCAACATCGCCCGCATCGCCGAGGACGCGGGCATCGCCGCGCTCGCCGTGCACGGCCGCACCCGCGACCAGCAGTACACCGGCAGCGCCGAGTACGACACCATCGCCGCGATCAAGGCGGCGCTGTCGATCCCGGTGATCGCCAACGGCGACATCGATTCGCCGCACAAGGCCGCCTTCGTCCTCGCCCACACCGGCTGCGACGCGGTCATGGTCGGGCGCGCCGCGCAGGGGCGGCCGTGGATCTTTCGCGAGATCGCCCACTACCTGGCGCACGGCGAAGAACTGGCGCCGCCGACCCTGGCCGAAGTGCGCGACATCCTGCTCGGCCATCTCGAACACCTGCATGCGTTCTACGGTGAAGTCTCGGGCGTGCGCATCGCCCGCAAGCACCTGGGCTGGTACGCCAAGGACCGCCCCGAGAACGCCGCTTTCCGCGCCGTGGTCAATCGCGCCGACACCGCCGAACTGCAGTTGCGCTTGACCCGCGATTACTTCGACGCGCTGGTCGCGGGCGTCGCGCCGGACCTGCCGGTCGCGGCCTGAGCCGCCGGGCGCGCTGCGGCGCGAGCGGCTTCGAGATCGTTTAGAGCGACGCCGATGCATGGAGCGCGGCGCCTGCTCCGCGACTCAGCGCATGCCGCCGTTGTGGCTTTGCGCCGGGATCGCCGCGGCGCGCATCGAGGTCGGCGCGGGCGCCTGGGCGTCGGCGACGATCTCCGGCTCCCGCCAGATCCGCGCCCACATCGCCGGCAGCTTGCGCGCCGCATCCCAGGGCCATTGCAGTTGCTGCGGCGGAATCTCGCGCCAGGACTCGGCGGCGCGTTCGGCCACCGCGAAACGGAAGCTGTAGTCGGGCTCGGCGCCCATGCGCAGGTCGGTCACGATCAAACGGCCATCGCGCTGTTCGGCTTTCATGAAGCCGTGGTTGAACCACTTCAGGCGGTGCACGGCCGGATAACCGCTGACCTGGCTATAGGCTTGCACGTCGGAAGCATAGGCGCGGAACTGCATCGGCCCGCGATCGGCGACCAGCGAACGCTCGCCTTCGACGAAGCCGTCGGGCGTCATCGCCACCACCCGCCACAGCAGGGTGTTGAACGGCATCGGCACCGAAAAGCGCGGCGCGTCCTCCAGCCCGAGCTTGGCCAATGCGGCCTCGGCCTCGTGTTCGACCCGCGACTTGGCCCATAGCGAGCCGCCCAGGTACAGCGAGCTCAAGGCCAGGCCGACCACCAGCGCCGGTTGCGCGAGCTTACGTTCGCGCGCGAACCAGGCCACCACGCAGGCGAGCAGCAACCACACCGTGTACAGCGGGTCGATGATGAAGACGCTCGACCACATCACCGGCTTGACCGGCAGCGGCCACAGCAACTGCGTGCCGTAAACGGTGAACGCATCGAGCACCGGATGGGTCAGCAAGGCCGCCTGCATCGCCCAGAACCAGCGCTTGGGCGATTGCGCGACGCGGCCGCCGCGTTCGCGGCACCAGGCCCAGATCGCCCAGGCGATGAAGGGCAGCACCAGCAGCGAGTGGCTGAGGCTGCGGTGCCAGGTCATGCGTTCGACCGGGTCGGCGGTGAACAGGTTGACCGGGATGACGTCGAGGTCGGGCAAAGTGCCCAGTGCGGCGCCCGCGAGCAAGGCCGCGCGGCGATGCCCGGCAGGCGCGATGGCGGCGCTCAGCGCCGCGCCGAGCACGATTTGAGTCAAAGAATCCATGCGCGAATGCTAACCGCAGGGCCGGCGGCGGCGAGTTTGTTTTTCGTTGTGATGGCGCCCTGCACGGCCCACGGCCTTGCCTGGAAGCGCTTGCGCTGCTCGATAATCGGCCTGCCGAGAACCGATCGCCTCGCCGCCCCCAGAAACTCCGCCAGGAATCGCCCCATGCCCAACCGCCCCCTGCCCCAGCCCATCGGTATCGTCGCCTGCTCGGCCGAGGGCGCGGCGCTGTGCTACCGGACGATCTGCGCCGAGGGCGCGCGCCTGCTCGGTCCGCATGCGCATCCGGAAATTTCCCTGCATAGCCACTCCCTGGCCGACTACGTGAGCTGCCTGGATCGAGGCGACCTCGACGGCGTCGGCGAGCTGATGCTGTCGTCGGCGCGCAAGCTGGCCGCGGCCGGCGCTCGGTTCCTGATCTGCCCCGACAACACCATTCACCAGGCCATGGCCTACGTCGAAGCGCGCTCGCCGCTGCCGTGGCTGCATATCGCGCAGGTGGTGGCGCAGCGCGCGGCCGAACGCGGCTTCCGCCGCATCGGCATCACCGGCACGCGCTGGCTGGTCGAGAGCGAGGTCTATCCGGACAAACTCGGAGCGCTGGGCCTGGACTATGTGCGCCCGAGCGCGGAAGAACGCGCGCAGATCGGCCGCATCATCATGGACGAGCTGGTCTATGGCAGCTTCAAGCCCGAGTCGGTGGCGTATTTCCAACAGGTCATCGAACGGTTCAAGCACGCCGGCTGCGACGCGGTCGTGCTCGGCTGCACCGAGATCCCCTTGATCATCAGCGACGAGAACTCGCCGCTGCCGACCCTGGATTCGACGCGCTTGCTGGCGCGGGCGGCGTTGAAGCGGGCGGTCGCGGGCGATTGAGGGGCGCGGGGGTGGGCGCGGCGTTGGGCGGCCCTCAGCCCGGCCCTCTCCCGCAAGCGGGAGAGCGAGCAAAGCGAGATCGAGCTTCCCTGGGCTAGCTCAGGCCGCGTGCGGCAATGCGCCCGGCAGCAGACGTGGCGCGCGCGCCGGCAACAACGCCAGGGTCTCGCCGGTGTGGGCCAGCAGGCGCAGGGAGCCATCGGGGTCTTCGGCCAGGGCGGTCAGGCTTTCGACCCAGTCGCCGTCGTTGGCATAGACGCAGCCGTCGCGTTCGAACAAGGCGGCGCGGTGGATATGGCCGCAGACGATGCCGTCGAGACCGCGCCGGCTGGCGTCGCCGAGGCCGGCCTGGACGAAGCGCGAGATGTAGCGCTCGGCCGCGCCGCTCTGGCGCTTGAGGAAATCCGCCAACGACCAGTAGCGCAAACCGAAGCGACGACGCACGCGGTTGGTCAGGCGATTGCTGGTGAGGATGCGCTCGTACAACCAGTCGCCGAATTTCTCCTGCATGCCGCCGAACTGGGTCACCGTGTCGTAATCGTCGCCGTGGGTCACCAGCAGGCGGCGGCCGTCGGCGGTCAGGTGGATCGCACGCCGCCGCACCTGCATGCGCGGCAGCACCAGGCCGCAGAAGCGGCGGATCGAGCGGTCGTGGTTGCCCGGCACATAGATCAGTTCGGTACCGGCGCGCACCAGCGCGTGCAGCGCCTCGACCACTCGATACTGGGCCGAACCCCAGGCGGCGCGGCGCTGCGCCATCCACCACAGGTCGACGATGTCGCCGACCAAGTACAAGCGATCGCAACGCAGGCTCTGCAGAAAGTCGGCGAATTCCTCGGCGTGGCAGTGCTTGGCGCCCAGGTGCACGTCGGAGACGAACACGGCACGTCGGCGTACCGGCAATTGCGTGATCGATGCAGGACTCATGACACGGCCTCGCTGGCGACGGGTTCGGTGCCGGACTCGGCCGCGCGCGGCGCGCCGCCGAGATAGCGCTCGCGCTTCTTCGGGCGCAGGCGTTGCAGGTCCACTTCGATCAGGCCGTCGACCGCGTCGCTGAAGGCCGGGTCGACGCCGAAGGCGAGGAAACGCGCCCCGCCGGGTTCGCACAGGTCGGTGTATTGCTTGTAGAGCATCGGCAGGCTGGCTCCGAGCGCGTCCAGATTACCCTTGAGCACGCGGAAAGCGGTGGCCGCATCGAGCGCGTCGAACTGCGGCGGCGCCGCCCGGTAGACGAAGGGCTGCTTCGACACCGCGGCCGATTCCTCGCTGCCGTAATAACGCGCGTAGTAAGCGACGATCTGCTCGCGCGCATCGGCCGGCAGGGCCGCGCTGATCGAGACCGGCCCGAACAGATAGCGCACGCCCGGATGCCGGCACAGATAGGCGCCGATGCCCTGCCACAGGTAATCGATGCTGCGGCTGCCCCAGTACTCGGGCACGACGAAGCTGCGGCCGAGCTCCATGCCCTGCGCCAGGCGCGGCACGGCGTCGTCGGCATAGCGGAACAAGGACGCGGTGTAGAGCCCGGCCAGGCCGCGCTCGGCCAGCACCCGACTGCCGCGCGCGATGCGGTAGGCACCGGCGATCTTGGCCTCGACCGCGTCCCACAGCACGATGTGTTCGTACCAGCTGTCGAAGACGTCGACGTCGAGACGCTGGCCGGTGCCTTCGCCGACCGCGCGGAAGGTCAGCTCGCGCAGGCGGCCGATCTCCCGCAGCAAAGGCGCGCCGGCCGGCAGCACGCCGACCCGGATCTGTTTGCCGTCGAGGGTCTGGCCCAGCGATTCCATCGCCTCGACCCCGGCCCGCACCAGCGCCGGGTCGACCGCGTCGATCAACGTCTCCGGCCCGATCGGCGCGGCGCGCTCGCGCGGCGTGCCGATCGCATGCAGTTCGCGCCGCACTTCGCGCAGCAAGCGCTCGGCGTCGCCGTCGACTGGCAGTTGCAGCGGCCGGCCGATCCGCAGCGCGACCCGGCGCGCGCGCCGGGCGAACATCTCGCGCGCCAGCAGGGCGGTGCCGGCCGGCTTGAACAAGGCCGAGGCGCCGTAGAACAGCGCCGAGTTGCGCGCCTCGATCCGCACCGGCAACACCGGCGCGGCGGTCTTGCGGGCGAAGCGCAGGAACCCGCGCCGCCAGCGGCCGTCGGTGACCCCGCGCAGCCCGAGCCGGGCGACTTCCCCGGCCGGAAATACGATCACGCATTGTTCCGCCTGCAGCGCGGCCTCGATCGCGTGCAGGCTGTCGGGACTCGGCCGGCCGCCCAGAATGCGTACCGGCAAGATCAGGCCTTCGAGGCCGTCGAGCGCCGACAGCAAATCGTTGGCGACGATGCGGACGTCGCGGCGCACGCGGGCGACCGCATCGAGCAGGGCCAGGGCGTCGACCGCCCCGGACGGATGGTTGGCGACGATCAGCAGGCGTCCGGTCGCGGGAATCCGCTGCAGCTCGGCGGCCTCGACCAGATAACGCGCCTGCAGGAAATCCAGGGCGGCGGTGACGAAGGCGAAGCCGCGCAGGTGGCCGTTCTCGGCCAGGAAGCCATCGACCCGGTCGAATTTCGACCAGCGCCCGATGGTGCGGAGCAAAGGACGGGCGATCCCGGCCCGGCGACCCCGGAACCATTGCGGGAAGCGCTCTTGCAGTCGGCGTTCGAATTGCAGCATCGGCGTCGCATCGGCGGCGGTATGCCGGGCAGCCTGAGCCGGAGCGGCGACA
Source organism: Lysobacter antibioticus (assembly GCF_000731095.1). Taxonomy (GTDB): domain Bacteria; phylum Pseudomonadota; class Gammaproteobacteria; order Xanthomonadales; family Xanthomonadaceae; genus Lysobacter; species Lysobacter antibioticus_B. The sequence goes on along the minus strand of NZ_JMTZ01000019.1, from coordinate 68,233 downwards.
GGATCATGGCGGTTTCGGGTCAGTCCCGTGACAGGGCCGGCGGCAGTCCCGGATGGGCTTTTTCCCCGAAGATTCCGGACATAGGCCGCAGTTAAAGACCGCTTAACCCCCGGCAACCCCAAGACACGGCACAATGCGCGCTCGCGGTCGACGCTGTATTATGTGCGGCCATCTTTCTATCCGAATACGAGGATATAGCCTCGATGTCCAGCTACCTGTTCACCTCCGAATCCGTCTCCGAAGGCCACCCGGACAAGATCGCCGACCAGATCTCCGACGCCGTCCTCGACGCCATCCTGGCCCAGGACAAGCGCGCGCGCGTGGCCTGCGAGACGATGGTGAAGACGGGCGCGGCGATCGTCGCCGGCGAAGTCACCACCAATGCGTGGGTCGACATCGAAGCCATCGCACGCAAGGTCATCAACGACATCGGCTACGACAATTCCAACGTCGGCTTCGACGGCCACACCTGCGCGATCATCAACATGCTCGGCAAGCAGTCGCCCGACATCGCCGCCGGCGTCGACCGCAAGAAGCCGGAAGAACAGGGCGCGGGCGACCAGGGCCTGATGTTCGGCTACGCCTGCAACGAAGCCCCGGAATTCATGCCGGCGCCGATCTACTACTCGCACCGTCTGGTCGAGCAGCAGGCCAAGATCCGCAAGGCCAAGAACTCCAAGCTGCCCTGGCTGCGTCCGGACGCGAAGTCGCAGGTCACCCTGCGCTACGACTCCGAACACAAGGTGGTCGGACTCGACGCCGTGGTCCTGTCGACCCAGCACGATCCGGGCATCAAGCAGAAGGACCTGGTCGAAGGCGTGTACGAGCACGTCCTCAAGCCGGTGCTGCCGAAGGCGTGGCTCGAGAAGCTGCCCAAGAGCAAGGTCCACATCAACCCGACCGGCATCTTCGTGATCGGCGGCCCGGTCGGCGACTGCGGCCTGACCGGCCGCAAGATCATCGTCGACAGCTACGGCGGCATGGCCCGTCACGGCGGCGGCGCGTTCTCGGGCAAGGATCCGTCGAAGGTCGACCGTTCGGCCGCTTACGCCGCGCGTTACGTCGCCAAGAACATCGTTGCCGCCGGCCTGGCCGACAAGTGCGAAGTGCAGGTCTCCTACGCCATCGGCGTGGCCGAGCCGACCTCGATCTCGGTCACCACCTTCGGCACCGGCAAGATCAGCGACGACAAGATCGAGAAGCTGATCCGCAAGCACTTCGACCTGCGCCCGTACGGCATCGTCAAGATGCTCGACCTGATCCACCCGGTCTACCAGCCGACCGCCGCTTACGGCCACTTCGGCCGCAAGCCGAAGGAAGTCAGCTACGTCGACGGCGCCGGCAAGAAGCAGACCGCGACCGCGTTCTCGTGGGAAAAGACCGACAAGGCCGACGACCTGCGCAAGGATGCCGGGCTGAAGAAGTAAGCCGGCAGCGACATCGCATCAAGAGAAAGGGCCGCGAAAGCGGCCCTTTTTCGTGGTCGGTGCGCCCCGTGCGGGCTCACAGGTGCTGAGGCGAAGCGCCTCCGATCGCCTGCGAAGGGTTGGGGTTCGACGGTGTCGCCGACAGCATCCGCGCGGCATGCAGGCTCGTTGCCTCTGCGCTCAGCTTCGACATCGGCATATCGCAGACGTCTTCGAGATTCACCGCCGCGAAGGTACGCGATTCGCTCGTGCCGCGTTCGGTCGCGCTCAACATCGTGTCCTCCTTGCCCGGCGGGACGAAGGTCTCGATCTTGTCGATGTCGCCGTAGATGCCCCGCTTCATGCAGGCCACGGTCAAGGCCGCTGCCGCCTGTTGAGCGCTGAACAAGTCGGCGACGTTCTCGCCTTTTTTCAGATCGAACGCATCGCCGGGCATCTTGCCGAGGATCTCCGAGTACAGGCCGTGCATCGGGTGCTTTTTATCGTTCACCATCACCGCCTCTGCCGGTTTGCTCGCCCCCACAACCAGAGCGGGCGCCGACGCGCTGGGCGTTTCCCTCGCCTGCGCCAGCGCCGCCGGATAGCCAGGCTTGCCAAGCATCGACAGGGTGACCGCTTCGGCGCTCGGATCGGCCGACAGCCCGTAGTCCCGCGAGGTCTTGTAGTCGTGGCTGTAGTACTCGGCGGTGTCGTGCTTCTTCAAGGTCGAGGTGACGACATCGGCGTTGGCGGAAATCCGGCACCCGTTGTCCTGGCGGGTTTCGACGACCGCGCCCTTGCTCTCGAGCCAGGTCTTGAGCTTTGCCGGCAACCATCCGTCCTGGCCACCGGCGTCTTCGCCCTGGGCGCACACCAGCACGGCCTTCTTCCCTCGCAGGTCGCCCAAGCCCGAACTTTCCAGGGCCGCTTCCAGCTTGGGATGGTAATCGCCCCAGGCTTTCTCGCTGTCGCAACCCGAGTAGACATGCGACAACGCGACCTTGCCGTTCCCCGCCAGGCCCACCGCCACGCAACCGGACAAGCCGTCGGTGACCAGGTCCGTGGTGCCGGCATCGGCGACCATCCATTCATTCAAACCGACTTTGACGCGATCGTTCATAACGTTCTCCGGTTTGGGTTCGAACGATCACGGCGACGATTCGCCGAATCGAACTGAATGACCGAACGCAAAATGGCGGCAAACACGGCCGGGACACGTCGTCGCGGCGCCGCCTCACATGCCTTTGGTCTGGCCGCCCTGTTGGGTTTGCGCCTGGATACCCTGCGTTTCGCTGTGCAGAGCGCTCAGCGCGAAGTGTTTGAAGGCGCGTTCGCTCGCGCCGGCGATGGTCGTCTCGTCCACTTCGAAGGCGTGCACGCACAGATCATGCCGTGCGGATTCTTGCTGGCCCGGGAGCACGAACACCTGATTGACGTCCTTCGTGCCCGGGGCCACCCCCTTGATCTCGCGGATGCCGGCATCGAGGCATTGCGCGGTCAATTCCGCGGCGATCTGTTGCTCCCAGATATCCTTGCCTTTGAACATGCCCCCGTCCAAAGCCTTTACCTCTTTGAGAATCGACGCATACAACGGGCATCCCGGATGCGATGGCTCGCTCAACGCCGGAATCTTCGCGATCCCGAGCGACGCCTGCGGATCTTGCAATGCCGGCGTGGCCGCCCCGGCCTCCTTCGACAAGGCAAACCGCGCGACCGCTGCGTCCGAATCGCGCGTGGTCAGATAGCCGTACATGTACTCGTCGCTCGAATCCTCGCTCTTGATCGTGACCGCCGGCTTCGGCGTCGAGTCCGACACCCGGCAACCGTCGTCCTCGCGACGTTCCGATTCGATGCCATGACGCTGCAACCATTTTTCGATACGCCCGCACAGCGCCTCGCTGGTGTGATCCGAATACACCAGCACCGCGCGGACCTCGTCCGGCTCGCCCAGGTTCGAGGCCTGCAGGGCAGCGTCGAGTTTCTCCTGGTAGCCCGGCCAAAAGGCCTGGTCCTTGGCTTCGTCGTAGACGTGCGTCAGGGCGATGCGATCCTTGCCGGTCAATCCCACCGCGACGCAACCGAGCAAACCGTCGGTGATCAGGTCGGTCTGCTTCGGATCGGCCGCCAGCCATTCGTCCAGGCCTACTTTGACTCGCATGCCGCTCTCCCCATCGAATGACTCCTGTAACTCCTGAATTCCGACCGCCGATCGCGCACGCCGCCATCGTCCCGCAACTCGCGCGCGGGCCGGCGGCATTGCCTTGCAACGCAGGTCACGGCCAGGTGCGCGCAGTCTCGTTTCCTAGAACGCAAAAGGGCCGCGACAGCGGCCCTTTCGTATTCCCCCTCGTCCGGGCGCGACGCCACTCGGCGCCACCCGGCCGCTTGCATCAGTTGGGGTTGTGCTTCTCCACATCCATGCTGATGCGATCGAAATCGCCCCTGGACATGTGGCCGTCCGCCGCATAGGAGATTTCCAGCAGGCTGTTGGCGAAACCGTACTTGTCCTGGTTGGACGTGCGCGACAGGCCGACGGCGAAAGCGAAGGTGCTGCGCGAATGGCCGTCGCCGTCGTCGGTCAGGGACGCGATCGAGTTACCCGGCGCGTAGGTGTCGCCGGCCTTTCCGGCTTGCGCGTTCAAGGCGCGCATCTCGCCTTCGGTGAAGGTCAATTTGACCTTCTCGCCCGGGATCGCCGGGCCGCTCTCGCTGGCTCCGCCGCTGAGCACCCAATTGATCTGCTGCGCCGAATGGTTGCCCAGGCCGCTGGTGTCGACGGTGTATTCGTAGGTGCGTTCGGATCGCACTTCGTTGCCTTCGGCGTCGAAACGTTGGGTCACCTTCAGCGGCACGTTGTTGCCGTACTTGAATTCGCTGGTCAGGGCGATGGAGCCGTCGGGATACGTCGTCTGGGTGTAGGTCCCGGTCGTGGCCGCGCGCAATGCGATGTCGCCTTCCACCTCCGCTTCGCCGGCGCTCAGCTTGAGCTTGAGCCGGCCCTGCGAGGACACGTCCAGGCGATGCACCGTCGCCACATCGGACACCCCGGGCGCCCCATGCTCGGCTTCGCCGGTGGCGAAGAAGTTCCCATAGGCGGATCGGCCTGCGGCACTGTCCAGATCGAACGTCGCGGTGCGCATCATCGAATCGCCCACGTTGATCTGCTGCCCGACGGTCAGCGAACCCTCGACGCCTCCGGCCCCCTTGAAGCGAACGCCACCGCCGTTGTAGGCCTCGATCGAAGCGCTCGGGCCCTTCATGATCTGCACCTGGTTCGAACCGGTACGGGTGATCGAATAACTCACTCCGCTGGCGTCCTTGATCTCCGACTCGCCGCCGACATGGCGAAACGAACCGGCGATTTCGGTCTGGGTGTAGTACTGACCGTCCATGATCACGGTCGCCCCGAGCGGAATCGTGCTGGGGTCGAAGGGATCGATCTTGGCCACTTCCTTCGGGTCGTGGCCTCCGCCCGGCAGGATCACCTTGTAGCGGGCGCGGAACCCCGCGCCGACCGACACCTCGGCTTCCAGTTGTCCGCTGCGGACCTCGGCATGGGTTTTGTTGACGTTGGCGCCGGTCACGGTGAACTCGGTCTTGCCCTCCTTCACGACCCAACCGATTTCCAGCGACGATTCGGCGCTGATCTTGAATCCGACCTGGCTGGAGCCCTCCACGGCGGCCTCGTTCGTTACCGTGACCTTGGTGGCGTTGTCGCCCGGGTTGTAACCGATCTTCACCGAACCCATGCCGGCGGTGAATTCGCTGTTGGTCGTGCCATGGCTGGCTTCGTAAGGGCTCTCCATAGGCTCGGCCGTCACGCTCATAGGCGCAGCCGGGATCCGCAACGTGTCGCCGTAGAAGATCGGGTCTGCGCGGCCGCTCTGCTGCGCTTCATCGAGGCGCCATTTGTCCTGGAACAGCTCAGGATTGGCCGCTCGCAGCGCTTGCGGGGTAACGCCGTACTGGTCCGCTATCGCAGGAAGGGTCTCGCCGTGCGCGACCTGATGCGTGGTCGGCTCGGTCTGCGGCGTAACCGAGGGGACGTAGCCGAGCTGGGATGCGGACAGGTGCATGGGCGCCTCGAAAACAGGATGGAGGAATACGGCGAAGCGCGCGATGCGCGGCTCCGGCGTGGCGCCAGAGTGCAACGGCAGGGTTCGCGATCCTTGTCCTGGGATCGCGCATCGGCACTGATCCCGATATCGGAACAGCATCGTGCTCATTCGAGGCTAGTGCCGTCGTTCTCCGGCGCTGCTCGGGCGTAATCGGCCTCGATCGTTCAAAAGGAATTGGCTCTTGCCTGCGTGCGGCAGCGCCAAGCGGACCCAGCGCTTGCGACGCAATGCCCGATCGCCCCGTGCAAACAGAAACGGAGCGCAATGCGCCCCGTTCCGTCCCGCTCGTTGCCGTCGCGGCCTCGCCGATACGGCAAGGCCTACTTCGAAGCCGCCGGCTTGTCCGGCGCGGACTTCGCGCCAGCGGTCTTGGGCCTCGCCGCTTCGGGCTTGGCGTTCTTCACATACCGATCGAGCCAGCGGTTGGTCTCGGCCAGCATGTGCAGGATCGATTCGCGCGCGCGGTAGCCGTGGCTTTCGTTCGGCAGCATCACCAGGCGCGCCTTGCCGCCGAGGCCCTTGATCGCGGCGAACAGGCGCTCGCTCTGGATCGGGAAGGTGCCGGAGTTGTTGTCCTGCTCGCCGTGGATCAACAGCAGCGGGTCCTTGATCTTGTCGGCATAGTTGAACGGCGACATGGCCTGGTAAGTCGACTCGGCCTGCCAGTAGTTGCGCTCTTCGGCCTGGAAGCCGAACGGGGTCAGGGTGCGGTTGTAGGCACCGCTGCGGGCGATGCCGGCCTTGAACAAGCGCGTGTGGGCGAGCAGGTTCGCGGTCATGAAGGCACCGTAGGAATGGCCGCTGACCGCGATGCGCTCGCGGTCGGCAACGCCGCGCCGCACCACTTCGTCGACCGCGGCTTGCGCACTCGAGGTCAACTGCTCGATGTAGGTGTCGTTGGGCTCGCGCTCGCCTTCGCCGACGATCGGCATCGACGGGTTGTCGAGCACGGCATAACCCATCGCCAGGTACGGCAGCGGGCCCCAGAAGCTGACCGCGTTGAAGCGATAAGGCGAACCAGTGACCTGGCTGGCCGCAGCGGCCGATTTGAACTCGGCCGGATAGGCGTACATCAACAGCGGCAGCGGGCCGTCGCGCTTGGCGTCGAAACCCGGCGGCAGGTACAGGTCGGCGGTCAACTCGACGCCGTCGGCGCGCGGGTAGCGGATCTGTTCCTTCCTGATGTCCTTGAGCTGCGGCGTCGGATGCGCGAAGCGGGTCAGCGCCACCGGCACGGCGGCGCTCGCACTCAGATCGCGCAGGTACAGATTGCCCGGCTCGGTCGGCGCCTCGCGCAGGGTCAGCAGGCGCTTACCCTGATCGTCGAGCACGACCTGCGGCGCTTCGTAGTACGGCGCCTGCGAATGGAACAGCCGCGTGCGCTGCTTGTCGGCCAGGTCGTAGCGGTCGAGAAACGGCCGGTCGCCTTCCGGCGAAGCGCCCTGGCCGATATAGAACAGGCTGGCGCCGTTGGCCGTGGTCAGCAGGCGGCGCTGGCCGTTCGCGTCGCGCGTGCTGACCGGCTCGCCGGGGTCGTTGTAACGGTCTTCACTGAGCCCCTCGAACACCAGCTCCGGCGCGCGATCGCCGTGGTCCGGCGCGATCCGCCATTGCCGGGTCTGCCGGGTCTTCCACCAGAATTCGTCGACCAGCGCCAGATCGCCGCGCCCCCAATGCGCACCGGCGTAACGCGCGCCCAGGCGCATCAACGTCTGCGGCGGACGCTCGAACGGCGCGGCCTGCATCATCACCGCATCGCGGATATCGGTTTTACGCGCCGGGTCGCCGCCATCCTGGGCCTCGGCCCAGACCAGGGTCGCCGGCGCATCACTGCGCCAGGCGATCTCGCGCACGCCGGTCGGCACCGCGTCGTTGCCGGTCGGCAAGCCGTCGACCAGGGGCAAGCGCGCGATTTCGTGCTCGAACTTGCCGTCCGGCACCAACACTTCGATACGGTGGCCGAACATCGACACCGGCACCTGATAGGAGAACGGCCGCTCGACCCGCGTCGCCAGAACGTGGCGGCCGTCGGGCGACGGCGTCGCCGCCAGGTACAACTGCGGCGCACCGGCGCGGACCACGGCACCGGCCAGGTCGACGGTGGCGAGCTGCGAGCGCAGGTAGTACTCGAACACGCGCGCATCGCTCTCGTTGCGCAACAAGTCCTGGTAAGTACGGATCTGCCGCACCGTCGCGCTGATTTCGGTTTCCTGCACCGCCGGCCCGGTCGGCGTGGCGTTCATCGGCGGCGCTTCGCCCTGCCCTTCGGGCTGCAACTGCACCAACAGGCGGCGGCTGTCGGGCATCCAGGCATAGCCGCGCCCGGACACTGTATTGAGGCCGGACACCAGCTTGTGCGCGCGGCGCTGCTCGACTTCGACCAACCACAGCTCGTTGGCGCCGCTGGCGCTGTCGACGCGGTTGAAGGCGATCCAGCGCTGGTCGGGCGACCATTCCAGGGTCGCCAACGACAGCGGCGCCGGCAGACCTTCCACATTCGAGGTTTTGCCGCCGGCGATATCGAGCAGGCTCAGGCCGGTGCCGAAGGCGAAGCGGCTCTGCGCCCGCGTGCGCGGATGAATGCGCAGGCCGGCGAGTTTGAGTTCGGGTTGCGCGACCACTTCGATGCCGGGCAACGACGGGGTCTGCACCAGGGCGACCCGATCGCGCTTCGGGCTGGTGAACATCTGCGGCGGCCGCGGCGCGTCGACGATGGCCTGCAAGGCCTTCGGCGGCAGCTGATAACCGCTGACGGGCGCGGTCTGCGCGGTCGCCGCCAGCGGCAGCAGGAGCAGCAACACACCTGACCGACTCAGGGCCCGGGATAGCGGCTTCAGGGAGGACCGGCCGTCGTGGCCGGTGCGTCGCGCGAGTGGGTTCATGCTCGATCCGATCGGTAAGTGAAGAAAGCCTCGAAGCGCCGCTGCCGGCCGGCGCCTGTGCCGGCCGGTGCGGATGCGCTTGCGCCTGGGGGCGCCTCCGCCGAGCTTAGCCCGCCACCGTGCCCGCCGGCCTATCCCATTGGGCTGTTCCGGGCCTGCCGGAGCCATACAGGAAATCGGGCCGGAGCCAGACCGGAAACCCGGCCGAAAAGCGGGCCGGAACCGGATCGCCCCGGTTTCGCGATGAACGTCATATTCAGGCGCATCCGCCTCGGCGCCGTGCGACGGTCATGGGCGCCGCGATATACTGCGCGCTCAGCCCGCCGAGGGGCGCTGCGACCGTCATCCGCGGATCTTTCCGCAAAGCCCGTACCCGCTACGGACTTCCAGAATGACGGCCAGGCTCGGCGAGGCGTAGTCCCAACGGCGCCCGGTTTGAGCGATCGCTTTCGAGCGATGACTCGCCGGACCCGGCATCCGCCGGCTCCCTAAAGAACTGGAGCGACACACCATGAACGCAGTACCCAAGACCTTCTCGACCGAAGGCGACTACAAGGTTGCCGACATCTCCCTGGCCGATTGGGGCCGCAAGGAAATCGACATCGCCGAGCACGAAATGCCGGGCCTGATGTCGATCCGCAAGAAGTACGCCGCCGCGCAATCGCTGAAGGGCGTGCGCGTGACCGGCTCGCTGCACATGACCATCCAGACCGCGGTGCTGATCGAGACCCTGCGCGACCTCGGCGCCGACGTGCGCTGGGCTTCGTGCAACATCTTCTCGACCCAGGACCACGCTGCCGCCGCGATCGCCGCCAGCGGCACCCCGGTGTTCGCCTGGAAGGGCGAGTCGCTGGAAGAGTATTGGGATTGCACCCTCGAAGCTCTGACCTTCCCGGGCGACGGCGCGGTCAAGTTCCGCGGCCCGGAGCTGGTCGTCGACGACGGCGGCGACGTCACCCTGCTGATCCACAAGGGCTACGAGCTCGAAAACGGCGACGGCTGGGTCAACACCCCGTCGGGCAACCACGAAGAACAGGTCATCAAGAACCTGCTCAAGCGCGTGCACGCCGAGCGCCCGGGCTTCTGGCACGAAGTGGTCAAGCATTGGAAGGGCGTCTCCGAAGAAACCACCACCGGCGTGCACCGCCTGTACCAGCTCGCCGAAGCCGGCTCGCTGCTGGTCCCGGCGATCAACGTCAACGACTCGGTCACCAAGTCGAAGTTCGACAACCTCTACGGCTGCCGCGAATCGCTGGCCGACGGCCTCAAGCGCGCGATGGACGTGATGCTGGCCGGCAAGGTCGCGGTGGTCTGCGGTTACGGCGACGTCGGCAAGGGCTCGGCTCACTCGTTGCGCGCTTACGGCGCCCGCGTCGTGGTCACCGAGATCGACCCGATCAACGCCCTGCAGGCGGCGATGGAAGGCTTCGAGGTCAACACCGTCGAGAGCACCCTCGGCCGCGGCGACATCTACGTCACCACGACCGGCAACAAGGACGTGCTGACCCTGGCCCACATGCAGCAGATGAAGGATCAGGCCATCGTCTGCAACATCGGCCACTTCGACAACGAGATCCAGGTCGATGCGCTGGCCGCGTCGGGCGCCAAGCGCCTGAACATCAAGCCGCAGGTCGACAAGTACACCTTCGCCGGTGGCAACTCGATCTTCCTGCTGGCCGAAGGCCGCCTGGTCAACCTTGGCTGCGCCACCGGCCACCCGAGCTTCGTCATGTCCAACTCGTTCGCCAACCAGACCCTGGCGCAGATCGAGCTGTGGGCGAACAAGGAAACCTACGAAGCGAAGGTCTACATCCTGCCGAAGAAGCTCGACGAAGAAGTCGCGCGTCTGCACCTGGAAAAGATCGGCGTGAAGCTGACCACCCTGACCGACGAGCAGGCCAAGTACCTGGGCGTCTCGGTCGACGGCCCGTACAAGCCGGATCACTACCGCTATTGATCGACCCCGCCGCGAGGCGGATCGATGCGACACGGGAAACGGGCGCTTCGGCGCCCGTTTTCTTTTTGTGCGGAGCTGCTTCAGGGCCGTGCGATCGAATGGTTACGTCGTCTTGTGTCCAGCCAGGCTGCGCCGAAGTGGCGCCGCCGACCGCGGCGTCGCGGTCGCGGCTTGCGCCGCTCCTACCCCAAAGCCACGCATCCAAGGGTAGGAGCGGCGCAAGCCGCGACATGCCGCCGCAGGTACGGTGCATCGATCCGGTAAGCGGATGAAATGGACCATGAAGCACACTGGAATCCCCCGCGACTGAACCGGAGAACCGCCCGCCGACCTAGGGTCCTACCGAGGCTGGCAGGCGCAATCGCGAGCGTTAGGCTGGCAGCGAAATCCTGCAGGAGCGCGCCATGATCCGCCCCATCGACGGCCCGTCGTTTCCGAGCTACACCCCGCCCGCCAACGATCCGGCGCCGGTCGAGGTCGGCACCCCGGCTTACTACGAACAGCGCCTCGCCGACTTCCAGGCGCGCAACCCGGGCGTGGAGCCGCCGGACTATTACCTGGGCTACGGCGACAAGTACATGGAACGGTTCGCCTCACTGGACCGCACCGACCTGTCGCCGGAAGGGCTGGAATGGCGCGACAAGACCACCCTCGCCCTGCAGACGGCGATCGAGGATTACCGCATCCGCGACCCGCAAGGCTTCGCCGATCTGGAACGCGACCCGGATGCCTTCCGCCGCTTCGCTTTCGCCAGCCACCCCGACGCCTATGTCGATTCGGGCCTGTACGGCCTGTCCGTCCAGGACCTGACGGTGATCGCGCTGACCCCGGACATCGGCGACGTGCTCAACCAGGAAGGCATCGACCAGACCAAGATCACCATCGGCAAACTGGAACCCGAGGACGTGCCGGAAATCCTCGGCGACACCGGCGTGCAATACCTGCGCGATGCAGGTCCCTTCGCCTTTACCCCACTGGGGCCGTCGCTCGCCGTCGGCAAACAGGGCGAACGCCTGTTCGACCGCCTCACCGAACAATCCTGGTTCCCGAACATCACCGACCTGCCGCCAGTAGGCCTGCCAGACCTGAATCTCGATCTGTTGCCGGACGTGAGCTTGCCGGACATCGATCTGCCCGATATCGATCTGCCGGACGATATCCCTGGTATTCCAGGGATCTGAACGTTCCACGGATGAGCAGGAATAGCTCCGCGGGCCGCAGCATCGTCGCCTCGGCTCGCGCCGCTCCTGCCCCAAAGCTACACATCCAAGGGTAGGCGGCTCGCGCCGCTCCTGCCCCAAAGCTACACATCCAAGGGTAGGAGCGGCGCAAGCCGCGACACGCCGCTGCATTGCGGAGGCATCGATCAAGCAAGCCCGCGTCACATTGCGGCTTTCACCCGAACGATAGGCAAGCGCGGCAACCGGCAAACGCCGGTGCCTATAGCCGCCTCAACGACCAAAACGGAATATCCCGCCGCAGGCGATAGCCGTTGCGTTCGTACAACTCGACCGCGCGCGGGTTTTCGTGGCTGACGTGCAAAAAAGGAATCCGCCCGCGAGCGTGGTTGTCGTTGGAGAGAAACCGCAGCAGGCGACGCGCATGGCCTTGGCCGTTGAAGTCCGGGTGCGTGCAGACGGCGCTGATCTCGGTGTAGGCGTCCGTGCCCATGCGTTCGCCGATCATCGCCGCGAGGCGGCCGTCGCGGTAAACACCGAAGTAGCGGCCCAAGGCCATCGTGTGCGGGCGGAAATAATGCGGATACACCAGCGCGGTCAGCGCGAGCACGTCGTCGCGCTGGCGTTCGCCGAGTTCGACGATGTCGGGTGCATCGTCCGTCGCCGGGTCTTCGGCGATCGGCGCCTCGCAGATCATCTGGGCCAGGTCGGCGAGGTGTTTGAGCTCCCAGCCGGCCGGGATCGCCGGCGCGCGGTCGAGCAGCAACACGTTGTCCTGCGCCGGCACCAGTTCGGCCAGTGCGGCCCCGGCGTCGGCGCCCTCCTCGGCTACCCCCATGAACGGGGCGATCTGCGCCGGGTAGCGCGCCAACGGCCCGTTGCTCAGCGCCAGCGAGGCGTGACGGCTGCGCAGGGACGACCAGATCGGGTTATCGAGGACGTGGGGCTGGCTGTCGCTCATCGGATCGCACTCATCGGCTCGCACTCGTCGGCAGGGCCCGCTCGTCGCGGTAACGGCCCCAGTTTAGGCAAGCGCCAGCCCGGGGCGGGAGCCTTGTTCCATTCATCGCGATAGAGAGATATTATCCAGACACCCACCATCGTGCGACTCGCCCATGCTGCCGATCAGCTTCGAGTTCTACCCGCCCAAGACCGACGAGCAGCGCACTCAGTTGGACCGTTCCGCGGCCAAGCTCAGGCCCTATTCGCCGAACTACGTGTCCTGCACCTTCGGCGCCGGCGGCTCGACCCTGAGTTACACCCCCGACACGATCCAGCGCTTGCGCGAGAAGCACCGCCTCGATGCCGCGCCGCATTTGTCCTGCGTGGGCGGCACGCGCGCGGAAATCCGCGAGCTGCTGGCGCGCTACCGCGAACTCGGTTGCCGCCGCCTGGTCACGCTGCGCGGCGACCTGCCCTCGGGCATGGCCAGCGCCGGCGACCTGCGCTACGCCAACGAGCTGGTCGAGTTCATCCGCGCCGAGACCGGCGACCATTTCCACATCGAAGTCGCGGCCTATCCGGAAACCCATCCGCAGGCACGCGATGCGCTGTCGGACCTGGAGAATTTCAAGCGCAAGGTCCGCGCCGGCGCCGACGGCGCGATCACCCAATACTTCTACAACCCCGACGCCTACTTCCGTTTCGTCGACGACGTGCGCGCGGCCGGCATCGACATCCCGATCGTGCCGGGCATCATGCCGATCTCGAACTTCAGCCAGCTGCGGCGCTTTTCCGATCTGTGCGGGGCCGAGATCCCGCGCTGGATCGGCCAGCGCATGCAGGCCTATGGCGACGACGCCGACAGCGTGCGCGAATTCGGCGCCGACGTGGTCGCGCAACTGTGCAGCCGCCTGATCGAAGGCGGCGCGCCGGGCCTGCACTTCTACACGCTCAACCTCGCCAAGCCGACCCTGACGGTGTTGTCGCGCATCGCCTGAAGCATTCAGCCACCTGAAAGCGCAAGTGCAGGCGTCAAGAGACGACGTTGCGCACCGAGTGCTTATGGCGAATTGCTAAGACAGGTCTCATCTCCGACTTGTCCGCCGACAAGTTCGGTCTTGAGCGGCGAGACGGCGCGGTAGCTCACTGCCAGCAGGACGCATCGCCACGACGGGCGATGCCCTCGCGACCGCCGTCGGGGCCCCGTGCCCCGACGCGCAGCGGTCCTCACTGGAGAGAGCGCATCATGTCCGCACGCAAGTTGCTGCCGTTGAACCTCGCCATCGCTCTGTCGCTCGGCCTCGCCGGCGCCGCCTCGGCCGCCGAACCGGCCCCGCTGTTCGCTTCGCCTGCCGTCAGTCAGGTACGCAGCGCCAATACCGATACCGCTTACCAGGCCGTCAAGGCCGAGCGCGCCGCGGTCAAAGTCGACCTGGTCCGCGCCAACACCGCACAGATCACCGAAAACCAGCAGGAACTGCTGCTCAACCTCGCACCCGGCGTCAGTCTCAAGGCACACAAGCTGCAGGCCGAGCGCAAGTCCGACGGCGTGGTGATCTGGCAGGGCCTGGTCGGCGACCCGAAGACCCAGCTCAAGCGCATCAACCAGTTCACCGGTGCCGAACTCATCGGCGATCCGGAGGAATCGGCCACCATCGTGCGCCAGGGCGATCAGATGTCCGGCACGGTGCGCAGCGGCGGCAAGCTCTACCGCATCGATCCGCTCAAGAACGGCGGCCACACCATCAGCCTGATCGACGAATCGCTGATGCCGCCGGATCACCCGGCCTCGGGTTATACCGCCAAGCCCATCGTGCCCTTCCTCAACGACCCCAAGTTCAATGAGGCCGCCGCCGGCGAGAAGGCGCCGGTCACCGTGCGCGTCATGGTGGTCTACACCCAGGCGGCCGCGAATGCGGTCGGCAACATCACCACCAAGTCCAACCTGGCGATCACCGAGAGCAACCAGAGCTTCGCCAACAGCGCGGTCAACGTACGCTTCGTGTTGGCCGGCAACTACACCAACAGCTATGTCAGCGCCGGCTTCGACACCGACCTGAGCCGCTTCCGCGGCACCAGCGACGGTTATCTCGACGGCTACCACGCCACCCGCAACACCATCGCCGCCGACGTCAACGTGTTGATCATCACCGACCCGGCGTACTGCGGCCTGGGCTATCTGAACTCGAACGCGGCCAGCGCCTTCAGCGTGGTCGGCAACACCTGCATGACCGGCTACTACAGCTTCGCCCACGAAATCGGCCACAACTTCGGCGCGCACCACGACCCCAGCAACGGCAACAACACCGCCTACGCCTACGGTCACGGTTACTGGGCGCCGAACAAGACCTGGCGCACCATCATGGCCTACAACTGCGGCTCCAACTGCCCGCGCCTGAACTACTGGTCGAACCCCAACATCACCTACAACGGCGTGCCGATGGGCACCGCGGCGAAGAGCAACAACGCCCGCGTGCTCAACGAACGCGCCGCCACCGTGGGTGCGTTCCGCTGATCGCCGTCTAGGCGACAGCCGCAAGGGCGCAGCCTGCGGGCTGCGTCCCTGCCGACGCCGCGGCGATCCGGCCGCGGCGTTCGCGGCGCGATGCGCCGCCGACCGATGTGCCCGCGGCATCCTTTCGGCATCGCCGCACTGTCCCTGGCCGGCCCTCGGCGCTAGTCTTCGCCGATGCCTTCGTTCGCCCGACTCTGTCTGTTCCTGTCGTTGACCGCCCTGTGGGCCGTGGCGACGCTGTACCCGGGCACCGCCGCGGCGCAGATCCGCCGCTGCACCGACACCCACGGCAACTCGGTCTACACCGATCGCGACTGCGCCTCGGTCGGCGGCGTCGACCGCCTGCCGCGCGGCGCCGCCGCCCAGCAAAAGCAGCAGCAGGCCTACGTCGGCGGTTGCGCGCGCAATCTGCGCGACCTGATCGGGCTGATCACCAGCGCGATCGACGCCCGCGACAGCAACCGTCTGGCCGCGGTCTATCACTGGACCGGCATGTCCGGCGACCAGGGCTATGCGGTATTGCAGCGGCTCGACGCGATCGCCCAGCGCCCCTTGCTCGACATCGCACCGATCCTGTCGTCGCCGGCACCGCCGCCGTCCGAACCCAGCGGCGCCGCCTGGACCACCCTGCCGCCGGCCGCGGCGAACGCGGCCACCGCGCCGCTGCCGCCGATCCCGGCACCGGCGACGCCGCTGGGCAGCCCCGCCGGCGCCGCCACGGCCGATGCGAGCGACGCCGCGAGCGAAGACACGACCTCCGCGCCGGCGCCCGCAGCGCACGCCCCGCAACGGCGCACGCCGGTGGCGCTGCGCCTGGAGCAAACCATGGCCAATGGGGTGACGCCGTCGCGCACCGTATTCGGCCTCTACCGCCACTTCGGCTGCTGGTGGATCCGCGGCGGCTGAGCCTTGCGCCCGGCTCCGCATGGCGTCCATACGCCGCTCGATTGGGCCTGAACCGGGCAGGCAGGGCACAATAGGGGTTTCCTCACCCACCACGGAAGCCGACGATGCAATACCCCGAATGGATCTGGCACAACGGTGCGATCAAGCGCTGGGCCGAAGCAACCACCCACGTCATGTCGCACGCGCTGCACTACGGTTCGTCCGTATTCGAGGGCATTCGCACCTACGACACGCCGCAGGGTCCGGTGATCTTCCGCCTCAACGACCACAACACCCGTTTGTTCGCCTCGGCGAAGATCTACGACATGGGCATCCCCTACACGGTCGAGCAGATCAACCAGGCCTGCCATGAAGTGATCAAGGCCAACGGCAACACCACCGACTATCTGCGTCCGGTCGCCTACCGCGGTCTCGGCGGCTTCGGCCTGTCGGCCGACACCCCGACCGACGTCGCCGTGGCGACCTGGAAGATGGGCCAGTACCTCGGCGCCAGCGTGCTCGAGGAAGGCATCGACGCCTGCGTGTCGAGCTGGCAGCGCTTCGCGCCGAACACCATCCCGGCCGGCGCCAAGGCCGGCGGCAACTACCTGTCCGGCCAGTTGGTCGCGCGCGAGGCGCGTCGCCTGGGCTTCGGCGAAGGCATCGCCCTGGCCTCGACCGGCCTGCTTTCGGAAGGCGCGGGCGAAAACCTGTTCCTGGTGTTCAACGGCGCCCTGCACACCACCCCGGTCAGCGCCGCCCTGCTCAACGGCCTGACCCGCAACACCATCATCACCCTCGCCCGCGACGTCGGCATCGAAGTGATCGAACGCGACCTACCGCGCGAATACCTGTACCTGTGCGACGAGCTGTTCATGTGCGGCACCGCCGCCGAGATCACCCCGATCCGTTCGGTCGACGGCCGCCAGGTCGGCAGCGGCCGCCGCGGCCCGGTCACCGAGCGCATCCAGGAGCTGTTCTTCGGCCTGTTCAACGGCAAGACGGCGGATAAGTACGGCTGGCTTGAGCCCGTCGCTTAAAGCCGGGAATCGGGAATGGGATTCGGGAGTCGTAAGAGCGGTTCGCCGCGAGCCCGAAGCCCCATCACCGCACGACGAAAACAAAACGCCCGGCTTCGACGAAGCCGGGCGTTTTGTTTTTTGCTTTGACGATTCCCGATTCCCGATTCCCGAATCACCAATCCCGGCTCTCAGAAAGTCAGCGTCGCCACCACGCCCCTGACCTCGCCGGGTTTGACCCGTACGTCCCAGCCGTAGAGTTCGCACAGCCGGCGCACGATCGACAGGCCGATGCCGCCGCCTTGCGAGTGGCCGGCATGGGTGCCGCGGTAGCCGCGCTCGAACAGCTTGGCCGCATCCTCGGCGCTGAGGCCGGGGCCGGAATCGATGACCTCGACCGTACGCGGGTGCAGGCGCACCACTACCTCGCCCTGGGTCGTGTACTTGACCGCATTGCCGATCAGGTTGCCCAGCGCCACCGCGACCGCCGCTTCCGGGGCGTCGACGACCAGGCCCTGCTCGCCTTCGATGCGCAGGGTCAACGGCTTGCCGCCGAGCTGGGCGCGGTGGGCGTCGAGCAGTTGCTCCGCCAGCCGCGCGATGTCGGTGGAGCCGTGCCCGCGCTCGTTGCGCGACAACAGCAGCAAGGCGCTGATCAGATCGGTGCATTGCTGTTCGGCACGCTGAATACGCAATAATCGATTGCGAGTCTTGTCCTCGATGTCCGGCCGCGACAGCAACAGCTCGACCGCGCCCTTGATCACGGCCAGCGGCGTGCGCAGCTCATGGCTGACGTCGGCGTTGAACTCGCGGTCGCGCTGGACCACGTTGGTCAGGCGCTCGGCGTAATCGTCCAGGGCCTCGGCGAGCTGGCCGACTTCGTCGTCGGGGAAGTGCGCGGCCAAGGCCTCGGCTTGCGAACTGCGGCCGGAGCGCTTGAGCCGGTTGGCCAGCTCCGACACCGGGCTCATCACGCGCGAGGCCGCCCACAGGCCGACCAGCAGCGAGAACAAGGTAAACACCGGTACCGACAAATAGATCGCGCGATTGAACTGCGCCTCGCTGAGCGCGCCCTGGCTCATGTCGTAGGCCAGGAAGAACCATTCCGTCGGCGTCTTGCGCACCCCGAGCTTGTACGAGAACGGGCTGCCGTCGGGGTCCTTGCCCTGGATGTTGTGAATGCCGTCGGGCAAGGTGTACCAGTCGGGTTGCTCGATGCGCACTCTTTCGAAGCTGTCGCTTTTGTATACGCGCAACCACATCTGCTGGAACGGCACCTCGGGCTTCAAATTCGGCGCCGAGTAATACTGTCGCGCGTATTCGTCGATGTTCCGATTCACCACGTCGGCGACGAGTTCGTTCTCGACCCGCGTGCGCGTCCAGTTGGTCGCGAACGCGAACATCGCCGTCAGGCCGAAGCCCAGCAGTACGAAGGACAGGACGATACGGCTGCGCAACCGCCGCCGGTAGCGCTTCTTTTTCTTCAGCCGCGCCGCGGAAGGATCCTCTGCAGCCACGCGATCAACCGTTGCTTTCGGGCGCTGCGATGCGGTAGCCGATGCCGTGGCGGGTCTGGATCAGCGGCGTCTCGAACGGCTTGTCGACCACCGCGCGCAAACCGTGGATGTGCACGCGCAGGCTGTCGGAGTCGGGCAGTTCTTCGCCCCACACGCGGGTTTCCAGCTCCTGGCGCGTGACCACCGCCGGCGAAGCTTCCATCAGCGCCTGCAGGATCTTCAGCGCGGTCGGGTTGAGCTGCAGCAGCTTGCCCTGGCGGCGCACTTCCAGGGTGTCGAGGTTGTATTCCAGGTCGGCGGCGTTGAGCACGCGGGTCTGCACGCCGCGGCCGCGGCGCGACAGTGCGTTGAGGCGGACCTCGACTTCCTGCAGGGCGAACGGCTTGATCAGATAGTCGTCGGCGCCGGAATCGAAACCGGCGAGCTTGTTGTCGAGGCTGTCGCGCGCGGTCAGCATCAGCACCGGAGTCTGCTTGCGCGCTTCGTTGCGCAGCTTGCGGCAGACCTCCAGGCCGTCGAGACCGGGCAGGTTCAGATCGAGGACGATGGCGTCGAAGTCGTGCACGACCGCCAGGTGCAGTCCGGTGATGCCGTCGGCGGCGAAATCCACCGTGTGGCCGCGGTCTTCGAGGAAGTCGCCGAGGTTGGCGGCGATGTCCTGGTTGTCTTCGATCACGAGTATGCGCATGTGCTCTTCCCAGTGGGTTGGCGTTCGACCGTGCTAAGACGTCCGAGGTTCCGTATTCGTGGGCCGCTGTGCGATGCGCAGCGGCGGCAAGCGTCCGATTCTGCCAGAGCGTATGTAAAGTGAACGGAAAAGGTGAACAGGGGCTGGGCCGCCGTTCAAACGCCGCGGCACCGGCCTAGGCCGAAAGTCATGGCTCGCCCGGCAGCGCCAACATACGGAAAACGCCGGAAAAGACCGCAAAAAACAAAGGCCCAGACGCGGGGCCACCGCGCCTGGGCCAAAAGGGTATTGCCCCGATTACCGTAACCTGCTTCCGACCAGATCCCTATCCGTAACGTTCTGACGAGGAGCGTGACTTGGAGGAGCGGCAGTGCTGCGGTCCGGGTAACGCTACGCGGATTTCGATTAAACCGTCGTTAAAAACGATGTTAAAAAATAATTAAGTACAACCTGAAGTTGTCATCTTGAGGGCCCGGCCCTTCCGCGCCGGGGAGGCACCGTTCGGCGGATCGCCGGCAGATGACCTGCCAGGCTTGCCATTCTCCTCGGCCGGCCCGCTCCGGGGCCCGGCCGGACGCCTGTTCAGCGTCTCGTGGCGGTGCGACGCCCGGTCCCCAGCTTCAGCTGACCGGCCACGTGCTCGATGATTTCCCCGGCCACGTCGACCCCGCTGGCCTCCTCGATGCCCTCCAGACCCGGCGAGGCGTTGACCTCCAGCACCAGGGGGCCGCGGACCGAGCGGATCAGGTCGACGCCGGCCACGCCCAGGCCGAGCACGCGGGCAGCGCGGACCGCCACCTCCTGCTCGGCCGTGCTGGCGCGCACGCCCTTGGCGGTGCCGCCGCGGTGCAGGTTGGAACGGAAGTCGCCCTTCGGCGCCTGCCGCTTCATCGCCGCAACCACCCTGCCGCCGACCACGAAGCAGCGCAGGTCGGCGCCCTTGGCCTCGGCGACGAACTCCTGAACCAGGAAATTCGCATACAGCCCGCGCAGCGCTTCGATCACGCCCTTCGACGCCGACAGTTTCTCGGTCAGCATCACCCCGGCGCCCTGGGTGCCTTCGTTGAGCTTGATCACGTGCGGCGGCGGGCCGAGCATCGACAGCAGGTCGGCGGTGTCGTCGGGGTTGTCGCCGAACACCGTCGCCGGCAGGCCGATGCGCTCGGCGGCCAGCAGTTGATGGCTGCGCAGCTTGTCGCGCGCGCGCAGGATCGCGTCGGAGGTGTTCGGGGTGTAGGTGTCCATGAGCTCGAACTGGCGCAGGACCGCCGAGCCGTAGCGGGTCACCGAGGCGCCGATGCGCGGGATCACGGCGTGGTAGCCGGAGATCTCGCGCCCCTTGTAGTGCATCTCGAAGCCGTCGGACGCGATGCGCATGTAGCAGCGCAACGGGTCGAGCACGCGCACGCTGTGGCCGCGCTCGCGGGCGGCCTCCACCAGCCGGCGGGTCGAATAGAGCTTGGTGTTGCGCGACAGGATCGCAAGCTTCATCGGAAGGGATTCGCGTGGGTGGAAGAAACGTGGAGAAGAAAGGCGAACGGCCCGGCGCGTTCAGACGCGCGGGTGGCGCCGCCGGATGCGTCCATGCAGGAACGAGCGTGCCGGATCGACCGTGAACACCCCGGTCACCGCGGTGCGGCCGAGCAACATCGGGAAACGCATGCCACGACGATCCGCCAGGTTTATTTCAATTTCGCGTTCGATGCCGGCCAGACTCAGCACGGTGCGGATGAAGACCCGGCTGCTGCGGTGACCGCCGGAGTCGGTGACCCAACGCTCGTCGTGCACCGGCGCCTGCGCCTCGACCCGGCCGGCGCCCAGCGCACCCGGACTCAGCTCGAAACCGACCCAGGGCATGCCGGCCTCGACGAAGCGCCATTGCGAATCGACGTGCAGCGCCGAACTGCGCGCGCCGGTGTCGATCTTGGCGCGTATCGCGGCCAGA
This sequence comes from Lysobacter antibioticus, assembly GCF_000731095.1. Classification (GTDB taxonomy): domain Bacteria; phylum Pseudomonadota; class Gammaproteobacteria; order Xanthomonadales; family Xanthomonadaceae; genus Lysobacter; species Lysobacter antibioticus_B. The sequence continues at coordinate 47,181 of NZ_JMTZ01000019.1, read as the reverse complement.
CCCAACTCGGGCAACGCCGCCGCCTCGCGCCAACCGAGGACGATCTTCGATGACATCGTACCTCCGCTGTAGCGACTGCTGCCGGCCTGGGACGACCGCGACCCGACTTGGACCGCGACCACCGTCGGTCGTTCCGTTCCAGGTGCCGCGCGCCGACAAAAAACGGCGACCTCGCGGCCGCCGTACGTATCGGACCGGAGCAGGCGCGGATCGTCCGGCCTGGGGCTACGGTGCGATACGCGACGACCCACTCGGGACCGGGCGCGCAGTCTAGCGCGCCGACGGTGAAGCGTCGATGCGCGCCTCGCTGCGGCCGGATCGGGCAAGAACCACAGGCTTAGCAATGAACCTTCACATCGCACCGCCGCCTGGAATCGCTGAACCGGTCAGGGGCGGCAGAGCCGGCGCTCGTACTCCAGCTCGCGCTGCAGCGCGGTCGAATCGCCCTGCACCGCCAGTTCGCCGATGTTGTCGCGCGTGCGCAGGCAAGGGTCCTCGCCGCGGCCGCCGAACAGTCGACCGACGCGCTCGACCGTACGGGCGATCGAGTTCGGCGGTTGCATGCGGAAACGCCGCGCGCCCTGCCCCGGCAGGACCGGCATGCGACTGGCCAAGAGATCGGGGCCAGGCTCATCCCACGGCGCTCGCGTCGCGCCGGCCGGATCGAGCGCGTTACGGTCGATGCGGATCGCGGTGAGGCCGGTCGCTTCGGCAGGTTCGGTCGTAGCAATCGGCGCGGCGTGTGGCGGCGCTATCTGGAGCGGCGCGGCAGCTTCGGGGATGAATGCGGGGCGCGGCGAACGTGGCGCCGTCTTCTTCGGCAAATCGCGTGCCGGCGCTGTGCGCACCGCTTCGTTCGGGCGCGAAGGCGACGAAGCCGCCGGCCGCAGAAGAATCACCGTCAGGCTCGCTTCGCTGTCGACCGGGTCGGCCGGCCTGCGCAACTGCAACGCCGCCCAGATCAAGCCCGCATGAACCAGCGCGACCACCGTCCAGGCAAGAGCACGTTCGAAGCGCACTTCGCCGAACTCATGCGCGCGCATCGGCGCCCCCGCTCATCGCTGACGCGCACAGCCACCTCATGACCCCGGCATCCTGCCCCATCGCTCGCATCCCTTCGCTGTCGATCGCGCAGCAGTGTGCCTGCTGCGATCAGTGCCGCAAGGTTCGGCAGCGAGCGCCGTTGGCCGCGGTTAAAGCTTCGCCGGCCGAATCCGCGAGGCCCGGCCATCACGCGTATCCCCGCTCTTTCACCCCGTAGACAGCAACCGCCACGCCAACCAAGCCGGCACGCCGAGGTAGAACGCCAAACGGCCCAGCCATTCGAGCGCGTCGCGCAGGGTGGCCGCGTGCGCGTAACGCAACGCCATGGCGAGTACCACGACCGTTTCGATCGCGACCCGCAGCACGGCGGCGAACAACATCAAGCCGATCGACCACGAGGCCCACCAGATCAGCAATCCGGTGAGATAAGCCGCCAATCCGTAGCTGTAGTACTCGCCGAAGGCACCGCCGAAGGCGATGACCTGGTGCAGACGGAAAGCGACCAGTGCCAACAGCAACGGGAACAGCGCGAATTTCACCAGAGGGTGATCGAGCCGGCGTCGATGCGCGTCGTCGCGGGACTGGATCAGATCGGCCCGACCGGCGGCGAAACGGCCTTCCCAAGCGATCGGCATGCCGGTCGCGGTCAACAGACGCCGCAAGGCCTCCGGGCGCGTCAACGCCAGGCCCCGCGTCCAGAGCGGACCTGCGGCCAGGCGCACATCGACACCGCTGCGCGGCAACGGCAGACGCCAGGGCCGCAGCGCGGCGATCGGCGCCAGCGGAAGCTCGATCCGTTGCCGGCGCTGGTCGAGCACCCATAGCGCACCTTCGACGCGCGCTTGCGCGGCGAACCTGCGCTCGATGGCCCATGCCGCCACGGACGGCAGCAGCACGGCCGCGGCGAACAACCGCAGCTGCGACAGGGATTGGACCTGCAGACCGATGCGCGCCAGCATGTCGAAGGCCAGCCACAGCAGCCCCAGGCCTGCGCACAACCTCAACGCGCCGCTCAGCGCACGCCAGAACGGCGTCAGCAGCACGACCTCGATGACCGGCTCCACTTCCGGCGCGGCGACGGCGCGGCGACGCAAGGCCTGCCACGCCGCCAGTGCCGCCAAGGCCAGCAGGAAGACGATGCCCGCACGCCCCACCCAATCGCCCCAGCGCACCATCAAGGTGGGCGACGGATCGCGGGCGCTGACGAAGGCGGTCAACACGGCCTGGTCGCCGACCGCGGTGTTCGCGAGCACCTCGCCGGTGTCGTCGATGATCGCGCTGAGCCCGTTGGTGGTGACGCGCACCTGCGGCAGCCGCGTTTCGATGCTGCGGAAGGCCGCGACCGCCAGATGCAGGCGCGCGCCCACCGGGTACGCGGTGAACCAGGAATCGTTGGACATGCCGATGATGGCTTGCGCGCCGAGCCGCGCGCCGTCGATGGCCAGGTCGGTATGCACGTCGTCCAGGCAGATCAACGGCACCACGTTGACCTCGCGCCCGTCCGCGCTGCGCAAGGGCAGCACGCGCGCGCCGTCGCCCGCGCGCCAACCGCCGACCCACGGCAACCAGCGCCGCAACACCGGCCCATCGAGCCAACGCGGCACGTATTCGGTCAGCGGGAACGGGTAGGTCTTGCGATAGAAGCCGAGCAAGCCCTTGCCCGGTTCGAGGAACGCCGCCGCGTTGTATTCGCCTTGCCCGTCGCGGTCGTAGGTGCCGAACACCAAGGGCACGCCCGCCGTATCGACGAAGCCCTGGATCTCGCGGTCCAGCGCCGCGCCGTCCTCGCTGCGCGGGCTGGCGAAGCTGGTGGGATATACGGTTTCCGACCACAGCAGCACGTCCGCATCGTGGTCGCGGATCGCCGACCACGAAAGTTCGTAGTGCGTGTCGAGCACCTTCCGGACCACTGCGTAGGCGCCGATTTCCTTACGCAGCCGCTCGTAGTCGGTGATGTTGGCCTGGACCATGGCGACGCGCAGGGTCGGCGCTTCATTGGCCACCGGTGCCTGCAAATCCGCGCGCCGCATCGCACCGTAACCGGCCATGCACACCACGATCAGCGCCCCGAGCGCGAGCGGCCGCAGCAGCGTGCGCGCGCCGCGTTTGCGCTGTTCGATGGCGAAGGCGGCCGCCTCGTTGACCAGCAGCAGCAACGCGGTGAGGCCCGCGGCGCCGCCGAGGTCGGCCACCTGGCGCAACACCGCGGATGGAAACAAGCCGTGCCCCAAGGTGTCGCCCAACAGCTTGGGCATCAGCCGTTCGCAGGCCAACCAAGCCGACACCGCGGCCAGGGCGCGCAGCACCGGCCCGTAGCGGCGCCCCGCCCATTGGCGCACCAGCGCGAAGGCGATGAATTGCGGCTGCAACAACGGCGCCAGCACCAGCAGCGCCGCCGTCGCGGTCAACGCGCCCACCTCGGTGTAGGCGCCGATCGCCGCACCGAACCAATGAAACACCGCGGCCACGAAGACGACGCTCATCAACGCGCCGTTGGCCAGCGCGCGCAGCGTGGTCTTGTCGTTGTCGAGCACCAACAGCCACGGCACCAGCGCGACGAAGCCCAGGCCCCAGGCGGGGCCGCCGCGAGCGTACAGGCCGAGCAAGGCAGCGGTGGCGAGAATGCCGGCGAGGCTACGCCAGCGGGACGGGGACAACCGCTCCTGGATCAAATCGAAACACTCCGTGTCGCTGGGTCAGCGCGGGGGAATCCGGATCGGCCGCTGCGGCATCCCGGGCGGTGCGAGTTCCGGCGGCACGATCCGGTCGGCCGGCATCGCGATGGGTCGGCCCTGCGCGTCGTACAAAGTGAAGCCGGGCGCGAACATCAGCACCGGCTCGATCGGCACGCCCTCGTCGGTCACCTGATGATGGCGAACATAGCCTTGCGGCAATTCGTAGTTTTCCGGCACGGCCAAGCCGAGCAGCGGCGGACTGGTGCCGGGCGGATTGAACGCGCCCAGCCCCGTGCGCACGCCGGCCTGCTGCAAGGCCTCGATGACCTGCGCGCCGGTGGGTTCCGGATCGCCGGGTTGGAAATAAGCCGCCAAGTCGTTGGGATCGTTGCTCGGCATGGCCGGTGGCTCCTGCTGCGACGCGGCTTGCTGTCTTGCCCGCGTAGACAGCGAACGGCTGTCCGGCGGAGCGGCCGCGTCCCGATCCACGTCGGCCTGTGCAACGACCGCATTCGCGCCTTGCGCAGGCTCGCGCATCCACCACCAGCCCACCGACGCCACGGCGATCACCACGATGGCGCAGGCCGCCCACAGCAAGCGCCCACCGCGGGCCACGGGCGCTTTCGCAATCACACGCATGCCCTCGCCGTCCGCTCGGGACGACGGGGCATGCGGATGATCGCGCTTGGTCATGAGTCGGCTATCCGCCGGACGCGTCCGTCAGGGCGAAGCCGGCTGATAGACCGACAAAGCCCAGCCCATGCGCTCGTGCCCGTACTGGTTCCAGATCGGGCTGCGGCCGTTGGTGAAGCTGGAGTAGCGCGGCGCGCCGGTGCCGGTGCTGCCGCCCCAGAGGCCGGCCGACACCGTGCCGCCGGTGTAGGTCGGATGGGTGTCGTCGGACTGGATGTAGTCGAACGAGCTCGACGACGACACGAACTTGGTGTTGGCGTCGCGCAAGGTCGCACGCAGGGTGACTGCGGTGCGGTTGATGTAGCTGGCCTCGCTTTCGCCGGACACATAGCGCAGCGCGTCGGAATCGATCTGCCCGTCGCCGTTGCTGTCGTAGTCCGCGCCCATGTACTGGGCGAAGCTGTCCGCACACTGGAAACCCTTCTGGCGGGCGTATTCGCACATCCAGTAGTTCATCTTGGCGATGGCCGGCAAGAAGCGATCGCGCATGTTCACCGTCTGCCCGGTGGCGGAGTCGCGGCACGAGCTCTGCACGTTGTCGGCGTTGTAGCCGGGGTAGTACAGATTGGAGATCACCTTGAGCTTGGTGTTGGCATGCGCATTGGCGTTGATGTAGTCCATCGCCGCCGCCACGTAGGTCCTGCAGGAATTGACCGCCGCATCCAGCCCGCTGTAATTGCAGGTACCGGTTTGCTCCTTGAACGCCGTGCGCGCCTGCAGACCGTCGTTGCCGCACATCTCGAAGCTCACCACGCGGGTCGAGGCGGCCTGCATGTAGGAACGATCGGCGACGATCTTATTCTCGTAAACATCGCGGGCCACCGCACCGGACTTGGCGCGGCGAATGCTTTCGACGTCCGCGTTCCAGCGCGCCGACAGATACTCGGCATCCACCGTCGGCGCCGAATAGCGCGCCGCGTTGCTGATCGAACCGTTATAGCCGGCGAAAATCGAATCGCCGTAAGCGACGACGCGGTACTTGGTGCTGGTCGCGGGCCGATCGACGGTCCAGGAAACGTTCTGATTGAGCGTGCTGGCCATGCCCGAGGCCGAGAGCGCGAACAGCGCCACAGCCGAAAGCAACCGCCCCGCCTTATTGCGGAACAGAATCTTCATCCTTAATTCCCCTTCGAGATGATGTGCGCTGCGGACACCTGCCGGTGCCCGATGAGTAACGCGAAACCCGAATCACGATGGGGATGCCCGAACCCCGCGGCACGCCCCCCTGCCATCGCCCCCGGACGCTAGCGTATGGTTCCAGGGGGTGCAATGTGCGCTGCAACAGCGGCGGGGGGCTGCATCACGTTTTGGTACTTGGCGTAGAAGTGGAGCCTGCGCGGGATGCGTAAGGGGCAAGAAACGTCAGCGAGTGGCGAACATTGAGTCGGATGTGTTCGGCCAGATCGCTGGGCAATTGCCGAACGATGCGTCATGAACGGCAGCGCCAACAACCTGTCGGTTAAGCGCCTTATTGCGCCGGCGGCTGTCTGTTGAACGAACAGCATTGCAGCAGAAATCGCATTAGCGTCACAGCGCGGAATCCACTGCGTCTATCCGCCTTGCCAGCGCAACAAGCCCACAGCTCATCTTCCCTTCGAGCTCGACGCTTTAGCGGTGAGCGTCAGCTTGCGCAGACAGCGCTGACTGCCTTCTCGGACTGCGTTGGCAAGATGATCGCCAACAACAATGGTGAACACAGCCGTAGGACTGCTCCGGGAAAGCGACGTCGTCTGCAAGCCCCCATCGTGGCGCTGACCATCGATGGCTAAGCCCTGCGCTTTTAAACTTTCGAGTAACGCTCCACTGTCGAGAAAGCAGCGAGCACCGCCCCACCATTTCGGGTCAACCGATGTGCCGGGAAAGAAGTAGAACTGAACTGGGCCAGGGGGCGGTGTAGTGCCAGTGAGCTGCCATGCCTGCACTTGATAAACCCACCCGTTGCTCAACGCACCGATGCCGGCAGTTGCCTGCGGCCGTTTAGGATCCGGGTGCAGAGCCAGGCCCAAACGTTTTTGCAGGGCGTGCGGTGAAAGGTCAGAGAAGGAACGCAGGCCGCTCGCCACATCGACTAACCGCCGCTGCAGTTCGGCAGTGTCGTATCCCACCTGCTGGGTGGTGCTGACAACTTGAGCGGCAGCTGGAACCGCGGTCCTGTTTGCTGGAGGTTGCATTGAGCTGGACGACTCAGCGCAGGCGCAGAGCGCCATTCCAAACGCTATCAGAACTATTGGTTGCGCTATGACCTTTGCCATCCGTGCATCCCATCGCTTTCCCAACTAGAAAGAGTATGCGCGGCTACAGACGCGGGACGCCACCTAAACTCGGCATCTCGGCAAGCCCGGTCCGCAGGATATCGCTCGCAAGGAAGCCCGGTCTTGCTCAGTGCGTTGCGCACCGCCGGGAGAGATGGAGCGGGTGATGGGAATCGAACCCACGCTAGCAGCTTGGGAAGCTGCAGTTCTACCATTGAACTACACCCGCTTGCGGGCCAGTTTATAGCGCAGGCCGCGCGGGTGGCAAACATCGGGCTGATGGCGCTGCGGCACGAGGCTGGCGCCCTCCCCGTCTGCTCTACCCAGGCGCTTCGTCGACTCTCTGTCGTACTGCCTGCTGTGTCTGCGTACTTATCGAAGCACCGCCCTCGCCTGACGCCCACCACCCCGACGCCCCGCCCAAAAAGAAACCGGGCCTCTCGGCCCGGTTTCGGTGACGCAATAACGCTATGCCGCTATGACGCAGTAGTGCGGCCTAAGGCCGCAGCAATCAGAACCCGCGGCCCACCTGTGCGAACACAGTGGTGGTGTTGCCGCCGCCCTGGCCGACCGTCGCGCTGGCGCCGATGTTGGCGTCGAGGCCGAACAGGTGGGTGCGCACGCCGAACAGCAGGCTGCCGTAGTTCTGGTCGAACTTGCGGCCCATCACGGCGTAGTCGCCCAGGCCCGGCACGGTCTGCAGGCGTGCGTAAGCGTGTTCGGGGGCGTCCTCGAACTCGCGGTCGACGGTCAGGCGCGCGTAGGGGCGGAAGCTTTCGCTGTGGGTGTAGTTGATCTGCCAACCCACGCTGCCGATCAGCGAGTCGAACTCCTGCTTCGGATAGGCCAGCGAGGTCGCGAGCGTCGGGTCGCTTTCGGCGAAGCCGTCGACTTCGATCTTCTGCGAGACCAGGCCGAGCACCGGGCCGTGACGCAGGGCGTCCTGGCCGAACTCCCAGCCGCCGTTGACGGCGATGGTGAGGTTGTCGCCGTCGGCGGAACCGTGGTGGACGCGGGTGACCGGGCCGAGGTTGGCGTTGCGGTCGATGTCGAAGTCGAGCTGGGTGTAGCTGACCTGGCCGTTGACCCAGGCGCGTTCGCCGTACCAGCCGACGAAGCCGCCGAGGGTGGCTTCCTTCTGCTCGAATTCGCCGTTGCGCAGGCCGAAGTCGTTCTTCTGCTGGCCGTAGCCGGCGAAGGCGCCGAACACCAGGTTGCCGCGGTTCCAGTCGATGCCGCCGCTCAGCGCCGGACCGGCGCCGTCGTACAGGTCGCCGTGGCCGTAGCGCTGGAAGTCGCCGCGCAGGCTGGTCCACCAACGCATGCCGTCGCCTTCCTGCGGGCCGGCGAGGTGGTTGGCGACCTGGTCGGCGCGGGCGCGGCCGCTCATCGCCGCCGAGTTCGGCAGCACGGCGATGAAACGCGGCGCTTCGAGCACCGACAGCGCGTAGTCGGCGAGGATGCGATGGGCCTTGCTCGACGGATGCACGCCATCGGCGAAAGCGTAGGTTTCCGGCGCGTCGGGGGCAGCGTAGTTGAGCGGGCTGCAGGTCAGCGACGAGGCGGTGATCTGCGGATTGCAGCCGGTGCCGGTGACGTTGGTGATGCCGTACGGCGCCGGGTTGGCGGTGATTTCCGCCAGCAGGCTGAAGGTGTTGAGCGGAATCACGCGCAGGCCGGCCGCGGCGAGGCCGCCGTACAGGGCGTTGTTGTAGGTGGTCGACAGCTGGGTGCCGGCGGCCTGGGCGGCGGCGCCGCCCGCGCGGAACTGCGGGGTCAGGCCGAGGTTCGGCACGGTCGGCACCAGCACGTACTGGGCGCCGGCGTTCTGCAGCGCGGCGACCACACCGATCTGCGCGGTGACGGCATTGGTGATGGTGGCCTGCGCCGGGGCGCCGGCGACGACTGCGAACAGGTCGTTGGCGCCGCCCCACACGGTGTACAGCGCGTTCGGGTCGGCGCGGCCGCCGTTGGCGGCGAGGTAGTTGGTGGTCTGCGTGGCCAGCGACGGAATCGCGCCGAGCGGGCTGGCGCTGTTGGTGCCGGTGCGGGCGCCGCCGACGGCGTAGTTGGTGCCGCCCTGATTGGCGCTGGTGGCGTTGGTGCCGTAGTACTCGGCGACATATTCCGACCAGACCAGGCCCGGGTTGGTGGTGAAGCGGCCGATCAGGGCCGCGTTCGGACCGACCGCCTGGAACAGGGCCGGGCGGAAATGGCCGGAGTCGGTCAGGCTGTCGCCGATGAAGACGGTCTGCGAATACTCCTGGGCGAAGGCCGGAGCGGCGGCCAGCACGAGGGCGGCGGCCAGCACGGTACGAACGGGTTTCATCATGAACTTCCCTGCGGTGATGTGACGGGTGATGGCGATCGAATGATCGGTCGATTGCCGGTAGAAGCTCCGCGCGGGCGTGACATACGCCGGCGGATGGCCGAATCGAAGCACGCGCCGGCGGATCAAGGCAAGGCGCAGCGCGGCAAAACGATGCCGCGATTATCCCCGGCCGGCCGCTCCGGCGCCGGGGCCAGAGGTCACAGAGCGGGCCTTTGCTGCGGTTCGGATGCTGCCAACCGCCAGGGCCGAGACTGGCCGCAAGCGGGCGCCCACGCGACAATGGCGGCATGAATATCCTGCTCAATGGCGAACCGCGCGCGCTCGCGGCGCCGACCACCGTGGTCGAACTGCTGCACAACGAAGGCCTGGGCGAACGCCGGGTCGCGGTCGAGATCAACGGCGAGATCGTCCCGCGCGGGCGCCACGCCGAACGCGCGCTTGCCGAAGGCGACAAGGTCGAGATCGTGCACGCCCTCGGCGGCGGCTGAGCGCGATACCCGGACTGTCCCGGGTCGGCGCCGACGGCCCCGGGGCGTCGTGCGGTTAGCGGTTGAAGTACACCGGGTTGCCCATCAAGGCGAGCCGCCCCTGCGCATCGCGCACGTCGACGCGCAGCCAATGGCGGGCGCCATCGCTGCGCCAACGGAAGTCGAAGCGCTGCTCGGCTGCGCCGATCGCCGGCTGCTCGATCAGGGGCACGGCGACGCCGTCGACGATGGTTTCGACCCGGCCGTCGGGGACGTTGCGTACCGTCAGGCTCAACCTCGCCTCGTCGCCGGCGCGCAGGCGCAACTCGCCGCCCATCGCGGTTTGCTCGCGTCCGTGGCTCGCGCTCAGCTCCAGGGCGCGATCCTTCGATCCGCGCACGTCCACGAAGACATTGCCGGCGCGCAGGCCCTCCAGGATCGCCGGCATCGACAGCTCGCGCGCATGCACAACCGTGGTCGGCCGGCCGATCCGGCTGGCGCCGAAGGTTTCTTCGGCCTCGGTCGGGGCATCGTGGTTATCGCTGCCGCCGATGCCGGTCAAACGATGGCCGGCGTTGAGTTCGCGCTGCCAGAAGGCGATGCCCGAGCCCGGGGTGTCGGCGTCGCCGCCGTTGACGGCCTCGACCATGCTGACCCGCGACAGGTCCGCCGCCGGCATCGGCGTCCAGCCGCAGCCCATGCAGCGTTCGTCGGAGGGACGGATCGGGTGATTGATCGACACCGGCGCGCCGCGCTTCTCCAGCGCGCGCAAAACCGTGTCCCAATCCGGCACCGCGGTGCTGCCGACGCGGAAGTCGACCGGGGCGTAGGTGCCGAACACGTTCGCATGGCCCTGGAAGGTGGTGATCTCGATGCCCGGCATCAGCAACAAACGATCGAAATACGGCTGCAGCTCACGCAGGCCCGAAAGATGCGAGACCGTGTTGTGTTCGGTGACGGCGACGAAATCCAACCCGTGCCGACTCGCCGCCTGCGCGGTCAGGAACAATGGGCACGGCACCTTGCTGCCGCCCTGTGAGGCGCAGCTGCCGTCGCTGTGGCCGCTGTGCATGTGCAGGTCGCCGCGGTACCAGCCCGGCCCGGAGCGCAGGGGCTTGGCGGCGATCGCGGCAGGTAACGCATCGGGTTCATCGGCCATGCCGAAATGGATGCGCGCGACATAGCGGGCGCGCTGCTCGGCGCGGATGTTGGGAATGCCGAGCAGGACTTTCCACTCGCCCGCGGGCAAGGCGCCGGCCGGATACGACGGGGTCGCATCGGCGGCGCTGACGGTGAACACGCGTTTGTTGCCGCCGCTCCAACCGCGGAAGCCGTCGCGGCCGAGGAAGTCGCCAGGGCCGATCAAGCCCAGGTCGATCGTGGTCTTGTGCTCGCGCCCGTCGTAGGCGAACTCGACCGTGATGCGAACGACGCCGTTCGGCACCCGGAACGGCAGTTCGCGATAGCTGCGATTGTCGCGGCCTTCGATCGCGCCCTCGATGGTCACGTCGGCGGCCTCGGCAGCGCTGGCCGCACCGGCCATGGGTGCCCCACAGGCCAAGGCGAGCATCAGCAGCGCAATAAGCGATTTCATGATCATGCCCCGGTTCGTCAATCGTGCTTCTCGAGCGCTTCGACCGGACGCTGGTTGCAACGCTCGGGCTGGCGGCGCGGGTTGCAGCGCGCGATTTCGCTGCGCGGGAACACCACGCGATAGCGGCTGAAACGCCGGTCGGGCTGCGGGTAATCGGTGGAGATGTAATGCGCGCCGCTGGCGAAGGCGGCCTCGCGCCGGCGCGGGTCGTTGCGCCGCGCCTCGAGCGTGTCGGCGTCGGCGCGGGTGCGCACCAGGAAGCCGGCGTCGACCGCCTTGGCAATGCGTACGCCCTGCCCGATCGGGTCGTTGAGGGTCAGATAGGCGGCATCGGAGGCCTGCTCGTCTGTGTTGACGAACATCGCCCGCCCTTCCAGCGAGCGTCGCGCGCCGCGGTACAAGCCGATCTTGCGCGCGTCCTCGTCGAGCGCGAACAGGACCTTGCCGCGCGCCTGCGCCAGCGTCGGCCAGCGTCCGGCCAGCACCGCTTCGCGCAGGCTCGGCGCATCGCCGCGCACGTCGTCGGGAACGATCAGTTCGGCGGCGGTAAAGACCGAACGGATTTCGCCATCGAGCGCATCGAAGGCGGCGCCGTCGAACGGCAGCGGCGCAACCGCACCGGGCCCACTGCGGCCGTCCTTGGCGTTGATCAGGATCAGGATCGGCGCATGCTCGCGGTGGCTTTGCGACCAGGCGCGGATCTGCCGCAGGCACTGCACGAAAACCATGCACTGGCTGCGGAAGTCGATATCGGCCAGGTGCATGACCTTGAAGCCGGGCTGCGTCATTTCGGCCGCGACTGCGGGCGACCAGGGGCCGGCCTCGCCATAGCCCCGGCGCAAGGCACCGGGCGGATGCGCATAACGGCCGCCGCGCGGGTCGTAGTAGACATCGAGCTCGAGCGTGCGGGCGCCCTGCTCCAACTGCGCGAACAAGGGCGGATGCGCATAGTCCAGCGAGTCCGCGCCGGCCGCATCGACCGCGCGGTGCGCGGCCAGCTCCTGCGGCGGGATCGCGAGCTTGTAGCTGTTGTGGGTGCCGATCGCCTGCAGATCGTTGATGCGCAGGCGCGCGTCGATCCAGGTCTGGCTGCAGTCCGGGCCGGCCGCCGAGGCGCGATCGGCGTCGAGCTTGCAGCCAGCGCCCGCGATGGCTGCGCTGGTTTGCGCACCGGCGGCGCCGGCCATGAGTGGGCCGGCCATAAGCGCGCCGACGATCAGCGCGCCGCAACTCAGCCCAGCCTTGACCGCCCCCATCCGCATCGCGCTCAGAACCGGTACATCAGCGCGGCGCGGAAGGCACGGCCGAGCAGCGGGCGGGCGATGAAGGTGTTGGCGCCGGCGTCGGCGCTCTGCAGCTCGCCGGCGCGCGGGTTGCCTTCGGTCAGGCCGCGCGAGTTGGTCAGGTTGTCGCCGTACAGGAACAGGGTCAGCCCCGGGGTGAACTCGTAGCGGGCGCTGGCGTTGAGCACGTTGTACGACGGCAGCCGCACCGAATTGGCGGTGTCGACGAAACGCTCGCCCTGGTATTCGTAGGCGAGCTGCAGGCGCAGACGGTCGTCGAGCAGGTTGATGCCGGGCACGATGCGGAAGCTGTTCTTCGGCACGCGGATCAACTGGTTGCCGACGAAGTCGCGCAACACCGGCGCGCCGTTGACGATCTCGGTGTAGCGCAGGCCTTTGTATTGCGGGTCCTGCACGGTCGCGGTCAGCTGCATGTCGAACCAGCGCACCGGGAACCACGACGCTTCCAACTCCAGGCCGGTGGTCTTGGTGTCGGCATAGCCCTGCTGCACGGTCGAGGTGCCGGCGTTGAGGTCGAACACGGCATTGCTGAAACCGACGTTCTCGTACTTGGTGTAGAACAGCGTGGCGAACACGTCGAAGGTTTCGTTGCTGAACTTGTAGCCGACCTCGCCGAGCTGCATGGTCTGGATCACCGGCTGCGCCGCGGTGTCCTTGCTCACGCAGTCCTGGGCCGCGGCCTGGGTGCAGTTGGAATAGCGGGTGATGAAGCTCGACAGATTGGGCAGGCGGAAGGTCGGGGTCCAGCGCGCGAACAGGCCCGAGTATTTGTCGAACTGCCAATTGGCACCGACGGTCCAGCCGAGCTTGTCGTAGTCGCGGTCGTAGTTCACGAAGCGGCCCGAGCCGGTCAGGATTTGCGAGCTCGCCGGAGTGCCCAGGTTGACCTGCTTGCGGATCTCGGTCCAACCCTTGGCGTTGACCTTTTCCCAGCGCACACCGGCGTCGATGCGCAGGCGCTCGTTGACCTGCCATTCGTCCGACAGGTACACGGCCTGGGTGGTCGAGCGGCCGCTGGCGTTCTCCCACTCATAACCGTAGCGGTAGAAGCCGTGGTCGGTCAGCGTCGCCAATGGGCGGCCGGCGGCGTCGACCGCGACCAGATCGAGCAGGCGCGCGTTATCGCGCACGTCGAGCAGGGTCGTCGACGAATAGCGGTCGAAGTCCTGGTCGAAGCGTGCGTAGTAGTAGCCGAAGGTGAGGTCGTGGCTCTGCCCGCCGAAGTCGAAACGGCGCATCAGGCGGGTGTCGCTGATCAGCTCGTCGACCGGCATGGTCACGCCGCGCAGGCCGCCGACCGTGACCAGGCCGTTGCCGTTCTGGTTGGCGACGTCGAACACCTGGCCCGCGCCGTTGACGTAGCGCAGCTGCGCGCCGGCGGCGCCGGGAATCGCCGCGAGCTGCTTTTTCAGCGCAGGGTCGGACAGGAACTTGGAGGCGCTGAGCAACTGCAGCGGGAACACGCCGTTGCGCTGGGTCTCGGTGCGGTCGTAGCGCAGCGACTGGGCGAGCTTGAAGCCGGCGCCGAGTTCGTAATCGAACTTGACCGTGTACTGGTCGCGCTTCACTTCGGTGCCGCGCGCGTTGTCGAAGGCATAGCGGCTGCGGTCGCCCTGCAGCATCGAGGCATGGCGGGTGTCCGGGCCGGCCAGGGTGCCGTAGTGATCGTCGAAGCCGGGCACGCCGCGGATCTTGCCGTCGGCATAGGTGCGCATCGGGATGCCGAGGTACAGCGCGACGTTGTCGTCCAGGCGCTTGTAGTCGAAGGCGAAGCGGCCGCGCTCGAACGCCTTGCTCAGGTTGAGCCGGTACTGGCCGCCGTCGTTGGCCTGGAAGCCGGGATCGCGGATGCCGTCGTCGAAACGATAAAAGCCGCCGAGGCCGAGCTTCCAGCCGGCGCCAAGCGGCGTACCGAAGAAGAAGTCGTAGCGGTTCAGGCCGTAGTCGCCTGCGGTGTACTTGACCACGCCTTCGGCGCTGTCGCCGACCACGCGCGGGATGAAGTTGATCGCGCCGGCCGGCGCGTTCGAGTAGAACACCGAGGAGGGGCCGCCGCGCACCACTTCGATGCGTTCGATGGTCTCGTCGAGTCGGAACGCCTGGTCGCCGTTGAGGAAGCCCAGGGCCGGGTCGTGCTGCACCGGGATGCCGTCTTCGAGCAGGGTGACCGAACCGAACCCGTCGACCGGGATGCCGCGCGCACGGATGTTGCCGCTGGCTTCGCCGCCGGTGGCTTCGACCCAAAAGCCCGGCACCGACTTCATCGCCTCGGTGACCGAGGTCGGCGCCTGCATGCGTAGGCGGTCTTCGTCGATGGCGGTGATCGAGTAGCTGGTCTCGGCCTTGCTGCGCTGGCGCGTGCCGGAACGGCCGGTGACGATGACGGTGTCGAGATCGGTTGCGCTGGCGGCGGCCATGCTCGCATCGCTGGCGGCAGTCGCTGCGGTGTCCTGGGCCTGTGCGCTAGAAACGGCGAATGCGGTCAGTACGAGGGCGCAACGGATCGCCCGGCTCAGCTGGCGGGTGGAAGGCATCATGGATTCGGCGTTCGGAAGGAAGGGAAGGCTGCCGGCCGGTTCCGTCCGAAGGCCCTGCGTCGAGCCCGGCAATCCTGCGCATGCTGGGCCGCGACGTTTAAAGATTCGTGACAGCCGTCGATGGAATTGCGTGCGCGGTGGTTGGCGCCAGGATCGGTCAAGCTTGCTTGCTGGGCGAATGCGGGGCGCGAATGCATAGCGGAGCAGGAGCAAATCCCCCCCTGCCCCCCCTTTTCCAAAGGGGGACCTCTCTGGGCAGCGGCTACATCAACACCGTGTGCTCGACGCCGACGGATCGACGGGCGTGAACGGCCTGCGGAAACACCTACACAAGCCCCCTTTGCAAAGGGGGCGGGCGCCTGCGTCGTTCGGCGGAGCGACAAGCCCGCTGCGCCGGGGGATTTCCGGGCAGATCGCCTTGATGTGGATGGGATAAGAGCAAATCCCCCCTACCCCCCCTTTTTCAAAGGGGGGAGTTCATGTGTCGATGCGATATTTGAGGGGGCCTTACGTGTCGGTGCGATGTTCAAGCAAATGACATCGGCGCATAAAAAAGCCCCGGCCGAAGCCGGGGCTCTGTTGCGGGTTGCAAGTAACGCTGCGTATCAGCTGTTGCCGCCTCCGTCGATCACGGTGGCCGGCGAGACCGAGCAATGGCCAGGTCCGGTCGTGCCTTCGTTGTAGGCGCCGAGAATGCCGGCGAGCCTGATCGCGGTGTCGCGTGCCGCGCCCTTCGGCGCAGTGGTGCTGCGACCGATGAACCATGCGGTGGCTTCGGCGATAGCGGCCTGCACGTTGGACGGTGCGCCTGCGCCGGCTTCGGCGTTGAGGCGTGCGGCCATGTACTGGTGCGCGAGGATGTAGTACGCGTTGCCACCCTTCGGCGGCGTCCAGAACACCTTGTACCAGGTCTGACCGGAGGCGAAGAACAGCGTGTCTTCTCCGATCGCGGCCCAGGTCGCGTCATACGGCGCGGGGCCGTACTTCGAGTGGGTCTTCCAATAACCCTGGGTGTAGGTGCATCCGCTGTTGGCGCACAGTTCCGGCACGCTCACGGTGATCACGGCTTCGTCGCTCTTGTTGACGCCGTTGTCGGTCGCCAAGGTCAAGAGGTTCGGAACCATGAATTCGCAAGTGTTACCGGGTCCGGTCTGGCTCGGCAGTATCCACGCCGCGAACAGGTCGAGGCTGTTGACGATGCCCGGATCGGGGTTGATGTCGCCAGTGACGTACTGGGCGAAGCTGCTGCACATCAGCGGGCTGACCTGCCAACCGAAGGTATCGCCGAGGTTGAGGCCCGGGATGCCGTTGAACAGGTCGCTGACCTGCACGCAGGCGTCGGTTTCGACGTTCGGCGAGCCGTACACCAGTGCGGCCTGGTTGGAGGTGTAGCTCGTGAAGCCGCAATCGCTGGCGTTGCCGGCAGCGTCGTAGCACTTCAGCACGCGCTGGATGCTCGCCTCGTTATAGCCTTCGAGCTTGCCGCTCAGCGCTGCGTCGTAGGTGCAGTTGAGCGAGGTCGCGCCCTGCGGGTCGCACGTCGGCGACACCGACTGGGTGCCTCCACCGGCGAAGTGCAGAGTGTCGCTCGGATCGGCCGGGCTGAACTGCGGTGTCGCGTCGGCAGGCCAGGTGACCATGATGCTGCCGCTGACCGCAAAGCCGCTCTCGGACTCGGTGCTGCGGGTCGCCGCGAGACGATAGACCGTCTCGTAGTTGCCGCCGACATTGAGCAGCACGTCGACGTCGTCGCACAGGAAGTTACCGGCATAGATGCCGCTGGCGATCGGATCGGGCAGGCAGCCCTGCATGCCGACGACCTTGGCGTCGGCCGGCGAGACCACCACATGCTTGTCGGGCGCCCAGGCATAGTCGCGGTCGTAGCGGGTCTGCGCGGTCTTGCTGATCGCGACGGTCCGGCAGGCGACGGTGACCATGGCCGAATCGCTGGCCGTGGCATTGGTGCTGGCGCTGGTGCTCCAGGTACCGGTTGCGGTGTTGTTGTGCTGACCTTCGTCGGCACCGCACACGAACGGCGACGGACGCGGATAGGTCCACACATACGGACCGTTGCCGAGGCTGAAGCTGTGGTTCGGATCGCCCGGCAGCATCGAGTCGTCGATCACGAACGTGTCGCCGTAGCTCTCGGCCGGGTTCGCCGGGATCGAGAACGCAGCGGAAGCCACGAACGTATAGGTGCCGCCGTTGCGCTCGCTGGTGATGCCGGCGGCGTTGACGCCTCCGCTGGCGTTGAGCAGGAACGGATGGGTGTTGCTGCTCAGGTCGAACGCGTAATCGCAGGTCAGGATGATCTTGTCCGGATTCGCGGCCGGCTTGACGCAGGCCAGGGTGTCGGTGTCGCCGCCCTGCGAGGTCCAACTCAGCTGGAACTGGGTCGCGCTGTTGTTGAACTGCATGGTGTCGACCACGGCGGTGGTCTTCCAACCGAAGCCGAACGGGTCCTTGACGGTGATGGCGCCGGCGACGCGATACATGCCACGGGTGGTCGGCGTGGCGGTGACGGTGTATTCGACCTGGTGGCTGTCGCCATCGAACATCACGATGCTCTCGGGCGTCACGGTCTTTTCGATCTGCCAATCGGTATAGCGCTTCCAGCTCGCCGTGGCGGTTTTCTCGCCGCTGGGCTTGGGCAGGAAGCAGAACACGACATGGCTGACGCCGGCGGGTTCGCCGCTGGAATTGATCGGTGCGAACAGATTGATGTCGCTGAGGGCGGCGGGGTCGTAGTGGAAGACGTTATAGGCGTTGCCGCCCTTGACCACGATGTAGTCCATCGGCACGGTCGAGGTGAAGCCGATAAATTTGCTTTGGTCGGCAGGTGTGTAGTTGAAGGTGATGGTTTGACCGGGTGCGCCAAGGTTGTAGCTTTGGCCGTTGACCGGTGCGCTGCCGGTGCTGCCGCCCAATCCGGCCCAGGTCGCTACGCCGGGCAGGTCGTCGCAACTGGTGAAGTTGCCCGAGAAAGTGGTCGGCTGCACCGAGGCCGCCCAGGCCCCGGTGGGCAAGGCGGCAGCGGTAGCAAGCAAGAGCGCCGTTGCAAGCAACGGACGCCAACGTCGAGTGGTGGACATGTCAGAACTCCGTGAGCGGGGTGGCAAAGCACCCTGTTCTTCGCGCTCGGTAGCTCGGCCATGCTGACCGGACGGCCCGCACCCGTGGCTTTGCGACACCGGCTTTCACCGGTTGTGCCTTTTTCGAGTCCCGTACGACGGCGCGGCGCCCGCTTCCCCCAGCGGACGCCGCCGGCGATGGCCGATGCGTCGCGAACCTTCAGCGCCGCCCCAGTACCGCTTGCCGGCCAATATACGCTTCAAAATGTGATTGCAATCACATTTTCATCATCCGGCGACGAACGGTCGCCGTTCTGGATGGATGGCGCCGGGGACGACCACGAACCGCGTTTTGCGGCCGTCGCCCAGCCCGCCCAACCCCCGCCCAACCCCCGCCCAACCCTCGCCCGGCCGCGCCGCGGCGGAAGAGCGAAAACCGCACGCCGGGTGAAACGGCGGGCCGCGCGGGGTCCAAGCGCAGGGCGTTATCCGACATAATTCACCGATGACGAACAACGCCTTATCCGATCCGCTGGTCATCGCCGGCAAAACCTACCGCTCGCGCCTGTTGACCGGCACCGGCAAGTTCAAGGACCTCGACGAGACCCGCCTGGCGACCGAAGCCGCCGGCGCCGAGATCGTCACCGTCGCCATCCGCCGCACCAATATCGGCCAGAACCCGGGCGAGCCGAACCTGCTCGATGTGCTGCCCCCGGACCGCTACACCCTGCTGCCCAACACCGCCGGCTGCTACACCGCCGACGACGCCGTGCGCACCTGCCGCCTGGCCCGCGAACTGCTCGACGGCCACAAGCTGGTCAAGCTCGAAGTGCTCGGCGACCAGCGCACGCTGTTCCCCGACGTCGTCCAGACCCTGGCCGCGGCCGAAATCCTGGTCAAGGACGGTTTCGACGTGATGGTCTACACCTCCGACGACCCGATCCTGGCCAAGCGCCTGGAACAGATCGGCTGCGTGGCGGTGATGCCGCTGGCGGCGCCGATCGGCTCGGGCCTGGGCGTGCAGAACAAGTACAACCTGCTCGAGATCATCGAGAACGCCAAGGTGCCGATCCTGGTCGACGCCGGCGTCGGCACCGCCTCGGACGCGGCCATCGCCATGGAGCTGGGCTGCGACGGCGTGCTCATGAACACCGCCATCGCCGGCGCCCGCGACCCGATCCTGATGGCGCATGCCATGAAGCTGGCGATCGAGGCCGGCCGCGCCGCGTTCAAGGCCGGCCGCATTCCGCGCAAGCGTTATGCCAGCGCGTCGAGCCCGGTGGACGGTTTGATCGAATGACGGACCCGTTCTCCAGCGACGGCGCCAAGACCCCGCCCAAGCCGTTCACCGTGGAAGAAGGCCGGCGCCAGGTGCGCAGCTTCGTCCTGCGCCAGGGCCGCTTCACTCCGGCCCAGCAGCGCGCCTTCGACGAGCTGTGGCCGCGTTTCGGCATCGACTACCAGGGTTCGCCGCGCGATTACGACGAAATCTTCGGCCGTAGCGCCAAGCGCGTGCTCGAGATCGGCTTCGGCAACGGCGAAGCCCTGCGTTTCGCCGCCCAGCACGACCGCGAGCGCGACCTGATCGGCATCGAGGTCCACGCCCCCGGCGTCGGCCGGCTGTTGAACGCCCTGGCCGAAGACGGCAGCGACCATGTCCGCCTGTATCACCACGACGCGGTCGAAGTGTTGAACCACGAAGTCGCCGACGGCTCGCTCGACGAGGTCCGCATCTATTTCCCGGACCCGTGGCACAAGAAGCGCCACAACAAGCGCCGCCTGGTCCAGCCCGCGTTCGCCGATCTGCTGGTGCGCAAACTTTCGCCCGACGGTCGCTTGCACCTCGCCACCGATTGGCAGGACTATGCCGAACAGATGTGGGACGTGCTCGATGCGACCGCAGGCCTGGTCAACCGCGCCGGCCCGCGCGGCAGCGTGGCCCGGCCGCCGTGGCGTCCGCAGACGCACTTCGAGACCCGCGGCCAGAAACTCGGCCACGGCGTCTGGGATCTGCTGTACGACAAGCAGCCGGGAATAGGGAATCGGGAATAGGGAATCGGATGCGCCCCACCGAACATTCGCGATGCCTTGCTGAGACCGAATCCGGCGGCGACGCGTTGCCTTGCTCCTGCTCTTCCGATTCCCGATTCTCCATTCCCGATTCCCGGCCTTAAATGGATACCGCCCTCGCGCTCACCACCGACATGAAGCTCGTCCTCGGGCTGGTGGTCTTCACGATGGCGATGTTCCTGTTCGAGCGCATCCGCGCCGACGTCGTCGCCCTGGTCGTGCTGGTGCTGCTCGGCCTGTCGGGCCTGGTCGAGCCGGACGAACTGTTCAACGGCTTCTCGGGCAACGCGGTCATCAGCATCATCGCCACGATGATCCTCGGCGCCGGCCTCGACCGCACCGGCGCCCTCAACCGCCTCGCTGCCTGGCTGCTGCGGCGCGCGCACGGCGTCGAACAACGCTTGCTGTTGCTGACCACGGCGGTGGCCGGCCTCAACTCCTCCTTCATGCAGAACCCGTCAGTGATGGCGTTGTACATGCCTGTCGCCTCGCGCCTGTCCTCGCGCACCGGCCTGTCGCTGCCGCGCCTGTTGCTGCCGATCGCCGCGGCCATCGTCATGGGCGGCGCCCTGACCATGGTCGGCAACTCGCCGCTGATCCTGCTCAACGACTTGTTGCTCAACGCCAACAGCAACCTGCCCTCGGGCGCGGCGACCATCGAGCCGCTGAAGATGTTCGCGCCGATGCCGATCGGCATCGCCCTGCTGGTCGCCTCGCTGGCGTATTTCCATTTCTTCGGCGACAAGCTGCTGCGCGACGACAGCGACAAGGGCGCCACGCCGGCGCGCACCCAGAGTTATTTCGCCAAGGCCTACGGCATCGAGGGCGACGTCTACGAAATGACGGTCACCGCCGACAGCCCGTTGGTCGGCATGTCGCTCGGCGAGGCCGAAGCGCTGCGCGGCGCGCCCCTGCTGCTCGCGCTCAAGAGCGACGGCGAGGCGCGCCTGGCGCCGCCGGCCGACACCCGCATCTGGGTCGGCAGCGTGCTCGGTGCGATGGGGCCGAAGCAGCAGGTCGCCGACTTCGCCCAAAACCAGTTCCTGCGTTTGTCCTCGCGCCTGCGTAACTTCGCCGACCTGTTCAACCCCAGCCGCGCCGGCATTTCCGAAGCGGTGGTGCCGGCGACCTCCGGGTATATCGGCAAGACCGCCGGCGACCTGCACCTGCGCAAGCATGCCGGCCTGAGCCTGCTGGCGATCAACCGCGACAAGAGCGTGCTGCGCGACAACGTGCGCACCGTGCCGATGCGCGCCGGCGACATGCTGGTGTTCCACAGCATCTGGACCGACCTGGCGACCGCGGCGGCGAGCAAGGACCTGGTCGTCGTCACCGACTACCCGAAGGGCGAGCAGCGCCCGCACAAGCTCAAGCTCGCGCTGACCATCTTCGCCGTGGCGATGCTGCTGGCCCTGTCCTCGCGCCTGCCGGTGTCGATCGCGCTGATGACCGGCGTGGCCGGCATGCTGATCGCCGGTGTCATCAACATCGACGAGGCCTACGCGGCGATCAACTGGAAGACCGTGTTCCTGATGGCCTGCCTGATTCCATTGGGCTGGGCCATGGATTCCAGCGGCGCGGCGGCGTGGATCGCCGGCCATACCATCGAGCGCCTGCCGAGCGGCACGCCGGTGTGGCTGCTGGAGATCTTCATCGGCTTGCTGACGACGATGTTTTCGTTGGTCATCAGCCATGTCGGCGCGACCATCGTGGTGGTGCCGCTCGCGGTCAACCTCGCGCTCGCCGCCGGCGGCAACCCGACCGCCTTCGCCCTGATCGTGGCGCTGTCGGCCTCGAACAACTTCATGACCGCCTCGAACCCGGTGATCTCGATGATCACCGGCCCGGCCGGCTACACCGGCAAGGAGCTGTGGCGCATCGGCGGCCCGCTGTCGCTGATCTACACCGTGGTGACGGTGCTGATGGTGAATTTGCTGTTCTGGGGCAAGTGACCTCGCAGACGCCGCAGCTTCGGTGCGGTGGCGGGAAAAGCAAATCCCCCCTGCCCCCCTTTTCCAAAGGGGGGGAATGCATCTGGTGGGTCCGTATGAGCTCGGCGCCTCGCCCCGGGCTCGCTCGCTTGTCGGTACGGCCGGATCGCTGCAAGTCCTAGCGAAGACGAACCCCGCATTCGCTTATCCCCCCTTTGCAAAAGGGGGGCAGGGGGGATTTGCTGTTGGCTGTTGGCTGTTGGCTGTTGGCTGTTGGCTGTTGACTGTCCACTAACAATCCCAACTCACCCCAACCACACCGCCCCATCGCGCACCGTCACCGCGACCGCGCGCAGCGCTTCGCCGCGGCAGGGGCCGGCGACGCATTGGCCGCCTTGCAACTCGAAACTCGCGCCATGCGCGGCGCAGACCAGCAGGCCGTCCTTGCTCTTGAGGAACTGGCCCGGCGCCCAGTCGAGACGGCGGCCGGCATGCGGGCAAATATTCAACCAGGCGCGTACGGCCTCGCCGTCGCGATACAGCAGCAGCGATTCGGCGTCGCCGTCCAGGGTCGCTTCGACCTCGGCGAACGCACCGTCGGCCAGCCGCGCCAGCTCGATCAGGGGCAACACTGCGTTGCCGCCTTCGCCGGGATGATTTAACGAACTTCTCACACCCTCGTCCATGCCTGGAACGATACTCCTGTGTCCGGCGTTTGCCGCATTGTCTCACGACACCCTAAATGTTTGCCCAGACCTTCCGATTCTCCGATCACCGACCGCAATGGAATGCGTTCCAGTCGCGCGTGCGCACCGCTTTCGAGCCGCGCAAGCCGCGTCACCGCCTCCTGCGTTTCGTGCTCGGCGTGATCGGGCTCGGGCTGCTGGCGCTGCTGGTGATGTTCAGCGTGTTCGTCGGCGCGGCGATGATCGCCGTCGGCCTTGCCTACAAACTGTGGAAGCGCCGCGGCAAGCCGATGGCGCGTCGCGATGCCCACGGCCACGACATCGTCGAAGGCGAGTTCCGCGTCGTCGATGCGGCCCGCCTCGGCCATCGCTCCCCTACTTCTTCCACGCATTGAACGCATGAGCGACGCGATCGCGGCACCGCCGCATACCCGTATTCCGGTCCGCGGCGCCGACGTCGCCGACGGCACCACCTTCCCGGTCCGCCGCGTCTACTGCGTCGGGCGCAACTTCGCCGAACACGCACGCGAAATGGGCGCGGCCGTACCGACCTCGGCCGCCGATCGCGGCCGTCCGGTGTTCTTCCTCAAGCCGCACGACGCCATCGAGCTCGGCGAAGCCGTGCCCTACCCGCCCGGCACCGACGACCTGCACCATGAGGTCGAACTGGTGGTCGCGATCGGTCGCGATGCGCCGGCCGGCGAACTCGCCGTCGCCGACGCCCAGGCGTTGGTCTACGGCTATGCCGTCGGGCTAGACCTGACCCGCCGCGACCTGCAATCGCAGGCCAAGGCCAAGGGGCTGCCCTGGGATACCGGCAAGTCCTTCGACCACGCCGCGCCGATCAGCGCAATCGTGCCGGTCGCCGACGTCGGCGAACTCGGCGCGCGCGCCTTGAGCCTGGAAGTGAACGGCGAAGTCCGCCAGCGCGGCACGCTCGCCGACCTGGTCTGGAACGTGCCCGAAATCCTGCACGAGCTGTCGCGGCTGTACGCGCTGCGCGCCGGCGACCTGATCTACATGGGCACGCCCTCCGGGGTCGGCCCGCTGCAGCCCGGCGACCGCTATCACGCCGTGCTCGAAGGCGTGGCCGAACTGCACGGACACATCATCCCGGCGCCGGTATAGTCGCCTCGGCGCTGCGGCGCCGCATTCATGTCGTCAACACAGGGAGAGCATGCGGATGGGCATGATCAGCGAGTTCAAAGAGTTCATAGCGCGCGGCAACGTGGTCGATCTGGCCGTCGGTGTGGTGATCGGCGCGGCCTTCGGCAAGATCGTCACGGCCCTGGTCGACGGCATCGTCATGCCCTTCATCGGCTACCTCAGCGGCGGGGTCAGCCTCGGCGACGCCAAGTACGTGCTGACCGCGGCGCAGATGGATGCCGCCGGCAAGGAAGTCGCGGCCGAAGTCGCGATCAAGTACGGCGCCTTCCTGCAGACCGCGATCGACTTCGTCCTGATCGCGTTCGTGATCTTCCTGTTCCTCAAGGCTTACAACAAGGTCCGCAAGCCCGCCGACGCGGCGCCGGCGGCAACGCCCGAGGACATCGTGCTGCTGCGCGAGATCCGCGATTCGCTGAAGAAGTGAGAACGCTTCGCCCGTTGCGGCAAAGTGCCTCAAACGTGGCGATAGGCAGCGACAAAAAACCCTCAAGTCCGGCGTGACTTGCGACAGGTAGAGACGGGGCCGCGGGTTGCTAAGCTCGCGGCTTCGTCTTTTCCGGCCGCCTGGTTGCAGGCGGCCTCCGGTCTTTCCAGATGAGGGAGTTGGGGATGCGCGCACCGTTGTGGGCAGCGATCGCTGCTGTGTTGTTCGTCGGCTCCGCCGTGGCCACCCCGCGCGAGACGCGCATTCCCGAGGCCGCTATCGCCGCCGCCGGCGAATTGCGCGAAAGCGCGCTCGCCAGCGACCTGGGCTATCGCATCACCGAGTCGTTGACCACCGAGGTCGGCCCGCGCCTGGCCGGCAGCGAGGCGGATGCGCGCGCGGTGAAGTGGGCCGAAGCCAAATTCCGCGAGCTCGGCTTCGACAAGGTCTGGCTGGAACCGGTGACGTTTCCGAAGTGGGAGCGCCGCAGCGAGCAGGCCGAAGTGCTCGGCGAACATCGCCAGCCGCTGAACCTGACCGCCCTGGGCGGCAGCCCCGCCGGCAAGGTCGAAGGCGAGATCGTGCGCTTCGCCGACCTCGCCGCGCTGGAAGCCGCGCCGGCCGGTTCGCTCAAGGGCAAGATCGCCTTCATCGACTACCGCATGGAGCGCGCCAAGGACGGCGCCGGCTACGGCCCCGGCGGACGCGTGCGCAGCCGCGGCCCGTCGGCGGCGATCCGCGCCGGCGCCAGCGCCTATCTGATGCGTTCGGCCGGCACCGACTCGCACCGCAATCCGCACACCGGCATCACCCGTTTCGACGACGGCCTGACCCCGATTCCGTCAGCCGCGCTGGCCGCGCCGGACGCCGACCAGCTCGCGCGCCTGGCCGCGCGCGGCCCGGTGCGCGTGCGCGTCGCCCTGGATTGCGGCTGGGACGGCGAAGCGACTTCGCACAACGTCATCGGCGAGATCCGCGGCAAGAGCAAGCCCGAGGAAGTCGTGGTGATCGGCGGCCATCTGGATTCGTGGGATCTCGGTACCGGCGCGATCGACGACGGCGCCGGCGTCGGCCTGACCATGGCCGCGGGCAAGCTGATCGGCCAGAGCAAGCTGCGCCCGGCGCGCAGCATCCGGGTGATCGCCTTCGCCAACGAAGAACAGGGCCTGTACGGCGGCAAGGCCTATGCGCTCAAGCATGCCGCGCAGGTCAAACAGCACCAGATCGGCGCCGAGAGCGATTTCGGCGCGGGCCGTATCTACGCTTATTCGAGTTCGGCGCCGGCGCATGCGCAGGCCGCCGACAAGCAGATCGCCGAGGCCCTGGCACCGCTCGGCATCGAGCACACGCCCGGCAAGGGCGGCCCCGGCCCGGACATCTCGCCGTTCGCCGCGCGCGGCCTGGCCTGGGCGCGTCTGGCCCAGGACGGCAGCGATTATTTCGACTACCACCACACGCCCGACGACACCCTCGACAAGATCGACCCGAAGGCATTGGCGCAGAACGTCGCGGCGTATGCGGTGTTCGCCTATCTGGCCGCTTCGGCCGACGGCGATTTCGGCAGCGAAGCCAAGCAGGTTACGCCGCCGGAGGAGTGAGGCGGCACGACACTCATTGCGTGCCGTGTTCGCCGACGCGTCTCAGCTCCCTCTCCCGCCTGCGGGAGAGGGGCTTTAGCGCGATGGCCTATGCGCTACGCGCAGTCCACGCCGCCAACAACACCGCGGTCGCCGCGGCGACGTTGAGGCTTTCGACCTTGCCGCTGCCGGGAATCGACAAACGCAGGTCGCAGGCCGCGACGAGGTCGCGGTCCATGCCTTCGCTCTCCGCACCCAACACATAGACCAAACGCTGCGGCAATTGAGTCGCGAAGGCGTTGTCGCCGCCGGACACCACCGTCGCGGCCAAGGCGAATCCGGCGCCGCGCAACTGGGTCAGCGCATTGTCGCTGCGGCCCATGCGCACCATCGGCACCGCTTCGGCGCCGCCCTCGGCGACGCGCGCGGCGGCGCCCGACAGGGCCAGGGTCGAATCCTTCGGCATCAGCACCGCGGCCACGCCGAAATGCGCGGCCGAACGCAGGATCGCACCGAGGTTGTGCGGATTGCCGACGCCGTCGAGCCAGATCGCCAACTGCGGGCCTGCGGGCAATTCGCGCAGCCATTCCGACAGCGAAGCCGGCTCCTCGCGCAACACGTCGGCGACCACGCCTTCGTGATGCCCGCTGGCCGCGAGTTTGTCGAGGTCGGCTTCCTCGACCACGCGATAGCCGACGCGGTTGGCCACGCACCACGCCAGCAAGGGCTGCAGCGCGGGAATGCGGTTGCCGCTCAGATACAGCTTGCGGATCGCCTGCGGCCGGCGCGCGAACACGGCGCGGATCGCATTGAGGCCGTACAGGCGCAGCTCGACGTCGCGACGCGCGCGTTGCGGATGCGGCGCCTCGAACATGTCGTCGCCGAGGGGCTGACGCAGATCGGCCTCGTCGCGCTGGCGATAGACCCGCTCGTCGCGCTCGTGGCGTTCCGGCCGCGCCCGCTCGCGCGGCGTGCGCGCATCGGCGGGATGTTGGTTGCGCTGCTCGCGTCGTTCCAAGCGCGAATGCGGATGCGCATGTGCGTGTCCGCCGCGATCGTGTCCGCCGCGGTACGGCGACGGCGGCGGATCGACCGGCCCCGCGCTGCCTTGCGCATCGGGCTCGCGCCGCGGGCGTTGTTCGTCGTCGCGGCGCGGACCGGTGCGCCAGGGGCTCTGTCCCGGAGCGATGGGGGGGCGCGGACCGCGCGGGGGATCACGTCGCATCGTCGAGACTCCTTCTTACCTTGGCGAATACACGCAGGTCGTGCAGCTGCCCGCGCTTGAACACGGCGCAGCGTTGCGCGCCTTCTTCTTCGAAACCGTTCTTCAGCAACACCCGCGCCGAGGCCGGGTTGTGGTCGAGCACCGTCGCGCACAAGCGATACAGGGACAGCTCGCGCATGACCCAAGGCGCGAACACGGCGACCGCGCGCGTCATCAGGCCGGCATTCCACAGCGCGCGCCCGAGCCAATAGCCCAGCTCGGCGCTATGGCCGCGCTCGCCCTGGCCGGCGCGCACGCCGATGCCGCCGCAGGCGCGGCCGTCGACTTCGATCGCCATGACCGGGTCGTTGAGATTGACGACCTGGCCGGACAGGAAGCGCTCGCCGTCTTCGCGGGTATAGGGATAGGGAAAACGATCGCTGGTGGAACGCGAGACGTGTTCGTCGTTGGCGTGTTCGACCAGGCTGTCGAGGTCGTCGGGCCGCCAGGGGCGCAGGACGAAGCCTTCGCCAAGCAGGCGGATATCGCCCGGGTCGGATAAGGGAGCGGCGTTCATGGCGATAGCGTACTGCATCACTGTTGGCGGGCGGAAACCGGGGCCGCGGAACGGCGTCCGGGCAGGAGCGGCGTCCTCCTGGATTTCCTTCGGTCGCGAGCCGCGACACGCGTCGTAGCCGAGGCCCCGCGGTCGCGGCTTGCGCCGCTCCTACCCTGAAGCGGTGCGCCGGCCTGCGATCACCCGATCACGCGTGGCCGCCGGCCTGCGGGGTGTCCTTTTCCAGCTTCTCCAACTCGTGCGCGACCGCCTCGGGCGATTTGGTGTAGCGCGCCAGCAGGACGTAGAACGCCGGCACGATGAACAGCGACAACAGGGTCGAGAACGACACGCCGAAGATCACCACGATGCCGATCGTCGCCCGGCTCGCCGAGCCCGGGCCGCCGGCCAGGACCAGGGGCACGGCACCGACCACGGTCGCGATCGAGGTCATCAGGATCGGGCGCAGGCGCACCGCCGAGGACTCGACGATGGCCTCGTGGATGCTGCGGCCCTCGTCGCGCAACTGATTGGCGAACTCGACGATCAGGATGCCGTTCTTCGCCGCCAGGCCGACCAGCATGACGATGCCGATCTGACTGAACAGGTTGAGGGTGCCGCCGGTCATCCACAGGCCGAGCAAGGCGCCGAGCACGCCCAGCGGCACGGTCAGCATGATCACGAACGGATGGATGAAGCTCTCGAATTGCGCGGCGAGCACCAGGTACACGACCAGCAACGCGAGAGTGAAGGTCATCAGCACCGCGCCGCCGGCCTTCTGGTACTCGCGCGATTCGCCCTTCCAGTCGATCTGCGCCTGTTCCGGCAATTCTTCCTCGACCACCTGGTTGAGCCAGGTGATCGCCTCGCCCATGGTGTAGCCCGGCGCGAGGCCGGCGCTGACGGTGATCGCGCGCAGGCGGTTGAAGCGGTTGAGGCTGCCGGGCTCGGCCAGTTCCTTCAAGGTGACCAAGTTCGACAGCGGCACCAGGCCGCCGTCGCGGGCGCGCACCTGGATCGCCGCCAGGTCGGCCGGCGAGGCGCGCACTTCGCGTCCGGCCTGGACGATCACGTCGTACTCCTCGCCGTTCTGCACGAAGGTGGTCGCACGCCGCGAACCCATCATGGTTTCCAGCGAATGGCCGATGTCGGTGACGCTGACGCCGAGATCGGCGGCGCGCTGGCGGTCGATCTCCACGCGCATCTGCGGGCGGGTTTCCTTGTAGTCCGAGTCGACCGAGAACAGGCCCTTGTTCTGCTCGATGCGGGCGAGCAGACGATCGCGCCACTTCGCCAGTTCGACGTATTCGGGGCCGCCGAGCACGATCTGGATCGGCTGCCCGCGCGTACGCACCAGGCCGCCGCCGACCTGCGGCAGCGCGCGCACGCCGGTCAACTGACCGAGCTCGCTGCGCAGACCGTCGGCGACGTCGGCGGTGCTGACGTCGCGCTTGTCCCAATCCTGCAGGAACACCGCGATGCGGCCGGTGTGCATTTCCTCGCTGGCGCCGAAACCGCCGGGCACGCGCGGGTTGTAGCGCTGGATGGTCTGGTCCGGGCCGGTGTGCGAGGCGATGATCTTCTCGACCTGCTGCACCTGCTTGACCGTGTAGTCGTAGCCGGCGCCTTCCGGCCCGATGATCGAGACCTGGAACGAGCCGCGGTCTTCCTGCGGCGCGAGCTCCGAAGGCACCAGCTTGAACAGGCCGAAGCTCAATGCCAGCGCGATCACCATCAGCACGCCGAACAGCCACGGCCGCTCGACGGTGTGGTCGAGCAGGCCTTTATAGCGCCGGCTCACGCTTTCCAGGCGCGCATTGACCCAGCGGTTGACCGGGTTGGATTTCTCTTCGCTGTGCGGGCGCACGAACTTCGACGACATCATCGGCGTGAGGGTCAGCGCGACGAAGGCCGACAAGGCCACCGCGCCGGCCAGCGCCACCGACAGCTCGCGGAACAGGCGCCCGGTGTTGCCTTCCATGAAGCCGATCGGCAGGAACACCGCCACCAGCACCGCGGTGGTGGCGATCACCGCGAACGCGACCTGCTTGGTGCCGCGCGCGGCGGCGACCAGCTTCGGTTCACCCAGGTCGGCGCGGCGCTGGATGTTCTCCAGCACCACGATCGCATCGTCGACCACCAGGCCGATGCACAGCACCAGCGCCAGCAGAGTCAGCAGGTTGATCGAGAAATCGAAGGCGTACAGCGGAATGAAGGCAGCGATCAGGCACACCGGCACGGTCACCGCCGGGATCAGCGCGGCGCGGAAACTGCCGAGGAACAACCAGATCACGATCAACACCAGGATCACCGCTTCGGCCAGCGTGTGGTACACGCGCTCGACCGCCGACTCGATGAAGATGGTGGTGTCGAAGGCGACGAAGATGTTGGTGCCGTCCGGCAGGCCCGGGCGGATCTTGTCGGCCTCGGCGCGGATCGCGCGGGCCACGTCGAGGCTGTTCGCGGTGGAGGTCTTGACGATGCCCAGGCCGATGTTCGGCTCGCCGTTGCTGCGGTAATAGGCGCGGCGTTCGGCCGAATCGAGCTGGATCTTGGCGACGTCGCCGAGCCGCACGACATAACCGTCGGCGCCCTTCTTCAGCGGAATCTGGGCGAAGTCCTCGGGTTTTTGGTAGCTGCGCGCGACTCGCAGAGTGAAGTCGCGCGTCTGCGATTCGATGCGCCCGGCCGGCAGTTCGACGTTCTCGGCGCGCAGCGCGGCCTCGACCTCGTTGACGGTGATGTCGCGCGCCGCCAACGCGTCCTGGTCGAGCCAGATGCGCATGGCATAACGCTGCTGGCCGCCGATCCGGACCTGGGCGACGCCGTCGACCGAGGACAGACGGTCGACCACGTAACGCTCCGCGTAGTCGGACAGCTGCAGCGTGTCCATCTGCTTGGAGCTCATGTTCAGCCACATGATCGGGTCGGCGTCGCTCTCGACCTTTTCGATCTGCGGCGGGTCGGCCTCTTCCGGCATGCGGTTGGAGACGCGGCTGACCGCATCGCGCACGTCGTTGGCCGCAGCCTCGATCTCGCGCTGCAAGGTGAACTCGATGCTGATCGAGGCGCGTCCGTTGACGCTGCGCGATTCGATGCTCTCGATGCCTTCGATGCCGGCCAAGGCGTCTTCGAGCACCTGGGTGATGCGGGTCTCGACCACCGCCGCCGAGGCGCCGGGATAGGTCACGTCGACCGAGACCACCGGCGGGTCGATCGCCGGCAATTCGCGCAAGGTCAGGCGCGAGAACGCCATCACGCCCAGGGTGATCAGCAGCAGGCTCATCACGGTGGCGAACACCGGACGGCGGATCGACAGGTCGGAAATATTCATCGCGCGTCGCCGCCGTTGCGGCGCTTGGGCGCGCTGCGCTTCGGCGCTATGTAGATCGGCACGACCTTGGGCCGGCCGCCCGGGGCCTGCTCGGGGTCGTAGGCCGGGTCTTCAGGCGGAGCCCCGGACATGCCGCGCAGGCGGAAGTCCAGGGCGCGCTTGACCGCGGCGCGCAGGTCGCCGGCATCGGGCTTGCGCGGAAACGAAGACAGCAGGGACCGCATCCAGTCAGCCATTCGCGCGGCCCTTGGCTGCAGCCGGCTCGCCCTGGCGCTTCGCGGGCGCATTCGCACCGGCGGCCTGGACCTTGTTGCCGACGCGCAGCTTGCCGGTGCCGTCGACGACGATGACATCGCCGACCTGCAGGCCCTTGACGATCTCGGCCAGCCCTTCGCGACGCGTGCCGACTTCGACGTCGGCGCGCTCGACGGTGTTGTCGGGCTTGACCCGGAACACGTAGGAATCGGTGCCCACCTGCACCACCGCGATCTCCGGTATCAACAGGGCCTGGCGCTCGGGTTGCAGCAAGGTCACCTGCATCAACATGCCCGGCCGCAGGCGATGGTCGGGATTGGGGAAATCGGCGCGCACCGTGATCGCGCGCGTGGCCGGGTCGACCCGCGCGTCGATCGTGCTGACCTCGCCCTGGAACGGCTGGCCCGGATACGCGGCGCTGGTGCCGTCGACGGTCTGGCCCTTGGCGACGCGCGCCAACAGCGTTTCCGGCACCGGGAAATCGACATAGACCCGGCCGGTGTCGTCCAGGGTAGCGATCGGCGTGCCCGGGGTGACCAGCGAGCCGGGGCTGACCTGGCGAATGCCGAGCACGCCGGAGAACGGCGCGCGGATCACCCGGTCGCCGATGTCGGCCTTCATCTGCTCGACCCGGGCGCGGGTGGCGTCGCGGGTGGCACGCTGGGTGTCGAGCGCCGAACGCGCGATCAACTGCTGCGCGGCGAGTTCGCTCTGGCGCTGGTACAGGGCGGCGGCTTCCTTGGCGGTGGCCTCGGCCTGGGCCAGGGCGGCCTGCTGGGCCTTGCCGCTGAGGGTGATCAGCGACGCGCCGGCGGCGACCTGGTCGCCGCTGTCGAAATGCACGCCCTGGACGATCTCGCTGACCTTGGCGGTGACCGTGATCGACTCGCGCGCCTTGACGTTGCCGAGCGCCTGCACGGTGTCGTTCCAGGGCCGCAAGCGGACCGGCTCGGTGGTGACCGGAATCGGGCGATCGCCGCCCTGGCCCCCCTGGGGCGCCCCGCCCTTGCTGCCGCAGGCGGTCAGGGCGAGGGCGAAGACAAGGGTGCAGCAGGTGCGAAGGCCGGAACGTGGTCGCATGCGGATCTCTGAACGGGTACCCGTGAGGGCGGCGGCGCGGGTCTGGCGGGCGCTGGTGCGGCCCGGCCAGGCGATCCGCGCGGAAGGGAGAACCGGCGCGGCGATGAAGCCGCGCGATTCTAGCGGTGCAGCATTAACGCTCGCGTGGGCCATTGGTTGACCACCGTATAGGCAAAGTCGTCCCGGCGATGTGTTCGGGCCGGCATGCGGCCGACGAAGGTCGGCCTGGACGACTGCCGCGCCGATGTTTCATCGCCGTAATCAACGTGATGGCGCGGGCGGCACGGACGGAGTTCATACTCCGCGAGTCCCCCAGTTGGAGCCTGGTCATGATCCACGACAGCATCCTCGACACCATCGGCCGCACCCCGGTGATCCGCCTGCACCGCCTCGCCCCGGCGCACGTCAGCCTGTACGCCAAGGTCGAAGCCTTCAATCCCGGCGGCTCGGTCAAGGACCGCCTGGCCCTGGCGATCATCCTCGACGCCGAAGCCAAGGGGCTGATCAAGCCCGGCGACACCGTGGTCGAAGCGACTTCGGGCAACACCGGCGTGGCGCTGGCGATGGTCTGCGCCGCACTCGGTTACAAATTCGTCGCCACCATGAGCGAAACCTTCTCGATGGAGCGCCGCAAGCTCATGCGCGCCTACGGCGCCAAGGTGATCCTGACCCCGGCCGCCGAACGCGGCAGCGGCATGGTCCGGCGCGCCGAGGAACTCGCGGCGAAACACGGCTGGTTCCTCGCCCGCCAGTTCGAGAACCCGGCCAACCCCGCCTATCACCGCAACACCACCGCGGCCGAGATCCTGCAGGACTTCGCCGGCCGTCGGCTCGATCATTTCGTCACCGGCTGGGGCACCGGCGGCACCCTCACCGGTGTCGGCGAAGTGCTGCGGGTGGCGCGCCCGGAAGTGCGCATCACCGCCTGCGAACCGGCCGGCGCGGCCCTGCTCAGCGGCAACGCCTGGCAACCGCACAAGATCCAGGGCTGGACCCCGGACTTCGTCCCGGCCGTGCTCAACCGCGACGCCGCCCACGACGTGCTGACCGTCGACGAAGTGCTCGCGCGCGACACCGCGCGCCGCCTGGCGCTGGAGGAAGGCATCTTCGTCGGCATCTCGGCCGGCGCCACCGCGGCCGCGGCGCTAGAAGTCGCGCGCACCGCCGAACACGGCGCGGTGATCCTGGCGATGCTGCCCGACACCGGCGAGCGCTACCTGAGCACCTTCCTGTTCGAAGGCATCAACGAAGGCAGCGACGACGACTGGCTGGCCTCGCTGGGCTGAGGCTCTGGCAGGTCGCGGGCGTTCGCGCGCTCAGTTGCGGAACACGAGATACCACAGCGTCACTGCTGCAACGGCGATCAGCAACGCCCACCACAGCATCCCGGCGTTGCTTTCGTCGCGCCGGACCGTGCCGTCGGCGCGGCCGCTCAGGCCGCGCTTGCTGCGCTGGCGTTCGTGGTCGAGCACGCGCTTGATCGCCTCCGCGTTCGCAAGCCCGTGGGTTTTTTCCAGCAGTTCGAGCGCACCGACCCGGTCGCCGCGCAGCAGCGCCATAGTTACATCGGCGGGCAAATCGGCGCGACCGGCGCCCACCCCGGTGGTGGACGCGTCCGCGTGTTGCCCGCGCAAATGCGCATCGACCACCGCGAGCGCATCGCGCAGGTCGAGCCGGTGGACCGCGCGCACGATCTTGACCGCCTCGATCTTGTTGCCGCTGCGCAGCGCCAGTTCGGCCTGCGCCGGGAAACCCTCGGGCGGCGACGGTGCCTCGTCCGGGGCGGCGTGGGAATGCCCGCCTTCGGCAGGCTCGCGCTGGTAATGCTCGACCGCGTCCTTCGCGTCGCGCAGGCCCAGCCCCGGATTCGCATCCAGCACCAGCTTGATCGCCTCGATCTTGCGGCCGGCGCGCAACAGCGTGGCCGCCTGCGGCGGTATGAAGGGCGTGCGGTGGTCGCTCATCGCGGGGCTCCTTGCCGGCTGCGGATCCCGCCAGCCTAACGGGCCGGGGCCGGATCCGTCACGCCCGCACGCCGTGCCTCAGCGCGACGACCACGCCAGCTTGGCGCCGAAGCCCAGCATCATGGTGCCGATCAGGCCATCGAGCGCGCGCGCTGTCCGCGCGCTGCGCAAGGTCCCGGCCATGCGCGAGGCGGCCACCGCGACCACGCACAGCCACACCGCGCCGATGCTGTAATGCAGGCCGATCATCAGCATCGAATCGCGCGCCATGTGCGCGCCCGGGGCGAGGAATTGCGGCAGAAACGCGAGATAGAACATCGCGATCTTCGGATTGAGCGCGTTAGTCAGCGCGCCCTGCGCGAACGCGCGCCACAGCCCGGTCGCGGGCGCGGCCAGCTCCGGCAACGGCGCGTCGGCGCGCGGCCGCAGCGCCGCGCGCAGGGCCTTCACGCCGAGATACGCCAGATACGCAGCGCCGAGCATTTTCACCGTCCAGAACGCGCGCTCGGAATACATCAACAACTGGGTCACGCCCAAGGCGAACAGCGCGACATGGAACAGCCCGCCGAAGGTGATGCCGGCGACCGCCGCAAGCCCGCGGCGCGCGCCGCCGAGCGCGTTGCCGATCACCAGGAACGTGTCGGGGCCGGGCATTAGCGTCAGCATCAGCGCGGCGACGGAGAAAGCGAGCCACTGGGTTTCCATGCGTCCGGGTCCGTGCAGGTTGAAAGGAACGGTGGGCGCTAACGAAAAACGCCGGCGCGAGGCCGGCGTTTTTCCGATGCGTCGTAGCCGAAGCTTACGCCGCCGACTTCCACTGGCCCAGCGCCGCCAGGCCGTTGGCCTTGGCGCGCTCGTACACGGTCTGCTGGGCCTTGGCGATGTTGCCGACCAGGTCCTGCGACCACAGCTTCAGCGCCGCCGACTGCATGGCGCGGCCGTAGGAGAACGACAGCGGCCACGGGTTCGGGCCCATCTGGTTCATCGCGTTGAGGTGCGCGGTGGCGTCCTCGTCCGACTGGCCGCCCGACAGGAACACGATGCCCGGCAGGGTCGCCGGCACGGTCGACTTCAGGCACTGCAGGGTGGCTGCGGCGACGTCGTCGACGCTGGCGCGGTCGCTGGCCAGGGTGCCCGGCAGGACCATCGACGCCTTCAGGATGGTGCCTTCGAGGACCACGCTCTGCTCATACAGCGCGCCGAACAGCGAACGCAGGGTCACTTCGGTGACTTCGAAGCAGGTGTCGATGTCGTGGCTGCCGTCCATGATGACTTCCGGCTCGACCATCGGCACCAGGCCCTGCTCCTGGCACAGCGCGGCGTAACGCGCCAGCGCGTGGCTGTTGGCCTCGATGCAGGTGCCCGACGGGATGTCGTCGCCGATGTTGATGACCGCGCGCCACTTGGCGAAACGGGCGCCGAGCTTGTAGTACTCCTCCAGGCGCGCGCGCAGGCCGTCGAGGCCCTCGGTCACGACTTCGCCCGGGAAGCCGGCAAGCGGCTGCGGGCCCTTGTCGACCTTGATGCCCGGGATCACGCCGTTGTCCATCATGACCTTGGTGAACGGCACGCCGGCCTTGGTCGACTGACGGATGGTTTCGTCGTACAGGATCGCGCCGGAGATGTAGTCGCCGATCTTCGGCGTGGTGAGCAGCAGCTCGCGGTAGGCGCGGCGATTTTCTTCGGTGTTGTCGATGCCGACGCCGGCGAAACGCTTGGCGATGGTGGCGTTCGACTCGTCGATCGCGATGATGCCCTTGCCCGCGGCGACCATGGCCTGGGCGGTTTCGGCAAGCTGTTCGATGCTCATGGAGATCCTGCGGCAGCGGTGGGAAGCCCGCGATTATAGCCGCTGACGGTGAACCTTGCCCCCTCCTTGGGCCTGTCGAATCAGGCACTTGCGCTCAGTTTCGACGGAAACCGTTTTCAGCGCATGGCCGTCATCGATGTCAAAACGCGGATGCCGGCAGCGGCGGACTGCACCGCCGATCCCGCGGACCGGAGCCCCAAGGCAGCGAACCGGTCCCGCGTTGACACCCATGCGGCGACCGCCGAGCATCCGCTGGCATCCGGCGCGCCATGGACGCCGCCCTCTCACCGCTGCAAGGAAGCCTTCCGCATGTCCGATCTTCATTCCCGCCGCCGCATTCTGGCCGCAGCGCTCATCAGTGCGCTTAGCCTGTTGCCGGCCACCACCGCCCTCGCCCAGTCCAACGACGCCGACCGCGATTACCGCGAAGCCGTCGCCCATTGCGAATCGCATCCGCAGCCATCGGTCCGTTACGTCGTCGTCGATGCGGCGCGGATGCGTTCGCTGCCGCGCGCCGAGGGGGGTGCGGTGACGTCGGTGCCGATCGGCGCCGAGGTCAAGGTGCAATGCGTGTTCGGCGAATGGGTGCGCGCGACCTCCGAACGTCCCAACCCCTCCGTCGGCTGGATCCGCGCCGACCTGCTCGGGCCGCGCGCGCCGACCGCGGCTTCGCTGGAGCAGGACTACCGCCGCGCCGCCGGCGCCGAGCGGCGCACCATCGCCGAGCGCGCGATCGCGCTGCGCCCGTTCGCGCGCGACAGCCATCAATTGGCGATCGATGCCGCACAGGCCGACGGCGACAACGCCGCGGTGCAGGCCGCGACCGCGCGCCGCGAGCGCATGACCGCGCCCAAAGTCGAGCGCCTGGCCGGCGAGCCGCGCCTGCTGTTCGGTGTGGACGGCGGCTACCTGACCACGATCGCGCGCATCGACGGCCGCGGCCGCTATGCCGATGCCGCGGCGCCGGACAGTACCTACGCGGTCTGGCGCGGTTTCCACCTGTACCGCAACGGCGCCGCCGACGGGCTGGTGCAGATCATCGACCGCGGCGATGCCGTCGGCCTCGGCATGGAAGCGCAGGTCCGTCGCCCGCCCGCGACCGAACGCGACGAACGCCTGAGCGGCCTGGCCAGCAACGAAACGCTCGGCGCCGGTGCCGCCGTCATCGCGGCGAAAGTAAGCGCGGACGAGCGTCGTGCGATCGAACGCGAGCTGCGTTCCGTGCTGGGCCGGCAGCGCCTGGACCGCGCCGCGGTCGAAAAGGCGCTGCGTCCTTATGACGAGGAAGAGCGCAGCGGCCTGCGCGTGCATGCGCTCGACCTGGCGGGCGGCAAGCGCCTGTTGGTCGCCACCGCAGTGGCGGCGGTGCCGCCGCGCAACGCTGACCAGGCCGATACCACCCTGGACTCGGTGTTGTTGTTGGAGGCCTCGGGCAAGCAATACCGCAAGGTCGGGGAAGTCGCACGCGAGACCGGCGGCGACGGGGTCGAGTCGCATTCCTTCCACGACGCCCTGGACCTGGACGGCGACGGTGTGGCCGAACTGATCTTCCGCCTCCACCAGTACGAAGGCAGCGAATATCAGATCTGGAGCCAGCAATCCGGCCAGTGGAAACCGGTATATGCGGGCGGCTACGTCGGCGTCTGACGAGTGTCGGCGCCGCTCCTAGGGCGGAGCGGCGTCCGGCTGGATTTCCTTCGGTCACGAGCCGCGACCTGGACCTCACCGCAGCGAGGTAAGCGCGGTATCACGGTCGCGGCTTGCGCCGCTCCTACCCGGGATGGTTCGGCGGCTCCTTATCCGAGCCGCCATATCGCCTCAGAGCTCGCCGAGCCCCTCGGCGCAACCGCCCTCGCCCACTTGCAGCAGGCGCAGGGTATTGGTCGCGCCGTGCTGTTCCATGGTGTCGCCGCTGGTGAAGATCACCCGCTCGCCCTGGCCCAGCTTGCCGGCATCGAACAACTGCTTGACGACGTTGCGCGCGGCGTCGCGCGAGGCCAGGCCGCGGCTGTCGAAATCGATCGGGTAGACGTCGCGCATCATCGACATGCGGCGGCGCGCGCCGCCGTGGCGCGAGAACGCGTAGATCGGTGCATTCGAGCGGAAGCGCGAGAGGAAACGCACGGTGCCGCCGGATTCGGTCATGGCGACGATGGCGCGCACGCCGATGTGCTCGGACAGGAACATCGCCGCCATCGCGATGGCCTGGTCGGCGCGCTCGAGGTTGCGCGGCGCGGCTTCGAAATCGGTGTCGTGGTCGAACTGGCGCTCGGCGCCGAGGCAGATGCGCGACATCGCCTCGACCGCCTTGACCGGATAACGCCCGGCCGCGGATTCCTGCGACAGCATCACCGCATCGGTGCCGTCGATCACCGCGTTGGCGACGTCCAGCACTTCGGCGCGGGTCGGGATCGGGTTGTCGACCATCGATTGCATCATCTGCGTGGCGGTGATGACCACGCGGTTGCGCGCCAGCGATTCGCGGATGATCTTCTTCTGCAGGCCCGGCAGTTCGGCATCGCCGATTTCCACGCCGAGGTCGCCGCGCGCGACCATGACCACGTCGCTGGCGTCGACGATTTCGGCCAGGTTTTCGATGGCTTCGGCTCGCTCGATTTTCGACACCAGCGCGGCATCGCTGCCGGCGGCGCGGGCGATGCGGCGGGCCTCGTGCATGTCCTCGGCATTGCGGCAGAACGACACCGCGATGAAGTCGGCGCCGAGTTCGGCGGCGACCAGGATCAGTTCCTTGTCGCGCTCGGTCAGCGCGCCCAGGGACAGGCCGCCGCCGAGCTTGTTCAGGCCCTTGCGGTCCGACAGGGCGCCGTCGTTGAGCACGGTGGTGATGATGCGCTCGCCGTCGACCGCGCCGACCCGCAGTTGCAGCAGGCCGTCGTCGAGCAACAGCACGTCGCCGGGCGTGACGTCGTTGGGCAGGCCCAGATAGCTCACCCCGACCTCGCGCAGATTGCCCGGAGGGGCGCTCGCACTGGCGATCAGGTCGAAGCGGTCGCCGGCCTTGAGCAGGACCCGGCCTTCGGCGAAGCGCTCGATGCGTATCTTCGGCCCGGGCAGATCGGCGAGGATGCCGACCTCCACGCCGACCCGCAGCGCGGCCTCGCGCACGGCCTGGGCGCGCGCGACCTGCGAGGACGGATCGCCGTGCGAGAAATTCAGGCGGACGACATCGACGCCGGCGTTGAGCAAGGCGTCGAGCACGCCCGGCGGATCGGTGGCCGGGCCGAGGGTAGCGAGAATCTTGGTGCGTCGCGGGCTTGAGGACATGGCGGGCTCTCTTGGCTGTCGGCCAAACTAGCACAGCTTCGGCGACGGTCGAACCCGCTGTGCGCGAGCACATTCGCTCGATACCCGCGATTGGAAAAAATCATCCCGATTTACCGATGTCTGATCTGCCGAGGCCTGGTTTGCCGGCGCCGGCTTCACCGATGCGAGCGCCACTCTCGCAATGCGCTGCCGTATGCCGGCCGAATCGGCGATTGCACACTGCGACGGCGCGCGCCTCCGAAAACGGAACGGCCGCCCTAGCCGCCCACCCTCGACGTTGCCGGCGAGCCGCCCTGCGCCAGGGCATCGACGATGCCCTGCAAGGACAGCACCGCGGGCAGTTTCGTCCGCCGCCCTTCGCGGTCGTAACCAACGTACAAGGGCACGCCGACCTCGCCCTGCTGCTTCAGCAAGGCGGCGATGGCCGCATCGGGCTGGGTGTAGTCCGCGACCAAGTACACCGCATCGGCATCTTTCAGCAGGGCGCGAAAGCCGTCGCGTTCGAGCACCGCGGCCTGGTTGACCTTGCAAGTCAGGCACCAGTCGGCGGTGACGTTGACGAACACCGCTCGGCCCTGACCGCGCAACTCGGCCAGCCGTGCGGGGCTGAAACGCTCGGCGCCGGACGGCAGTTCGGCTTTCGACGCGACGGACGGCCCCGCATCGCCTGTGCGCGCACCCAACATCGCCAGCGGCGAGAGCGGCAAGGCAACGATGAGGACCGCGAGCAGGCGGTGCCGGGCCCCGCCGAAGCGATTCTTCTCGAACCACCACAGCCCCAGGATCAGCACCAGCGCGGCCAACAATACGATCGCCATCGCGTCCACGCCGCGCTGCTTGCCGAGTACCCACAGCAGCCACACCGCAGTGGCGTACATCGGGAAGGCCAGCCATTGCTTCAAGCCGTCCATCCAGGCCCCCGGCCTGGGCAGCCAGCGTGCGGCGCGCGGCACGAATGCGATCAACAGGAACGGCGCCGCCAGCCCGAGCCCCAGCACGACGAATACCGCCAACGCCAGCCACGGCTGCGGCGAAGCCAAGGCATAGGCCAGCGACGCGCCCATGAACGGCGCAGTGCACGGGCTGGCGACGACGCAGGCCAACACGCCGGTGACGAAGTCGCCGAGTAACCCACGGCCCTGGGCATGGCGTTGACCGACACCGGTCAGACCGGCGCCGAAATTCACCACGCCGGACAAGCCCAAGCCGACCGCCAACATCACCAGCACCAACAGGCCGATCACCCACGGTTGCTGCATGTGGAAACCCCAGCCCGCGCCACCGCCGGCCGCGCGTATGGCCAGCACCACCCCGCCCAATGCGGCGAACGACGACACCACGCCGGCGGTGTAGGCCAGCGCACGCCGCTTGGCCCCGACCGGGTCGTCGGCCGCGTGCAGGATCGAGAACGCTTTCAGCGACAACACCGGCAACACGCAAGGCATCAGGTTCAACAGCAGGCCGCCGGCGAACGCCATCAGCAACATGCCCAGCCAGGGCGATGAGGCCTGTTCCTGCGCACGCAGCGACGGCGGCAGTTGGAGCGACAAGCGCCGCAATGTCGGTGGATAACAGACGCTGTTCTCCAGACAACCCTGAAAACTCAGTTTGAGTTCCAACCGCTGCGGCAGCGGCGCACCCGACTGCAGCGGGACACGCAGTCGCGCATATTCGTAGAACACCGTGACCTCGCCGAATTGCGGGTCTTTGTGTTGACGACCTTCGGACCATTGCAGCGCGCCGAGCGCCTGCGGCGCATCGGCGGCCTGCAGGGAAAACCGGTCGCGGTACAGGTAATAGCCCGGCGGCATCCGCCATTCCAAGGCCACGCTGCCGTCTTCCAGCAGTTTCGAGGTGAGTGCGAAAGCTTGTTCGACCGGCAGCGGCTCGGCATCGACGACCGAGCGGCTCGGGTCGGAAGCGCTGCTGTCGTAAGCGTTGTTCGTCGTCGCTCCCTCGGCGAACGCGATCGAAGGCGACAGCAGCACCGCCGCCGCCAACGCCAGACCGCGTGCCGTCGAGCCGGCCCATCGCAGGGCATCGCGCAGCAGGCCGGTCATTCAACGAGCCCCTGCCGCGTTGCCGCGCGCCATGCCGCCCGCCCCACCGAGCAGGGACTGCAGACGCGCCGGCAGCGCTTCGTCGACCTCGATGCGCCGCAGCAGCCGCCCATCGGCACCGACGACCAGCACGGCCGGCACGCGCTGGATGCCGAAACGACGAAACAGCACGCCGTCGCGATCCAGACTCAACGGCACCGGCACCCGATGCTCGTTGCGATAATCACGCAGGTCCTGATCCGACGCCCACAAGCCCGAGGCGATGCCGACCCAACGCACGCGACGGTCGCGCCCCAACGACACCAATTGCTCGCGCAGCACTCGGCATTGCTTCGACGATTGCGGCCGCGTCTTTTGCAAATAGCTTTCGCACCAAGGCGAGAGGAAAGCCAACACGCTCGGTCGCTGGCCCACCGGATCGGTCAAGGCGAGCTTGCGCGCTTCGAGGGTGAGGATCTTCGACGTCGGCACCGGCTCGCCGATTTGGAGAATATTCCGTGCGGGTGCGACCGGCGTTTCCGCGGCGAGCGTGCGGGGGTCGAACGCCGGCATGCTCCGCGCCTGCGCGACCGCGGCATCGAGCCGCGCATCGGCCAGATGCCCGACGTAACGGACGGTGCCGTCCTTGCCGATCACCACGTGCTGCGGGGTGACCCGCAAACCGAAGCGTTCGCCAAGCGAACCGTCATCGTCGCGCACGATCGGCATGCTCAAGCCGAGCTCTCGCCGATAGGCCTTGATCTGCTCGGCCGTGTCGTCGAAACCGATATTGATCGCGATCACCTGCAGATCGTCGCCGGCGCTGCGCTGTGCCTTCTCGAAATGCGGCATCTGCTCGCGACAGGGCACGCACCAGGTGGCCCAGAACTTCAGATACACCGCCTTGCGGCCGCGCAATGCGCCCAAGTCCAAGCGCTGACCATCGACGGTAGTCAGAACGAGCGCCGGCACCGCTCGCCCGACCAGGCGCGCGCCGACCTGTTGCGCGTAGTCCTTGCCGGTTTCGGCCCGTGCTGGCCGAACGCCGCCCGACCACCACAGCGCGAGCAAAACACAGGCAGCCACCGACGTTCGCGCCCACAGGCGCGAGGAGTACACAGTCATACGGATTCCTCGATAAGGGACAGCAAGGCGATGCGCGATCGGCCCACCGGGCACGGTCGGCCGAGGCCGCCCTCGCATGCATCGCCACTTCGAGGCCTCACGCTACGGCCCGACTGGTTCCTTGAGTGAGCCAGTCCCCGCGAATCCGACCGGACCAGTTGCTACGTCGGCGGCTGCCCCGCTGCAGCGCGAAGAGCCCGGCGATTGCGCGGCATCGGCCTCGTGCATGCATCCGCTCCGACGCCGATCTGCGCTGGCTCGCGCGCATCAACCTCACCCTCGCTCACGCCGCTGAGGCAGTCACGTTCTCGATTCGCGAGCGCACCCTAAGCTCGCTCGGCAACACCGCACGAGCACTCGCGAACGCTCGCGACATTCTCCATCCCGTAAGCGAAATCGCCCCTGCGTATACGCCAACCCGCCCACTGGAGGATCCACAGCCCGCTCACGCTCATCGCAGTCCGCACGCCCGACCACGGCATTCGCCATCACGACGCAGTTGTCGTTCGCACTCTCAAAGGGAGATTGAATATGACGAAACCCATCCTTGCCTGCTGCCTGCTGATGTCCCTGGTCCTAGCCTCCGCGGCCGCATTCGCGGAGAAGAAATACAGCGTCCGCCAGGCCGGCGGCGCCTGCGGCGAAGACGCCACCAACATCGCCGTCTGCGACGCGGGCCTGACCTGCAAGGACGGCACCTGCGCCATGCGCAGCTACCTGTCCGGCGCCACGGTGAGCTGCAAGTCCGAGATGGCCAAGGCCGGAGTCGGATCGCGCGAACTGGTCTCCGTGCACGACGGCTTCTGCTACTACCGCTGCAACGGGATGTACGAGGCCGCGATGGATGCCAGCGAGGTCACCGAACGCCTGCTCTTGCAAACCAGTGCCGGTTCCGAAGCGTTCGTGGCCGAACTGGCGAAACTCTCCGCCGACGAGAAAGCGAGTTACAAACGCGCCGAAGACAAATGCAACTCCTGCGGCACGCATTGCACGATCGGCGCTGCCTTCCTGGGCCGCGGCAGCTACTGAGCGAGCGGACACTAACGGCGACCGCCGGATACATACCGCCTCGATCCGGTTGCGCCGCGTCCCAACGAGAACAGGCATTCGGGTTAACCCGAATGCCTGTGTCGTACCGCGACAAGGTCTGATCCGGCGCCCGGATCGTCGGCGATATGGAAAACCGCCTACCGGCATCGCCAAGGCGATGCCATCGCATCGCAGCGGTACCGCCACGACCCT
This sequence comes from Lysobacter antibioticus, assembly GCF_000731095.1. GTDB lineage: Bacteria > Pseudomonadota > Gammaproteobacteria > Xanthomonadales > Xanthomonadaceae > Lysobacter > Lysobacter antibioticus_B. Next base: position 3,463 of record NZ_JMTZ01000019.1, on the reverse strand, counting down.
CGGGTAACGATAACGCCGCTTATTGGATCGCGTCGCCGTAACCGCAGCCGACCGTGACCCAGCCCGGCGCATAGGACACATCGACCAACACGCGCACCGTTTTCTCGCCCGGCAACGCCTTGCGATAGTCCAGCCCCTTCCAGTTGTAAGTCTCGATCATGGCCGCCAGGTCGGGGCGCGGGCTCATGCCGCCGATGCGCTTGGCCAGCGCCTCGCCGACCTTCAATTCCTGCCCCACCGGCACCTTATAGGCAAGGTGCATTTCCTGACGGCTCGGGAAATTGACGTAGCTCGACTTCTCGCCCCAGGCAGACAACGGCTGCGCGCTCTTCCACAGCATCAACGCGGCGTCGCCGCCGTCGTCGGTCTGGGCCAGGCCCTGGATCTGCTCAGCGTTGAGCTCGTCGCCGAACGCATTGACCTGCTCCATGCTGAGCTTGCACTCGACGAAATCGGCCACCCGCTTGGCGGTGGTGTCTTGCGCCGAAGCCAGGGCGGGCGCCAGCGCCACGGCCAAGGCGGCGACAGACAGGAGCTTGTTGCAGTAGTTGGACATGGTTCCTCTGAGTTCCGGTTGCGGATCGTGTATCCGCTAGTCATGACGAAGCAGGGATGAGAATCCAGTACGGCCAGCCACAGCTCCACCCGATTATCTGGGCATTGCTAGGTGCGACCGAGAAGCCGCTTGCAGCGGTGCAGGTCCAGGGGCCGAGGCCTTGATCGCCATCGACATATCTCGGGCCGAGTTCGCATGCCAACCCCACGACCGCCGACCCAGAACCTTTAAGCCCAACCTATTCGGCTGATGCAAAGGAAAAGGTCACCGATACTTTCGTTTACTCCTGCGCGATGGCGCATTGCAATAAAACACACATAACCCGGCAATCAGCCCTCATCGCAAGCAACGAGACGCTTGCACTTTAGGGTTCCCCTGACGAGAATCTAGTACGGCCACGGAACTGGGCCCCTATCGATCTATTGCGTCGCCACGGAGGGAAGACGCCACCCATCTGCATCAAACCTCACCTTTATTCGCAGCTCCGTCGCGCCCCATTCGGAGCCTAACGGGGCCCGCTTGTCGTGCCAGCGACTTTTACCAAGGATTAGGTATGCCTTTGAGACTTCACCAACCATTTTCAAGAGTGAGTTCAGCGAGAGGGCTACTCCAGATTGCCCACTCGACCATGAGCCGTAGCTTGTTCGCCGCTGTAATGTGCTACTCGTTTAGCGCCGGCGTTTCTGCACAAGAAAGCGGAAATAAGTGGAAGATCTCCGATCCGGCGGGACAATCGACCGAGTACAACACTCAACAAGAAGCTGTCGAGGCGATCTGGGAGCTACCGGCGCCCACACCCGAAACAGAGGGCGCCTATCAGTTCGTCGAGCAAATAAAGAGCACGAAGATAGATGAAGAGGGCAACGTCCTCATCACGTACTGGATGGGCAAGGACCAGCCGACCGATCCAGACTGGAAGTACGGCACCGTATATGGAAGCGGCTTCGTTACGGAAGCCGATGCGGCCACGAAGATCAAACAGACCCTGGACGGGATGAGCGCTGCCTGCGCGCCTTCTGCCGTCGCCGAACCACTCAATGACTGGCAAGAATCGCAGCCAGGCTACGAAGGGCGGATGGAGAAGAGAAGTTACTCGCAGCTCGTCAAGGTCGGTAAAAACACACCAGACTCCCCATGCACCCTGCACGACTTCGGCCCCACCAACATCGGTCGAACCAGGCGAATCGAGTGTCCGAATGGGCATACACAATGGAGTGACGAGTACAACGCCTGCGTAAATACCGAAATCACCGCCACCCTCGCCGGTAAAGTCAATTCATGCGAAGGCACGGCGGGCCAAGCCAGCGGTCTCGTCGGGAATCCGTGCGACGTAAAGACAGGCGAGAAGTTCGAAACTCAGCAGGATTTCGATCTGGGGTGGATTGCGTTCCGCCGTTTCTATCATTCGGGCTCTGCGACCAGCAACGGTGGCTTCGGGCCAGGCTGGACACACTCGCTATCTACTCGCCTGGCGATTGACGGCACCAGCATCGGCCTGATCGACAGCAGCGGTTACCAGCGCCGGTTTCGTCAGGACGGGACAACCTATCTGGCAACGGATGACAGTGGCGATCGCCTTGTCGCCAATGGCTCCGGCTGGATGCTTCATACCGATGGCAGCACACTTATTTTCGACAATGAAGGGCGCCCTCTACAGTTCTTGCTCGATAGCGGTATTTCGCTGTCCTACTCTTACGATAATTACGGTCGTATCGAGCGCGTCACCCATACGAGTGGACGATCCCTCGAACTGCACTACGAAGGCTCCGCGATCGACTCTCCGATCAGTTCGATCTCGTCGGAAGGCACGACACTCGTCAGTTATACCTACCTTTACGAGTTTCCCAACTTTCCAACGGTCGGCCTGATAGAAACCGCAACCTACGCGGATGGGAAGTCGCGTAAGTATCACTACGAAGATACTCGTTTCACCAAGCATCTGACGGGTGTCAGCACCGAGGACAACGCGCGGTTCAGTACGTTCTCGTATGACGGACAGGGTCGAGTTATATCCAGCGTTCATGCCGGAGGCGCGGATGGCGTCAGCCTCGCTTACACCTCGGCCGGCGGAGCGGTAGTTACCGGAGCGCTCGGCCAGCAAGAGGATTATGGCCTGACCCCAGGCTCTGGTGCCCTGCCCCGCAAGGTCTCCGGATTCACCGACAGTCGCGGCTCGGTGACGCAGACATATACCGATACCGCCACCGACTTCCGCCGCCGCCTCGACACCGTCACCGACCGCAACGGCACCCAGACCAAGCACACGTATGCCGATGCGAATGACCCGGTGACCGGACAGCCGGCGCGCACGCATACGGTCAAAGAAGCGGTCGGCCTCGCGCAGGAGCGCAGCAGCGCGGAACGCCGCGACCTCGCCAGCAACCGCACCGTATTGACCCAGGTCGGCAATCGCGAGACCCGCATCGTCCGCAACGCGCGCCTGCAGCCGGTCACGGTCACCGTGCGCGACACCATCAGCAACCAGACCCGCACGACCGCGTATGCCTACTGCGAAGCGGCCGACGTGGTCGCGAGCAACAGCACCTGCCCGATCCTGGGCCTGGTCAAGTCGGTCGACGGCCCGCGCACCGACGTCAACGACATCACGACGTTCCAGTACTACGGCAGCGACGACAGCACTTGCGCGACCCAGCCAGCGCTGTGCACCTACCGCAAGGGCGACCTGCGCAAGGTCGTCGACGCGCTGGGCCGCAGCACCGAGACCTTCGGTTACGACCCGCAGGGACGTCCGTTGTCGGTCGTCGACGCCAACGGCATCGTCACCGATTACGAGTACCACCCGCGCGGTTGGCTCGCCGCGACGAAGGTGCGCGGCGCCGACAACAATGTGGAGACCGACGACCGCATCACCCGGGTCGAGTACTGGCCGACCGGCCTGGTCAAGCG
>NZ_JMTZ01000018.1 GCF_000731095.1 Lysobacter antibioticus | reverse complement strand
TCCCTGTCCCGATGAAAAACGGCCCGCATCCCTGCGGGCCGCCCTCCGGGTCTTCGTTTGCCTTCGCTAATGCGAAGCTGCGCACAGCCACAGCCACAGCCACAGCCACAGCCACAGCCACAGCCACAAGCTTTGGCTCGGCCCTATTTGTCCGCCGGCGCCTTCTTCGCAGCGGAAAAATCGCCGGCGGTATAGAGGCTCAGCTGCTCGGGCTTGAGGTGCTTGCGGATCGCCGCATTGACGATGTCGACGGTCAAGGCCTTGAATTTCGCATCGAGGTCGGCCGAGAACTGCATGGTGCGGCCATAGAACAAGTTGCTGGCCAGGCCGGCGGCGATCGCCGGATCGGAGGCGCGGGCCTGCTCGCGCTGGGTCAGCAGGCCGGACACCGCATCGCGCAGTTCGTCGGCGCCGACACCCTCCTTGATCAGGCGTGCGAGTTCCTCGCGCATCGCGCGTTCGACCTTGTCCAGGTTCTGCGGCGCGGCGATCGCTTCGATCGACCAGTTGCCGGCGTCGTCGACGCCGCTGCGGCTGCTGTCGGCGTCGAGGTCGCTGCCGACGCCGTAGCTCAGGCCCTCTTGCTGGCGGATGCGGTCGCTCAGGCGCGATTTGATGGTGCCGCCGCCAAGGATGTAGTTGGCCGCGACCAGGGCCGGGAAGTCGGCATCGGTGTCCTTCAGCGACAGGTTGGCGCGCGCCAGCAACACGCCGTTGGGCTTGTCCGGGGTGTCGAAGCGGCGCTGCTCGGCGGCGACCGCGGTGTAGCGGGTGTCGATCGGCGCGAACGCGTGCTTGGGGCGCCAGTCGGCGAACAGGCTGCGCAGTTGTTGCTTCAGCGCGACCGGGTCGAAATCGCCGACCACGCTGATCTGGCCTTCGGCGCTACCGTACAGGTCGCGGTGATAGGCGCGGACGTCGTCGACCTTGAGCGCCTTGATCGCCGCCAGCGACTCGTCCAGGTTCATCGCGTGCAGCGGATGCCCGGCCGGCCAGGGGTCGAAATGCAGGGCCATGGCGATGCCGGCGATGCTGCCGGGCTCCTGGCGCGAGGCCTCCATGCCGGTGATCGCCTGCAGGCGGTACTGCTCGAATTCCTTGTCCGGATAGGTCGGCGTGCGCAGCACCTTGGCCGCCAGTGCGAGCGCTTCGCCGAGGTGCTCGCGGCGCGTGGTCAGGCTGATCCGCGCCGACTGCATGCTGCCGCTGATGCCGACGGTGGTCTTGAGCGCTTCGAAGCGCTCGTCGATCTGTTGGCGGCTCAAGCCTTCGCTGCCGCGCATCAGCAGGGCGCCGGCGATGCTGCCGGCGACTTCGCGGCCTTTCAGTGCGGCGAGGTCGGCGAAGTTGAACGAGGCCGAGACGGTGACGGTAGCGCCGCGGGTCTTTTTCGGCAGCAGGGCGAGCTTGAGTCCGCCGCCGACGCCGGTGTCGATCGTGACGGTCTCGGTGCGGGCCTGGATGTTGGCCGGGGTCGGATCGAAATGTTCGCCGGCCTCGATCGCGGTCTTGCCGGTATAGCCTTGCAGTACCGTGGCGGCGCTCGGTGCGGTGGGGATCTCGACCCGCTGCGGCGCGTCGGTCGGGACGAAGCGACCGAAGGTGCGGTTGCTCGCGGTGAGGTAGCGGCGGGCGACGCGGTTGACGTCGTCGGCGCTGACTTTTTCGAGCGCGTCGCGGTAGTGGAAGTACAAGCGCCAGTCGCCGGCGACGACCGCGTCCGACAGGCCCATCGCGACGCCGGAAACATTGGTGTAGGCCAGCTCGAAACCGTTGCGCAGGCGCTGCTTGGCGGCCTCGACTTCGGCGGCGGTGACCGGCTGGCGTTCGATCTGCTCGAGCTGGGCGATCAGCACCTGTTCGGCCTTGGCCGCATCGCCGTCCTTCGGTACCGCGGCGAGCGCGCTCATCAGGCCGGGGTCCTGGCGTTGCTCGCTGCTGCCGCCGACACTCGCGGCCAGGCCGCTTTCGACCAGGGCCTTGTGCAGGCGGCCACCCGGCACGTGGCCGAGCACCTCGTCGAGCACGCCGAGCGCGGCGGCATCGGCATGCGTGCCGGCGGGCACGTGGTAGGCGGCCATCAACAGGCGGATGTCGCCGACCCGGCGCACGGTGACGTCGCGTTCGCCGTCCTGGGCCGGGTCGAGGGTGTAGAACTTGCGCATCGGCTCGGACGGCTTGGCGAGCGGGCCGAAATGACGCGCGACCGCGTTCAAGGTGGCGGCGGGGTCGAGCCGGCCGGCCAGCACCAGGGTGGCGTTATCGGGCCGGTACCAGGCGCGGTAATAAGCCTGCAGACGCTCGATCGGCACGTTTTCGACGTCGCTGCGCGCGCCGATGGTGCTGTTGCCGTAGTGGTGCCACAGGTAGGCGGTCGAACGCACGCGCTGCATCAGCGCCGCGACCGGGCTGTTCTCGCCGCTCTCCATCTCGTTGCGGACCACGGTCATTTCGCTGTCGAGGTCTTTGCGGGCGATGTCGGAATGCAGCATGCGGTCGGCTTCCAGGCCGAGCAGCCAGTCCAGGGTGGCGTCGTTGGCCGGGAACGAAGCGAAGTAGTTGGTGCGGTCGAGCGAGGTCTCGGCGTTGAAGCCGATGCCGCGCTTCTTCATCTCGGCGGGAATATCGCGATGGCGCAGCGTGCCCTTGAACAACAGGTGTTCGAGCAGGTGGGCCATGCCAGTCTCGCCGTAGTTCTCCTGCAGCGAGCCGACGCCGTAGATCAGGTTGACCGTCACCGTGGGCTGGCTGGCATCGGGAAACAGCAGCACGCGCAGGCCGTTGCTCAAGCGGTACTCGCAAATGCCCTCGACGCAGGGGCCGGCGCTGACCCCGGCCGGCGGCTTCGGCGATTCGGCCTGGGCCGGCGACAGGGCCAGGCCGAGGGCGAGGCCGAGCGAGACGGCGAGCGGGGCGAGACGGGTGCGGTAGTGAGGCATGAGAATCCTGAAATGTTCGATGGCGCAGGAGCGCTTGATGTTCGGTGACGCTGCGGGCGTTGAATGCCCGATGGGCGCTCTGTGAGCGTTGAATGTCTTATGGGCGCACTGTGAGCGTTCGGCGTAATAAACGAAGATAGCGGTTGATTACCCTAGCGCCTGTGTACGGCCTCATGAACCCGACGTTCAGTTCGACCCCAGATTCAGACGCCGGCCCGCGCGCGGACGTGGCCGCCGCCGGCTTGCCGGTGTTGTACGCCGACGAGACGATCGCAATCATCGACAAGCCGGCGGGGCTGATGGTTCACGACAGCGCGCTCGCGCGCGGCGAGACCGACTTCGCCGCCGACCGCCTGCGCGCGCAGTTCGGCCGGCCGATCTTCCTGGTCCACCGCCTCGACCGCGCCACCAGCGGCTGCCTGTTGCTGGCCTTCGATCGCGAAGCGGCCTCGGCCCTGGGCAAGGTGCTGATGTCGCGCGAAGTCGAGAAGGACTACCTGGCAGTTTGCCGAGGTTGGCCGGCCGAGGATGCGTTCGAGGTCGATCACGACCTCGACGGCGGGCCCGGCAAGCCGGTCAAGAAACCGGCGCAGACCCGTTTTCGTTGCCTCGGTCGTACCGAGCTGGCCTTGCCGTCGGCGGGTTTCGAGACCTCCCGCTATGCGCTGCTGCTGGCGCAGCCGCAGACCGGGCGCTTCCGCCAGATCCGTCGCCACCTCAAACACCTGTCGCATCACCTGATCGGCGATACCAGCCACGGCGACGGCCGCCACAACCGCAGCTTCCGCATGCTCGGCATCCATCGCATGTTGCTGCACGCGCAGCGCTTGTCGTTCCTGCACCCGCTCAGCGGCGAACGCATCGTCGCGGTGGCGCCGCCGGACGCGGAGTTCGCCAAGGCCCTGGCCTTGTTCGAGGCGCCGCCCGCCGTTTAAGGGCGACGCGCCCCGACCCGCGCGCAGTTCCCTCCGTTGGCAAAGGGGGCAGGGGGACTGCTCCTGCGCCTTAGCGACGAAGCCGGCTCAGCCGCCCGCCGCAGGCTGGGGCGCGCTGGGAGGCGCCGGCGGTGCAGGCGGTGCCGGTGCGGTCTTGCCGTCGCCATCGACGATGTCCTTGACCTCGTCGCGCAGCTCGCGCTGCATGCGCTCGAACATGCTCCTCATCAGCGGCTGCATTTCCTGCATGGTCCGGCCCATCGCCTGCGGCATCTTCTCCATGATGCTGCGCCCGGCCGGGCTGCCGTAGAAATCGATGATGGCCTGCACTTCGGCGGCATCGAAGGTTTCGCCGTAGACCTTGCGGTAGATCGGCGCGACGGCCTTCCAGTCCAGCATCTGCTCGACCATGCTCATCTGTCGGGTCAGGCTGCGCGTGAGCGCTTCACGTTGCTTGTCGTCGAGCCGGTCGCCGGCTTCGGCCACGGCCATCATCTCGGCCGATTCGCGCATCTGCTTGAGCATTTCGCCCTTCATGCGCTCGTAGTTCATCGACTGCATGAGCTGGTCGATCTGGGCGTCGCTCGGGCGGGCGGCGAACGCCGGCGCCGCGCACAGCGCGGCGCTCAGCAAGGCGATGGAGAGACCGCGGGACAGCTTGATCATGGGTGTTCTTCCTTGAAGGGGGACGGCATCGTCCGTGGCCGCGCGCCGGCCGTCAACGCGGCCGCCGTCGTGGGGTTTACCGGGGTCGCCCGAACGCCGAGGCGATCAGGGGCGGCGTTCGTACTGGCGATAGACCGGACGCGCGGCAGCGTTGGAGGCCGCATTGAGCAGGTCCTGCAGGAAGGCGTCGCGCAACACCTGCTTCGGTGTGCCCGAGCCGTAGCCGTTGCCGCCGCCGGCGCCGTAGCCCTGCTGCGCCATCTGCTCCAGCACGCGGCGGCCCTCCGGGGTGCGCGACAGCTGGGTCAGCGCCTGCAGCTCAGAGGCGCTGAAGCCGCCGTTGCTCTGCTCGAAGCCGTTGCGGTCGTAGACGTTGCCGTAGGCGTCGCGGCCGTAGTTACTGTCGTCGTAGCGGTTGTCCCGGCGACCGTCGTCGTACTGGCTGGCCGTGGCGGCGCTGGCGGCATTCTGCAGCTGCTGCATGAAGCCGCTCTGCACGCCGGCGTACTTGCGCAGGATCTCCTGGTCGGTCGAATTCGCCGGCCGCCCGACCACCGCCTCGGCGATGGCCTGGGCCGATTGCAGGGTTTGCCGCTGCGCACGCGGCGAGGCGATGGCGTCGACATTGGCCGGGTCGAGGTAGGCGTCCTGCGCCGCGGCAGGCGCGGCGGCGAACAGTGCGGCGAACATGACTGTTGCGAGCCGGACCGCCATAAGCGGGGCTGCGGCGAGCGAACGGGGCAGGCGCTGGCGCATACGGACTTCCTCCTTGGACCGGTCCCGGCATGGTCCGCCTCGCCTGCGGCCGCGTCAACGACGGCCGGCACAGCCGCCGGCCGCGGTCAAGCCCGGCTTCAGCCGCGGTTCGCCCGGGCCCCGTCAATGCCGCGTAATGGACGCGACCGCGCTCCGGTCTACAATCGCCGGCGGAGGAGAGCATGGTGGATCTGTCGATCACGATTCCCGAACAGGAATTGGTCGAGCGCTTCGTGCGTTCGACCGGTCCGGGCGGGCAAAACGTAAACAAGGTCGCGACAGCGGTGGAATTGCGCTTCGATATCGCGCAATCGCCCTCGTTGCCCGACGCCGTGCGCGAACGTTTGCTGAGCAAGCGCGACCGGCGCGTGACCACCGAGGGCGTGCTGGTGATCAGCGCGCAGCGTTTCCGCACCCAGGAACGCAACCGCGAGGACGCCCGCGTGCGCCTGGCCGCCTTCGTCGACAGCGGCCTGCGCGCGCCCAAGCCGCGCATCGCCACCAAGCCCAGCCGTGCTTCCAAGGAACGCCGCCTCGGCGCCAAACGCGAACGCAGCACGACCAAGCGCGGTCGTTCGCAAAGTAATTGGGACTGACGGAGCACGCATGCAGCAGCCAGCCCGCGACGACATCGTCCTGACCTTGCCGCCGAACGTGCCGCAAGTGCGTTTCAACCGTTTCACCCGCTGGGTCGGTCGCACCATCCTGCGGCTCGGCGGCTGGCGCATGGTCGGCGCCTTTCCCGACATTCCGCGCGCGGTGCTGATCGGCGCGCCGCATTCGTCCAACTGGGACGGCGTCTGGGGGTTCGCGGCCAAGGCGGCGATGGGCCTGGACGTGAAGGTCCTCGGCAAGGACTCGCTGTTCCGCGTGCCTTTGCTCGGCGGTCTGTTGCGTTCGCTCGGGGTGATCCCGGTCAACCGCAGCGCCGCGCACGGCGTGATCGAGCAAGCCGCGGCGATGATCCGCGCCCAGGAACATTTCTGGTTCGGTCTCGCGCCCGAGGGCACGCGCAAAGTCGTCGAGCGCTGGAAAGCCGGGTTCTGGAAGATCGCCAAGGCCGCGGACGTGCCGGTGGTGCCGGCGTATTTCCACTACCCCGACAAGATCATCGGCATCGGCGAGGCGTTCCAGCTCGGCGACGACATGGATGCCGACATGCGCCGCATCCGGGACTGGTACAAACCCTGGCAGGGCAAGCACCACGGCACGACCTGACCCGATCTGACCTGACCGGCTGCGCGCCGGTTTCTGCGCGTTTATTCGGGCGTTTGCCGGCGCGTTAATTTGCGTGGACGCCCGGCGCGTTTGCCACCGGGTTTGCCGGCCTCGCCGGTGCTGTCGATCTGTTCGAGCTGCAGGCGCAGATCGTTCAAGGTCGAGACGATGTGGGCGCACAGCAGGTCGGCCACGCGCGCGGAGTCGCGCGCCAGCCAGGCCTCGAGGATCTCGTGGTGCTCGCTGCTCGCACGGGCCTCGCGGCCTTCCGGCTCCAGGTGCTTGCGCACATAGCGTTCGGCCAGCACCTGCAGGCGTTCGACCAACTGGGTGGTGACGTGGCGGCCGCCCGGCCGCACCAGCGACAGGTGGAAGGTGCGGTTGAAGCGCACCGCGCTGTGGACGTCGGCCTTCGAGGCTGTTTCCAGCGCGGCCAGCGCCGTCCCCGCGGCCTTGCGTTCGTCCTCGCTCGCTTCCAGACAGGCATGCGCGGCGGCGTCGGGCTCGATCTTCAGGCGCAGCGCGAACACTTCCTCGGCCTCGCTGGCGGTCATCGCCGGCACGAAGAAGCCGCGGTTGGGATGCGAGCTCAACAAGCCCTGTTGTTCCAGCCGGCCCAGCGCTTCGCGCAGCGGGATCTTGCTGATGCCGAGTTCCTCGGCGAGCAGCTCCTGGCGGATCGGTGCGAGCGGCGGAATCTGCGTCGACAAAATGCGTTCGCGGACCACTTCGAAGGCTTGGTCGGATAGCGAACGGGGGACGATGCTCATGCGTTCAGTCTACCCAACCGCCAGCGCCTGCGGCCTGCCCGGGGGCGAGGTGGTCGCCTGCGTGCGCCTGGGCGAGGGTAGGGTCGGAAAGCAAGGCTGGCGAGCGTCGCCTGATTCGAATCCGGGTTCGCGAAAGCGCGGCCGGGGCCGGCGTCGAATGGGCGGTCTTGGCCTCAGGCAGGGCGGTGACGCGGATCGCCGTCCGTCGGCGCACGGGCGTCTGCCTGGCACGGTGATCGTCTCCACAGACTGACGTCACGGAATCGGTCCAAGTTAGCAGATACCGTATACGGTATACAAAATAGCCTGGCGACATGTCAGGCGTGTGACCGGCCTGGCAGGGGGCCCGCCGGTGAACAGACTCGGGACCGATCGAGGGGCAGGCCAGGCCTGCACCGCGAACCCGGCTGCCCGGCGGATGGGGCTGCGCCAACGCGCGCCGACCGATTCGCGACGTCTGCCGCGCCTGTCCTGGAGCCACTGGCCGTCCCGTCCCCCACGAACGTGCGCGATGCGCGCGTCCCGACCACCGAGCCGCAACTCACCGAGCAAGGAGAGCAGCCCTCATCCACTCGTTCGACCGTCGATGACTTTCCGCAATCCGGAGCCACGGACCCGATCGCCAGGCCGCATGTCGCCGCCGCATCGGGCCCGACGTCCAATCAAAGGAGAATGCGATGTCTTTTGCACCCAAACCGGGGCCGACCCAAGCCCTCATGCTTGGCGCCGTCGTTACCGCCGTCAGCTTTCTGAGCTATGCCTTGCCCTGGGACGCGTTGAGCGGCGCGTCCGCCGAATCGGGCCCGCTGCAATCGAGTTCGATCCAATCCGACTCGGTTCAATCCGGCTCGGCTCGATCCCCGCTGCAAACCTCCGGCTTCGCCGTCGGCCATGGCGCGATGGCCGCGCAGACGGCCGCCGCGCGCGTCGCCGCGGTGCGTAAATCGCCAGCGACGGAGCGGCAGATCTTCGATGCGCACCAGCAAGACCGCGCCGCCGAACCCTCGCTGCGCATTCCCTACCAGCCGTTGTTGCGCGAACGCGCCGACACCGATTACGACGGCGCCGACGCGCGTCGCGACATCCTGCAGCGGCCGTCGTTGGCCAAGTTCAGCGCGCGCAGCCTGCAGGCGGCCGAGGCGGCTTGCGACCCCAATCAGTTCGCCAGCCTCAGCGGCGCCGCCCTGGTCGCCGCGGTCAAAAGCGCCGACACCGATTGCATCAACCAGTTGTTCGGCCTGAGCGGCACCACCGCCTACGGCACCTTCCGCGAAGCGCAGATGGTGACCATCGCCAACGCCCTGGCCACGTCCGCGCGCGACTACAACGGCACCAACGCCGGCAGCACCCTGCAACTGGTGCTGTTCCTGCGCGCCGGTTACTACGTGCAGTTCTACGACACCAGCGTCGGCAGCTACGGCGCGCCGCTGAAGAATGCGATCCGCCCGGCGCTCGACGCCTTCGCTGCCAACGCGAATTTCGGCCTGGTCAACGACGTGCACGGCGAAACCCTGGCCGAGTTCGTCACCCTGATCGACAGTTCGATCGAGAACGCGCGCTATCTGTACGTGGTCAAGCGCCTGCTCGACAGCTACAACAGCAGCTATAACGCGTATTACTGGATGAAGGTGGCGGTCAACAACGCCTACAACGTGACCTTCCGCGGCCACCAGGACGAAGCGTTCCGCACCGCGGTGCAGGCCGATCCCTCGATCGTCGACACGTTGTACAACTTCGCCAACACCCACTTCGCGATGCTGGGCCAGGCCGACGACTATCTGGTGGCTAACGCCGGTCGCGAGATCGGCCGCTTCCTGCAATACACCGGCAACGTCAAGAGCATCGCCCAGTCGCGGGCGAAGACGCTGCTCGACCGGTCCTCGGTGACGGGCCCGACCGCGCGCCTGTGGGTCGGCATCGGCGAGATGGTCGATTACTTCGACAAGGCCAATTGCGGCTACTACGGCCTGTGCGATTTCAAGGCCCGGGTCGACGCGGCGGCGTTGCCGGTCCGCCACACCTGCAGTCCGACCCTGCGCCTGCGCGCGCAGGCGATGACCGCCGCGCAATTGGCCGACACCTGCGCGATCGTCGCCGGCGAAGAGACTTATTTCCACCAGACCATGGCCACCGGCGGCGTGCCGGTCGCGAACGACCAGAACGCCGCGCTGGAAATGGTGGTGTTCGACAGCAGCACCGACTACGGCATTTATGCCGGCGCACTGTACGGCATCAACACCAACAACGGCGGCATGTACCTGGAAGGCAACCCGGCCGCGACCGGCAACCAGGCGCGCTTCATCGCCTACGAGGCCGAATGGATGCGGCCGCAGACCTTCGAGATCTGGAACCTGACCCACGAATACATCCATTACCTCGACGGCCGCTTCAACATGTTCGGCGACTTCAACGCGGCGATGAAGCAGAAGACCGTGTGGTGGGTCGAAGGCTTCGCCGAGTACATGTCGTTCTCGTACCGCAACCTGGCCAATACGGCGGCGCAAAGCGAGGCCGCGCGCGGTACTTACGCGCTCAGCCGGGTCTATCAGAACGACTACAACAGCGGCCAGAACCTGGTCTATCGCTGGGGTTATCTGGCGGTGCGTTTCATGTTCGAGCAGCGCCGCAGCGAAGTGAACAGCATCCTGGGCTACTTCCGTCCCGGCAACTACACCGGCTACGCCACCTTCATGGGCGGCATCGGCAGCAACAACGATGCCGCCTTCCGTGCCTGGCTGCCCTGCGTCGCCACGCCGGACGCGCCCGGTTGCGGCGGCACGCCCAATAAACCGCCGGTGGCGGGCTTCGGCCATGCCGCCAACGGTCTGACGGTGAACTTCAGCGACAGCTCGTCCGATCCCGACGGCAGCATCGCCTCGCGGCAGTGGAGTTTCGGCGACGGCACCAGCTCGACCGCCACCAACCCGAGCAAGACCTACGCCACCGCGGGCACCTACACCGTGCGGCTCACGGTCACCGACAACCGCGGTGCGACGGCGACCACGAGCAAGTCGGTGACGGTTACCGGCGGCACCTCGAACACTCCGCCGGTGGCGGCGTTCACCACCCGTATCGAAGGCCTGAAGGTGAGCTTCACCGATGGCTCGTCCGATGCCGACGGCAGCATCGCTTCGCGTTCGTGGAACTTCGGCGACGGCACCAGCTCGACCGCGACGAATCCGGTCAAGACCTATGCCGCGGCCGGGACCTATGCGGTGCAGCTGACGGTGACTGACAACCGCGGTGCACGCACCACGCTCGCCAAGAGCGTGACGGTGAGCAGCGGCGGCGGTCTGCCGGAATGCAGTGCCGCCGATACCCGCGAACTCGGCAAGAACTGCTCGCGCAGCAACCTGGCTGCGTCGGCGGGTGGGTATGTCTACATGTTCTTGAACGTGCCGGCGGGCACCACGCAGTTGCGCATCACCACCTCCGGCGGCACCGGCAACGCCGATCTCTACGTCAACACGCTGGGCAGCTGGGCCACGCGCTCGGCGCACAACTATCGTTCGACCGCGAGCGGCAACACCGAGACGCTGACCGTCAACAACCCGCCGGTCGGCTATGTCTTTGTGAGCCTGTACGGCACGACCGACTTCAGCGGCGTGCGCGTGAGCGTGCAGTACTGAGCCTGCGCTAGCGAATTTGAACTAGCGAGCTTGCACTATGCGAGCTTGGGCAAGACTGAAGTCCGAGTGACTTCGACGGGGCGGGAGCGCGAGCTCCAGCCCCTTTCTTTTGGGCGTAAGCGATCGGCGATCAGCGGTCGGACTGGCCGGTCGCGTAGTAATCGCCGCGCACGAACAGGTCCGGCTGGATCAGCTCGGTGAAGGCGCGCGCCTGCGGCGACAGGTACTTGCCCTTGCGCACCACCACGCCGTAGCTGCGCGAAGGGAAATACTCGGCCAGCGAACGCGCCGACAAACGCGCTCGGTCGGCGTCGGTCAGGCAGATCGCGGTGACGATGCTGATGCCGAGCCCCATCGCCACGTATTGCTTGATGACCTCCCAGCCGCCGACTTCGAGCGCGACCGTGTACGGCACCCGGTTCTGCTGGAACACCACGTCGACCATGCGGTAGGTGGTGAGCCGTTGCGGCGGCAGGATCAGGCCGTAGGGGCCGAGGTCCTGCAGGGTCAGGGTGTCGAGCTTGGCCAACGGGTGATCGCGCGGGGTGATCAGCATCGGCTCGAAGCGGTAGACCGGGGCGTAGCTGAGGTCGCCGGGCACGTCGAGCATCGAACCCACCGCCAGGTCGACCGCATCCGAGCGCAACAGGTCCAGGCCGCCGGCGCCGGTGACGTTGTGCAGGGTCAGGCGGACCTCGGGGTGGGCGGCGCGGAAGGCTTCGACGATCTTCGGCAGCAGATACAGGATGGTCGAACTGCCGGCGGCGACATTGAGTTCGCCCGCGTCCAGGCCGCGGATGCGCTCGCGGAAGGTGCCGTCGAGGGCGTCCAGGCCTTCGACCAGGGGGCGGGCCAGTTCGTACAGCTCCTGGCCCTCGCGGGTCAGGGCCAGGCGGCGGCCGCTGCGCTCGAGCAGGCGCACCCCCATCTCGCGCTCCAGCGCCTGCAATTGCAGGGTCACGGCCGGTTGGCTCAGGTATAGCGCCTCAGCAGCTCGTGAGACTGAGCCCAGGCGCGCGGTCTGGCAGAAGGCGCGCAGCGGCTTGAGCCGGTCGCCTTTGTAAGCAAATCGCGGACTTAGGCTGCGTGTCGTGGCCACATGAGAAGTACTTATAAGTTATTCAAATGATATGCATTGAAAAAACTTGATTGTCAAATACAAGACGCCAGCGCATGGTCTGGAGCAAGAGGCCGGCTCGTCGGGAGCCGCCAGATCCCCCCAAGGATGATCCCCCCAGGAGTCGCACCGATGTCGGCAGTGATCGCGCAATGGCAGCAACCGCAACAGGAGCAACGTCAGCCGGGTGACGGCATCGAGCTCACGGCCAGCCTGGCCGGACAGGAGCAATTGCTGACCCCGGCCGCCCTCGAGTTCCTCGCCGGGCTGCACCGCCGTTTCGAGCCGGTGCGCCAGGCCCGCCTCGCCGCCCGCCGCGAGCGCCAGGCCTTCTTCGATGCCGGCGGCCTGCCGGACTTCCGCACCGACACCGCCGCGATCCGCGCCGGCCACTGGCGCGTCGCGCCGTTGCCGACCGCCTTGCTCGACCGCCGCGTCGAGATCACCGGTCCCTGCGATCCGAAGATGGTCATCAACGCCCTCAACTCGGGCGCCAAGGTCTACATGGCCGACTTCGAGGACAGCACTGCGCCGACCTGGGCCAACCTGCTGACCGGCCAGCGTGCGCTCAAGAAGGCGGTCGCCGGCACCCTCGACTGGATGGCACCGGACGGCTCCAAGCACTACACCCTCAAGCCCTTCGAGGAGCAGGCGGTGCTGATGGTGCGGCCGCGCGGCTGGCACCTCGACGAGAAGCACCTGCGCGTCGACGGCGCGCCGATCTCCGGCGGCTTGTTCGACCTGGGCCTGTTCGCCTTCCACAACGCCGCCGCGCTGGTCGCCAAGGACCGCGGCCCGTACTTCTACCTGCCCAAACTGCAGTCGATGGAAGAGGCGCAGCTGTGGAACGAGGTGCTCGACCACGTCGAGCGCGCGCTGGGCCTGGCTGCCGGCCAGATCAAGGTCACGGTGTTGATCGAGACCCTGCCGGCCGTGTTCGAGATGGACGAGATCCTGCACGCGCTGCGCAGCCGCATCGCCGGCCTCAACTGCGGCCGCTGGGACTACGTGTTCTCCTACCTCAAGACTTTCCGCGCGCACCGCGACAAGGTCCTGCCGGAGCGCGGCCAAGTCACCATGACCCAGCCGTTCCTGCGCGCTTATTCGGAACTGTTGATCCAGACCTGCCACAAGCGCGGCGCGCATGCGATGGGCGGCATGGCCGCGCAGATCCCGATCAGCGGCGACGAGGCCGCCAACGAAGCCGCGCTGGCCAAGGTGCGCGCCGACAAGCTGCGCGAAGTCACCGCCGGCCACGACGGCACCTGGGTCGCGCACCCGGCGCTGATTCCGCTGGCGATGCGCATCTTCGACGAGCGCATGCCGACCCCGCACCAGCAGCACGTGCTGCGCGACGACGTGCTGATCATCCGCGACGACCTGATCAAGCCCTCGTTCGGCACCATCACCCGCAGCGGTTTCGAAGGCAACGTCGAAGTCTGCGTGCGTTATCTGGCCGCCTGGCTCGAAGGCAACGGTTGCGTGCCGATCCACTGGCTGATGGAAGACGCCGCCACCGCCGAGATCGCCCGCACCCAGCTGTGGCAATGGCTGCACGCCGATGGCTTGTTCCTCGACGACGGCACGCCGCTCGATTTCGCCCTGCTCGAACGCGCCCTGATCGGCCTGCCGAGCAAGCTCGCCGACCGCATGAAGCTGCCGGGCGGCAGCAAGCTCGACGAAGCCATCGCGATGCTCGATGCACTGACCCACGCCGGCACGCTCGCGGAGTTCCTGACCCTGCCGGCTTACGAACGCATCGACTGACCCGCTGTGGGTAGGCGCGGCGCGAACCGCGAGCGTGGCACCGCAACCACGTCGGCCAACCCGAGGTCGCGGCTGGCGCCGCTCCTATCCACAAGCACACCACACCCCACGTCACACGACCCATACGTAAGGAATCGAAGTCATGAGCCACACCCTGCCGACCGCCGATCAACTCCGTAACGACTGGGTCACCAACCCGCGTTGGGCCGGCATCACCCGTCCGTATTCGGCCGAGGACGTGGTGCGCTTGCGCGGCACCGTGCCGGTCGAGCATTCGATCGCCAAGCTCGGCGCCAACAAGCTGTGGACGTCGCTGCACACCGAAGATTTCGTCAACGCGCTCGGCGCGCTGACCGGCAACCAGGCCATGCAGCAGGTCAAGGCCGGGCTCAAGGCGATCTATCTGTCGGGCTGGCAGGTCGCCGCCGACGCCAACATCGCCGGCGAGATGTACCCCGACCAGTCGCTGTACCCGGCCAACTCGGTGCCGCAGGTCGTGCGCCGCATCAACAACACCCTGCTGCGCGCCGACCAGATCCAGTGCTCGGAAGGCAGCGGCGACGTCGACTTCCTGCAGCCGATCGTGGCCGACGCCGAGGCCGGCTTCGGCGGCGTGCTCAATGCCTTCGAGCTGATGAAGGGCATGATCGAGGCCGGCGCTTCCGGCGTGCATTTCGAAGACCAGCTGGCTTCGGTGAAGAAGTGCGGCCACATGGGCGGCAAGGTGCTGGTGCCGACCCGCGAAGCGGTCGAGAAGCTGGTCGCCGCGCGCCTGGCCGCCGATGTCATGGGCGTGCCGACCCTGATCGTCGCGCGCACCGACGCCGAGGCAGCCGACCTGCTGACCGCCGACATCGACCCGAACGATCAGCCCTTCACCACCGGCGAGCGCACCGTCGAAGGCTTCTACAAGACCCGCAACGGTCTCGACCAGGCGATCAGCCGCGGCCTGGCCTATGCGCCCTATGCCGACCTGGTGTGGTGCGAAACCGGCAAGCCGGACCTGGAGTTCGCGCGCAAGTTCGCCGAGGCCATCCACGCCAAGTTCCCGGGCAAGCTGCTGGCCTACAACTGCTCGCCGAGCTTCAACTGGAAGAAGAACCTCGACGACGCCACCATCGCCAAGTTCCAGAAGGAAATCGCCCGCTACGGCTACAAGTTCCAGTTCATCACCCTGGCCGGCTTCCACAGCCTCAACTACGGCATGTTCAACCTCGCCCACGGCTATGCGCGCCGTCAGATGAGCGCGTTCGTGGAGCTGCAGGAAGCCGAGTTCGCCGCCGCCGAGAAGGGCTTCACCGCGGTCAAGCACCAGCGCGAGGTCGGCACCGGTTATTTCGACGCGGTGACGCAGACGATCCAGGGCAACCAGTCCTCGACCGTGGCGCTGAAGGGGTCGACCGAGGAAGAACAGTTCCACGACGACAGCAAGGCCGCCGCCTGAGCCGTCGTCCGCACGTCGCAAGGGGATAGGGACGAGGAAGGGCTCCGCAAGGGGCCCTTTTTCGTTGCGGCGAGCGACGGTCGGGAATGGGGAATAGGGAATAGCGCCGGGGAGGGCGTTCGGAGGTCGTGCCCGGCGAGCGTGCCGCATCCGGATCGCCGTAGCCCTGTTCAAGTGTGCGACGGTGGGCGCTAGCCCTCGGCGCCGGACCGTCGATGCGCTTGAGCGCTGGCGGGCACCCGGTCCGGGCGGGTCGAAGGCTACGCGGCCCATCACCATGAACAGGCCGCCGCGACTTCGTCCGGGCCGGCTCTTCCCGCGAAAAACGCAAGCTTTGCGCTGTTTCCTTCACGCAACACCTTGTCGCCGCGGCCACGCTATTGCAACGTAATGGCGGCGCAATGGTCCCCGGATGCCGGCGCGGGCTGGCCGTTTCGGCGGCAAACCCGCGTTAGCAGTTCAGACCAGATGCTATCCTGCTGGTGGAACCCCACAGGATGAGGGGTGTGGGGAGATCGGGATGAATCGCGACATGGCGGTGCCCTCGATGGGCCGCGAAACCGACAACTCGACGACGACCGCGGCGCCAACGGACGTGGCTATGGCCGTGCTGACGCCTGGCGAATTCGAGCTGTTCGCCGAGATCGGGCGGCCGCGCCGGGTCGAAGCCGGGCAGGTGCTGTTCCGCCGAGGCGAGCTCGGCACCACCATGTTCGTGATCGCGCGCGGCGCGATCGTCCTCGACTTCGGCGACGACCTGGTCACCAAGCGCCTGGGCGTGCGCGAGTTCTTCGGCGAGCTCGGCCTGCTGATCGGCGACCACGCCCGCAGCGCCGATGCGATCGCCGCCACCGACGGCCTGCTGGTCGAGCTGCGCCACGAAGAATTTCAAAGGCTGGTCGACCGCGACCCGTCCCTGGTCTCGTATTTCCTGCGCCGCGCGATCATGCGCGTGGTGCTTAACGAACAAAGCCTGATCCGGCGCCTGCGCCGTCGCAACCAGGACCTGGAAGCGGCGCTCGACAGCCTGTATGCGACGACCCATCAGCTCAACCAGACCGAAGAGCTGATCCGTACCGACGACCTGACCGGCCTGTACAACCGTCGCGGCCTGACCCTGCACCTGCAGGAAAGCCGCAGCGTCGGCATGCCCGACACCATGGGACTGATCCTGATCGACTGCGACCGCTTCAAGCAGGTCAACGACGATCACGGTCATCTGGTCGGCGACCGCGTGCTGCAGAGCGTCGCCAACATCCTGCGCTCGGTGGCCGGCCCCGAGGACATCGCCTGCCGGCTCGGCGGCGACGAATTCTGTCTGCTGGTCGCGGCCTCGACGCGCCAGGACGTGATGCGCTTCGCCGACTTCATCGTCTCGACCGTGCACGGCCTGCTGCTGATTCCGCAGTCGCCGCCGACCATCTGTCCGGTCAGCGTCGGCGCTTGTCTGGTCAGCGCGAAGCACGAATGGAATGACTGGTATGCGCACGCCGACGGCGCGCTGTACCAGGCCAAGCGGTTGGGCGGCAACCGCGTGCATTGGCAGGACGCGGAACTGACGTCGGCATGAGCCGCGTCGACAAGGATGCCGTCATGAACGACGCCCACCGACCCAACGCCGACGGGCCGCAATTGCGGACGTTGTTGCTGACCGACCTGTGCGATTCGACCACCCTGGTCGAACGCCTCGGCGACGGTCCGGCTGCGTCGCTGTTCCGCGAGCACGACCGCCTGGTGCTGCAGTTGCAGCAGCGTTGGCGCGGCCGCCTGATCGACCGCTCCGACGGTTTGCTGTTGCTGTTCGAGCGGCCCATCGACGGGCTGGGCTTCGCCCTCGACTATGCCCGCGGCCTGCGCGAACTCGGCGCGCCGCGCAAACTGACCCTGCAGGCCCGCGCCGGCCTGCACGTCGGCGAAGTGCTGACCTGGCGCAACAGCGACGAAGCGGTACAGGTCGGCGCCAAGCCGGTCGAAGTCGAAGGCCTGGCCAAGCCGATGGCGGGCCGGCTGATGGCGACCGCGCGTCCCGGCCAGATCCTGCTGTCGGCGATCGCCGAGCCGCTGGCGCACCGCGCCGCGCGCGAACTCGGCGAGCGCGGCCAGCAACTATTGTGGAAATCGCACGGCCGCTGGCGCTTCAAGGGCGTGCCCGAGCCGCAGGAAATCTACGAGGTCGGCGAGCCCGGCATCGCGCCCTTGCGCGCGCCGCCGAACGGGCCCAAGGCCTGGCGCGACATTCCCTTGTGGCGGCGTCCGGCCGCGCTCGCTGCCGAAGTCGCCTTGCTCGCGGTGATCGGCACCGGCGTGTGGTTCGCGACCCGGCCGCAGCCAGCGATCGCCTTCAACCAGCGCGACTGGGTGGTGGTCGGCGACCTGCGCAACCTGACCGGGCAGGCCGTGCTCGACGATTCGCTGGAGCAGGCCTTCCGCATCAGCCTGGAACAATCGCGCTACGTCAACGTGTTGTCCGACCTCAAGGCGCGCGACACCCTCGACCGCATGCAGCGCAAGGTCGACACCGTGCTCGACCGCGCGGTTGCCTCGGAGATCGCGTTGCGCGATGGCGCGCGCGCGGTGATCCTGCCGACGGTGGCCGAGGTCGGCGGGCGGGTGCGGGTCAGCGCCGAAGTGATCGACCCGCACACCCAGACCACGGTGTACGCCGAGTCGGCCGACGGCGTCGGCGCGGCCTCGGCGCTGACCTCGATCGACGAGGTCACCACCGCGCTGCGCGGCAAGCTCGGCGAAGCGCTCAAGAGCATCGACAAGGATTCCGAGCCGTTGCCGAAAGTCGCGACCGGCAACCTCGATGCGCTGCGCGCCTATGCGCTCGGCAGCAAGGCCTATGCGCATCGCGAGTTCGACGAGGCCCTGCAGTACTTCCAGCGCGCGGTCCAGATCGACCAGAAATTCGCCCTGGCGCACATGGGCATCATGCGCGTCTACGTCAGCAACGCCGACACCGACAGCGCAAGGCCCTACCTGGAGCGCGCGCAGGAACTGCGCGACCACCTGACTCCGCGAGAAGCCCTGTACCTCGACGCCTGGGCGGCCGAGTTCGGCCCGCAACCGTCGCTGCACGCGCCGGGCAAGTGGAAGCTGCTGGCGGGGGTGTATCCGGATTACTTCGCCGGGCGCTATCAGTACGCGTGGTCGGAGTTCCTCGCCAACCGCTTCGACAGCGCGCTGGCCGCGACCACCGCCGCGACCGCGCCGCAGGAGCCCTTGCGCAACGTCGCCTTCGAGCTCGCCGGGCGCATCCACTTGTCGCAGGAGCGCTATGCCAAGGCGCTGGATTCCTTCAAGCAGGCCGAACTCAGCGGCCATTACCCGCCGAACCGCCGCCATGCCTCGGCGCTGGCGGCGATGCGTCGCTTCGACGAGGCCAACCGCATCCTCGATTCGCTGACCGAGAAGGGCCGGTCCGTCAGCGGGCACCTGCCCGACCAATTCGAGCGCATCGCCGTGCCGCTGGACCAGGGCCAGTACGCCAAGGCCGCCGAGATCGCGCGCGAAGCGGCGCGGACTTCGCGCGGCGCCAGCATCCTGGTCCGGCATCCGTTGCGCTTCACCGAGTTGCTGGTGCGCAGCGTGTCCGGTAAAGACCAGCCGAGCTCGGCCGAGATCGAGTTGTTCGCCGACGCGGTGCTGACCGATGCCGGCAAACCCAACAGCGCCGACCACGACGATCTGGCCTTGAATGCGCTGGCCGCGGTGCGCCTGGCTCAACGCCAGGGCGACCGCGCCCTGGCCGAGCGCCTGTTGCCGCGCGTGATCAAGGCGGTCAACAGCAGCGGCAGCGGCCTGTCGCGCAAGTTGTTGCAGGTCGCGCGCGCCGAGCAACTGCGCCTGGCCGGTAAGCCCGAGGAGGCGATCCGCGAATTGCGCGGCCTCAGCGACGGCAGCGAACCTTTCCAGGCCCACGTCGCCTTGCGCGACGCCCTGCTCGCGGCCGGCCGCAAGGACGAGGCCGCGACCGAAACCCGTTGGATCGCCGCCCATCGTGGCCGCGCCTACGCCGATCCGGCTGGCGGCCAGGTGTATCTGGCGATGAACGTCGCCGATGCTTCGGCGGCGCAGCGCGACACGGCGAAAGCCGCCGTCGCCGTCGCCGCGGTCAAGCCGGGCGGCTGATCCGCATGGCGGTGCCGGCCTGAGCGGACGCGCAGGCCGGTCGTTTCGAACTGGTGCTCGGACTAGCGCTCCGAACCGCGTTTTCCGAACGGTTGCTTCGAACTGGTGCTCGCGACCGACAGGATCGGTCAGCGCGACGGCAGGCCCCCGCCTCCCGTCGCGCCTGCACTCAAGCCAGAGTGCCGCCCGAGCCGCCGCCGAGGCTGGCCTGCACCTGACCGACTTCGAGCATGAACACGACGGTGTGGGTGCCGGCCGCGGTCAGATTGCCGCGCAGTTCGTCGCGCGCAGCCTGCACTTCTTCCTTGCTGGCCAGCGAGTTGACCCGCAGGCAGCTGGCGCCGGCCAGCGCCGCCTGGGTCTGCTGCGGCGCGAGGCCGAGGCTCTTCTGCAATGCGGCGCCGGGGTCCTTGGCGAATTCAGTGCGGAACTTGTCGTCCGAGCTGAGCAGATCGAGCAGGCGGTCGGCGACCTCGGGTGCCAGCGGCGGGTGCCCGTTCTGTGGATTCTTATCGATAGACATCTGTTTCCCCTTGTGAAGACCCGTTGCGGGTCTGTCTGCGGCCGAATTTATCGCTGTTGGGGAGCGGCGAACAGCATCCGCTCACCCGCCTAGCACGCAAAAACGCCGAATCGCCGGCCATTCGCGCCTTCGCGCGATACCGTAGGCGCGTCCGGAGCCCCCTGCGCCGTACCTGTTCAGTTGCGATGCGCACGCTGGAACGGCAGTGCGGCGATGGGCATGATACGGAGCCCGCGTGACCGGCCGGCGGCGATCCGCTCGCCGCGCCGCGACCGTCGCCGCCGCCCAGGACTCTCGATGCGCATCCGCCGTTGCTCCGTGCTTTTCCTCGAGCCGCGCGAGCACGTGGCCTTCGATCTGGCGTCGCTGCTGTCCGGCGGCGCCGGCTTGTCGCGGCAATTGCGTTGGCTGGCGCTCGCCGCCCACCTCGACGGCGAGGTCGAAGTCGACGCCGTACAACGCGAACTGCTCGGGCGCCTGAGCCCGGGCGACTGGATCGAAGCCAGTGCGTTGAGCGCGGCCGATGCCTCGGTGCTGATGCCGTTGCTCGACGCCGGCCTGGTGGTGTGCGAGGCGGCCGATGCGGGCCCGCAGCGCATCGCTTACCGCGAGCGCGACGAACGACTGCGCAGCGGCCATTGGTTCGCACCGGCGGCGATGCTGCATCGTCTGGCGCGTTGGCAGGGGCTGGATGCCGTCGCTGCGATGGACGCCAACGAGCTGCATACCGCCGCCGACTTGCGCCGCAAACTCGGCGCGCCGCCAGCGCCGGTGTCCGAACGTTGCCCGCCCGAACAGCGCATCGCTCTGCCGCGCACCGACGGCAACGAGTTCGATGCCTTGCTCGCGCGCCGTTCCACCTGCCGCAATTTCGATGCCGAGCGCCCGCTATCGCGGGCCTTGTTCGCGCATATGCTGCAACGGGTGTTCGCCGCGCAGGCCTTGGTCAAGGTCGAGGACGACACCGTATTCCTCAAGAAGCACACGCCGTCCGGCGGCGGCCTGCACCCTACCGAGGCCTATCTGATCGTGCAGCGCGTCGACGGTGTCGAGCCGGGCCTGTATCACTACCACGCGATCGATCATGCGCTCGAACCCTTGCCGGCACCGCAGGCGCCGCTGCGCGAGTTCGCCTTGCGTGCGCTGGCCGGGCAGCACTGGTTCGCCGACGCGCCGGCGATGGCGGTGCTGACGCCGCGTTACGCGCGCAGCTTCTGGAAATACCGCCAGCACGCCAAGGCCTATCGCGCCCTGGTGCTCGACAGCGGCCATTTGTCGCAGACCCTGTATCTCAGCGCGACCGAACTCGGGCTCGGCGCGTTCGTGACTTCGGCGATCAACGAAGTCGACATCGAGCAAGCCTTCGGCCTCGACGCGCTCGCCGAAGGGCCGTTGGCGATCTGCGGTTTCGGTTGGCGCGGCCAGCGCATGGCCAATACCGAATTCGACCCGGCCGGCGCGGTCTGGGGCGCGAGCGCATCGCCCGGTCGATGAGGCGCTGCAACGCAGCGTGCCAATCGCCGTCGCGACGGTCTCAGCCGACCGGTGTCATCCTGGCGGCCTCGCATCCCCCCGATTGAGGCGCGACGCCATGTGGCCCGACCGTCGTATCCAGGACTTGTTCGGCATCCAATTGCCGATCGTGCAGGCGCCGATGGCCGGCCCGACCCTCGCCGACATGGTGATCGGCGCCGCCCAGGCCGGCGCGTTGGGTTCGTTGCCCTGCGCCCTGCTCAGCGTCGAGCAGGCGCACGAGCAATGCCGGCTGATCCGCGCCGCGACCGATCGGTCGCTTAATCTCAACTTCTTCTGCCATCGCCCGGCGCCCGCCGATGCCGCGCGCGAATCGGCCTGGCGCGAGCGCCTGGCGCCGTATTACCGCGAGTTGGGCCTCGACCCGGCGATGCCGGTACCGGCGTCGAACCGCACCCCATTCGGCGACGCTTACTGCGAACTGGTCGAAGAGGTGCGGCCGGAAGTGGTCAGCTTCCACTTCGGTCTGCCCGAGCCGCGCCTGCTCGATCGTGTCCGCGTCGCCGGTGCGCGCATCGTGTCCTCGGCGACCACAGTCAGTGAAGCGCGCTGGTTGGAAGCGCAGGGCTGCGACGCGATCATCGCCCAGGGCGCCGAAGCCGGCGGTCATCGCGGGCTGTTTCTCGGCGACGACCTCGAGGTCTCGACCCAGGTCGGTCTGTTCGCATTGTTGCCGCAGGTGGTCGATGCGGTGCGGGTGCCGGTGATCGCCGCCGGCGCCATCGCCGATGCGCGCGGCATCGTCGCTGCGTTCGCGCTCGGCGCCGCCGCGGTGCAGATCGGCACCGCCTATCTGTTCTGTCCGGAGGCGAAACTGTCGCCGCTGCATCGGCAGGCCTTGGTTGAAGCGCGCGACGACCAGACCGCGCTGACCAATCTGTTCACCGGGCGTCCGGCGCGCAGCATCGTCAACCGCCTGATGCGCGAAGTCGGGCCGATGTCGGCGCTGGCGCCGGCGTTCCCGCTCGCCGGCGGCGCGCTCGCGCCGCTGCGCGCGCAGGCCGAGGCGGCCGGCGCCGCCGATTTCATGTCGTTGTGGTCGGGGCAGGCGGCGCGCCTGGGCCGCGAACTGTCGACCTACGAACTGACCCGGACCCTCGCCGAGGAAACCCTGGCGCGGTTGCGGCGCTGAGCGCCGGCGTCGGCGCGACGTGCCGCGCTCGTTGCGAATTGAGACTTAATGCGGCTTCTCGCGCCTGTTTGCGCAAGCGGCGCGACTGCTAAGCTCGGCACGACCGCCGGACGGCGACGTCATGTCAGGCGCAAGCCGGCAGGCGTCGTGGCCTTCCGGGCTGCGATGCCGGCGGCCGAATTCCGCAGGTCGTTCCGTCGTCGTCCACCGATCGCTGCGGACCGGCATGGGGCTGAGTTTTTCCCGGGGCTGATCGAAGCTGCAGGGGAACGCGACGGGCGTGCGCACGATACCGGCGCATGCCGACGCTGGCGTTCGCCTCGTGCCGGGATCGGATAAGGATGGTCTGATGCGTTTGTCGTGTTCTGCCTCGCGCCTGAACCGCGAAGCCGAAGTGAGCACCGGATCGAAGCGCCACCGCGCTTGGGCGATGTGGGCCCTGCTGCTGGTGTGCGAGTGGTCGTGGGCGCAGGGCGTGTTGGTCGGTTGTCCGGGCGCCATGCCGGCGCGTGCGCTGCCGGAACCGGCGCTGTGCCTGCAACGGGCGAAGCTGGCGCCGGCGCAGGCCGCGGGCGAGAGCGGGGCCAAGGCCTTGTTCGCGCAAGCCAAGACCCAACTCGATGCCGGCCATATCGAGGACGCCGAGCGCTCGCTCGATTGCGCCGAGGCGGTCATCGGCGGCGAGGGCGATGCCGCCCTGCGCTACGAACTGGAGCGGCGGCGCGGCATCCTCGACTTCCGCCGCGAGTGGATCCCGCAGGCGCTGGCGCGGTTCGAGTGCGCGGCCAGCCTGTCGAGCGCGCTCGACGATTCGGCCGCGACCGCGCGCGACCTCAGCAACGTCGGCGCTGCGCTGCGCCGTCTCGGCGACTTCCGCGGCGCCTTGCGCAGCCTGACCGCCAGCCTCGACCTGCAGCGCAAGCGCGGCGAGGTGTCCGGCGCAGTCTTGAACAACATCGCCGACGTCTACCGCGAACTGCGCGAGACCGATACCGCGATGCGCTATTACCGCGAGGCCTTGGCTTCGTATCGGGCCAAGGGCGAGCCGGTCGAGGCCGCGCACGTGCTGGAGACGATGGCCGAGCTGGCGCTCGACAGCGGCGATGCGCCGCAGGCCTCGGCCTGGTTGCAGGAGGCGCTGAGCGTATACCGCGCCGGCGGCAACCGCGTTTACGAATTGCGCGTGCACGATGGCCTGACCCGGGTGGCCTTGGCGCAGGGCGACCTGGCCCAGGCGCAGCGTTGGAGCGCGGCCGCCCTGGCCCTGTCCGATACCTGGAAGCTGCCATTGCCGCCGGCGCTGCAGCTGCAGATCGCCCGCACCGCGCAGTTGTCCGGGGCGACCGCCGCGGCGACCACGCGCTTGCGCGAAGCTCTGGCGACGATGCCCGAAGGCGACCCGATGCGGGTGCCGCTGCTGCAGGAACTGGCCACCGCGCAGGAACGCGCCGGCGATGCGCCGGCCGCCAACGCCACCTTGCGCGATGCCTACGGCAAGGCGATCGCGCTGGCGCACGCCCAACACGACCGCCAACTGGACTGGTTGCGGGTCCGTTTCGAGTCGGCCGAGCAGCAACGCACCATCGCCGCGCTCGAAAGCGAAAACCGCCTGCGCAGCGCGCAGTTCCGCCAGCGCACCCTGCTGTTGGGCTTCGCCGCGGCGCTGGCGGTCGCGGTGTTGCTCGGCTTCTTGCTGTTGCAGCAGCGCCGGCATCAGCGCGCGCGTTTGCGCGAGGAGGCGCAGCGGGTGCGTCACGAAGAGGAACTCGCCCGTTACCGGCGCGAAGCGGATGCCTTGGCCGAAGACCGCAGTCTGTTGCAGGGCTTGCTCGACAGCCGCGACGAGCCGTTGTGCCTGCTCGACGCCGAAGGCCAGGTGCTGGCGGCGAACCGCGCCGGCCGGCTTTGGCTCGGGGCGCGCGAGGACGAGGTCCTGGTCGGGCAGCCGGTCTCGGCCTTCGTCGGCGAAGCCGGTCGCGCCGCCCTGGCCTCGGCGCTGGAGCGCATGGAAGACAGCGCCGCGCAACGCGTGCAGATCGCCGCGCGCGAGGGCGCGCCCCTGGTCGCGACACTCGAACCCTGGGCGGGTGGCGACGGCTTGATCCTGCTCGCTCCGCACGACCGCGAAGCCGCCGCGCCGCCGGCGCCTTCGCTGTCGCCGGTCGAGATCGCAGCCGAGCCGGCCGATGCCAGCGCCGAGCCGTCGGTGCGCGACGGTTTCCGCCGCAGCCTGGTCGAACTGATGCTGGCCTCGATCGAGGCCTGGGAACGCACCACCGGCACCAGCCGCCTGGAGTTCGCCGAGAAAAGCCGGATCTGGCGGGTCAACATCGACGACGGCCGGTTACGCGCGCGCGCCCTGGAGCGCTATCTCACCGTCGCCAAGTTGCCGCGCAACCCGCGCTGGCGCGACGTGCTGCGCTCGGCCTATTTCGTGCTCGGCCGTTGCGACGGCTTGGCGCCGGAAACCCGCGTTTCGCTGCAGCACTGCGTCGATGCGGTACTGGCCTACACCCGGCGAGACGCCCTGGTCTGACCGACGCGACGTTCCCTGTCGCGTCGTTCAGTGGGTCGAACGCGGCGCCACTCAACGGGTACTCAGGGTTTGGGCGGGCAGACCGCGCAGGCGCCGCTCAGGCCCTGCTCGAGCCGATAGCGCTCGTGGTGGCTGCCGTCCAGGTATTCCTTGGGGCCGAGCACGAACGGCACGGCGTCCTTCAGCGGCGCGACGATCTTGCAGTAGCTGACGATGGTTGCGGTGGCCGTGGCCCAGTCGTCGTCTTTCTCGACGATGCCGCACTTGTTCATCAGCTCGTGCAGTTGCGGGCCGTCGAATTCGAACTTGGCGACGATCTTCGGCGTCTCCTTTTCCTTGATGCACCAGTCCGCCGGCACGACCTCGTGGGCCCGGCCGGCAAGCGGCGCCGCGAGCAGGGCGCCGAACGCGAGGGAGACGACTGCGCGGGACAGGGACATGGGCGATCCGAGGAAGAAGGGCGTGTCTCCAGAGTAGGTGCAGCGGCGCGGCGGACGCCAGTTCGGTCGCGGGTATAAAACGGGAATCAATTCGCCTAAGGCCTTGTTTCTTATGGCGTCGCGCCTTCGCTGCGCTCGGCGCCGGACGGCGCCATGCCTTGCGAAAGCGCCGCTGCCTGCGCCGCAGCCGGGTCTCGCCGCGCTTTCGACCCGCCTTGCGCCCGGCATGGCCCGGCTTCGTCCTTGGCCGCGGCGGCGGCGCTGCCTAGCTTGGATTCGGCGCCACACCAGCGCCGAGACGCCGGGGAACGGGTGCCGCTTCCCCAGGCGTCGAGTCCAAGGACGGCACTCCAGTCCGTATCGCCCCTCCGAATCCATCACCTCGCAAGGAATCGCCAATGAAGTCGAAGTCTCTCGCCGCCGCAGTCGTCCTGCTGTTGGGCAGCACCTACGGTGCATCGGCATTCGCCGCCAGCAACCCGGTCGACACGGCCGGCATCCAGCACAACATGTACCTGGGCTGCCTGCTCGACACTGGAGCGACCCAAGCCACCTCGTTGGCCTACGTGGTCGACAAGTGCGGTTTCGACGCCGGCATGTCGACCGAACAGTTCGTCAAGGCCAACCAGCCGATCCTCGAGATCGAACCGACCCTGCCGCTGGCGCAGAAGATGGCCTCGCAGCGCGCTCGTTACAGCGCCTACGAGTTCTCCTTCTTCGAGCGCATCGACCAGGTCGTCGCCAAGGCCGCGGACCTCGACCAGGCCGACGCCATGTTCGCCGAGCTGGAAGCCGAAGCCATCGCCCAACTCGACGCCAAGTCGCGCAACGGCAAGACCATCCTCGGCGGGCTCAGCGTCGCCCGTCATTCCAGCCAGTTCTGGGCCAAGCACGTGGCCGAGACCGGCGGCGTGTCCAGCACCGGCAAGCGCCGCTGGTGGCACTGGGTGATCATCGTGGCGGTCGACGTCGGCGGTTACCTGCTGTCGGAGAACGTCGGCACCGCGGCCAGCGCCTCCAGCACGGCCAACGACATTCTGACCCCGTAAGCAAGGCTCGGCTTCGACCGAGCGCGGGCGATACATGGCCCCGTCGGTTGCCGCGAGCCGACATCGAAGGACGAAACCAGCCCGGCTGCAGGATGCGGCCGGGCTGTTTCGTTTGCGGGCCGGATGGACGAGCACCCCGAATCGGGTCGGCATCGCGCTGCTGCGAGCGCCGGTGCGGCCTTGACCGCGCGGGCGCGCCGGTCATCGCCCAGCGCTTGAGCCCCCGCGGTGCGGCGTGGCAGGATCGCGCGGGTGAACGGCAGGCCGCAGCGACACGGCCGTGCACGAGTTCGCGCCCGCGGGACGCGTCGCGATAGATGTCGCCATGGATTCGGTTCGCGGCAGTCGTTACAGCGCGCGGGCCGATGCGGCGCCCGCCGCCATCGGCAAGCCACGGCGCTGGGGACCCGGGGATCCTGCCGTGCGGGGAGGCCGGCGACCCAATCGATCAGGAATCGAGAAGCGCCGAACGCGACCCGCGCCTAGCATGACAGCACGTACCCCAACCCACAGGACGACTGCCATGAACATCAGCATCCACGCGTGCTTCCTCCCGCATAACGACGCGGACGCGGCAATGACTTTCTACCGCGACACCCTCGGCTTCGAAGTGCGCAAGGACGTCGCTTACGGCGGCATGCGCTGGATCACCGTCGGCCCGGCCGGCCAGCCGGCGACCTCGATCGTGCTGCATCCGCCCGCCGCCAGCCCGGGCATCACCGACGAGGAGCGCCGCACCATTGCCGAAATGATGGCCAAGGGCACCTACGGCATCATCACCCTGGCCACGCCCGATCTCGACGCCACTTTCGCGCGGCTCGAATCCGCCGGCACCGAAATCGTCCAGGAGCCGATCGATCAGCCCTACGGCGTTCGCGACTGCGCGGTGCGCGACCCCTCCGGCAATCTGATCCGCATCAACCAACTGCGCTGAGCCGCCGAGCGAATGCCGTCATGACCCGCAGCGACGTCGCCGGCACGGCCACCGACCTCGCTAGCGGTGCGGCGCCGGCCTCGTCTTGGCCGGCGCCGGCGCCAACGCGACGGAGCCGGTCGTCGATCTCGATCGCTCGGCATGGCCGTCGATCCCCGTCACACGCTTCCACCACCGACTGAGCGCGTCCGCCCGGCAACCCGCCGGGGCCGGGTGGCCGGTCTTCGCAGGAGGTCCTCGTGAACTGGAACAAATGGATTCGGCAGATCCACCGTTGGCTATCGATGATCTTTACGGTGACCGTGATCGCGACTTTCATCGCCCTCGCGCAGGAAAAGCCCATCGTCTGGGTATCCTACGTGCCGCTGGCGCCGCTCGCCTTGTTGCTGCTGTCCGGGCTGTATCTGTTCGCGCTGCCGTATGCGAGCAAGTGGTTCGGCAAACGCGGCGGCGCAAGCGGGCCGTAAACCGCGCGCTCGCCGCGCATCGCCTCCTTGTATGGTGGCTGCCCCTGCCGGCGGCCGCATCGATTCGCCGCAATATCGCCGCCGCATCGCCGCAACCGCGGCGATGCGGCGGGCAATGCATCCAGCGATGAACCCCACGAGCCCGACCGCGCCGACGCAGACCGCGCAGGCGTTCCGCCCCACCGATGGAGACACGATGAGCAAGGCCACGAGGAAGAACACGCAGTCGTCCGCGCCGCACGCCGCCGACCGCCATGACCTGATCCGCGTGCAGGGTGCGCGCGTGAACAACCTCAAGGACCTCAGCGTCGAGTTGCCGAAGCGCCGCCTGACCGTGTTCACCGGTGTGTCCGGGTCCGGCAAGAGCTCGCTGGTGTTCGGCACCATCGCCGCCGAATCGCAGCGGCTGATCAACGAGACCTACAGTTCCTTCGTGCAGGGTTTCATGCCATCGATGGCGCGGCCGGAGGTCGACGTGCTCGACGGCCTGACCACGGCGATCATCGTCGACCAGGAACGCATGGGCGCCAACGCCCGCTCCACCGTCGGCACCGCCACCGATGCCAATGCGATGCTGCGCATCCTGTTCAGCCGCCTCGGCAAGCCGCACATCGGTTCGCCCAACGCCTACTCCTTCAACGTCGCCTCGGTGCAGGCGGTCGGCGCGATCACGGTCAAGGGCGAGACCAAGCGCCAGACCTTCAACCGCACCGGCGGCATGTGCCCGCGTTGCGAAGGCATGGGCCGGATCTCCGACATCGACCTGACTCAGTTGTACGACGACAGCAAGTCGATCAACGACGGCGCGATCACCATCCCGGGCTACAGCATGGACGGTTGGTACGGCCGCATCTACAACGGTTGCGGTTTCTTCGACCCGGACAAGCCGATCCGCAAATTCAACAAGAAAGAACTGCACGATCTGCTGCACAAGGAGCCGACCAAGATCAAGGTCGACGGCATCAACCTGACCTACGCCGGCTTGATTCCGCAGATCCAGAAGTCGTTCCTGTCCAAGGACGTCGATGCCCTGCAGCCGCACATCCGCGCCTTCGTCGAACGCGCGACCACCTTCAGCGCCTGTCCCGACTGCGGCGGCACCCGCCTCAGCGAAGCGGCGCGCTCGTCGAAGATCGGCAAGATCAACATCGCCGACGCCTGCGCGATGCAGATCAGCGACCTCGCCGACTGGGTGCGCGGGCTCAAGGAGCCCTCGGTCGCGCCCTTGCTCGCCAAGCTGCTGCACACCCTGGATTCGTTCGTCGAAATCGGGCTGGGTTATCTGTCGTTGGAACGGCCGTCGGGCACCTTGTCGGGCGGCGAAGCGCAACGCACCAAGATGATCCGCCACCTCGGCTCGTCGCTGACCGACGTCACCTATGTCTTCGACGAACCGACCATCGGCCTGCACCCGCACGACATCCAGCGCATGAACGAGTTGCTGCTGCAACTGCGCGACAAGGGCAATACCGTGCTGGTGGTCGAGCACAAGCCAGAAGCGATCGCGATCGCCGACCACGTCGTCGACCTCGGCCCCGGCGCCGGCTCGGCCGGCGGCACGGTCTGCTACGAGGGTACCGTCGAAGGCCTGCGCGCCAGCGACACCCTGACCGGCCGCCACCTCGACGACCGCGCCTCGCTCAAGCCGAGCGTGCGCAAGGCCAAGGGCCAGCTGAAGATCCGCGGCGCCAGCAAGCACAACCTGCGCAAGGTCGATGTGGATATTCCGCTCGGCGTGCTGTGCGTGATCACCGGCGTGGCGGGTTCGGGCAAGAGTTCGCTGGTGCACGGCTCGCTGCCGGCCGACGAGACGGTGGTGTCGGTCGACCAGGGTGCGATCCGCGGCTCGCGCCGCAGCAACCCGGCCACCTACACCGATCTGCTCGAACCGATCCGCAAGGCCTTCGCCAAGGCCAACGGGGTCAAGCCGGCCTTGTTCAGCGCCAACTCCGAAGGCGCCTGCCCGACCTGCAACGGCGCCGGCGTGATCTACACCGACCTGGCGACGATGGCCGGCGTGGCGACCACCTGCGAGGATTGCGAGGGCAAGCGCTTCGAGGCCTCGGTGCTGAAGTACAAATTCGGCGGCCGCGACATCAGCGAAGTGCTGGCGATGCCGGTCAGCGAGGCCGAAGCCTTCTTCGGCGCCGGCAAGGCGCACACCCCGGCCGCGCACGCCATCCTGCAGCGGCTGGTGGATGTCGGTCTGGGCTACCTCAGCCTGGGCCAGCCGCTCACCACCTTGTCGGGCGGCGAGCGCCAGCGCCTCAAGCTCGCCACCCACATGGCCGAGAAGGGCGGTATCTACATACTCGACGAACCGACCACCGGCCTGCACCTGGCCGACGTCGAACAACTGCTCGGCCTGCTCGACCGCCTGGTCGACTCCGGCAAGTCGGTGATCGTGATCGAGCACCACCAGGCGGTGATGGCCCACGCCGACTGGATCATCGACCTCGGCCCCGGCGCCGGCCACGACGGCGGCCGCGTCGTCTTCGAGGGCACCCCGGCCGAGCTGGTCAAGGCCAAGTCCACGTTGACCGGCAAGCATCTCGCGCAGTACGTCGGCGCTCCGGCGAAGTCGTCGAAGAAGTCCTAGGAGGGTTGGCTCGGATCGTCGTCGCGGCGCCGAGCCATCGAGGCAAGCGCGGGCAGTGGCCTGCGGTTCCTGTCCGTGCCCACGTTCCACACCGGGCTTCGAAAAGGTCGAGCTTCAACAAAGACCGAGGGCACGACGCCGGTCGCTGGGCGGCAGGCGCACCCGCGGCCGAACGCCGACTGCTGAAACACGTTTCCGGACTCCGGGAACATGAGCCAAGATATTGTCGCAAAAGGAAAATCGGCAGCATGCGGGCTTCCCAAACAGGAACCCGCCATGGCAAACCTGCCGTTCACGCCAGCTACCATCCGTGCCGCACCGCTACGCGCGATCCTCGTCCGACTGCTGGCTTGCGCCTTCGTGCTTCTGTTGTCCGGCGGCGTGGCGCATGCCGGGTCGTCTGTCGATGACCGCCAGGTCGCCGCGGTGATCCAGGACTACCTGCAGGGGAGTTCCTACAACCGGACCGAGCAGCTTCGACGCGCGTTCCATCCCAGTGCACGCCTGTATCTGAGCCAGGGGGCTAGCGGCATGCGGGAGGTGGGCGTCGAGGAGTATGTCGGCTGGTTCAGCAAGAACCCGGACCAGTTCAATGGGCGATCCGGCCGTCTGATCAGCGTGCAGGTCGACGGCAACATCGCGACCGCGAAGGCGGAGATCCTGGTCGGCAAGGATCAGGCGCGCTACGTCGACCTGTTCCTGCTGAAGAAGC
This sequence comes from Lysobacter antibioticus, assembly GCF_000731095.1. Taxonomy (GTDB): domain Bacteria; phylum Pseudomonadota; class Gammaproteobacteria; order Xanthomonadales; family Xanthomonadaceae; genus Lysobacter; species Lysobacter antibioticus_B. Next base: position 86,178 of record NZ_JMTZ01000018.1, on the reverse strand, counting down.
TCGGCGACGCGTGGCAGGTCATCAGCAAGACCGCGACGCGCTACCAGGCGCCGGCTCATGGCCGCCAGGTGCTGCTGGTCGTGTCCAATGTCGGCACGATACCCGGCACCCGCCTCAGCGCCGGCAACAGCTTTGCGGAGCTGATCCACGCCTACACCGCCTTCCGCGAAGCCGGCTACGGCGTGCAGTTCGTCAGCCCCGAAGGCGGGGCTGTGCCGCTGGCCTATATCGACACCCGCGATCCGGAGCACACGGCCAGGATCTACGACGGCGACTTCATGTGGGCCTTGGCCAATACGCGCAAACCCGAGGAGGTGAATGCGGTCGACTATGCCGCGCTGATGTACATCGGCGGCAGCGCCGCGATGTACGGCGTCGTCGATCACCCCGGCCTCAAGGCCCTGGCGGCCCGCATCTATGAACAGCAGCAGGGCATCGTCTCGGCGGTCTGTCACGGCAGCGCTGGTCTTGCGAACCTGACCTTGTCCGACGGCACGGCGCTGGTCAGCGGCAAGCGCGTCACCGGCTATCCCGATGCCTTCGAAGACAAGCAAGCGCCGTACTACAAGGCCTTGCCGTTCTCGCTCGAGCAGCGCCTGCAGGAGCGCAAGGGTCTGTTCCGTTACGGTGCCCGCAACACCTCGCACGTGGAAATCGATGGCCGGCTCATCACCGGCATGAACTGGCAATCCACCCGCGACGTCGTCAAGGCCATCCTCCAGCAGTTGGATGCCTCGGGCGCGCCGGCAGCGATATCGCCGGCAGCGACATCGCAAGGTTCGAGCCGCTAGCCGATCTCATCGAAGCCGAGTCCACGCTTGCCGGCAAACCTCCAGCGGAGTGAGTCGCATCGATTGGGGACGATCAGATCGAACGCCGAGGCGTTGGCTCCGTGGCTAGGAGCGATGCGAGTCGCGACCGCGCGCTTACGGTCTCGCGTCGCATCGAGCCACTCAGATCGAACGCTTGAAGCTTCCGTCACTAGAACGGCGGCGTGCTTTCTTTGAGTCGCCGATCGCCCCATGAGTGCCAAGCTGCTCTAGGCCGCGGCCTCGCGCTCGCCACGTCGATACCCGATCGCCTCGGTCAAATGCGCCGTGGCGATCTGCGGGCTTTCGGCGAGGTCGGCGATGGTGCGCGCGACCCGCTGGATGCGGTGCATCGAGCGCGCCGACAGTTGCAAGGCGTCGACGGCGCGTTCGAGCAGAGCGTGGTCGGATTGGCTGAGGCCGCAGGTCGCGGTGGTCTCGGCCTGGCTGAGTTGCGCGTTGGTCTTGCCGCTGCGCGCCAGCTGGCATTGGCGCGCGGCGACGACGCGCTCGCGGATGGCGGCGCTGCTTTCGCCGCTGGGTTGGTCGGGACGCAGCGCCGAGGAGGGCAGGCGAGGCACCTCGATGTGCAGATCGATGCGGTCGAGCAGGGGCCCGGAAATGCGCGCGCGGTAACGGCGGATAGCTTCGCCGGCGCAACGGCAACGCCCGCTGCAGTCGCCGGCCCAGCCGCAAGGGCAGGGGTTCATCGCCGCGACCAGTTGGAAGCGCGCCGGGAACTCGGCGCTGCGCGCCGCGCGCGACACCGTGACCACGCCGGATTCGAGCGGCTCGCGCAGGACTTCCAGCGCGCGCCGTTCCCACTCGGGCAGTTCGTCGAGAAACAGCACGCCTTGATGTGCGAGCGAAATCTCGCCGGGGCGCGGATCGGCGCCGCCGCCGACCAGGGCGACCGCGCTGGCGGTGTGGTGCGGCGAGCGGAACGGGCGCTCGCGCCAGCGCGCCGGGTCGAGGCCGTGGCCGTGCGCGCCACCCGCGACCGAGGCGATCGCCGCGGTCTCCAGCGCTTCTTCCTCGCTGGCCTCGGGCAACAGGCCGGGCAGGCGCGAGGCGAGCAGGGTCTTGCCGCAGCCGGGTGGGCCGATCAGCAACAGATGGTGGCCGCCAGCGGCGGCGATTTCGAGCGCGCGCCGCGCCTGCGCCTGGCCGCGCACATCGCGCATGTCCAGGCCGGGCGCGCGCAGCAGCGGCGCAGCCTGGGCCTGCGGCAAGTCGGCGCGGCCGCAGAGCATGGCGCAGACTTCGAGCAGGGTGCGGCCGGTGCGCGCTTCGACGCGGCTGGCGAGTGCGGCCTCGGCGCCGTTGCCGGCCGGCACGATCAGGCGGCGCCCGAGCGCGGCCACCGCGAGCGCGGCAGGCAGCACGCCGTCGATGGCGCGCAGCTCGCCGGTCAGGCCGAGTTCGCCGAGGAACTCGTACTCGTTGAGCGCTTCCAGCGGGATCTGACCGCTCGCGGCGAGGATGCCCAGGGCGATGGCGAGGTCGTAGCGGCCGCCGTCCTTGGGCAGATCGGCCGGAGCCAGGTTGACGGTGATGCGCCGCTGCGGAAATTCGAACTGCGCGCACTGGATCGCGGCACGGACGCGGTCCTTGGCTTCGCGCACCGCCGCTTCGGGCAAGCCGACGATCGACATGCTCGGCAGGCCGCCGCCGAGGTGGACCTCGACCCGGACCGCAGGCGCACGGACGCCCGATCGCGCACGGCTGTGCACGAGTGCCAGGTTCATGGCGGGGCTCAGTGCTGGGGCGTGGAAGCGTTGTCGAGTTGCGCTTCGAGCTCGGCGACGGTGCGCTGGAGTTCGTCGAGCTTCTCGCGGGTGCGCAGCAATACCGCGCGTTGGACTTCGAATTCCTCGCGGGTGACCAGCTCGAGCTTGGACAGGCCGGTCTGCAGTACGGACTTGAAGTTCTGTTGCATTTCCTCGCGGCCTTCGCGCAGGCCCGGGGGCAGCAGAGAGCTGAGGCGGCGGGCGAGGTCGTCGATGTAGTTCAGGTCGATCATGTGGGGAAAGCTCCTCCGGCAATGGGGTCAGCTTGACCGCCGGACCGGGACCTCGCCGTCGGCCGGGGCCGTGGCGGGTTGTCGGAAAAGTCCGAAGTGGATGACGCGGTCACTACATCACGGCGCCGGCGAGGCCCGCAAGCGCTTTGTCCTCATCGTCCAACGGAGCGCGCGGAGGCGGTGTGAACGGCGTCCGACGGGCGGCGTGACCCGCGTCGGACCTAGGTCGCGACCGCGTGGCACGTTATCCTGCGCGGTATTGCAAGGAGATCGACGATGAAGATGGTCATGGCGGTGATCAAGCCGTTCAAGCTCGACGACGTGCGCGAGGCGCTGGCCGAGGCCGGCGTGGCCGGCATCACCGCGACCGAGGTCAAGGGCTTCGGGCGCCAGAAGGGGCACACCGAGCTGTACCGCGGGGCCGAGTACGTGGTCGATTTCCTGCCCAAGATCAAGCTCGAAGTGGCGGTGACCGACGATCAGGTCGACACCGTGGTCGAGGCGATCATGAAGGCGGCCGGCACCGGCAAGATCGGCGACGGCAAGATCTTCGTCTGGGACCTCGAACGCGCGGTGCGCATCCGCACCGGTGAGATGGACGGCGACGCGCTGTGAGCGAACGCCGCCCGGCGCTGCCGGCGCGGCTCCATACGATGGGCGCCTGCGACGGCCGATCGACCGCGAACGAAGCGGCCATCGTTCAGGTCGGACCTTAGCGTCGTCGAACCGGCCCGCGTGCCCGCGCCGGGGCTGAGACGGCGGCCTCGCCCTGATCGAGAAAGGCCTGCAGCGCCGGCGCGCGCGGGCGATTGACCAATTCCAGCCGATACAGCGGGCGCGTCATCGACGCGTCTTCGTCGAGCTTGATCGTGCGCACGCGTTGCATCGTCACCAGGTCGGCGACCACGGTTTCCGGCAACAAGGCGATGCCGGCGTCGGCGGCGACGGCGTGCGCGATCGCTTCGTTGCTGCCGATCTCGATCACCCGCGCCGGTTCGATGCCGCGCGCGGCGAACAGCGACTGCGCGACCTGGCGTGTGCCCGAGCCCTGTTCGCGCACCAACCAGGTCTGGCGGGCAAGTTCGGCGAGGGAAGGGCGGCGCTTGGCGCCTAGCGCGCTGTCGGCGGCGGCGATCAGCCGCAACGGTTCGCTGCGCCACAGGCTGGCCTGGATGCGCGCATCTTCGACCGCGCCCTCGACGAAACCGACGTCGACCCGGCAATCGATCACCGCGCGGCTGATCTGCTCGGTGTTGCCGACCACCAGCTCCACCGTCAGCCCGGCATGGCGCCGCACGAACGGGCCGAGGCTCTGCGGCAGCCAATACGCCGCGACGGTGGTGCTGGCGCCGATGCGCAGGCTGCCCTGGCGCAGTTCGACGCGGTCGCGCACGTCCTCGCTGGCGATGCGTTCCAGGGCGAAGATCGCCCGCGCATGCTCGAACACCGCGTTGCCGTGATCGGTCAGTTGCACGCCGCGCACCGCTTTGGCTTCGGCGCCGCTGCGTTCGATCAGGGGCAGGTCGAGTTGGTGTTCGAGTTCGCGCACCGCCTTGGACACCGCCGACTGACTGACGAACAAAGCTTCGGCGGCGCGCGAAAAGCTTTGCTGTTCGACCACGGTCAGGAACACGCGCAACAGGTGCAGGTTCATGGCATGAGTTCAATTCATGAATACTTGAATTATATGTATTGGACTCCCCGGGTGCGCGGGCCTACCTTGGCGCCGCTGTCGATCCGCCGCTGCCCTGGAGTTCCCCGCCGTGTCCGTCCTGAACCCGTCTTCGTCCGCCTCGTCCCTGCAATCGGGCCTGACCCGCTCGCCGGGGTTTTGGCCGGGGTTGGCGCTGGCGGCGGCGATCGCGGGCGCGGCGATGGCGCTGGCCTCGCTGCCGGCCTTGCAGGCCTGGGGCCTGAGCGCGCTGACCTTGGCGATCGTGCTCGGCATCGTCGTCGGCAATACCGTCTTTCCGGCGTTTGCGGCCGCCGCCGGCAGCGGCGTGGACTTCAGCAAGGGCACGCTGCTGCGGCTCGGCATCGTGTTGTACGGCTTTCGCGTGACTTTCCAGGAGATCGCCGGGGTCGGCGTGGCCGGCCTGGCGATCGATGCGGTCGTGGTGGCCGGCGTGTTCGGCCTGGCCACCTGGCTGGGCACGCGCTGGCTCAAGCTGGATCGCGAGACCTCGATGCTGATCGGCGCCGGCAGCGCCATCTGCGGCGCTGCCGCGGTGATGGCGGCCGAGCCGGTGGTGCGTGCACAGGCGCACAAGGTGTCGGTCGCAGTCGCCACCGTGGTGGTGTTCGGCACGCTCGGCATGTTCGTTTATCCGATGCTTTATCCCTATCTCGGGCTCAGCGAACACGCTTACGGCGTATATGCCGGCTCGACCATCCACGAAGTCGCCCAGGTCGTCGTCGCCGGCCGTGCGGTTGGCGAGTCGGCCGCGTCGGCGGCGGTGATCGAGAAGATGCTGCGGGTGATGCTGTTGGCGCCGTTCCTGTTGCTGCTGTCGTCGCGGATCGGTGCTGCGCCGGGCGCGGCGAAGTCGAAGATCGCCCTGCCGTGGTTCGCGCTGTGGTTCGTCGCGGTCAGCGGTTTCAACTCGCTGCAGCTGCTGCCGGCGCCGTGGAAGGCGGCGATCGTGCAAGTCGACACCGTGTTGTTGGCGATGGCGATGGCCGCATTGGGCTTGCGCACGCATGTCGGCGCGATCCGCCAGGCCGGCCCGAAGCCGATGCTGCTCGCGGCGGTACTGTTCGCCGTGCTGACCATCGGCGGTTACGGCTTGAATGTCGGTGTGGCGAAGCTGTTCGGTGCCGCAGGCTGACCCCTCAAGTCGGCCAGGCATCGATCCGCCGCAGCATCCTTCATTCCTGCGCTCGCGTATTTCGAATGGCCGCCCCGGAAGGGCGCTAAGCGCGGATGCCGCTGAAAAGCACATCCATTTGGCAGTGTCGAACCGCCGATCTCCACTGTTAGGATCGAATGTCCACACAGGGGGTTCGGAATACATGAAAGCACACATCATCGCGGCCGCCACCGCGGTCCTGTTCGTTGCCGGCGTGGGGACGAGTTATGGCGCCACGAAGAAGCCGCAACCTACCGCCGCGACCTATCGCGACAAAGCGCCTCAAGAGGCGGCCAAGGCGCTGACGGAAATCGCCTTGGTGCAGGCCGGCAAGAATGGCAGTTGGGAGCGGATCGGCGCCGGCCGGGTGTATTACCTCGGCGGCTTGAAGGCGCAAGGGCAGTCGGTGTTCGACGCGATTCTCTCGGGCAAGCACGAGGACAGCGATGTGTATCGCATCGCGCGCGTGTACGCGGAGGCCGGGGAGTGGGCGAAGGCCAAGCCCTTGTTCGATCGGTTCATCGCCGGCAACCGCGACGATGCCAAGGCGCATGCGGAAATCGGCGCGCATTACCTGTTGCAAGGCGATCGCGCGACGGCCGAACGCATGTTCGATCGGGCGTTCGAGCTGGAGAACGACAATCCGTGGATCACGGAATATGTCGCGGGCGCTTATCTTGGGGTGAAGCCGCAGGAGTAAGCACGGCCGATGGCGGGGCTGATTAGTGCCTGCGCCATTTAGTGCCTGTGCCATCGGAAATTGGCGGCAACGGCGGGTGGATAGATCGCCGTCGATCGACGGGCGATTCCGCAGCTCAGTCGAAACCGCTGCAAAGCAACGTTCCTGCGGTTGCCGCAACAAAAAGCCCCGCGTGAGCGGGGCTTTTTTTATAACCGACACCAAGCGCGATCGATTGCGCCGCGCGGGGCTTACTCGCCCAGCGCTTCGGCGACGAAGGCCGGGGTCGACAGCGCACCGCGGTGGATGCCGGCGTTGTAGTACTTGCTGGCGAAGGTCTTGGCCTGGGCGTCGGCTTCGCGGAACTCGAAGTCACCGCTCTTGCGCGCCAGGGTGCAGCTCCACCAGCCGGTCGGGTAGCACGGCTGCGGGAAGGGCAGGGTCTTGAAGGTCTTGAAGCCGGCCTTGCCCATCTCGGTGCGCATTTCCTTGATCAGCTCGATCAGCATCAGCGGCGATTCGGACTGCTGGACCAAGATGCCGTCCTCGCGCAGGGCGCGGAAGCAGCTTTCGTAGAAGGCCTTGTTGAACAGGCCTTCGGCCGGGCCGACCGGGTCGGTAGAGTCGACGATGATCAGGTCGACGCTGTTCGGCGCGCGGTTGGCCATGTAGGCGATGCCGTCGTCGAACAGCAGCTGCGCGCGCGGGTCGTCGTTGCGGTCGCACAGTTCCGGGAACCACTTCTCGGCCATGCGCGTGACCTGCTCGTCGATGTCGCATTGCACCGCTTCGGTCACGCCGTCGTGCTTGAGCACTTCGCGCAGGGTGCCGCAGTCGCCGCCGCCGATGATGACGACGTTCTTCGGCGCGCGATGGGTGAACAGCGCCGGGTGCGACATCATCTCGTGGTACAGGAAGTTGTCGCGCGTGGTCAGCATCACCGCGCCGTCGATCAGCATCAGGTTGCCCCAGTCGGTCGTCTCGAAGATTTCGATCTTCTGGAACGGCGATTGGACTTCATCGAGCTTGCGGGTGACGCGGTAGCCGATGGACGAGCCGGTCGGCTCGAAGTTTTCGTAGTGCCACGTCGGTTCGGTAGTCATGCCGTTGCTTCCTGATAAAGGCCGTGCGGGTTGGGCGTCGCTGCTGGGGCGGGTGTCGCTGCGCGGGTGTCGCGTCGGTCCGCCGGTGCGGAGCCCGGCAGCGGGTTTCGAGGCCAGGCTTTCGAGGCCGGGGGCGCGGATTGTAGCGGACCCATATGAAACGGACCGTATGAACGGATATCGCGAGTGGCCCGGGTTTGCCGATCCGGCCGATCCCGGCGCCCGCGGCGGGTCCCCACCGGGGGTACGGCCTGTAGAATGCGCCTTCCCCACTTTGTCTGGTAACACGCCGATGTCCGACTGGTCGCTCGATCAGGCCCGCAAGACCTACTCGATCCCCCACTGGTCCGAAGGGTATTTCGACATCGACGCCGCCGGCCGGATCGCGGTGAGCCCGCGCGGCGAGCGCGGCCCCACCGTGGCGCTGCCCGAGGTGGTCGACGCCGCCCGCGCCGCCGGCGCCAAGCTGCCGATGCTGGTGCGCTTCCCGGACATCCTCGGCGACCGCCTCGGCAAGCTGCAGAGCGCCTTCGCCCAGGCCATGCGCGACTGGGACTACGCCGGCGGCTACACCGCGGTCTACCCGATCAAGGTCAACCAACACCAGGGCGTCGCCGGCACGCTGGCCTCGCACGCCGGCGAAGGCTTCGGCCTGGAAGCGGGCAGCAAGCCCGAGCTGATGGCGGTGCTGGCGCTGAGCCGGCCCGGCGGCCTGATCGTCTGCAACGGCTACAAGGACCGCGAGTACATCCGCCTGGCCCTGATCGGCCGCAAGCTGGGTATGGAAACCTACATCGTCGTCGAGAAGCCGTCCGAGCTGCAGGTCGTGTTCGAGGAAGCCAAGGCCCTCGGCGTGAAGCCGGGCCTCGGCGTGCGCATGCGCCTGGCCTCGCTCGGTGCCGGCAAATGGCAGAACAGCGGCGGCGACAAGGCCAAGTTCGGCCTTAGCCCGCGCCAGGTGCTGGACCTGTGGAAGCAATTGCGCGACAGCGGCCTGCAGGACTGCCTGGGCCTGCTGCATTTCCACATGGGCTCGCAGATCTCCAACGTGCGCGACATCGCCAACGGCATGCGCGAGGCGACCCGCTATTTCATCGAGTTGTCCAAGCTCGGCGCCAACGTGCGCTACATGGACGTCGGCGGCGGCCTCGGCATCGACTACGAAGGCACGCGTTCGCGCAGCTATTGCTCGATCAACTACGGCGTCAACCAGTACGCCTCGAACATCGTGCAACCGCTCGCGGAGGCCTGCCAGGAATACGGCCTGACCCCGCCGCGCCTGGTCACCGAGTGCGGCCGCGCGATGACCGCGCACCACGCGGTGTTGGTCGCCAACGTCTCGGAGATCGAAGAGGCGCCGGAAGGCCGCGTGCCGCCCGCGCACGACGACGAGCCGGCAGTGATCCGCCACCTGCGCGAGATCCACGACGAACTCGACCAGCGCCCGGCGGTGGAGCTGTTCCACGAGGCCCAGCATCACCACGGCGAAGGCCTGTCGCTGTATGCGCTCGGCCAGATCGACCTGACCCATCGCGCCCGCATCGACGATCTGTTCTATGCGATCGCGCATGCGGTGCGCGCGCGCCTGGACGGCAGCGAAAAGAGCCACCGAGACCTGCTCGACGAATTGAACGAGCGCCTGGTCGACAAGTACTTCGTCAATTTCAGCGTATTCGAGTCGATGCCGGACGTGTGGGCGATCGACCAGGTGTTCCCGATCGCGCCGATCGAGCGCCTCAACGAAGTGCCGGACCGGCGCGGCGTGATCGCCGACCTGACCTGCGACTCGGACGGCAAGGTCGACACTTACGTCGAGAACGAAGGCCTGGACACCTCGCTACCGCTGCATGCCTTGAAGCCGGGCGAGAGCTATCGCCTGGGTTTCTTCCTGGTCGGCGCGTACCAGGAAATTCTCGGCGACATCCACAACCTGTTCGGCGACACCGATGCGGTCGAAGTGCGGGTGGACGGCGATGGCTACCGCCTCGCCCAGCAGCGCCGCGGCGACACCACCGACGTCATGCTGGACTATGTCGGCTACAAGCTGGCCGACTTGCGCGAGGCGTATCGCAGCAAGGTCGCCGCCGCCAACCTGCCGGCCGACGAGGCGCGTCGTCTCGACGAGGCGTTGGAAACCGGTCTGACCGGCTACACCTATCTCGACGACTCGCCGGTGGCCTGAGCGATGACGATGAATCGCTATCTGGTGATGGCCATGCGCCTGCCGCAGTTCGACACGGCCCAGATCGGTCCGCATCGTGACTTCCTCGACGAGTTGCGCGGGCAGGGCCGGCTGGAACTGGCTGGCGGCTTCGGCGACAAGAGCGGCGGCGCCTACGTGCTGCGCGCGTCGGATCTCGACGAGGCCCGGGTGTTGGCGTTCCGCGACCCGCTGCATCTCAGCGGCTCGTCGCGGATCGACGTTTACGAATGGCAGGCCTGAGCCAGGGCTGAGCCCGGGTTGAGCAGCGCAAGACGCCGCATTCACCGCGCGCGGCTTGGCGCGTTCAGGCAGCAGGGGAGCCTGTAGACCCAGACTGGGACGCATCGACGTCGTCCGGCAACGCCGGTCGCACGACGGCCGGGCGGGATCGCGGTACTGTCCACATCCGGTCGGGCGGTCCGCCGACGGCGCGACATCATGGTTTTTTGAAATATTTAGCGCCCGTAGGGCAGAAGGTCGAAATGAAAGTAGGGGTAATCGGTCTGGGAGCCATGGGCGCGCCGATGGCGCGTTACGTGCATAGCAAGGGCGTGCTGACCGCGGTGGGCAACCGGACGCAGGCCAAGGCCGATGCGATGGCATCGGAGCTGGACGTGCGTGCGGCGCGCTCGGCGGCCAACTTCGCCGATTGCGATCTGGTCGTGCTGTGCGTGTCGCTCGACGCCGACGTGCTGGAGAACGTCGCCGCCCTGGCCGAAGTGCTCAAGCCCGGCGCGATCGTGGTCGACCATTCGACCGTATCGGTCGAAACCGCACGCCGCGCCGCCGCGCTGTTGGCGGTGCACGACATCGGCTTCCTCGACGCGCCGGTGTCCGGCGGTGTCGAAGGCGCGCGCAACGGCAAGCTGTCGATCATGGTCGGCGGCGACGAAGCCCAGCTCGAGCGCGTGCGCGACGTCATCGATACCTATGCCGCGCGCATCACCCATATGGGCGCGACCGGTGCCGGTCAGGCGACCAAGGCCATCAACCAGATCCTGGTCGCCGGCATCAACGAGGCGGTCTGCGAAGGCCTGGCCCTTGGCGAGAAGCTCGGCCTGGATCCGGAACGCCTGTTGCCGACCTTGATGGCCGGCGCGGCCAGCAACTGGTTCCTCGACAAGCGCGGCGCGACCATGCTGCGCGACGAGTTCGCGCCCGGCTTCAAGTGCCTGCACATGCTCAAGGATCTGCGCATCGTCCAGGGCATCGCCCGCGACAGCGGCATCCGCACCCAGACCATCGACCAGGCCGTGGCGGATTACGCCGAGCTGATCGAACGCGGTTACGGCGAGTCGGACACCTCGGCCCTGATCGCGCTCAAGCGCGCGCGGCCGGCGCTGGTGGTCGAAGAATCGGATGCGGCGCCGGGGGCTGCGGCCAGCATCGAGGCCTGAGCGCTAGCCGGATTCCAGCGAACAACGAAAACCCGCACGCTGCCAGCGTGCGGGTTTTTTGTTGTGTGGCGGATACGGTTCGCTACCGTTGCGTTCGACTGGCGGTGCGCGGTCGCGGCTTGCGCCGCCCCTAACCTGGGAGCGTGCGGCGCGAGGGCCGAGTGGAGGTGCGGATCAGCGCGTGGCCGGCCGGCCGCGTCGTTGCGCGATGCGTTCGCCGAGGATGGCGCCAGCGAAAGCGGCGATGACGGTCAGGACGATGGCGAGCACGTTGTAGCGCAGCGCGCCGGCCAGCGACCGCATCGGCAGCGGGCTGTCGGGGAGGGCCATCGAAACGATCGTCCACAGGGTCAGCACCCACATCGCCACCATCAGCAACAGGGCGATCCAGCGGAAATGCGCGTGGCGCGCGATCGCGCCGCCGACGCCCATGGCGATCAGGGCCCCGAACACGTCGAGCAGCGGAATCGCGCCGACGCCGGTCTCGATCGCCTGGCTCGCGTCCAACCCCAGGAACTTGATGAAAATGCCGAACAACAACAGCACGCCTGCCGCACTCAGGCAGCCCAGAAGAATGCGCTTGTCCATCCGATCCCCAACGACTACGTAGCGGGCGCAGTCTACTTCGACGCTCGTGCGACGCAGGGTGACCGGCGTCGCGCTGTGGCCGGGCGCGCTGCCGGAAGGTGGCGCTGCGCCGACGCGCGGTGACGCATCGCGGCAGTTTTTGCCCGGCGAGTCGGCGACTCGGGTACGGCGAATGCCGGGCCGGGCGAATCTCCGGTCGCCGGATGCGCACGCGCTCGGAGGCGAATGGGCGGTGGAAGGCGATGCAGCGTTGCAGGCCGTCAATGGCGCGAGTACCGGATCGCGGTCTTGTGCGGGGATCGCGGCCAACAAAAAGGCCGGGTTTGCGGCCCGGCCTTTTCTTTTGCGCTTGTTTCCTTTGCGCCTGTCGCCGCCGCAGCGGCGCCGGCTTACTGCACCTTGATCGCCATGCCGGGCAGGCCGCCGTCGGCGAGCTTGCGCTTGGCGTCGGCCAGGTCGCTGGCCGTGCCGTAGGGCCCCATACGCACGCGGTACACGGTCTTGCCGCTGATCTGCGCCGATTCCACGCGCGCGCCGAGGCCGAGCATCGCGATCTTGGCCTTCATTTCCTCGGCCTGTCCGGAAGCCTGAAAGGCGCCGGCTTGGAGCAGATAGCGGGTGTTGTCGCTGGCCGCGGCGGGCTTGGCGACGTTGCCCTGGGTCGCGGCGACGGCCGGCGGCTTCGGCGTGACCGAAGTGGCCGGCGGCGGGGTCGCGCTGGCGACCTGGACCGGCGGTGCGGCGGTGCGGGCCGGCTCGACGGCGATGGTGTCGACCGGCTTGGGCAGGCTGACGGTGGTCGCGGTGGTGCTCGAGGCGGCGGCCGGCGTTCGCGTCGGCGGCGCGGTCTGCACCGCGGTCGCGGCCTGCACCGGCTGCGGCTGGGTCGCCGCAGTCTGCGCGCTCCTGCGCTGCTGGGCGGCGCGGCGCTGCTCTTCGGCGGCTTCGGTCGCGGCGAGTTCGGCATCGCTCATCTCGACTTCTTTGCCCGGCAGCAGGGTGTAGAAGTCGTAGTCGGTGCCGTCCTTACCGTCCTTGCCGGTCTTGTCGTCGTTGGCCTTGGCGTCGGCCGCATCGGCGTTGCGCGCCGGCTTGGCCGCCGCGTTGCTGTCCTCGGGCGCGACCGGCTCTTCATCGGCCGTGACCGCGGCCGGCTGGGCGTCGGGGTTCGGCTGCGGACGGAAGAAGCCGTCGCCGTCGGACTTGAGGTACTTGGGCGCGACCAGGATCAACACGACACCCAGCAGCAGCCCGATCACGCCCCAGGCCCAGCCCGGCAGGCTGTCGTTGCCCTGGTTGCGCTTGGCCTGAGATTTTCCGCGTCGTGCTGCCACTTACATTACCTCCGGGGCGTTCACCCCAAGTAGTTCGAGACCGTTCGCGAGCACCTGGCGCGTCGCCGCGGCCAGCACCAGGCGAGCATGGCGCTGGGCGTCGTCGTCGACCAGGAACTGGTGGTCGTTGTAATACGTCTGGAAGGTCTGCGCCAATTCGAGCAGATAACCGGCGATCTGGTGCGGCTCGAGGTCGCGGCCGGCGACCGCGACCACGTCCGGATAGCGCAGCAGGGTCACGATCAGCTCGTGCGCGGCGGCGTCGTTCAGGTCCAGCGGCTGGGCCAGGCCGTGCGCCGCGTCATAGGACAGGCCGCGCTCGGCGAGTTGGCGCATCAGGCCGCACATGCGCGCATGCGAGACCTGGACGTAATAGACCGGGTTGTCCATCGACTGCGAACGCGCCAGGTCGATGTCGAAGGTCAGCTGCGAATCGGGTTTGCGCGCGATCAGGAACCAGCGCACCGCGTCGCGGCCGGCTTCGTCGATCAGGTCGCGGAGGGTCAGGTAGCTGCCGGCGCGCTTGGAGAGCTTCACTTCCTCGCCGCCGCGCATGACCGTGACCATCTGGTGCAGCACGTACTCGGGCCAGCCTTGCGGAATGCCGGCGTCGAGCGCCTGCAGGCCGGCACGCACGCGCGCCAGCGAGCCGTGATGGTCGGCGCCGAGTTCGGTGATCGCGCGTTCGTAGCCGCGCTGCCACTTGCTCAGGTGATAGGCGACGTCCGGCACGAAATAGGTGTAGGTGCCGTCGGACTTGCGCATCACGCGGTCTTTGTCGTCGCCGAAATCGGTCGAGCGCAGCCACAAGGCGCCGCCTTCTTCGTAGGTGTGGCCGTGGGCGATCAGCTCGCGCACGGTTTCCTCGACTTTCTCCTGCTCGTACAGCGAGCTTTCGAGGAAGTACACGTCGAAGCCGACGCCATAGGCAGCCAGGTCGGCGTTCTGCTCGCGGCGCAGATAGGCCACGGCGAAACGGCGGATCGCGTCGAGATCGTCGACGTCGCCGGCACCGGTGATGCTGTGGCCGTCGACTTCGACCGTGGCGCCGTCGAGATAGGCGCGGGCGACGTCGGCGATGTAATCGCCGCGATAGCCGTCCTCGGGCCAGTCGGTGTCGCCGGGCGTGCGCCCTTGCGCGCGCGCCTGCACCGAGATCGCCAGGTTGTTGATCTGCACGCCGGCGTCGTTGTAGTAGAACTCGCGCGCGACGTTCCAGCCGTTGGCGCCGAGCACGCGCGCGATGCAGTCGCCGATCACCGCGGCGCGGCCATGGCCGACGTGCAGCGGGCCGGTCGGATTGGCCGAAACGTATTCGACGCCGGCGCGACGGCCGGCGCCGCTGGCGTTGCGGCCGTACTGCGCACCCTGGGCGAGCGCCTCGCCGAGCTGGCGGCGCCAGGCCGCTTCGTCGACGTGGAAGTTGATGAAGCCCGGGCCGGCGATCTCGACCCGGCCGAGATCGGCGCTGGCGGGCAGGGCCTCGATCAGCTTCTGCGCGATCTCGCGCGGATTGCTGCGCGCCGGCTTGGCCAGCAGCATCGCGGCGTTGGTCGAGAAGTCGCCCTGGGCGCGGCTCTTGGGGCGCTCAATGACGAAATCGGGCGTGGACAGGTCGGCCGGCACGGTACCGGCTGCGCGCAATGCGTCGATGGCCTGCGCGACGAGCGCATGTAGGGTGGCTTTCACAGGGGACTTTGCGATTCGCAGGGCATTACGGAACCGCGCATTTTACCCGTATCGAACGGGCTTGCGCGGGCGATCGACGCCTTCGTCGGGCCGCGGATATTCCGGCCTGGCACGTCCAGGCGCCGTGAGTACGGGGCGGAGCGGTCGGCCCCCGGGCCATCGTCCCGACCGGGGTTCAAACCCAGCCGCGCGCGGCCATCGAGATCGGCAGACCGTCGCCGACCACGAAATGGTCGAGCAGGCGAATCTCGACCAGGGACAGGGCCTGCTTCAGGCGGGCGGTGACCGCCCGGTCGTCCTGGCTGGGCTCGGCGTTGCCGCTGGGGTGGTTGTGGCCAACGATGACCGCCGCGGCGTTGCGCTGCAGGGCGCGCCGGACCACCTCGCGCGGATGCACCTCGGCACCGTTGATGGTGCCCTGGAACATTTCCTCGAAGCCGATCACGCGGTGACGGGCGTCCAGGAACATGACTGCGAACACCTCGTGCTGCAGGCCGCGCAGGCGCTGGGCGAAGTAGCGCCCGGCCGATTCCGGGTCGGTCAGGGCGGTGCCGCGATCGAGTTCGGCGCGCAGGCAGCGCGTGGCCAGTTCCAGCGCGGCCTTGAGCGCGCAGGCGCGGGCCGTGCCGATGCCGCGCATGCGCACCAGCTTGGCCGGCGGCTGGTCGAGCAGGTCGCGCAGGGGGCCGTGCTCGGTCAGCAGCCCGCGGGCGGTACCGACCGCGTCCTGGCCGCGCAGGCCCGAGCCCAGGAAGATCGCCAGCAGCTCGGCGTCCGACAGCGAGCCGCTGCCGTGGGCGAGCAATTTTTCGCGCGGGCGTTCCGCGCTCGGCCATTCGTGGATTCTCATGGCTGCATCCTGCGCGGTGCCGGCCGGGGGCGGCATCGGGGGCGTGCGGGGCATCGGGTAAGCTAGACCGCCGAGAGGATGTAGGGATTCGCCGACGCGGCGTTCGTCGCGGCCGCGTCACTCATCGTCTCCGAACCTGCATCGAGAACCGAACGAGCTCCGGCCCGCCCATGGCGCAAGACAAATCCCTGCCGCTGCACGACCAGCGCATCCTGCTTTGCGTCTGCGGCGGCATCGCCGCCTACAAGGCGGCCGACCTGGTGCGGCGCCTGCAAGACGCCGGCGCCCAGGTGCGCGTGGCCATGACCGAGAACGCCACCCGCTTCGTCGGTGCCGCGACCTTCCAGGCCCTGTCCGGCCATCCGGTCCGCAGCTCGCTGTGGGACGAGGCGGCCGAGCTGGCGATGGGGCATATCGAACTGGCGCGTTGGGCGCAGCGGATCCTGATCGCGCCGGCCACCGCCGACATGATCGCCAAGCTGGCCCACGGTTTCGCCGACGACCTGATCAGCACGCTGTGCCTGGCCTCGGAAGCGCCGGTCGCGATCGCCCCGGCGATGAATCACCGCATGTGGGGTCATCCCGCCACTCAGGCCAATGTCGCGACCCTGCGCGGGCGCGGCGTGGCGTTCTTCGGCCCGGGCGAGGGCCGCATGGCCGAACCCGAATCCGGCCCCGGCCGTTTGCTCGAACCGCAGGAACTGGTCGCCGCCCTCGCCGGAGCGATGGCATGAGCGGCGCCAGCCTCGCCGGCCGGCGCCTCGTCGTCAGCGCCGGCCCGACCTTCGAAGACATCGACCCGGTCCGCTTCATCGGCAACCGCAGCAGCGGCAAGATGGGCTTCGCGATCGCCGAGGCCGCGGCGCGGCGCGGCGCCCGGGTGGTGCTGGTCGCCGGCCCGGTCGCCCTGGCGACCCCGGCAGGGGTCGAGCGGATCGACGTGCGTTCGGCCCGGCAGATGCGCGAGGCGGTGATCGGGGCCTTGCCGGCCGATGCCTACGTCGGCGCCGCCGCCGTGGCCGACTACGCGCCGGCGCAGGTCGCGTCCGGCAAGATCAAGAAGAAAGACGAGCAGCTCACCCTCGAGCTGGTGCGCACGCCCGACATCCTGGCCGAGGTCGCCGCGCATCCGCAGCGCCCGACCCTGGTCGTCGGCTTCGCCGCCGAGACCCACGACGTCGAGTTCTACGCCCGCGGCAAGCTGGAAAAGAAGCGGGTCGACCTGATCGCGGCCAATCGCGTCGGCGTGGCCGGCAGCGGTTTCGAAAGCGACGACAACGCGCTCACCGTCTACTGGCGCGACGGCGCCCGCGCCCTGGGCCCGGCGCCGAAGACCCAACTCGCCGACGAACTGCTCGACCTGATCCTCGCGCGCTGGCCGGCCTAAGCCTTGCGCGCCGCGGCGGCGCCCTCCCTGTCCGGACTTCCAAATCGATGAACCACACGCTCGAACTCAAGATCCTCGACGCGCGGCATGGCCACGAATGGCCCTTGCCGAGCTATGCGACCCCGGCCAGCGCCGGCCTCGACCTGCGTGCGGCGCTCGACGAGCCGCTGATCCTGCACTCGGGCGACACCGCGCTGGTGCCGTCGGGCCTGGCCATCCATCTCGGCGACCCGACCTTGTGCGCGGTGATCCTGCCGCGGTCGGGGCTGGGCCATAAGAACGGCATCGTGCTCGGCAACGGCACCGGCCTGATCGACGCCGACTACCAGGGCCCGCTGCTGATCAGCGTGTGGAACCGGGGCCGCGAGACTTTTACGATGCAGCCGGGGGATCGGATCGCCCAGTTGGTGGTCCTGCCGATCGTGCGGGCCAGCCTGCAGGTGGTCGACGAGTTCGAAAGCAGCGCGCGCGGGGGCGGCGGTTTCGGCCATACCGGGGTGCGCTGAGCGAATAACGGGTGCCATGGCACACATCGTGCTAGACAACCACGGGAGCGACCGCGCCACGAGGCACAGTCGACGGAATGATCCGCGGCCCCGGTGCAGACTGGGGTATCGCCCGCGCAAGGCACAGACAGGGGAAAGGTTCTGGCAATGGTCGATGTGAAAATGGAAAAGCCGCAGCTGTCGCTGGCGCAAATCAAGCCCGTGCTGCTGCCGGCGGCGTTCGTCTGCCTGCTGCTGACCCTGTGGTTCGGCTGGAGCGGCATCCAGCAACATCGGGACGCCTCGCGTCGGGCCGATCTGGTCAGTGCGCGCGACAAGGCGGTCAGCGCCGCCCACGACGCCCTCGGCATCGAGCACAAGCGCCTGCGCGAGCGCATGGCGGCTCCGGAGATGCAGGCTGCGCTGCAAGCCGGCGACCTGCAGCGCGCCGCGACCCTGCTGACCCAGAGCTGGCCCGGTGCCAAGGCCGGCGCGGTGTTGCCGCCCGACCTGGCCGGCGACTACGCGCAACTGCCGAAGAGCGGCTACGGCCGGCTCGCGGCGATGGAAGCGGCGATCGTCGCCGACAAGCCGACCGCGGCGATCGTGCGCGACGGCGGCAAGCCGGTGCTGGCGCTGGCTGCGCCGGCGCGCGCCGGCGAGCAATTGGTCGGCGTGGCCTATCTGCAGTTGCCCTTGCAGCGCATCAGCGACGGCATCGAAAAGGCCGACGTCGACGGCAGCAGCTACCTGGCCCTGCGCCAGGGCGGTTTCAGCGTGATCGAACGCGGCGACACCTCGCTCGGCAACGGCGCCGAGGCGATGGCGGCCAAGATCCCCGGCAGCGACCTGCGCCTGGCCGCGGCGGTGCCGGACGTGCCCGGCGGCCCGCTGGGGCTCGGGGCACTGAGCTGCTTCATTGCCGCGGTGGTGTTCGGCCTGCTGGCGTTCGTGCTGATGCGCCTGCGTCAACGTGCCTACCGCACGGTGCCGGTCGAAGACGAAGGCCCGGTTCAGACTTTGGCTGAGACCATGTCGGTCTCTCCGCTCGAAGCGACCGATGCCAACGTGACCGAAAGCCAGAACTCCGCCGCGCCCAAGGCCGTGGCCATCGATGGCGGAATCTTCCGCGCTTACGACATCCGCGGCGTGATCGGCCAGACCCTGGACCCCGGCGTCGCCCAGATGATCGGCCACGCTATCGGCTCGGTGATGCACGACCAGGGCCTGACCGAGATCGTCGTCGGCCGCGACGGCCGCCTGTCCGGCCCGGCGATGATCGAAGGCTTGATCGCCGGCCTGCGCAAGGCCGGCCGCAACGTCGTCGACATCGGCCTGGCGCCGACCCCGCTGGTCTACTTCGGTGCCTATCACCTGCGCGCGGGTTCCTGCGTCTCGGTCACCGGCAGCCATAACCCGCCGGACTACAACGGCTTCAAGGTCGTGGTCGGCGGCGAGACCCTGTCGGGCGCGACGATCACCGACCTGTACCAGCGCATCGTCGGAGGCCGTCTGCACACCGCGGCCGAGCCCGGCACGCTGTCGCAGCGCGACATCTCCGAGGACTACGTCCAGCGCATCGCCTCCGATATCCAGATCGATCGTCCGCTCAAGGTGGTCGTCGATGCCGGCAACGGCGTCGCCGGCGACGTCGGTCCGCGCGTGCTCGCCGCGATCGGCGCCGAGGTCACGCCGCTGTACTGCGAGATCGACGGCGAGTTCCCGAACCATCACCCGGACCCGAGCGAGCCGCACAACCTGGTCGACCTGATCAAGATGGTCGAGCGCCTGAACGCCGATCTCGGCATCGCCTTCGACGGCGACGGCGACCGCCTCGGCGTGGTCACCCGCGACGGCCAGAACATCTTCCCGGACCGGCTGCTGATGCTGTTCGCGGCCGACGTGCTCGAACGCAACCCGGGCGCGATGATCATCTACGACGTCAAGTGCACCGGCCGCTTGCCGGGCCACATCCTGCGCCACGGCGGCAGCCCGCTCATGTGGAAGACCGGCCACTCGCTGATCAAGGCCAAGATGCGCGAGACCGACGCCGAACTGGCCGGCGAGATGAGCGGCCACTTCTTCTTCAAGGAGCGCTGGTACGGCTTCGACGACGGCATCTACTCGGCGGCGCGCTTGCTGGAGATCCTGTCGGCACAGCCGCAAAGCCCGAGCGACACCCTCAACGCGCTGCCCAGCGGCGTCGCCACCGCCGAGATCAAGGTCGACGCGCCCGACGGCGACCCGCACAGCTTCGTCGAGCGTTTCGTCGCCGAGGCTTCGTTCGAGGGCGCGCGTCTGTCGACCATCGACGGCCTGCGCGTGGACTTCGCCGACGGCTGGGGCCTGGTGCGCGCATCCAACACCACGCCGATCCTGGTCATGCGCTTCGACGCCGACACTCACGAGGCGCTGGTGCGGATCCAGGACGCGTTCCGCGCCCAGTTGCTGGCGCTGAAGCCGGACCTGAAGCTGCCGTTCTAAGCCGCACCGAAGCGACGCCGGCCGGACCGGCATCGCCGACAACGCACACCAAAACGCCGCGGCTTGCCGCGGCGTTTTCGTTCATGGGCGTGCTTGTATGGGCTTGCTTGCCGCGACCGCTCGCTACGGCCGCCGGACCAGCCGGGCTCAGCCCTGGTTGGGCCGGCGCGCCTTCATCGTGTGATAGCGCTCCAGAGCCGCGGCGAGGTCGTCGTCGGCGACGCTGCGCTCGGCCAACTGCTGCTTGAGCATCTCCTGCTGGTGCATCAGCTCTTCGTGCTGGTGACGGATGTTGTCGGCCAGGGTCTTGCTCACCGGCTTGGTGCCGAGCTCGGCTTCGCCGGCGCGGCGCAGCAGGCTCAACAGGGTCTGGCGACGGCCGTCGATGCCGAGCTGCGAGGCCTTGACGGTCTCGTCGAGCAGGATGATCCGCTCCTGGAACGAGTCGCGCAGCTCCTGCTCGGTCGCATAGGACTCGGCCATGGCGTGGTCGCGGCGCTTGCGCGCCTCTTCGGCCATGGCGGCGCTGCGGGCGGCGCGAGCGGCCTGATCGGCAAGCACGCGCTCTTCCGGGGTCAGGGCGCGATCGACCTGGCCGGTCCGCAGGCCGCTGCGTGCGCTGATCTCGGTGCGCGCGCTGTCGACGGCATGCGCGGGCAGGGCGTCGCCACAGACCTTGCGGCCGCCTTCGTTCCAGCAGTAAAGCTTCTTGGCCGGGCTTCCCGCGTCCGCTTGGGCGTTGGCCAGTGGCGCAGCGAGCATCAGCAGCAGCGCGCTGGCCAGCAGGGTATGGAGTCGGTTCATGTCGCCCTCGTGCCGTCGAACGGTCGGCCAATCGGCAAAGAACCAAGCAAGAGTCGGGCCATGTCGGTCTCCTCTTTCGTGCCTGCGATCACAGTGCGGGCGTCGTCCAACGCCGGCCGCCGTCTCCTGCGCCGCCGTCCGGCGATCAGGTTTCCGCGCTACGGCCGTAAGCGCTGCGGTAGGCCAGCAGGCGCTCGCGCTGCGAGGCGAACTCTGCGCTCTCGCCCGTGAAGGCGAGGAGGTCGTCGAGGGTGGCGATCGCGACCACCGGCAGAGCGTGTTCGATTGCGACAGTTTCTGCCGCCGAGCGTCGGGATTGTGCGGGGTCCACGGCTTCCTGGCGGTCGAGCGCGATGACGATGCCGGCGACGCTGCCGCCGGCCTCGGCGATCAGGCCGAGCGCTTCGCGGATCGCGGTGCCGGCGGTGATGACGTCGTCGACGATCAGCACGCGGCGGCCCGCCAGGGGCGCGCCGATCAGCATGCCGCCTTCGCCGTGGGCCTTGGCTTCCTTGCGGTTGAAGGCCAGCGGCAGGTCGCGGCCGCGGCGTGCGTATTCGCAGCCGAGCGCGGTCGCCAGCGGAATGCCCTTGTAGGCCGGGCCGAACAACAGGTCGAACTCCAGGCCCGCGGCCTGGATCGCATCGGCATAGCAACTCGCCAACCCGGCCAATGCCGCGCCCGAGTCGAAGCGGCCGGCATTGAAGAAATAGGGACTGACCCGGCCCGACTTGAGGGTGAACTCGCCGAAGCGCAGGGCGTCGGCGTTCAGGGCGAGCTGGAGGAAGCGATGGCGATGGTCGGTCATGGCGGGGTCGGGTCGGGGGAAGAAGGAATCAGGCGCAACAGCATCAGGTGCTGCGGGCCGGCGTTGCCGCCGTGGAACAGCTCGCCGGTGTCGACGAAGCCGGCCTTGAGGTAGGCCGAGATCGCCGGGCGGTTGCGCACGTTGACGGTCAGGGCGAGCAGGCGGCGCTGCGGATGACGCAGGCGCAGGTCGTCGCGGCAGGCGGCGATGGCGCGCGTGCCGTAGCCGCGGCCTTGCTGGGTGCGGTCGATCATATAGGCGCGCAGGCCCACGCCGGGCTCGCCGAGCGAGCGCCCGGCGATGGCCTGGACGCTGAAGTCGAGCCGGTAGAAGCCGACCACGCGGTCGCCGGCCAGCACCGCCATCGCCTCGCTGTTCGGGTCGCGCCAGGTGTCGGCCAGGTTGAACGCGGTGTCGCCGACGAAGGGCAGTTGCTCGGGGGCGACCTGCAGCGCGCGCACCGCGGGCGCCAGCGCCTCGTTCACCGGCAGCACGCGCACGGCGGCCGCGGAATCGCTGAAAACGGAGGTCGCCACGGTCATGGCCGACATGATACCCGTGCCCGGCCGTTGCTATGATCGTGCGCACTTCGGATGTGGAGCGCGCATGCGCATCATCAGCTTCAACGCCAACGGTCTGCGCTCGGCCACGACCAAGGGCTTCTTCGACTGGTTCAAGACCCAGAACGCGGACGTGCTTTGCGTCCAGGAGACCAAGGCCCAGGAACACCAGTTGGCCGGGCCGGCCTTCCTGCCCGACGGCTACCGCGCCTATTTCCGCGACGCCACCACCAAGAAGGGCTACAGCGGCGTGGCGATCTACAGCCGGCGCGAGCCCGACGAGGTCCGCACGGCCCTGGGCTGGGCGCCGTTCGACGAGGAAGGCCGCTACATCGAGGCGCGTTTCGGCAACCTCAGCGTGGTCTCGTTCTACATCCCGTCCGGTTCGTCGGGCGAGCTGCGCCAGGGCTTCAAGTTCGAGGTTATGGAATGGCTGAAGCCCATTCTCGACCAATGGCTGGCGAGCGGCCGCGACTACGTCCTGTGCGGCGACTGGAATATCGTCCGCACCCGCCTGGACATCAAGAACTGGACCTCGAACCAGAAGAACTCCGGCTGCCTGCCGCCCGAGCGCGACTGGCTCAACGGCGTGTGCATGGACGAAAGCGGCTGGGTCGATGCCTACCGTAGCTTGAACGCCGAGGGCCAGGACTACACCTGGTGGAGCAACCGCGGCGCCGCGCGCGCCAACGACGTCGGTTGGCGCATCGACTACCAGTTCGCCACCCCGAGCCTGCGCGACCGGCTGCGCGGCTGCTCGATCCTGAAGGAACCGCGCTTCTCCGACCACGCGCCTTTCAGCGTCGACTATGACCTCTGAGACCGGCGCCGCGGCCGCGCGCGCGGCGCCGCCCGCGCGCAAGGGCTGGCGGCTGGTGCTCGCCAACCTGCGCGAGCCCAAGGTCCTGGTCATGCTGTTGCTCGGGTTCAGCTCGGGCATCCCGATCTACCTGGTCGGCAACACCCTCGGCTTCTGGATGCGCGAGAACGGCATCGAGTTGTCGACCATCGGCTTCCTGTCCTGGGTCGGGCTGGCCTATTCGCTGAAATTCCTGTGGGCGCCGCTGGTCGACAAGCTCGACGCGCCGGTGCTGGGGCGCTGGCTCGGCCGGCGCCGCGGCTGGATGCTGCTATCGCAACTGGTCGTCGGCGCGGCCCTGGTCGGCATGGCCCTGGTCGAACCGCGCCAGGGCCAGTTGCTGCTCGGCGGAGTCGCTTTGAACCACTTGCTGGTGTTCGGCGCGCTGGCGCTGGTGGTGGCCTTCGCCTCGGCGACCCAGGACATCGTCATCGACGCCTGGCGCATCGAAAGCGCATCCAGCCCCGAGCAGCAGGGGCTGCTGACCTCGACCTCGACCCTGGGCTATCGCGGCGCCCTGCTGGTCACAGATTCGTTGATCCTGATCCTCGCCGCGCAGGCCGGCTGGTCGCTGTCCTACGGTGCGATGGCGGCGTTGATGGGGGTCGGCGTGCTGGCGACGCTGTCGGCGCGCGAGCCGGCCGCTTCGGTGCTCGCCGCGGCGAGCCCGCACCCGGCGCTGTTCTCCGCTCGAGGCTTGTTCGACGCCCTGGTCGGCCCGTTCGTGGCCTTCTTCCGCCAGCACGGCCAATGGGCGCTGTTGATGCTGCTGACCATCAGCCTGTACCGGCTGCCGGATTTCCTGTTCGGGCCGATGGCCAATCCGTTCTACGCCGACCTCGGCATGGCCAAGGAAACCGTCGGCGCGGTGCGTGGCTCGTTCGGCCTGGTCGCGACCATCGCCGGGGTCGCCGCGGCCGGCCTGACCGCGGTGCGCTTCGGCTTCATTCAGACCCTGCTCGCCGGCGCGGTGCTCGGCCCGGGCTCGAACCTGGCCTTCGCCTACCTGGCCCTGCACGGCAACGACCCGGGCGTGTTCACCGCGGCGATGGTGATCGACAACTTCTGCAACGGCTATGCCGGCGTGGCCCTGGTCGGCTACATGTCCAGCCTGACCAACGTCGGCTATACCGCCACCCAGTACGCCTTGCTGAGCTCGTTCTACGCCCTGCTGGGCAAGGTGTTGAAGGGCTTGTCCGGCGTCGCCGTAGAGCACCTGGCGATCGATCGCAGCCTGCTCGAGGCCTACTCGCTGTTCTTCGTCGGTACCGCGCTGGTCGGCATCCCGGCCCTGCTGCTGTGCATCGTGCTGGTGGCGCGCAAACCGCCGACGGCGGTACAAACCACGGCCTGATCGCGGCGCCTCGTATCCGCCGGCAGGCGCCGACCGTCGGTGCAGTCGAGTTCCTGAACGCGAATCCAGCAACTTCGTGTTGCTATCGATACGGCAACGATGGCACTTTGCTCGTCTGTGGCCGACATCATCCTGCACAACCTGGACGCCATCCTGGCCGACCGCATTCGCCGGGTCGCGGAGACGCGTGGCTGGAGTCTGCAGCGCACCGCGCTGCACCTGATCGAGAGCGGGCTGTTCGCGGTCGAGGCCGAGATGGTCGGGCGTTTCAGCGACACCGACGCTTCGGCGTTGCAGGAAGCGATCGCGGCGTTGGAGCATATCCCCAGCGACCCGGGGTTCTCCCTGATCGGCCGCGCCGAACCGGCCGAGCCCAAGCCGAGCGGTCCGGATTTCAGCAGCCTGGAACTGCTCGAAGAGTTCCGCATCAACACCGACTCGGCCTGAAGCCGGGTCGCGCCGACAGCGGCCGCGGTCAGGCGGAGGGGTGCACCGTACCGAGTACGCGCGGACCGCGCGCGCCGGTGACGCTGGGCAGGTTGCCCGGCAGTCCGCTCAAGGTTTGCCGCGCCAGCCAGGCGAAGCCCATCGCCTCGACGAAATCCGGGTCCAGGCCGTAAGGCACGGTCGACTCGACCGCGACCCCGGGCAGATGCGCGGCGATCCGCTCGAGCAGGGCGCTATTGCGCACGCCGCCTCCGCAGGCCAGCACCCGCTTCGTCGCCGGCTGGTGCGCGCGCAAGGCATCGGCGGTGGTGATCGCGCTGAGTTCCAGCAGGGTCGCCTGCACGTCCTGTGGCGCCTCCGCGCCGCTCAGGCGGGCCTCGACCCAGGCCAGGTGGAATTGCTCGCGTCCGGTGCTCTTCGGCGGCGGCAGGGCGAACCAGGGCTCGTCGAGCAGGCGCGCAAGCAGGTCCGCATCGACCGTGCCGCGCGCGGCGAAGGCGCCGTCGGCGTCGAACGCCGTGCCCAGGTGGCGCAGCGCCCAGGCGTCCATCAGGCAATTGGCCGGCCCGGTGTCGAAACCGCGCACGTCGCCGTGCGCCGGCAACAGGGTGAAGTTGGCGATTCCGCCGAGATTGAGCGCGGCCCGGTCCTCGGCGTCGGAATGCAGCAGGGCAGCGTGGAAGGCCGGCATCAGCGGCGCGCCGTGGCCGCCGGCGGCGACGTCGCGGCGGCGGAAATCGGCCACCGTGGCGATGCCGCTGCGTTCGGCGATGACCGCGCCGTCGCCGATCTGCCAGGTGAAAGGGTGGCGGCCGTCGTAGCCGGCGCCGGCCGGGCGATGACGCACGGTCTGGCCGTGCGAGCCGATCGCGGCGACCTCGGATACGGCCACGCCGGCCTCGCCGATCAGGCTCAGCGCCGCGTCGGCGAAGGCTTCGGCGACTTGCACGTCGAGCGTGCCCAGTTCTTCCAGCGAACGCGCGTCGCCGCCCTGGCCGAGCGCGACCAGGCGCTCGCGCAGCGCCTGCTGCCAGGGGTAGGTGCGGCCGAGCACCAGTTCGCAGCGGGTCGGCGCGGCGCCGTCTGCGAAGCGCACCAGCGCGGCGTCGATGCCGTCCGCGCTGGTCCCGGAGATCAGTCCAAGATAAAGGCCTGAAACAGGCGTAGCGGTGCCAACAGCAGGCGGGACCGAAGAGTTCTCAACCACGACGGAGCTCCAAAAGGCCTGAAACAGGCGTAGCGGTGCCAACAGCAGCCGGGACCATGGTGAAGATTCCTGTGAGGGAGACAACGCGAGTGGCCGCCGGGACCGAAGAATTCTCAATCACGACGAAGGTTCCTATGGAAGTTGGCGACGCCAACAGCAGCCGGGACCATGGTGAAGATTCCTGTGAGGGAGACGACGCGAGTGGCCGTCGGGACCGAAGAATTCTCAATCACGACGAGGGCTCCCAAGGCCTGAAGTAGCCGAATTCCCAATCACGACGAGTTTCCTATGCGGTATAGCGCCCCACGGTAACGCCTCCCGCCCTTGCATGGCATCCATGACGCCATCCCCAAAAAGCACAAAGGCCTCCGAAGAGGCCTTTCGCTTGCCGCGGCCCGATCAGGCCTTGGTCGTCTTCTTCTTCACGTTCGCCTTGGCTGGCGTCGCTGCCGGAGCGGGGCCCGCATCGGCGTAGATGATGTTCTCGACCTGGCGGATCCGCGCCAGAGCCACGCCGGTCTGGGTGCGGAACTGGGCCAGCGCCATGCCGCTCAGCGGCTCCGGCGGCGGCATCGTCACCGACAGCGGGTTGCGGTGCACGCCGTTGATGCGGAATTCGTAGTGCAGGTGCGGGCCGGTCGCCAGGCCGGAGCTGCCGACATAGCCGATCACCGTGCCCTGGCCGACGTGCTGGCCGGGCCGGATGCGGCCGAAGTTCGACATGTGCCCGTACAGCGTGGTGTAGCCGCGGCCGTGGTCGAGGATCACCGCGCGGCCGTAACCGCCCTTCCAGCCGACGAACTGCACGCGCGCGTCGCCCGCGGCCATGATCGGCGTGCCGGTGCCCGCGCCGTAATCGACGCCGGTGTGCATGCGGAT
Organism: Lysobacter antibioticus; assembly: GCF_000731095.1. Taxonomy (GTDB): domain Bacteria; phylum Pseudomonadota; class Gammaproteobacteria; order Xanthomonadales; family Xanthomonadaceae; genus Lysobacter; species Lysobacter antibioticus_B. The sequence goes on along the minus strand of NZ_JMTZ01000018.1, from coordinate 59,380 downwards.
GCGGCCCAGCACCGGATGGCGGCGCGAACCGAAGCCCGAGGTCAGACGCGCATACGGAATCGGCATGCGGATGAAGCTCTTCTTGAGCGGGCGGCCGTCGCCGGTGAAGTACTCGGCCTTGCCGCCGCGCTCGAAGCGGAAGCCCGTATGCAGGCGGCCTTCGCTGGTGAAGGTCGCCGCAAGCACCGGACCGGTGCTGAGCAGTTCGCCTTCGCGCCAGGTCTGTTCGACCACGACGCTGAAACGGTCTTCGGCGCCTACGTCTTCGTTGAAGTCGATGTCGTACTTGAAGATGTCGTCGGTCAGCGTATTGATGTTGGCCGGCGTCAGCCCGACCTTGCGCGCCGAGCGGAACAACGACTTGCCGACCTTGCCGCTGAGGACCACGGTGCGGCTCTCGGTCGGTCGGGTGATGATCTTCTGGGTGATCTTGTCGCCGGCGAGGCTCAGCTCGATGCGGTGACTGTCGTCGCGGTCGTAGCGGAAGGTGCGCAGGCTGCCGTTGACCGGCATGTCGAACCCGAGCTCGGTGCCGGGCTTCATGCGCTTCAGGGCTTCCTTGGCGCCGGGCTGTTCGAGGATCTTGTGCATCGTCGAGGCCGGGATGTCCAGGTCCTTGAACACCGAGCCCAGGGTCTCGCCGCGATTGATCCGCACCAACTGCCAGCTGTCGCCGTGTTCGCCGCGTACGCGGGCGATCGGCAGCGGCGGCAGGGCCAAGGCCAGGGATTGGCGCGGTTCGTGCACGCGCACCGAGGCGGTCGACTGGCTGAAACCCGGCACGATGGCTGCGACCATCATGCCCAGGGTCGCGAACAGACCGGCCTGCACCCACTGGCGGCCCGACCAGCGACCGTTGAATCCATCGGAAAGATGACGCGCCAACACGGGGCGGCGCAAGGCGGCTTCACGCAGTGCTTTCAGTCGTTCGCGGCGTTGCGCGCCTACACTGGAAGCCTGCTCGGGTACTGTCATTGGATGAATCCCTCGCGTGAGGTGTGAAGGCCGCGTAGCGGCGTTACCATAGTCACACGAGTAGTACGCGTCAAACCCTTGAGCTGAATGGGGTTTTTGTCTCCAGCCGGCCCAGTTTCGTTTAACTCCCAATTAACCTGAATCCGTGACCGCGTTCGCACTCCGGGGCGTGGCCGCCGAGCGAGTCCCCACGTGTCCTCATCCGTACAAGAAGCCCTCGACCTGATCGCCCGCGGCGCCGACGAAATCCTCAAGCGCGAGGAGCTCGAAGCCCGCCTCACCGCATCCATGAAGGCCGGGGGCCGCCCGCTGCGGATCAAGGCCGGGTTCGACCCGACCGCGCCCGACCTGCACATCGGCCACACCGTGCTGCTCAACAAGATGCGGCAGTTCCAGGACCTGGGCCATCAGGTGATCTTCCTGATCGGCGACTTCACCGGAATGATCGGCGACCCGACCGGCAAGAACGTCACCCGCAAGCCGCTGACCCGCGAAGACGTGCTCGCCAACGCCCAGACCTATGCCGACCAGGTGTTCAAGGTGCTGGACAAGGAGCGCACCGAGGTCCGCTTCAATTCCGAATGGTTCGGCCAGATGAGTTCGGCCGACATGATCAAGCTCGCCGCCCAGCACACGGTCGCGCGCATGCTCGAACGCGACGATTTCGCCAAGCGCTACGCCGCCCAGCAGCCGATCGCGATCCACGAATTCCTGTATCCGCTGGTTCAGGGCTACGACTCGGTAGCGCTGCAGTGCGACGTCGAACTCGGCGGCACCGACCAGAAATTCAATCTGTTGATGGGGCGCGGCCTGCAGGAGCACCACGGCCAGCCGGCCCAGATCGTCCTGACCATGCCGCTGCTGGAAGGTCTGGACGGCGTCAACAAGATGTCCAAGTCGCTCGGCAACTACATAGGCATCAACGAGCCGGCCATCGATATCGTCACCAAGACGATGAAGATCGACGACGTGCTGATGTGGCGCTGGATCGACCTGCTGAGCTTCGAGATCGGCATCGCCGAGGCGGCCCGTCTTAAAGACGAGATCGCCGCGGGCCAGCTCAACCCGCGCGACCTCAAGATGCGCCTGGCGCGCGAACTGGCCGCCCGCTTCCATGGGGCTCAGGCCGCCGAGCAGGCCATGGCGGGCTGGAATGCCGCAGTGCGCGGCGAGGGCGATATCGCCTCCCTGCCGCTGACCGACGTCGGCGTGCCGGCCGAGGGGCTGCGTATTGCCGCCTTGCTGGTGGCCGCCGGGTTGATGCCGAGCAATGCCGAAGGCAACCGCAAGCTCAAGGAGCGGGCGGTGAAGGTCGACGGCAACGTCATAGAAGACCCGCAGCAGGTATTCACCCCTGGGTTCGAGGGCGTGCTTGCCGTGGGCAAGCGCAATTTCGCCCGGGTTCGCCTGGTCGCCGCATGAGCAGAGGGGCGGCTGGCTGCATTGCGACGCTTGCGGATGCCGGCGCCGCCGATGAGCCTCCGGCCTGCGATACGCCACTCAAGCGGCGAGGTGCATCCCTCTAGCGGTGTTCTTCTCCCTCTCCCGCCTGCGGGAGAGGGGCGGGGTGAGGGCCGACCCAGGTCGCAAACCACGCGTTAAGCCCGTCGCATAAGGCTTTCCACCGCGGCCGCGAAATTCCCTGTTCATTTTTTTCGAAATCGCTTCCCAAGCCCTGTTCATGTATGCATAATGCGCGGCCCCGCTGACCGGATGTATCGATTGGCGGGGACGCGCAGAAAGGGCGGTTTCGACAGGTGTTGACGGTCTGAAACATTGCTGTAAGATGCGCGGCCCGCTGACCGGTTTGTAAGGTTGGCGGGGCGCAGAAAACGGCGGTTTCGATAAGTGTTGACGAGTCGAAAACATGCTGTAAGATGCGCGGCCCGGTGAGACGGAAGCTTCGGAAAAACGAAGCGGACGGCGAGTCGGGAAGCAGCAAGAAGTTTCGCGGACAGGTGTTGACGTTCACGAAAACTGCTGTATAGTGTGCGGCTCGCTCGGGCACTTCGGTGACGAGCACGAAACAAGGCGCTGAGGCCGGTTTCGACGATCTTTGACAGTGTGCGCAGGTGACTTGTGCGGGCGTCTGGCGGGTGGATGATTGTCCATCTTGCAGACGTTCGTAACAGAGTCCAAGTGATTGAAGAAAGCATGCAAATGCGAGTAATTGAGTAATGAGGGCCTGGGGCGAAGTCTGCACTCAAAGCATTGATGAAAGCCGCAAGGCTGGAATCGAAACATTTAAGTGAAGAGTTTGATCCTGGCTCAGAGTGAACGCTGGCGGCAGGCCTAACACATGCAAGTCGAACGGCAGCACAGAGGAGCTTGCTCCTTGGGTGGCGAGTGGCGGACGGGTGAGGAATACGTCGGAATCTGCCTATTTGTGGGGGATAACGTAGGGAAACTTACGCTAATACCGCATACGACCTACGGGTGAAAGCGGAGGACCTTCGGGCTTCGCGCAGATAGATGAGCCGACGTCGGATTAGCTAGTTGGCGGGGTAAAGGCCCACCAAGGCGACGATCCGTAGCTGGTCTGAGAGGATGATCAGCCACACTGGAACTGAGACACGGTCCAGACTCCTACGGGAGGCAGCAGTGGGGAATATTGGACAATGGGCGCAAGCCTGATCCAGCCATGCCGCGTGTGTGAAGAAGGCCTTCGGGTTGTAAAGCACTTTTGTCCGGAAAGAAAAGCTTCGGGTTAATACCCCGAGGTCATGACGGTACCGGAAGAATAAGCACCGGCTAACTTCGTGCCAGCAGCCGCGGTAATACGAAGGGTGCAAGCGTTACTCGGAATTACTGGGCGTAAAGCGTGCGTAGGTGGTTTGTTAAGTCTGATGTGAAAGCCCTGGGCTCAACCTGGGAATGGCATTGGAAACTGGCTTACTAGAGTGCGGTAGAGGGTAGTGGAATTCCCGGTGTAGCAGTGAAATGCGTAGATATCGGGAGGAACATCTGTGGCGAAGGCGACTACCTGGACCAGCACTGACACTGAGGCACGAAAGCGTGGGGAGCAAACAGGATTAGATACCCTGGTAGTCCACGCCCTAAACGATGCGAACTGGATGTTGGGAGCAACTTGGCTCTCAGTATCGAAGCTAACGCGTTAAGTTCGCCGCCTGGGAAGTACGGTCGCAAGACTGAAACTCAAAGGAATTGACGGGGGCCCGCACAAGCGGTGGAGTATGTGGTTTAATTCGATGCAACGCGAAGAACCTTACCTGGTCTTGACATCCACGGAACTTTCCAGAGATGGATTGGTGCCTTCGGGAACCGTGAGACAGGTGCTGCATGGCTGTCGTCAGCTCGTGTCGTGAGATGTTGGGTTAAGTCCCGCAACGAGCGCAACCCTTGTCCTTAGTTGCCAGCACGTAATGGTGGGAACTCTAAGGAGACCGCCGGTGACAAACCGGAGGAAGGTGGGGATGACGTCAAGTCATCATGGCCCTTACGACCAGGGCTACACACGTACTACAATGGTAGGGACAGAGGGCTGCAAACCCGCGAGGGCAAGCCAATCCCAGAAACCCTATCTCAGTCCGGATCGGAGTCTGCAACTCGACTCCGTGAAGTCGGAATCGCTAGTAATCGCAGATCAGCATTGCTGCGGTGAATACGTTCCCGGGCCTTGTACACACCGCCCGTCACACCATGGGAGTTTGTTGCACCAGAAGCAGGTAGCTTAACCTTCGGGAGGGCGCTTGCCACGGTGTGGCCGATGACTGGGGTGAAGTCGTAACAAGGTAGCCGTATCGGAAGGTGCGGCTGGATCACCTCCTTTAGAGACAAAAAGACAGTTAATTGCCTGTCCAGACGTCCGCACAAGTGACCTGCATTTCAGAGTTCCCGATCGCCTTGGGGTGATCGAGGAGTCGTCCCGTTTCGATGGGGCTTTAGCTCAGCTGGGAGAGCACCTGCTTTGCAAGCAGGGGGTCGTCGGTTCGATCCCGACAAGCTCCACCACCTAGCCAGTAAGTAGTCCTTAGGGACGAATTGGGTCTGTAGCTCAGGTGGTTAGAGCGCACCCCTGATAAGGGTGAGGCCGGTGGTTCGAGTCCTCCCAGACCCACCACCCTGGCGAAAGCTGGAGCGAGACAAAACTCTGAACTGCGCACACATAAAGATTTGAAACTTCGAAGGCGCTGAAGCCTTTGAAGTGTTCTTTGAAAAACTGGAATGTAGCGAGCGTTTTGAGACGGAATGTCCAAACGTGTCGTGAGGCTAAGGCGGGGCCCAAGAGGCCCTAACATTTGAAGTTGTTGATTTGTTCGTAAATCAATAATCCTGAGGCAACTTGGGGTTATATGGTCAAGCGAATAAGCGCACACGGTGGATGCCTTGGCGGTCAGAGGCGATGAAGGACGTGACAGCCTGCGAAAAGCGCGGGGGAGCTGGCAATAAGCATTGATCCCGCGATGTCCGAATGGGGAAACCCACCTAGCAATAGGTATCCTGCAGTGAATACATAGCTGCTGGAAGCGAACCCGGAGAACTGAAATATCTAAGTACCCGGAGGAAAAGAAATCAACCGAGATTCCCTAAGTAGTGACGAGCGAACGGGGACTAGCCCTTAAGTTGCATCAGCTTCAGCAAAACGAGTTGGAAAGCTCGGCCATAGAAGGTGACAGCCCTGTATGCGAAGGGGCTGATGCGATGAAATCGAGTAGGGCGGGGCACGAGAAACCCTGTCTGAACATGGGGGGACCATCCTCCAAGGCTAAATACTCCTGACCGACCGATAGTGAACTAGTACCGTGAGGGAAAGGCGAAAAGAACCCTGGTGAAGGGAGTGAAATAGACCCTGAAACCGTGTGCGTACAAGCAGTAGGAGCTCCGCAAGGAGTGACTGCGTACCTTTTGTATAATGGGTCAGCGACTTACTGTTCGTGGCAAGCTTAACCGTATAGGGGAGGCGAAGGGAAACCGAGTCTGATAAGGGCGCATAGTCGCGGGCAGTAGACCCGAAACCGGGTGATCTAGTCATGCCCAGGGTGAAGGTTGAGTAACATCAACTGGAGGCCCGAACCCACTCCCGTTGCAAAGGTAGGGGATGAGGTGTGATTAGGAGTGAAAAGCTAATCGAACCCGGAGATAGCTGGTTCTCCTCGAAAGCTATTTAGGTAGCGCCTCGGACGAATACTACTGGGGGTAGAGCACTGTTATGGCTAGGGGGTCATTGCGACTTACCAAACCATGGCAAACTCCGAATACCAGTACGTACTATCCGGGAGACACACGGCGGGTGCTAACGTCCGTCGTGAAAAGGGAAACAACCCAGACCCACAGCTAAGGTCCCAAATTTATCGCTAAGTGGTGAACGATGTGGAAAGGCACAGACAGCCAGGAGGTTGGCTTAGAAGCAGCCACCCTTTAAAGAAAGCGTAATAGCTCACTGGTCGAGTCGGTCTGCGCGGAAGATTTAACGGGGCTAAGCGATAAACCGAAGCTTGGGGTGCATCACTTTGTGATGCGCGGTAGAGGAGCGTTCCGTAAGCCGTTGAAGGTGGATTGAGAAGTCCGCTGGAGGTATCGGAAGTGCGAATGCTGACATGAGTAACGATAATGCGGGTGAAAAGCCCGCACGCCGAAAGCCCAAGGTTTCCTTGCGCAACGTTAATCGACGCAGGGTGAGTCGGCCCCTAAGGCGAGGCAGAAATGCGTAGTCGATGGGAAGCAGGTTAATATTCCTGCACCTCGCGTAAGTGCGATGGAGGGACGGAGAAGGTTAAGCAGGCCAGGCGTTGGTTGTCCTGGTGAGAGAGTTGAGGCGGTCCCCTTAGGCAAATCCGGGGGGGCAACGTTGAGACTAAGGACCGGTCCTTTTGGACTAGGCTGCTGATATCACGCTTCCAGGAAAAGCTCCTAAGCTTCAGCTTACGCAGACCGTACCGTAAACCGACACAGGTGGGCAGGATGAGAATTCTAAGGCGCTTGAGAGAACTCGGGTGAAGGAACTAGGCAAAATAGCACCGTAACTTCGGGAGAAGGTGCGCCCTTTCTGGTGAATAGCTGGGAGGGGCCGCAGTGACCAGGCCGCTGCGACTGTTTATCAAAAACACAGCACTCTGCAAACACGAAAGTGGACGTATAGGGTGTGACGCCTGCCCGGTGCTGGAAGGTTAATTGATGGGGTCAGCCGCAAGGCGAAGCTCTTGATCGAAGCCCCAGTAAACGGCGGCCGTAACTATAACGGTCCTAAGGTAGCGAAATTCCTTGTCGGGTAAGTTCCGACCTGCACGAATGGCGTAACGACAGCGGCGCTGTCTCCACCCGAGACTCAGTGAAATTGAAATCGCTGTGAAGATGCAGCGTTCCCGCGGCAAGACGGAAAGACCCCGTGAACCTTTACTATAGCTTTACACTGAACGTTGAGTTCGTCTGTGTAGGATAGGTGGGAGGCTATGAAACCATGGCGCTAGCTGTGGTGGAGCCATCCTTGAAATACCACCCTGTCGTGCTTGACGTTCTAACCTAGGCCCGTAATCCGGGTCGGGGACCGTGTATGGTGGGTAGTTTGACTGGGGCGGTCTCCTCCCAAAGTGTAACGGAGGAGCACGAAGGTACGCTCAGCGCGGTCGGACATCGCGCACTGTGTGCAAAGGCATAAGCGTGCTTGACTGCAAGATCGACGGATCAAGCAGGTACGAAAGTAGGTCTTAGTGATCCGGTGGTTCTGTATGGAAGGGCCATCGCTCAACGGATAAAAGGTACTCCGGGGATAACAGGCTGATACCGCCCAAGAGTTCATATCGACGGCGGTGTTTGGCACCTCGATGTCGGCTCATCACATCCTGGGGCTGTAGTCGGTCCCAAGGGTATGGCTGTTCGCCATTTAAAGTGGTACGCGAGCTGGGTTCAGAACGTCGTGAGACAGTTCGGTCCCTATCTGTCGTGGGCGTTGGAGATTTGAGAGGGGCTGCTCCTAGTACGAGAGGACCGGAGTGGACGAACCTCTGGTGTTCCGGTTGTCACGCCAGTGGCACTGCCGGGTAGCTATGTTCGGAAGCGATAACCGCTGAAAGCATCTAAGCGGGAAGCGCGCCTCAAGATGAGATCTCCCGGGACTTTAAGTCCCCTAAAGGAACCATCAAGACTAGGTGGTTGATAGGCAGGGTGTGTAAGTGCGGCAACGCATTGAGCTAACCTGTACTAATGATCCGTGTGGCTTGACCATATAACCTCAAGTTGCCTTGGCTTCATTGACACGTTCAAGACGTTTCTTCCAAATACTGTTCGCTACATTCCAACTTATTCGCCGATGACGGAGTCCATCCCGTCTGAAGCAACCCAACGAGAGCGTGTGCGCTACTTCAATACACCGAAGCTTGCGACCCTCCACCCTCTCCCTGGTGATAATAGCTGTGTGGAACCACCCGATCCCATCCCGAACTCGGAAGTGAAACGCACATGCGCCGATGGTAGTGTGGCCTAAGCCATGCAAGAGTAGGTCATCGCCAGGGGCTTTACCCTAAAACGCCGCAACCCACAGGTTGCGGCGTTTTTCTTTGTGCGCGTTTTAGCGACTTCATACCCTGTACTTAATCCCAGGCCATTAACTCCAGCGCCTGTTTCGATTCCGGACCTTAATCGCCGCCGCCGCCTCCGTAGGAGCGACGTCCGTCGCGACCGCGAGACCCGCCGAAACAACAACGCCGACACCGTCCATCCAAGCGGCGTCCTGTCGCAGGCGCGACCGCGAGACCCGCCGAAACAACAACGCCGACACCGTCCATCCAAGCGGCGTCCTGTCGCAGGCATGCCGACATCCGCGGCTTCGCATTTCCGGACTCGAACCACCACACAGGCTTATCTCGCGAGATTCATTAATGAGCCGCGAAGCATATTTGTGCATTCAATAGTCAATCGAACCACGCAATCGATTGGCGGCAATCACTTGTTTGGTCGGCGCAGCCTGCGGGATTCGAGGCGTGCATTATGTATTCCCGGCCTCGCCGGACTCGGCCAGATAGACAAGGGAAAATCACATGCAAAGGCGTCAATTCATGAGCGTGCCGTTGGCCATGACTGCGGCAGCGGCGGCGAGCGCAATACCTACATCCGCGGCAAGCGCGCCGCTGGCGGCGGACGATTACGTCACCTTCGAAGACTACGGTGCCGTCGGCGACGGCGTTGCGGACGATACTGCTGCGATCCAGGCGGCGATTACCGATAATCCCGGCCGCGAAATCTGGGCGACGCGGCGTCACTATCGTTTGACCGCTGCCTTGCACATCGTGCGCGGCGTGGTTCTGCGGGCCGCTCAGGGCGGCGTGCAGCTGTCGATGGATGTCGCCGACCGCGATCACATCGTGATTGGCGACGGCACCGAGAACGGCATGTTGAACAGCCTGAATACCGTGATCGACGGATTCACGTTCGCGCCTGGCGCGAACGCCGGCACATCGACGACCGGCTCGTGCATTTTCTTTAATTTCTGCGCCTTCTTCGATGTGCGCAACTGCGACTTCTACGCTCGCTCTTATTCGCAGGCGAAGCTATTTCGCGGCATGACGCTGTTCCGGGCGTCCGACGGATTCATCCGCCATTGCCGCCTGCGTTATTTTCGCGAGGACGGCATTCATACGACCGGTTCGTCGCACAGCGCGAGTCCGAATCCCTACCGCACCGTCGACGTGCGCATCGAGTCGACGCGCATCTACGCATGCGCCGGCTACCAGGTCTACTTCGGACCGCACACCGGCGGCATGTTCGTAAACGACCTGATCCTGATGCAGGCCGATCAGAATCCGGCGTTCTATATCGATTCCGACCCGGTGATCCAGGACGGGACGAATTTCTTCGTCGTCAACGTCAATATCGAAGGCGGCAATAGCGGCAGCCGCGGGATCGTCGTCAACAAGGGACAAGCGGTGCAGATCGTCGGCGGCTGGGTCGGCGGCATCCTCGGCAACGGTGCGGGGGTGGAGCTCGGCGCAGGCGCGAGTTCCTGTGAAATCAACGGGTTGAAGGCGGATTACTGCGGGCTGATCGTTAACGGTCCGGCCAATTCGATCAAGAATTGCGATATCACCGGAGACTTGACCAGCACCGTCAACGGCATTGTCCTCGGGCCGGGCGCGAGCGACACATTGATCACTGGGTGTCGGATCCGTCAGTTCACCGGCCCGGCGATCCTCATCCAGAAGCAGTCGGGTGGCCCGGCCCGTTGCGTCATCAGCGGTGTGACGCTCAAGGACGCGCCGGCCTCGCCTTATATCGAGGGGGCCGACTACCGGGAAGGCCCGTCGATTACCGGCATCCGTAGCGACGCCGCCGTTTACATGACGGCAGCTGCGCAGGTGCAACTCAACTACGGAGCAGAGTTCTATCAGGTGATCGGCGGGACGGCGATTCAGGACCTGGTACCGCGAAATCCGGGGCGGCGAGTGACCATTCAGGCCGGTTTAAACGGCGTAACCTTCACCGGCAACGGTGTATTGCAGCTCAAGGGTGGCGCCGCCAGCGTTACGGTGCCCGCTTATCGGACCATCGAATTCATGTCCGACGGCCTCAATTGGTTTGAATCGGGAGGCAATCGCTGATTCTGGTTCGTCTCGATAACGGTTGACCGATCCGAATCCTGCTGCGCACTTCCGGCAGGATTCGGATCACGGTCGCCTCCCGTCAACGGGCATCTACCGCCCGAAACGTCACCACCAGCACGTCCCGATGCGCTTCGCGCATCGGGTCTTGCGGGGTCACGGCGGTTACGCCGTGGAAGACGCGGGCATCGTCGACCAGGGCGGCGTCGAGCGGGGCGGTCAGGGTGAAGCTGCCGAGCAGGCTGCCGTCGGCGCTGTGGATGGTGGTCGTGCCGCTGACGATGTTGTGGCGATCGATCAGCAGTACCAGCACGTAATCCACGCCGTCGCGGTGCACCCCTTCGGGCGTGGGCTGGCCTGCTTCATCGCTGCGGGCCTCGATGCGGAACTGATGCAGTTCGATGTGCCAGCCCGGTACCTGCGGCGCCAGCTGGCCGAAGAAGTCGCGGCAGAAACCGAGCACGGTCGCCAAGGTGGCGCCGTTGGCGACGTCGTCGCGTACCGGCTCGAACCAACGTTCGATGTCGCCCTGCAATGCGTTGTAATTCAGGCTTTGGTAGTGAGGCTGATGCGGCTGGCGCGCGATCGCGCCGTCGCGACCGGCGCGGAACACGGCGTGGCGGCGGCGGCGATGGCGGCCGACGCTGGCGAGGTAAGTATCCGGCGCCAGGTCGTTCCAACTGTCGGCGAACGCGGCCCAATCCTGCAGCGAACCGTGCCGCTGCAGATGCGTGCGCATGTCTTCGCCGGCGACGAAACGGAAGCCGTCGCGACGCAGGGCATCGGCGAAATCCTGGTGCTCGGAACTCGGTGCGGGGTTCATGCCTGACTCTTGAAGACGGAACGAACGAAGTCGAGACGAACGGTCAGACCGCCGCCAGCGCCGCTTGCGCCAGCAAGGCGATCACGCAACCGAAGCCGACGAACCAGACCAGGCTGCGCAGGGGCGGTTTGCGCAGCAGATAGAACAGGCCGTGCAATACGCGGCAGACGATGAAGACCAGCGAGAGCACGACGATGATGCCGGTATCGACGCCGGCCATCTGCGCGCCGAGCACGCCGGCCGCGAACGGTGCGAAGGCCTCGAAAGCGTTGAGGTGCGCGGCATACGCGGCATTGCTGCGCGGATTGTCCTGACGGCTCTGCCAGGCGCGGGGATCGCGGTTGTCGTAGCGCTGGCCGCTGCCCTTGGCGATCGCGACCCAGGCATAGGGCAACAACGCGGCGATCAACAGGCACCAATAAGCGATGGTCATGGACATGCGCGTTCCCTCATGGCCGCGGAACGCGGCCTGCAAAGCCTAGCGGAAAAAACGACGGCGCCCAGGGGCGCCGTCGTCTGATCGCTTTGCGGTCGCGGGCGACCGGCCGAACGTCCGGCCCGGCCACCCGGCGGCTTACTTGGCCGGAGCGGCCATCAACTTGTCGTGCGCCGCGCGGAAGGCATTGCCTTCGTACCAGTTGGGCCACTGCTCGTTGCCTGCCAGGACCTTGCCGACGCCGTACAGCGCATCGAGGTCCTGGACCACGCCGTCGAGCCTCCAGTTCGGGTCGAACTGGTCGGCGGGCTTGTGATAGCGGTGGTCGCGATAGTCGACCTGGGCCTTCTGTCCGGCTTCGGTACCGCCTTCGAGCAGATCGTCGCCGCCCTTGGCGTACAGCGCGGGCACGCCGGCCTTGGCGAAGTTGAAGTGATCGGAGCGGAAGTAGAAGCCGTCCTGCGGGGTGGCTTCGGCGTGCAGCACGCGACCCTGGCCGTCGGCGATGGTCTTGAGGATGTCCTCGAGCTCGGAGCTGCCGTAGCCGACCACGGTGAAGTCCTTGGCCTTGCCGATGATCGGCATGGCGTCGAGGTTGATCACCGCGACGGTCTTGTTGAGCGGGACGGTCGGATGGGCGACGTAGTACTTGGAACCGAGCAGGCCCGACTCTTCCAGCGTCACCGAGACGAACAGCAGCGAACGGTCCGGCGGCGGCGTCTGCTTGCTGAAGGCTTCGGCGATCTCAAGGATGCCGGCCACGCCGGAGGCGTTGTCGATCGCGCCGTTGTAGATCGTGTCGGTGCCGCCGGCCTTGCCGTCGCCGGCGCCGTGGCCTTCGTGGCCGCCTTCGCCGGTGTGGTTGCCGAGGTGATCCCAGTGCGCCATGTAGACGATGGCTTCGTCGGGACGCTTGGCGCCGTCGAGGCGCGCGATCACGTTGCGCGAGGACTTCTCGCTGATCTTGCTCTTCAGATCGACCGAGGCCTTGGCTTGCAGCGGGATCGCCTTGAAGCCGCGCTTGCCGGCTGCCTTGTAGAGCTCGTCGAGGTTCTGACCGAGATCGCCGAGCAGCTTGCGTGCGCTGTCGCCGGTGATCCAGCCCTGCACCGGCAGGCGCGGTTCCGGATCGTCCTTGGCCGGCAGGTCGAACTGCGCGCCGGACCAGGAATTCTTGACCACCTCCCAACCGTAGGAGGCGCCGGCATCGTCGTGGACGATCAGCGCGGCGGCGGCGCCCTGGCGGGCGGCTTCTTCGAACTTGTAGGTCCAGCGGCCGTAATAGGTCATGCGCCGGCCTTCGAACAAGGTCGCGTCCTGGCTGTGGAAGCCCGGGTCGTTGACCAGGATCACCACGGTCTTGCCCTTGACGTCGACGCCGGCGTAATCGTTCCACTTCTGCTCGGGCGCATTGACGCCGTAGCCGACGAAGACCAGGTCGCTGGCGTCGAGCTTGACCTCGGCCTGGCCGGTGCGGGTGCCGACGACCATGTCGCTGCCGAACTTGAGTTCGCGCGGCTGGCCCTTGACCTCGAGCTTGAGCGAGGTGGCCTCGTCGGCGGTGGTCTCGACCATCGGCACGGTCTGGAAATAGCTGTCGCCGTTGCCGGGCTTCAGGCCGAGGCGTTTGAACTGCGCTTCCAGGTACTGGACGGTCTTTTCTTCGCCGGCGCTGCCGGGCGCGCGGCCCTCGAATTCGTCGGAGGCCAGGACCTTGACGTGCTGGGCGAAGTCGGCGGCGTTGATCGCGCCGTCGAAGGCGTGATCGGCGGCGGTGCCGGGCGTCGCCGCCGGGGCATCGGCCGGAGCCTTCGCGTCCGGTGTTTCGGCCGGCTTGTTGCAGGCCGACAACACCAGAGCGGCGGCCACCAGCGAGGTGGCGGTGAGGAGCAGGGTACGGGACATCAGACCTCCAGGAGCGGCCGGTGGGCCGGGGGTGGGGGAGGTCCATTCTAGGGGCAACTTTGAGGTGGCGTTGTCCCGTGCGTGGCCACTGACGGGCGCGGTTCCCGCGCACGCACCCGGCCCGGCCCGTTCAGCGGGCCGGGCCGGGCGGATCGACGGCTTACTCGGCCGGCGGCTTGGGCGTGTTGTAGGCGATCGCGGTGGCGCCGCGGATCGCGCCGGTCTTGGCGGTGGCGTGCACGTACAGGGTGACTTCGCGTTCGAACACCAGCGGGCCGTCGACGCGCGCGTTCGGGCCGATCACCACGCGCGGGTTGCGCGGCTTGAGCTTGATGCCGATGCCGCTGGGCTTGACGTAGTGGATGCCGCCGCTGACGTGCGAGTCGACCCCGACGGTGACATCGCCGTTGACGGTTTCGATGCCGCCGGTCACGTCGGTGTCGACCAGGCCGATCGAGCCGTTGACGGTTTCGATGTCGCCGCGCACGGTGCCGCCGCGGTCGACGAAGATGCCGCCGTTGACCGTTTCCAGGCCGGCGCTGGCGGTGACGTTGCTGCCGACGCGGATACTGCCGTTGACGGTCTCCAGGCCGCCGGTCTGGCTGCGTGCGCCGACGCTGATGCTGCCGTTGACGGTTTCGGCGTCGGCGACGCGGGCGTTGTCGCCGATCTTGATGCTGCCGTTGACGGTTTCCAGCGTGCCTTGGCTTTCGCCGGAGCCGACGGTGATGCTGCCGTTGACCTTGCTGATGCCTTCGGCGGCGAACGCCAGCGGCGAGGACAGAGCGATCAGGACCGAGAGGCTGAGAGTGAGGCGGGGGCTCGTCATGGCGTGTTCCGTTGTTTGGTGGACAGGGACTGAGATGCGGGCAATGCGCAAACGGTTTACGTGCGGGTAAAGAAATCCTGCATCGGCCGCCGCCCGGCGTTGAGGATCAAGCACTTGCCGGCGCCGCTTCGATCCGGGTCATGCCCGATCCGCCGCCGCGCGGCGGTTGCACGGGGCTTCATGCCCCGCTTCGCTACAATCGCAGGACCCGCCCGTGGCGGCCCCTGCCCCAAGTCATAGGAACTTCCGACGTGTCAGCGCCTTCCCGCCCCAAGCCCGTAGTGTTGTTGATCCTGGACGGTTGGGGCCATCGCGACGATCCCGCCGACAATGCCCTGGCCCAGGCGACCCTGCCGAACTGGCACGCCCTGCTTGCGAGCGAACCGCACACCCTGATCCACACCGAAGGCCGTCACGTCGGCCTGCCGGACGGGCAGATGGGCAATTCCGAAGTCGGCCACATGAATCTCGGCGCCGGCCGCATCGTCTACCAGGACCTGACCCGCGTCGATGCGGCGATCGAGGACGGCAGCTTCTACGCCAACGAAGAATTGCGCGCGGCCTGCGCCGCGGCCAAGGCGAACGGCGCCGCCCTGCACGTGATGGGCCTGCTCTCGCCGGGCGGCGTGCACAGCCACGAGCAGCACATCTTCGCCATGCTCGAACTGGCCCGTCGCGAAGGCGTGGCCCGGGTCGCCGTGCATGCCTTCCTCGACGGCCGCGACATGCCGCCGAAGTCGGCCGCGCCGAGCCTGGAACGCCTGCAGCAGGTGTGCGAGAGGGTCGGCAATGCCCATATCGCTTCGATCAGCGGTCGCTACTACGCGATGGATCGCGATCAGCGCTGGGACCGGCAACTGCGCGCCTGGAACGCGATCGTCGACGCCGCCAGCGAGCATCGCGCCGCGAGCGCGCTCGCAGGCCTCGAGGCCGCTTATGCGCGCGGCGAGACCGACGAGTTCGTTGCTCCCACGGTGATCGGTACCGATGAAGCCGGCGCAAGCGCGGCGATGGCCGACGGCGACGCGGTCGTGTTCATGAATTTCCGCGCCGACCGCGCCCGTCAGCTGACCGCGGCCTTCGTCGATCCGGCGTTCTCCGGTTACGAGGCGCGCCGGCCGAAGCTGTCGCGCTTCGTCTGCCTGACCGAGTACGACGCCAAGTTGCCGGCGCCGGTCGCGTTCGGCCCGGACGATCTGCACAACACCCTCGGCGAACTGCTGGCCGCGAACGGCCTCACCCAGTTGCGCATCGCCGAGACCGAAAAGTACGCGCACGTGACGTTCTTCTTCAGCGGCGGCCGCGAAGAACCGTATGCCGGCGAAAGCCGCATTCTGATCCCGAGCCCGAAGGTCGCGACCTACGATCTGCAGCCGGAAATGAGCTGCCCGGAGCTGACCGAGAAGCTGGTCGCATCGATCCGTTCCGGCGCCATCGACGTCGCGGTCTGCAACATCGCCAATCCCGACATGGTCGGCCACACCGGCGATCTCGGTGCGGCGATCAAGGCCGCCGAAGCGGTCGACCAAGCCATCGGCGCGGTCGCCGCGGCAGTACGCGAAGTCGGCGGTGCCCTGTTGATCACCGCCGACCACGGCAACCTGGAAATGATGCGCGACCCGGAAACCGGACAGCCGCACACCGCGCACACGGTCGGCCCGGTGCCGTTCGTGTATCTCGGCTCGCGCAAGACCGCGTTGCGCAGCGGTGGCGCCCTGCGCGACGTCGCCCCGACCATGCTCGACCTGCTCGGCTTGGCGCAACCGGCCGAAATGACCGGGCAGAGCCTGCTGGAGCGCTGATGCCCAATCTGCGCGCGTGGAGTTTGCCGGCACTGGCGACGCTCGCGTTCGCTGCGGCGTCGTTGCTCGTGCCTGCGTCGGCCGCGCTGGCGGCGGCGCAGAACAGCAGCCGCGAGACCGAACGCAAGCTCGAGAAAATCAAGACCGAGTTGAAGTCGGTCGCCGCCGAGCGTCGCCAACTCGAAGGCCAGCGCGGCGACGCTTCGCAGCGACTGCGCGCCGCCGACGAGCAGGTCGGCCATTCCAACCGCGCCCTGCGCGAGACCGAAACGCGCCTGGCGCGCGAGCAGGCCGCATTGAAGGATCTGCAGACGCGTCGCAATGAGCTCAACGGCAAGCTCGGCTCGCAGCGCCAGGAGCTCGCGCGCCTGCTGCGCGCGGCCTATGCGCAGGGCAACGACGCGCCGTTGAAGTTGTTGTTGTCGCAGGACAAGGTTGCCGACAGCGGCCGCATCCTGACCTACCACGGCTACGTCCAGCGCGACCGCGCACGCCGCATCGCCGAGCTCGGCACGCAACTGCGCGAACTCGATGCGATCGAGCGCGAGATCGTCGAGCGCCGCGTTACCCTCGACAGCACTCGCAAGCAGCAGCGCAGCCAGCTCGGCCAGCTCGAGAAGGACCGCAAGGCGCGTGCCGCGCTGGTCGCGCAGATCAACGAAAAATACGAAGACCGCAGCACCCGCGAGCGCGAGCTCGGCCGCGATGCGAAAGGTCTGGAGCAATTGCTGGCGAAATTGCGTGCCGCCGCCGCGCGCGCCGAGGCGCAACGCCGCGCCGCCGCCAAGGCCAAGGCCGAACGCGAAGCGCGCGAGGCGAAAGCCGCGGCCACCGCGGCGGCCTCGGGCAAGCCCGTGCGCACGACCACGCCGCGCAAACCGCCGGTCGCGGTCGCCAGTGCGCCGCCGCCGCAGGTCGGCGGCTTGGGCTGGCCGGTGTCGGGCGCCTTGCTGGCCGGGTTCGGCGGCACCATGCCCGATGGCCGCAGCAGCGAGGGCCTGTTGATCGGCGCCGCCGCCGGCAGCACGGTCAAGGCGGTCAGCGACGGCACCGTGGTCTATTCGGAGTGGATGACCGGTTACGGCCTGCTGCTGATCATCGACCACGGCAACGGCTACATGAGCCTGTACGCGAACAACGACGCCCTGCTGAAGGACGCCGGCGCCACGGTCAGGAAAGGCGAGGGCGTCGCCACGGTCGGCAGCTCCGGCGGGCATGGCCGCCCGGCCCTGTATTTCGAGCTGCGCCGCGGCGGCCAACCGGTCAATCCGAACACCTGGTTGCGACGCTGATCGCGCATTTAACAAAAGCTTGCAAACGCGCCGATTAACGTGCGCAGATAGCCGGTCGAACCCGGGCCGCCTGCCGCGGTCCAACCGGTACCTGTCTCGGAGCTTCGTGCATGTCCCTGCGTCATCCTTTGCGTAGTCTGCTTCCGCTCGCACTCGCGTTCGGCGCCGCTCCGGCCTTGTCGCAGGTAACGCCTGCGCAGCAACCACCGGTGCAGCAGGCGCCCGAGACACCGGCTTCCGACAAGCAAGCTCCCGACAAGCAGGCTTCCGACAAGCACGCCGCCGAACAACCGGCCGCGGACGAACCCGCGGCGCAGCCGCCGACGCCGGATGCAGCACCGGCCAAGGACCAGGCGGTCCCGCCGGCGCAGGCGCCGAGCAGGGATGCGCCGGCCAAGGACGCGTCCGGGCAGAAGGCGTCCGAGCCAACCCCGGTGCAGGACAAGCCCACCCAGGACAAACCCGCCGACAAACCCGCCGACAAACCCGTCGCCGCCAAGGCCAAGAAGGGCGACGACGCCAGCGATTCGAAAGTGCCGATCGAGGAAATCCGCCGTTACGTCGCGGTCTACAACGCGGTCAAGCAGGCCTATGTCGAACCGGTCGACGACGCCAAGCTGATGCACTCGGCGATCCGCGGCCTGTTGTTCGATCTCGATCCGCACAGCGTCTATCTCGACAAGGTCGCCGCCGAGGATTTCGACGAGCAGTCGCGCGGCGCCTACGACGGCATCGGCGTGGAACTGCAGCGCCAGCCCGACGGCAGCCTGCGGGTGATCTCGCCGATCGACGACACGCCGGCCGCGCGCGCCGGCATCAAGGCCGGCGACCTGATCACCGCGATCGACGGCAAGCCGTTCAAGGTCGACGAGGGCGACAGCTCCGGCCCCTTGCGCGGTCCGGCCGGCAGCAAGGTCGTGCTGACCATCGTGCGCGAAGGCCGCGACAAACCGTTCGACGTCACCGTCGCGCGTGAGACCATCCGCGTCGCCAGCGTCAAAGGCCGCATGCTCGAACCCGGCTACGGCTATGTGCGGGTCAGCGCGTTCCAGGCCGACACCGCGGCCGATTTCGAGAGCCAGCTCGAGAAACTCAAGACCCAGGCCGGCGGCAAGCTGCGCGGCCTGGTGATCGACCTGCGCAGCAACCCGGGCGGGCTGCTGACCTCGGCGGTGCAGATCGCCGATGACTTGCTCGAGAAGGGCAAGATCGTCAGCACCCGCGGCCGCATCGCGATCAGCGACGCCGAGTTCGGCGCGACCCCCGGCGATCGTCTCGACGGCGCACCCGTGGTGGTTTTGGTCGATGCCGGCTCGGCCAGCGCCTCGGAAGTGTTGGCAGGCGCCTTGCGCGACAACGGCCGTGCGCGCGTGGTCGGCAGCCGTACCTTCGGCAAGGGCTCGGTGCAGACCGTGCTGCCGCTCGACAACGGCGACTCGGTCAAGCTGACCACCGCGCGTTATTACACCCCGAGCGGCAAGTCGATCCAGGCCCTGGGCATCATCCCCGACGTGCTGCTGCGCGCGGCCAAGAGCGAAGACGACAAGCGCCCGAGCTACTACAGCGAGGCGACCTTGCCCGGCCACCTGCATGGCGACGAAGAGGACGCGCCCGGCACCAACGCCGGCGAAGTGCTCGAAGGCGATGCACCGATCGCTTCGGCCTTGGCCGAACTCAAGAAACCGGTCGCGACCGCGGCCGGCGCCGGCGTGCGTCGCTGACGCAGGTGCCGCCGATCGCGGCGCGGGTTACGCCACGCACAAACGAAAAACCCGGCCGCTGGCCGGGTTCTTTTCTTGTATCGCTTCTCGTATCGCTGCAAACCGTTGCCGAGGTTCGCCGGCCCGCGCTCAGCGCGGTTTGGCCGGCAGCGGGAACGGCGTCACCACTTTCTCGCCGGTGGTGGCGTCGCGGATCGCCGATTGGCCTTTGCGCTCGACTTCCTCGATCCGCACGATGCTCTGCATCGGCAGGTGCAGCACGCGGGTGCTGCCGAACTCATCGCGCAGACGCTCCTCGGTCGGGTCGACCACCAAGCCTTCGTGCAGGTCGAAGACCAACTCGCTGACCTCGGTGAACCCCCACAGATTGCCCGAGGCGATCTTGCGCGCGTACAGCTCGTAGATCTTGCCGGCGTTGAGGAAGGTGACTTTGTAGAGGGTGGCCATTGTGGAGCCGGGAATCGGGAATGGGGATTCGGGAATCGTAGGAGCGGTAATGCAATTGCCTGTGGTTAGCGTGGGGCCGGCGGGCTGCGATTCAAGAGTGATCGAGGACCGCAGAGAGGCCGGGAATCGGGAATCCGGAATCGGGAATCGGGAATCGTAAGGGCGGCGGCGGTGTGGCGGCGGCTGCTAACGCGGGTCGGTCGTAGCTCTGTGCTTTTCCGATTCCCGAATCCCCATTCCCGATTCCCGGCTCCTGATCAATAGCCCCGCTTGCGCCGCAGCCGCCGCGCGATGCCGGCGCGCGCGATCAAGGCGAACGCGCCGCCGAAGGCGAAACCGGCCAGATGCGCCGACCAGGCCACCGCGCCGAAGGCCGGGCCGATGAAGGTGAAGACCACCTGCAGCAGAGCCCAGACCCCGATCAGCAACGGCGCCGGGACTTTGACGAACTGCAGGAACAGGCCCAGCGGCACCACCACCCCGAGTTTGGCGTTCGGGAACAGGGCCAGGTAGGCGCCGATCAGGGCCGAGACCGCGCCGCTGGCGCCGATGATCAGCCGGTCGGGGGTGCCGATGGCGATCACCGCGGCCAGGTTGGCGACCGCGCCGCCGAACAGGAACAAGGCCAGCAGCCGCCACGGCCCCATGGCGCGTTCGGCCGGCAGCCCGAAGATCAGCAGGAACACCAGGTTGCCGAGCAGGTGGGCCCAGTCGGCATGCAGGAACAGGGCGCTGAACAGGCGCAGCGCGCTGCCGTCGCGGATCGCTTCCCACCAGGCCAGCGGGCTCGACAGGCCGCCCGACAGCGCCCCCCATTCGAGCATGAGCCGGCGTTGCTCCGGGTCCGGCAACACCACCGCCGAGACGATGAAGCACAGCCAGAGCAGGGCGAACAGCAACGGGGTCGCCCAGCGCAACCGGGTCCGCTCACGCGAGGGAATGGCGACGAACATGGCCTCAGCTCCGTCCGTCGGGCACGGCCGGGCCGGCTCCCGGAAGGGGGGCGAATGGCGGAAACGTCCGTGGGGCGTGGCTTTGCGACATCGGTACGGTACGGGTTTGCGGCCTTGGGCGTATTGTTAGCGTTCGGTTAATGGCCGCGCTATAGTGCATACGGCGTCGTACGTCGGGAGGGGTTTCCGGCGGAACCGGGCCTAACCCGCGGCACCGTGTATACGGCCGTGTTAGACAAAAAATACTCCAACGGAGACTACACGCATGCAACCCTCACAACGCATCTCTCGCCTGACCGCACTCGCGCTCGGCATCGCCGGCGTCATCAGTGTCGGTTCGGCCGGTGCGACCGGCTTCCAGATCCGCGAAAACAGCATCCGCAACCAGGGCCGCAGCTTCGCCGGTAGCGGCGTGGCCAAGAACGACGCCGCCGTCGTATCGAACAACCCGGCGGCGATGGTCAACGTGGACTCCACCACGATCCGCAGCGACATCACCATCATCGACCTGACCGCCAAGTTCACCGGCGGCGGTTCGGCCGCAGCCGGCAGCCCGCTGGCGCGTCCGCTCACCGGCGGCAACGGTGGCGACCCGGGCGACGCGACGCCGGTTCCGGCGCTGTCGCTGGTGGTGCCGCTGACCGGTTCGTTCGAGAAGCTGACCCTCGGCGCCAGCCTCAGCGCGCCGTTCGGCCTGAAGACCGAATACGACAAGGACTGGGTCGGCCGTTACAACGCCGTCGAGTCCGAAGTGAAGACCATCGACCTGACCTTCTCGGCCGCGGTCGCCCTGACCGACCGCTTCTCGGTCGGTGCCGGCCTGATCTACGAACGCGCCGAAGCCACCCTGACCAACGCCGTCGATTTCGGCTCGGCGATCTGCCGCGTCAGCGTCGCCGCCTGCGTGACCCCGAACCCGGTCGCCGCACCGTTCGGTCCGCAGAAGAACGACGGTTTCGCCAAGGTCAAGGGCGACGACTACGGCATCGGCTGGCTGGTGGGCTTCCACTTCCGTCCGACCGACAAGTTCTCGATCGGTTACTCGCACCGCTCGGAAATCGATCACGAGCTGGAAGGCACGATCGACTTCACCAAGCCGGGCAATGTCTCCGCGCTGTTCGCCGCGCGCGGCATCACCCAGTACAACAGCGGTCCGGGCGGCGCCAAGCTGACCACGCCGAGCGTGGACACGCTGAGCCTGCAGTACGAGTTCACCGACCAGTTCCGCATGATGGCCGACATCCAGGCCACCGACTGGCACTCGCTGCAGTCGGTCGACATCGTCCGCGCCAACGGCACGCCGGTCACCAGCGAAGCCTTCGGCTGGGAAGACACGATGATGTATGCGCTCGGCGCCGAGTACGACCTCAGCGATTCGCTGACCCTGCGCGGCGGCATCGCGATCGACGAAACCCCGACCAACGATCACGCCCGCACCCCGCGTCTGCCCGACAACGATCGCAACCTGTATTCGATCGGCCTGACCTGGAACGCCAACGAGCACCTGAGCGTGGATGCGGCCTATACCCGCATCACCATCGACAGCCCGACCATCAACACGGTCTCCAGCAGCGGCTCGACCCTGCAGGGTTCGTACAAGGGCCACGCCGATCTGTTCGGCCTCGCCGCTCAGTACAAGTTCTGATCGAAGCGTCATCGCAGTAAACCAAAGCCCCGCTTCGGCGGGGCTTTTTTTCGCCTGCGGTTTTCGCTTCCGGTTCGGCCGGCGCTGGAATCCGGCCTGCCAGGATCGGGCGCCTATGCGAAAATCCCTGCGCATACCGTCGCCGAGAGCCGGTGACGGCTTTGCGGCACTCGCCGCGCCTCCAAGCTCCGCCGCAGGCCGCGGCACAGGACGCCTCATTGAGCGCTGACGTCTCTTCCGATTCCCGCCGCATCCTCGTCGATACGCTGCTGTGCGGGCGTGCCCGGCCTTATACGCGGCCCGGCAGCCTGAGCGCGATCGCCAAGACGCCGCTCGCGGGTCGTGTGCGCATCGGCGAGTCGGGCCTCGAAGGCGACGAGCAGGGCGACCGGCGCGTCCATGGCGGCCCCGACAAGGCTGTGCATCACTATCCCTACGATCATTACCGCGCCTGGCGCGAGGAACTCGGCCCGCATGCGCTGCTCGACCGCCCCGGTGCGTTCGGCGAGAACCTCAGCAGCAGCGGCCTGACCGAGGCCGAGGTCTGTCTCGGCGATCGGTTTCGTTGCGGCTCGGCGTTGCTGGAAGTCAGCCAGGCGCGCCAGCCGTGCTGGAAACTCAACGACCGTTTCGCGATCGCCGACATGGCGCGACGAGTGCAGGCCAGCGGCCGCACCGGCTGGTATTACCGCGTGCTCGAAGCCGGCGAGGTCGAGGCCGGCGACGCGCTGCTCCTGGTCGAACGCGCGTGGCCGGACTGGAGCCTGCAACGCATCGCCACGATGTTGTATACGCGCACCCTGGATCGCGAAGAGCTGCAGGCCGCGCTGGCGCTGCCGTTGGTGCCGTCGTGGCGCAAGCTGGTCGAGGCGCGGCTCGCGCGCGGCGCGGTCGAGGATTGGAGCTCGCGCATCGAAGGCCCGGTTACGCCGTGAGGCCGGAATGCCTGCGTCGTAGCGCGGCGCAGCGAGTGCGATCCATCCTTGCTATCTCTAGGGTCGCGGCAGACGCTGCGAGCGTCGCCTTGGGCGGCGTGTCCACCCCACCGATGCGGAGCCGTCGAGGCATGAGCGAGATCAAGTTCTCCAACGAAGAAAAGGCGCTGATCGTCGCCAAACTGCAGCGCTATTTCAGCGAGGAGCTGAAGCAATCGATCGGCCGTTTCGATGCCGAGTTCATGCTCGACTTCATCGCCGACGAGATCGGCGCGTATTTCTACAACCGCGGCGTGCTCGACGCCCATGCGCTGTTGTCGGCCAAGTTCGAGGACATCGGCGACGCCTTCTACCAGCTCGAGCAGCCGACCGATTTCAGGCGTTGAGGGGCGGGCGCGATCGAGGCACGGCCGGGCGACTGGGCCGTTCGCCGGACGCGCGGCTCAGCCGGCCGGCGATGCCTCGGTCGCGCCGATGGCTTGCCGAGCGAAGCAGGCGCGTGTCGGCAGGCTGATCACCAGCACCGCTTCTTGTTGGAAGCGGCGCTTGTACTCGTCGGCGATCTCGACCACCCGTTGGCGGCCGGCCGCGCTGTCGGTATGGACGAGGTCGATCGCGCGCGACTCTTCGCGTTCGATCTCGCCGCTGGCGCCGCGCCACTGGCCTTGCGCCTGGTAGATGGTCAAACCCTCGGGAAAGCGCGGGGTGACGACTTCGGCCAGGAAGGCCTGCCATTGGCCGTCAGTGACCGGGCCGGAGGGGCTGTTCATGCCGAACAGCACCCGGTCGAGCCGGCGTTCGCCGCAGGCGCTGGGGTCACCGGGTTTGATCGGCAACGGAGCGAGCGAAGCACAGGCCGTCAGTGCGCACAGCAAGGCGGCCGACAGCAAGGGTCTGCAGGACATCTGCGTAGCTCCGCGGGCGATGACGCCTATCTTGCGCGCGGCTCCAGCCTCGATGTGTCTGCCAATAGGCGGTTATGCGATGCGCGTCGCAGAGCAGTGGGCGCGACGGCCTCGGGGTAGGAGCGGCGCAAGCCGCGACTTGCGCGGTCGCTCGAAGTTTCGTTGTCGCGGCTCGCGCCGCTCCTACCCTTAGGAGCCCGGGCACGAGCAAGGTCTACGATTCACGGATGCGCAAACGAATACGGCGCGACCCGAGGGGCGCGCCGTATTCGTTGCCTGGCTCGATGGGCCGCGCCTCGGCGCGACCATGGGTCAGGCCATCGCGATCAATCGCCCAGCGTGAGCAGCGAGGCGTTGCCGCCGGCCGCGGTGGTGTTGACGGTGATGGTCTTCTCGGTGGTGAAGCGCGGCAGGTAGTGCGGGCCGCCGGCCTTCGGGCCGGTGCCGGACAGGTTCTGGCCGCCGAAGGGCTGCACGCCGACGACCGCGCCGATCTGGTTGCGGTTGACGTAGCAATTGCCGACCTTGACCCGCGCGCTGATGCGCTCGATGGTCTCGTCGATGCGCGAATGGATGCCGAGGGTCAGGCCGTAGCCGGTCGCGTTGATCGCATCGATCACCGCGTCGAGCTGATCGGCCTTCCAGCAGATCACGTGCAGCACCGGGCCGAACACTTCCTTGTGCAGCTGGTCGAGCGACTTCAGGGTGTAGGCGCGCGGCGCGAAGAAGCTGCCGTGTGCGCTGTCGGCGTCGACCGCGACTTCGGCGATCTTCACCGCTTCCTTGTCCATGCGCGCGGCATGTTCGACGAGCATCTTCAGCGCGTCTTCGTCGATCACCGGGCCGACGTCGGTCGACAGCAGGCCGGGGTTGCCGATCTTGAGCTCGGCCATGGCGCCGGCCAGCATCGTGGTGACCTTGTCGGCGATGTCTTCCTGCACGAACAGCACGCGCGCGGCCGAGCAGCGCTGGCCGGCCGAGGTGAAGGCCGAACCGATGGCGTCCTTGACCAACTGCTCGGGCAACGACGACGAGTCGGCGATCAGCGCGTTCTGGCCGCCGGTCTCGGCGATCAGCACGCCGATGGCGGCGTCGCGCGCGGCCAGCGAGCGGTTGATGGCGCGCGCGGTGTCGGTCGAACCGGTGAAGGCGACGCCGGCGACGCGCGGGTCGCGGGTCAGCGCCGCGCCGACGGTGGCGCCGTCGCCGGGCAGGAACTGCAGCACCGCTTCCGGCACGCCGGCTTCGTGCAGCAGCTTGACCGCGTAGTAACCGATCAGGTTGGTCTGCTCGGCCGGCTTGGCGATGACGCTGTTGCCGGCGGCGAGCGCGGCCGAGATCTGGCCGGCGAAGATCGCCAGCGGGAAGTTCCACGGGCTGATGCAGACGAACACGCCGCGGCCGGACAGGTGCAGGGTGTTGGACTCGCCGGTCGGGCCCGGAAGCGCTTCCGGCGCGAACAGCTTGCGCGCCTGCTGGCCGTAATAGCGCAGGAAGTCGACCGCTTCGCGCACTTCGGCGACGCCGTCGGGGATGGTCTTGCCGGCTTCCTTGGTGCACAGCGCGATGTACTGCGGCATGCGCTGCTCGAGCAGGTCGGCGGCGTGTTCGAGGATCGCGGCGCGGCTGGCGGCCGGGGTCGAGTCCCAGGCTTCCTGCGCGGCGACCGCGTTCTTCAGCGCCAGCTCGACGGTGGCGCTGTCGGCGGCCTGCCACTGGCCGACGGTTTCGCGGCGGTCGGCCGGGTTGGTCACGGCGATGTTCGGACCGGTGACGGTCGCGCCCGGCACCAGCGGTGCGGCGCGCCAGTCGCCGACGGCGGCGTTGACTTCGGCGGCGAGGGTCTGCAGTTGCTGGTCGTTGGCGAGATTGACGCCCATGGAATTGGTCCTGTCATTGCCGAAACTGCGATACAGGTCGGCCGGAAGCGGAATGCGCGGATGGGGAATGCTGGCGAAGGCGGCGACGGTCTCGACCGGGTCCTGGATCAACTCGTCGATCGCGATGCTCTCGTCGGTGATGCGATTGACGAAGCTGGAGTTGGCGCCGTTCTCGAGCAGGCGGCGCACCAGGTAGGGCAGCAGGTCTTCGTGCGAACCGACCGGCGCGTAGACGCGGCAGGGCACGTCGAGGCGGTGCGACGGAATGACCTCGGCGTAGAGGTCGTCGCCCATGCCGTGCAGCTTCTGGAACTCGTAGTGACGCTCGCGGCCCATCGCCTTGGCGCGCTGGTGGATCGTCGCGATGGTCTGGGCGTTGTGGGTGGCGAACATCGGGTAGATCGCATCGCCGGCTTCGAGCATGCGGCGCGCGTTGGCGAGGTAGGACACGTCGGTGTTCGGCTTGCGCGTGAACACCGGATAGCCCGCCTGTCCGTCGACCTGGGCGCGCTTGACCTCGCTGTCCCAGTAGGCGCCCTTGACCAGGCGCACCGGAATGCGGCGGCCGGTCTTGCGGGCCAGGTCGGCGATGAAGTCGATCGCTTCCGGCGCGCGCTTCTGATAGGCCTGGATCGCCAGGCCGTAGCCTTCCCAGCCGTCGAGCGACGGGTCGCTATAGGCCGCGGCGATGACGTCGAGCGACATCTCCAGGCGGTCGGCTTCTTCGGCGTCGATGGTGAAGCCGATGCCGTAGTTGCGCGCCAGTTGCGCCAGTTCGAGCACGCGCGGCGTCAGTTCGGCGAACACGCGCGCACGCTTGGCGTGCTCGTAGCGCGGGTGCAGCGCCGACAGCTTGACCGAGATCGACGGCGCGCCGAACACGGCGTCCTTGTCGCCGGACTTGCGGTCCGACTGCGCGCTCTTGCCGATCGCATGGATCGCGTCGCGGTAGGCCTGCAGGTAGCGCAGGGCATCCTTGGTGGTCAGCGCGCCTTCGCCGAGCATGTCGAAGGAGTAGCGATAGTTGGCGTTGTCGCCCTTCTTCGAACGCGACAGCGCTTCGCCGATGGTGCGGCCCATGACGAACTGGTGGCCCATGATGCGCATCGCCTGGCGCACGGCGAGGCGGATCACCGGTTCGCCGACGCGGCCGACCAGGCGCTTGAAGGCGTTGTGGACGTCGCGCTTGGTGTCGTCGTTGAGGTCGACCAGCTTGCCGGTCAGCATCAGGCCCCAGGTCGAGGCGTTGACGAGCACCGAGTCCGATTGGCCCAGGTGACGCTTCCAGTCGGCTTCGCCGAGCTTGTCGCGGATCAGCTTGTCGGCGGTTTCCTGGTCCGGAATGCGCAGCAGGGCTTCGGCCACGCACATCAGCAGGACGCCTTCTTCGCTGCCGAGGTCGTACTGGCGCATGAAGGCTTCGATCGCGCCCTGGTCCTGGGCGCGGGCGCGCACACGCTTGACCAGCTCGGCCGCGGTGGCCTGGGCGGCGTCGCGGTCGGCGGCCGGCAGGCGCGCCAGTTCGAGCAGGTGGCGGACGTGATCGGCTTCGTCGCGGACCCAGCCGGCGGTCAGGGCCGCGCGCGGCCCCGAGGGCGGTGCGGGCAGTTCGGGGCTGATCATGGCGCCTGAAGGCTGCGCGTTGGAAAGCGCGGCGCTCGAGCGCGTCGGCGGACCGTCGTGGGCGACGGTGGAAGAGACGTTGGTGGACATCGGACCCGGCACTGGGGTGGGAAGTCGGGCATTTTAGAGCTTTCTATCGGTCGCGGCCTGTACCGGATCGGTTCGGGGCGGGCCCGGTGCGAGAGCGCCGTCGCAAGGCTGGCCAACCGCTCGGCCAACCGTCAGCCGCCGCCATCGGATCAGCAGCATCGGATCGGCGCCGGACCCGGCCGCCGCAGCTGCGGCGAGCGGCCCGATCCGCGCGTTGCGCGCGCCGGACCACCGCAACTTGCATCCGTCACGCTTGCGATCGGCCGTCGCCGACACTCGTATGAGGCGCCGAACTGGCGCGCAAAGCCTGTCGCTGCGGGGCGCGGATGGTTTCCGGGCCGGTTGGGGCTAGCACCTCCGGGTTGCCGCAAGACGGGGCGGCCGCTACCATTTCTCGGTTATCCGTAGCGCCGATCCCGGCGTGATGGGCCCTCGACAGGGCTCGCCAGCCACCTTCTTCCGCACAGCCTCACGCCCAGGACATCGGCGCGGACGGGGCGGGAGGGGCAGCCCGCGGAGCACGAAAACGAAAACCACACTGATTTTTCGGGGCTCGAACTGATGAAAGCCGGTCGTTTCAAGCAGTGGGCAGCGGGCGTCGCCGCATCGGCGTTGCCTGTCCTTGCGTTTGCTCAGGCGGCCGATCCCAAGCCGTGGCAGCTGAATATGGGCAAGGGCGTGACCGCCCAGTCGATGAACGCCTACTCGGCGCACATGTTCGCGCTGTGGGTCTGCGTGGTGATCGGCATCCTGGTCTTCGGCGCTATGGCCGTGGCCATGTTCAGGTTCCGCAAGTCCAAGGGCGCCGTCGCCGACAAGGACTTCACCCAC
This sequence comes from Lysobacter antibioticus, assembly GCF_000731095.1. Classification (GTDB taxonomy): domain Bacteria; phylum Pseudomonadota; class Gammaproteobacteria; order Xanthomonadales; family Xanthomonadaceae; genus Lysobacter; species Lysobacter antibioticus_B. The sequence goes on along the minus strand of NZ_JMTZ01000018.1, from coordinate 30,737 downwards.
AGCACCAAGCTCGAGATCATCTGGACCGTGGTGCCGGTGGCGCTGCTGGTGCTGATGGCCTTCCCGGCCACCAGCAAGCTGATCGCGATGTACGACACCCGCAACGCGGCGATGACGGTCAAGGTGACCGGCTTCCAGTGGATGTGGAAGTACGACTACCTCGGCGAGAACGTCTCCTTCACCAGCCGCCTGGACCGCAAGAGCGACCAACTGCGCCAGGCCGGCAAGCTCGTCACCAAGGCCGACCACGAGCACTACCTGCTCGACGTCGACAACGTCCTGGTGCTGCCGACCGACACCAAGATCCGCTTCGTGATCACCGCCGACGACGTCATCCACGCTTGGTGGGTGCCGGCCCTGGGCTGGAAGCAGGACGCGATCCCGGGCATCGTCAACGAAGCCTGGACCGAAATTAAGGAGCCTGGCGTCTACCGCGGCCAGTGCGCCGAGCTGTGCGGCAAGGACCACGGCTTCATGCCGATCGTCGTGCGCGCGCTGCCCAAGGCCGAGTATCAGCAGTGGCTGGCCGAGCAGAAGGCCAAGAACGCGCCGGCGCCCGCCGCCGCGCCGGCGGCTCCGGCTGCAGCACCTGCGGCCGCTCCGGCCGATGCCGCTCCGGCTTCCGCCGCAGCCCCGAACACCGACACCACGACCGCCGCGGCTCCGCACGCAGCGGTCGTCGGTTGATCGTCAGCATTCTCTAGAGGTAGGCCATGGCAGCCACGCACCCCGTCGCCGATCATCACGATCACCACGATGATCACGCCCACAAACAGGGCTTCATCGAGCGTTGGTTCTTCTCGACCAACCACAAGGACATCGGCACGCTGTACCTGATCTTCAGCTTCGTCATGTTCATCATCGGCGCGGCGATGTCGGTGGTGATCCGTGCCGAGCTGGCCGAGCCGGGTCTCCAGCTCGTCAATCCCGAGTTCTTCAACCAGATGACCACCATGCACGCGCTGGTGATGATCTTCGGCGGCGTGATGCCGGCCTTCGTCGGCCTGGCCAACTGGATGATCCCGCTGCAGATCGGCGCGCCGGACATGGCGCTGCCGCGCATGAACAACTGGTCGTTCTGGATCCTGCCGTTCGCCTTCACCCTGCTGCTGATGACGCTGTTCCTGCCGGGCGGCGCTCCGGCCGGCGGCTGGACCCTGTACCCGCCGCTGTCGTTGCAGGGCGGCAACAACGTCGCCTTCGCGATCTTCGCCATCCACATGATGGGCATCAGCTCGATCATGGGCGCGATCAACGTCATCGCCACCATCCTCAACATGCGCGCCCCGGGCGTGGACCTGTTGAAGATGCCGATCTTCTGCTGGACCTGGCTGATCACCGCCTTCCTGCTGATCGCTGTGATGCCGGTCCTGGCCGGCGCGGTGACGATGCTGCTGACCGACAAGTTCTTCGCCACCTCGTTCTTCAACGCGGCCGGCGGCGGCGACCCGGTGATGTTCCAGCACATCTTCTGGTTCTTCGGTCACCCCGAGGTCTACATCATGATCCTGCCGGCGTTCGGCGTGGTCTCGGAGATCATCCCGACCTTCGCCCGCAAGCCGCTGTTCGGCTACCAGGCCATGGTGTACGCGACCGCTTCGATCGCCTTCCTCTCGTTCATCGTGTGGGCCCACCACATGTTCACCGTCGGCATGCCGCTCGGTGGCGAGATCTACTTCATGTTCGCGACCATGTTGATCGCGGTGCCGACCGGCGTGAAGGTGTTCAACTGGGTCACCACGATGTGGCGCGGCTCGATGTCGTTCGAGGCGCCGATGCTGTGGGCGATCTCGTTCGTGATCCTGTTCACCATCGGCGGTTTCTCGGGCCTGATGCTCGCGATCGTGCCGGCCGACTTCCAGTACCACGACACCTACTTCGTGGTCGCGCACTTCCACTACGTGCTGGTGACCGGCGCGCTGTTCTCGATCATCGCCGCGGTGTACTTCTGGTGGCCCAAGTGGACCGGCCGCATGTACAGCGAGCCGATGGCCAAGTTCCATTTCTGGTGGACGATGATCTTCGTCAACCTGCTGTTCTTCCCGCAGCACTTCCTGGGCCTGGCCGGCATGCCGCGCCGCATCCCGGACTACAACGTGGTGTTCGCGGACTGGAACCTGATCAGCTCGATCGGCGCGTTCGGCATGTTCGTCACGCCGTTCATGATGGCCTTCATCCTGTTGCGCTCGAAGAGCGTCGGCGCCAAGGCCGAAGCGCGGGCCTGGGAAGGCGCGCGCGGCCTGGAGTGGACGGTGCCGAGCCCGGCCCCGCACCACACCTTCGGCACGCCGCCGGTGATCCGCGACGGCGACCTGGCCCACGGCGACATCACCCACTGAACCCGACAGGACACAGGACCCCGCGACGGGCCCCGGCAGTGAGCGCTTCGATCCGATAGCGCGCCTCCGCGGCCCAGGCGAATCAAGATGACCCAGTCCCACGACCAGCACGACCTCGCCCACCGCCGTTCGGCCGCGCGCCGCACCGCGCTGTGGTTCGGGCTGGCCGCGGTGGCGGTCTACGTCGCCTTCATCCTGACCGGGGTGCTGTCGAAATGAGCGCCAACGACGCCAAGGCCAACGCCGAGGTCCGCCGCCAGGCGAGCCCGAAGATGACCCGGCTGATGGTGCTGGTCGCGCTGGGTGCGTTCGGTTTCACCTTCGCCCTGGTGCCGATGTACCGCATCGCCTGCGAGAAGGTGTTCGGCATCCGCCTGGAACGCGGCGTGGTCGATGCCCAGGTAGCGGCCGCGCCCGTCGCCGACCGCATGGTCACCGTGCAGTTCGACGGCAGCGTCAATTCCAAGCTGCCCTGGGACTTCAAGCCCCACCAGTTCAGCATGCAGGTGCGTCCGGGCGAGCAGTACGAGACCACCTACTACGCCCGCAACACCACCGACCGCGCCATCGTCGGCAGCGCCTCGCCGTCGGTCGCGCCGGCGCGGGCTTCGGGCTATTTCAACAAGACCGAGTGTTTCTGCTTCACCGCCCAGACCCTGCAGGCGGGCGAGTCGCGCGATATGCCGGTGCGTTTCATCGTCGATCCGAACCTGCCGGCCGAGATCAAGACGATCACGCTGTCCTACACTTTCTCCAAGAACGACGTGCTCACGGCGCGCCTGCAGCAGGGATCGGTGTCCAAGACCGCATCCTCGCCGCTGTCGGCGCCGTAAGCGGCTCAGCACCATTCAAACCAGCACCACTTATCACTGGAACGCCGCCATGGCCCACGCTCACACGCCAGACGCCAACATCTACTACGTGCCGCACAGCAGCCGCTGGCCGTTCCTCGGCTCGATCGGTCTGTTCACGACCATGATCGGCGTCGCCAGTTGGCTTAACGAAGTCAGCTGGGGCAAGCCGGTGTTCTTCGTCGGCCTGGCGATGATGGTCGGTGTGCTGTTCGGCTGGTTCGGCGACGTCATCCGCGAATCGGTGCGCGGCAACTACAACAAGCAGGTCGACGTTTCGTTCCGGATGGGGATGATCTGGTTCATCTTCTCCGAGGTGATGTTCTTCGCCGCCTTCTTCGGCGCGCTGTTCTACGCGCGCAGCCTGGCCCTGCCGTGGCTCGGCGGCGAAGGCGACGGCGTGATGACCAACAGCCTGCTGTGGCCGCAGTTCAGCGCCGCCTGGCCGAGCAGCGGTCCGGCCGGGGTCGGTGGCGTGTTCGAGACCATTCCGGCCTGGGGCTTGCCGCTGCTCAACACCCTGATCCTGCTGACCTCGGGCTCCACGGTTACCGCCGCGCACCACGCGCTCAAGGGCGGCCACCGCAAGGCGCTGCTGTTCTGGCTGGGCCTGACCGTGCTGCTGGGCTGCCTGTTCCTGTTCTTCCAGGCCGAGGAATACATCCACGCCTACACCGAGCTCAACCTGACCCTGGGTTCGGGCATCTACGGTTCGACCTTCTTCATGCTCACCGGTTTCCACGGCCTGCACGTGACCCTGGGCACGATCATGCTGGCGATCATCTGGTTCCGTTGCCTCAAGGGCCATTTCGACAAGGACAACCACTTCGCGTTCGAGGCGGTGGCCTGGTACTGGCACTTTGTCGACGTGGTCTGGCTGGGCTTGTTCCTGTTCGTCTACGTGCTGTAAGCGCGACGCGGCGGAATCGGCAAAATCACGACGAGGGCCGGCGCTGCCGGCCTTTCGTTTTTTTGTTATTGCTGCGGGGCGGCGTCTACGTCGTTCCGCGAAGACGGGCGTTGCTTTACTTCGGCGCAGCCGGACATCCAGCGTCTTTCGTGCCGGAACGCTTGAAGTCGTTGGATTCCCGCCTGCGCGGGAATGACGTTCTGTAAAGAAGCGTCGCCCGCGCGGTTTTTACGCTGCATCGCCGTGATCCGCCCGCCGTGCTCGCTCAGCCAAGCCGGCCTGCCAGGATCAGTTCGGGTTGGAGCCGATCCCGTGCGGTTCGATCCAGCCCATCCACATCGCGAACAGGATGATGGCGATCAGCGCGACGGACAGCGCGATGCGGCGGGTCAGCGCATTGACCGTGCGTTTGCTCTGGCCCTTGTCCACCAGCATGTAATACAGGCCTGCACCCAGGTTCCAGAGGATGACGATCAGGAAGCCGACCACCAGCAGGATCTTCAGCGACTCGTTCACCGCGGGCTCCTCAAGTGCGCGCAGCGCGCGCGCGGATGCATTGATTGCGCGAGCAGCGCGCGCGTATGCATTTGCGGCGCGCAAAGCGCGCGCAGATGCGCTGCGCGGATTATCGCAGCCCGCCGGGAGGATGTGGTGAGCCGTCGCGGCACCCTGTTGTTCGGCTGGACGCTCGCGCTCGCCGCGATCGCGCTGTTCGCCAACCTGGGGCTGTGGCAGGGCCGGCGCGCGGTCGAGAAGCAGGCCATGCTCGATGCCGCCGCCGCGGTCCTGAACGAGCGCACGCCGCGGCCGCTGGCCGCGGCCGACGATCCCGCCCGGGCGCGCGACTACGACTGGGCGGAGGGCCTGGGCCGGTTCGACCAACGCGGTGCCCTGCTGCTCGACAACCAGCAGCGCAACGGCCGCGCCGGTGTGCGCGTCTATCGTATTTTCGTGCCGGCGCAGGGCGGGCCGATGCTGGTCGACCTGGGCTGGTTGCCGCTCGGCGGCGATCGCAAGCTGCCGGCCATCCCCCAGCCCGAGGGCGAGCTGGCCTTGCGCGGGCTGCTGGCGCCGCCGCCGTCGACCGGTCTCGCACTGGGCCCGGGCATCGGCCGCGTAGGCGAGGGCTGGCTGCTGACCCGGGTCGACCCGAAGGCGATCGCCGAGGCCGCCGGCCTGTCGGTGCCGCTCGCACCGCGCGTGCTGCGCCTGGACCCGGCGCTCGAGCTCGGTTACGAGCGCGACCTGGAACTGCTCGCCAATACCTTGCCGCCCGACAAACACCGCGGCTATTCGCTGCAGTGGTTCGCGCTCGCCCTGGCGGTGCTGGCGACCGCCCTGATCCTCACGTTCCGTCCTCAGCGTCGATAACCCACCGATGAACACACCCGTGAATTCCTCGCAGCGCAATCGCAACCGCCTGGTGCTGGTGCTGATCGCCGCGTTCTTCTTCGTGCCCATGCTGATCGCCGGGGTCATGCGTTTCACCAACCATCACCCGGCGGTGAGCCGCCAGCACGGCGAACTGCTCGAACCCAAGCCCGACTTGCGCGCGCTGCAGCCGCGCCTGGCCGACGGCAGCGTCTATGCCTGGAACCCGCCGGCGCGGATCTGGCGCATCGTGGTCGCGCCGGCGCCGAATTGCGCCGAGGCCTGCGTCGCGTTGTCGCAGCAACTGGACACGGTCTGGCAGCTGTTCGGCAAGGACGCCGACCATGTCGAAGTGCTCTGGCTCGGCGAGCCGCCGGCCGGCGCCAAGCGCCCGGCCAGCCTGCGCGTGTTCGGCCCCTCGCCGGAGCTGCGCGCGCAACTGCCGCGCCTGAGCGACCCGGCCGGCGTGCCGCTGTACGTGGTCGACCCGAACGGCTTCGTGATTCTGCGTTACGCTCCCGGCACCGATCCGGGCGGGCTGCGCGCCGACCTGGCCAAGCTGCTGAAACTGATGTGAGCGGCGGCAAGAACGGGCGCGCCGGAGCCGGATGTCGGGAACGGCATGAAACGAACCAAGTCGCCGGGACTCGCCCGGCCGCACGAGTGTTGCAGCAGAGTTGGGTAGGAACGAGTTTCGAATGAGCGTAACCAACAAGCCCGGATCCTCCGATCCGTTCACGAACGGCCTGAGCAAGACCGGCCTGTCGAAGAATTTCCATCGCATCGCCTGGCTGGCGGTGGCGCTGGCGCTGTGCGTGATCGTGTTCGGCGCCTTCGTGCGCCTGTCCAACGCCGGCCTGAGCTGCCCGGACTGGCCGACCTGCTACGGCCGCGCGGCCTGGCCGACCAGCGCCCACGAGATCACCGACCACGTCGCCACCGCGATCCGGCCGGTCGAGGTGCACAAGGCCTGGCGCGAGCAATTCCACCGTATGATCGCCGGCCTGCTCGGCGTGCTGGTGTTGATCCTGGCGTTGGTGTCGGCGCGCAAGCGTGCCTACGGCGTGCCGCAAGTGATCGCAGCGGCCGCGGTCGTGGCGGTGGCCATACCGCTGTACATGAAAGGCCAGCACGTCGCCGCCTCGGCGCTGGCGATCGTCGGCGAAGCCATCCTGCTCGCCGCGGCGCTGCGCTGGAGCAACACCGATCTGTCGCGGGTGTCGGCGCTGACCCTGGCGGTGATCATCTTCCAGGCCCTGCTCGGCATGTGGACGGTGACCTGGCTGCTCAAGCCGGTGGTGGTCATGGGCCATCTGCTCGGCGGCCTGCTGACGTTCTCGTTGCTGGTGTGGACCGCGTGGCGCGCGATCGGCCACCCGATCCGCCTGGCCGACGCGGCCAACGTACGCCGCCTGATCATGCTCGGCATCGGCGTGCTCGGCGTGCAGATCGCGCTCGGCGGCTGGACCAGCGCCAACTATGCCGCGCTCGCCTGCGGCAACGATTTCCCGACCTGCGTCGGCCAGTGGTGGCCGCGCCACGACTTCGGCGAAGCCTTCGTGCTGTGGCGCGGCATCGGCGTGGACTACGAGGGCGGCATCCTCGACGGCGAGGCCCGCATCGCGATCCAGCTGGCCCACCGCATCATGGCCGGCGTGGTCTTCGTCTATCTGCTGGGCCTGACCGTGAAGCTGTTGCGCACACCCGGCATGCGCGGCTGGGCGAGCCTGCTCGGCGCGCTGACCCTGGCCCAGGTCGGCCTGGGCATCGCCAACGTCAAGCTCGGCCTGCCGCTCGCGGTCGCGGTGGCGCACAACGCCGGCGCCGCGCTGCTGCTGTTCGCGCTCGTCTCCCTGCTCGCACGCCTGCGTACGCCGGAGGCCTGATGAATACCGCCAAGCGCCCGACCGCCAAGCAGTACTGGGACCTGACCAAGCCGCGCGTCGTCGCGCTGATCGTGTTCACCGCTTTCGTCGGCATGTTTCTGGCCGTGCCGGGCTTGCCGCCGTTGCGCGAGTCGGTGCTCGGCTTCTTCGGCATCTGGCTCGCAGCGGCCTCGGCCGCGACCATCAACCAACTGCTGGACTCGCGCATCGACGCCAAGATGGCGCGCACGTCGTGGCGGCCGATCGTCGCCGGGCAGGTCTCGCCGACCCAGGCGCTGGTGTTCGCGCTGATCCTGGCCGCGTTGTCGATGACCATCCTGGTGGTGTGGGTCAACGCGCTGACCGCATGGCTGACCTTTGCTTCGCTGATCGGTTATGCGGTGGTCTACACCGTATTCCTGAAGCGGGCCACGCCGCAGAACATCGTCATCGGCGGCATCGCCGGCGCGGCGCCGCCGCTGCTCGGCTGGGCCGCGGTCACCGGCATGCAGGGCGAGTGGGACTGGGCCCATGCGCTGTTGCTGGTGCTGATCATCTTCGTGTGGACGCCGCCGCATTTCTGGGCGCTGGCGATCTTCCGCCGCGCCGACTATGCGCGGGCGATGGTGCCGATGCTGCCGGTCACCCATGGCGTCGAATACACCCGCTGGCAGATCCTGTTCTATACGATCCTGCTGACGGTCGTCTCGGTGCTGCCGTGCGTGTTCGGCATGAGCGGTTATTTCTATCTGTTCGGGGTGTTGGTGCTGGACGCGGTGTTCCTATACCACGCCTGGAAGCTGATGAACCCGCCCGACGAACTGTACGCGATGCGGGTTTTCAACTACTCGATCGTCTACTTGATGGTGTTGTTCGCATTCCTGCTGATCGATCACTGGCTGCCGTCGTCGATGCAGTCGGCGCCGTTGTTCGAGCTGCAGCGGATGCGTTGACCGCCCGCGCCGCGCGGGCGTCCAATCGCGCGCCGCATCGGCGCCTAATCGCAAGGGGAAGGTCGTCGATGAGAAACCGGATCGCGTGTTCGATCATGGCGCTGTTGCCGCTGTCGGCGGCCGATGCCGCGCAGGCGCAGGACGCCGCCGCGCCGCCGCGCGAACTGGTGGTCACCGCGGCCAAGCTGTTCGATTCGCGCAGCGGGCGCCTGCTCGACAACCCGCAGGTGCTGATCCGCGACGGCCGCATCGTCGAGGTCGGCCGTGCCGGCGACGCCGCGCCGGCCGGCGCTCGACGCCTCGACCTGCCCGGCATGACCCTGCTGCCGGGCCTGATCGACATGCACACCCATCTCGATGCCGACCCGACCTACGGCGGCTACACCAGTCTGCAGTTCAACGACCGCTTCTGGTCGGTGCTCGCGGTCAAGCACGCTCAGGACACGCTGGCGGCCGGCTTCACCACGGTGCGCAATCTCGGCGCCGATGCCTGGAACGATGTCGGCCTGCGCCAGGCCATCGACGAGGGCAAGCTGAGCGGCCCGCGCATCGTCTCGGCCGCCTACGGCTTCGGCGCCACCGGCGGCCATTGCGACTCGACCTTCTTCCCGCCGTCGATGCAGCAGCGCAGCCCTTACAACGCCGACTCGCCCGAGCAGGCGCGCCAGCACGTGCGCGAGCTGCGCAAGTACGGCGCGCAGGTGATCAAGATCTGCGCCACCGGCGGCGTGTTCTCGCGCAACACCGAGCCCGGCCAGCAGCAGTTGAGCCTGGAGGAAATGAAGGCGGTGGCCGACGAGGCGCATCGCTGGGGGCTCAAGGTCGCCGCGCATGCGCACGGCACCAGCGGTATCAAGGACGCGATCCGCGCCGGCATCGACACCATCGAGCACGCCAGCCTGATCGACGAAGAAGGCATTCGCCTGGCCAAGCAGCACGGCACCTGGCTGTCGATGGACATCTACAACACCGACTACACCCAGGCCGAGGGCAAGAAAAACGGTGTGCTCGAAGACAATCTGCGCAAGGACCGCGAAGTCGCCGATGTCCAGCGCGAGAACTTCCGTCGAGCCCATCAGGCCGGGGTGAAGATGGTCTACGGCACCGACACCGGGGTCTATCCGCACGGGCAGAACGGCCGCCAGTTCGCGGTGATGCAGCGCTACGGCATGAGCGCGGCGCAGGCCATCCAGGCGGCGACCGCGAACGCGGCCGAAGCGCTGGGCAGCCAGGACGTCGGCGTGATCGAGAAAGGCCGCTGGGGCGACATCATCGCGGTCGCCGGCGACCCGACCCGGAACGTCGCCTTGCTCGAAGCCGTGCCGGTGGTGATCAAGGGCGGCGAAGTGGTCAAGGACGCGCGCTGAGCGCCTCGGCCGAGGGCGGCGGGATTCAGTCGGCGACCTGTTCGGGCACCGCCGCGGTTTTCGCCCGGCGCGCATAGCGGCGCGCGACCTGCGCGCAGACGATCAGCTGGATCTGGTGGAACACCATCACCGGCAGCACGATCGCGCCGAGCGCGCTGCTCGCGAACAGGATCTTGGCCATCGGCACGCCGGTGGCCAGGCTCTTCTTGGAACCGCAGAACACGATCGCGATTTCGTCCTCGCGCGAAAAGCCGAGGCGGCGCGCGGCGAAGGTCGTGGCGAGCATGACCGCCGCGAGCAGCAGCGCACATACGCCGAACACGACGTATAAAGCCTGCACCGGCGTGCTCTGCCACAACCCGGTCGCGACCGAGGCGGCGAACGCGGTGTAGACCACCAACAGCACCGTGCCTTGGTCGGTATAGCGCAACAGCGCACGCCTGCGCTCGACCCAGCCGCCGATCCAGCGCCGCAACAGATGGCCGGCGACGAAGGGAAGCAGCAATTGCAGAGTGATCTTGGCGATGGCCTCGGCTGGATCCGCCATCGCGCCCTGTGCGCCGGCCAATGCGCTCATCAACAAGGGCGTGAGGAACACACCGAGCAGGCTCGATGCCGAGGCGCTGCACACCGCCGCGGGCACGTTGCCGCCGGCCATCGAGGTGAAGGCGATCGAGGACTGCACGGTCGAGGGCAGGGTGCACAGGAACAGCAGCCCCAGGTACAGCTCCGGCGTCAGCAAGCGCCCGGACAAGGGCTTCAGCGCCAGACCGAGCAAGGGAAACAAGACGAAGGTGCTGGCGAAGATCAGCAGATGCAGGCGCCAATGCAGCGCGCCGGCGAGGATCGCTTCGCGCGACAGGCGCGCGCCGTGCAGGAAGAACAGCGCGGCGATGGCGATATCGGTAAAGCCGTCGAGCGCTGCGGCCGGGGCGCCGCCGAGCGGAAACCACCAGGCCAGCGCGACCGCCGCCAGCAGGGCCAGGGTGAAGCTGTCGACGCGCAGTCGCTGGAGAAAACTCATCCGATGCTCGCCTCGATGCGACGCTCGGGCAGACGTCCCGCATTCTGACCGCAGGCCGCACAGCGGTCCACGGCGCGAGCCGGCACCGCTACAAGGGTAGGAGCAGCGTGAGCCGCGACCCACCGCAGAAGTGCGCGCCAGCGCCGTGTCCGAAGACCGGTCAGACGGCTCGAAACAGCCAAAGCCAGCCGAGCGGCCGGGCTTCGGTGAGTTGCGCTTTCGATCGACGCTGCGGTTGGTCGCGGCTCGCGCCGCTCCTACTCCAAAGCCGGCCGGGTTCGATCAGCCGTTCAGCACGGCCGCACGCGCTCGGCGATCTCGGCGACGCTGTCGGGGGTGACGTACCAACGGCCCGGATCTTCGTACTCGAAGTCGATCGCGACTTCGGCGTCGGCGCGGTGGATGCGCACGATGCAGACCCGCCACGGCGCCTTGCCGGCGACCTGGGTGACCTTGCGCAGTTGTTCCAGGCGGTTCTCGATCTCGACACCCGACGGCGTCAGCGGTTCGCCCGGCTGGCCCTTGTCGTAGCGGAAGCCGTTGAGGCGGCTGATGCCGTCGCCGTACCAGGCGATCAGCGCGTATCCGTCCCAGGGCCGTTCGCTGGCCTTGGGGTCGACCACGATCAGGCGCGCGATCTCGCCGAGCAATTCGTCTCTGTTCATGTCCCGCCTTGAGCGTGTCGATTTAGGAAGCGGCTGCGATCAGGTCATCCATCTGTCCGACGTCGACCCGGTCGTAGCTCTGGCCGGCGCGGTTCTCGAAGGTGACGCGCTGATCGTAAACCCTGCCGCCGTCGGCGGGATCGATCACGTCGTAGGAAATGCGAACACGGTCCGGTCGGTCGGCTTCCCGCGGGCTCAGGTCGATGCTGATGCGCACGTCCATGCCCTTGTCGACCCAGGCCGCCCATTCGTTCTCGAGCGTCTTGTAGGCGCCCATGTTGAAGTTGCCGTTCTGCGGGAACAGGTTCTTCAGGCCCTGGTCGGTGACGAAGCGGTGGCCGAACACATGCCCGCCCTGGTCGCCTTCGACGCCACGGTCGGCGGCGGTGCGCTGCGCCTGGGTCTCGTCGTCGCTGCGCTCGATCCCGCTGAACACGGTGCGCAAGGTGCCTTCGGCATGGATCGGCCGGCCTTCGTCGTCGACAGTCCAGCGTGCGTCGTTGACCTCGCCGGTGTCGGGGTTGACGACCGTCGCCGAAATCTCCTCGGTCTCGCCGCGCGCGCGGTCGCTGAGACCGAGCCAATCCTTGAGCCGGCCGATCAGGCCGTCGTCGTCGGCGTTACCCGCGCCCTCGGCATAGGCGGCGCGCACCTCGGGGCCGCTGCGGCGATCGACCGCGGCGGCGATGCCGTCGCGCCCGAACGCGGCCTCCAGCTTGCGCAACTGCGGCGCGTCGAGCTTACCGGCGAGTTCGTTGGCGAGGGTTTCGCGCTCGGCCACGGGCATCGCTTCGACCTCGCTGCGCAAGCCGCTCAATTGCGGCGCGGTCAGCGCATCGACCACGCCGCGCGCCTGCGCCGGATCGGCGCTGCTCAGGATCTGCGCGGCGGTCGATGCGGCAGGTGGTTCGATGCCCGGTGACGAGCCGTTGAGGCGGACGTTCGGGCTGATCGGGTCGGTCATCGGGCGGGGCCTGGACTGCACGCGTCAGCCTGGAATCTAGCCGCAAAGCAGCGCAGCGCCCATTGGGGGAAACCCCAGGAAAACATGACAGTTCGAAGACTCCGCGCTTGCCGGCGGATGCGCCCGCTTCACTTCCCGCCGATCAGATGCTGCTGCCAGAAGGTCATCATCGCCGCACCGAAATAGTCGATGTTGGCCTTCTTCTGGAAGCCATGGCCTTCGTCGTCGAACATCAGGAACCACACCGGCACGCCGTTGCCGCGCACTGCCTTCACGATCTGCTCGGCCTCGGTATAGGGCACGCGCGGGTCGTTGCGGCCCTGGGCGACGAACAGCGGCGCGCGGATCTTGCCGGCGTTCCTGAGCGGCGAGATGCGATCAAACACCGCCTTCATCTCGGGCAGGCGCTCGTCGCCGTACTCGGCGCGGCGCAGGTCGCGGCGATACGACTCGGTGTTGGTCAGGAACGTGCTGAAGTCGGAGATGCCGACCACGTCGACGCCGGCGCGGATGCGCTCGCTGTAGTGCATCAGCGAGGCCAGCACCATGTAGCCGCCGTAACTGCCGCCGTACACGCCGACGCGTTGCGCATCGAGTTCGGGCTGGGCGCCGATCCAGTCGAGCAGGGCACCGATGTCTTTGACCGAGTCTTCGCGTTTCTCCGCATCGTCCAGGCCCAGGTAGCTGCGGCCGTAGCCGGCCGAACCGCGCACGTTCGGCACCAGCATCGCCACGCCGAGTTCGTTGGCCAGGAACTGGGCGTTGGCGTTGAAGCTCGGCTGCGACTGCGCTTCCGGGCCGCCGTGGATCTGGATCACCACCGGCAGCTTCGTGCCGGCCGCGACTTTCGCCGGCCGGTAGTAGAACGCCGGGATCGTGCGCGCTTGGCCGTCGACACGGTCGAAGGTCGGATAGCGGATCAAGGTCGGGGTGACGAAACGGCCGGCATCGAGCCCGCCGACTTCGCTGCGGGTCCAGCGCACCAGCCGCTGGGCGGCCAGCTCGATCACGTAGACGTCGCTCGGCGAGGTCGCGGTGTTGATCGACACGGCGATGCGCCGGCCGTCGGGCGAGAACTCGGCGCCGCCGATCACCCCGACCGGCAGCGCCGGCAATGCAATCTCTTTGTGCCCGGGCAGCGACAACACGTGCAGCTTGCCGATGCCGTCTTCGTTGCTGACGAACAGCAGGTGGCGTCCGTCCTCGGACAGGCTGAGGTTGCCGACGTCCCAGGGGATGCCGGCGCTGAGCACCTCGAATTTGCCGCTCGCCGGTTCGTGCCGGCGCAGGCTGGCGAACTCCTGCGGCTTGCCGTCGAGGATTTCGTTGGAGACGTAATAGACCGCTTGGCCGTCCTTGGAAAAACGGAAATCGCTGATCGCCGCTTTGCCGCCGTCGACCGGGAACAACTGCAGCTTGCCGGTGTCCAGCTCGACCAGGCCTGGATAGGTTTCGCTGGCCGAGACGTACTTGATCACCAGCAACTGCCTGCCGTCCGGCGAGAAGTCGGCGGCGCTCCAGGTGCCGCCCTCGGTCACCACCGCGCGCGCCTTGCGGGTGGCGAGATCCATCACCCATACGTCGATGTCGCGGCCGTTGCGCGCGGTGCTGCTGTAGGCCAGTTGCTTGCCGTCGTCCGAGAAGCGCGCATCCTGGTTGCGCGACTTGCCGTCGGTGAGCAGGGCGGTCTCGCGCGTGGCCAGGTCGAACCAGTGCAGTTGCCAGAACTCGTTGCCGCCGACGTCCTTGCCGAACACGAAGCCATCGAGCGGTTTTGGGGCGGCGTCCAGGCTGTTGAGCGGTTCGCGATGGAAGGTCAGTTGTTCGCGCATGCCCAGCGGCTCGCAGACGCGATGAGCCTGCTGGGTTTCGGCGAAGCGCGTAGCGATCAGCAGGCAGCCCTCGCCGGTCCAACCGCCCAGGCTGGCGCCGCGGGTGTTTTGGTAGCGCTCGAGGCGTTCGAGCAGGGCCGGCGCGATCGCCGGCAGGTTCTCGCTGACGCGATTGCCGGTGTGCTCGCGGACGACGGCTCCTTTCGGCGCGTCCCCGGCCAGGGCGGGAGCGACGCAGGCCAAGGCCAGCGCAGCGATGGACAAGGCATGGCGCAGCGACATCGGCGTTCTCCCCGGAAAGGATGCCGGCGCTCCGCCGCAGCGGAATTCTGGCGCAGGCATCCCGAGCTTAACGCGCCCGTCGCGACAGGATCCCTCCCGAAAGTCACGGCTGGAGCGCTGGCGCGTTTGCCTTAGAGTGCCGCGACAGCGCGTGACCAAGCGCACGATTCGCCGCATCCGCGCGCGAGGGCTCATCCAGGGAGGATTCGATGATCGACAGAAGGACGTTTCTGATCGGCGGCGCGGGCGCGCTCGCCAGTGCCTGGGCCAACGGCCGCGCCTGGGCCGCGGCGCCGCGCTGGGCGCCGTATGCGGACGCGATGGTGATCGACGGCTGCGGCTTCATCGCCGGCGAAGACGGGGCGCCGGGTGCGGCGCTGTCGGCGCAACTCGTCGACGAGGCGCGCCGCAGCGGCCTGCGCGTCCTCCAGACCACGGTCGGCCCGGTCGCGCAGTACGAAGGCGCCTACGAGGAAACGGTGCGCAGCATCGGCTTCTGGGAGAACGAAATCCTCGCCCATCCCGAGGTGTTCATGGCGGTGCGCAACCGCGCCGACCTGGACACCGCGCGGCGCGAGAAGAAGCTCGGCGTGGTCTATCAATTCCAGGACAGCGCGCCGATCGGCGAGAAGCTCGAACGCGTCGACGACTTCCACCGGCTCGGCGTGCGCACCGTGCAACTGACCTACAACCTGCGCAATCTGGTCGGCGACGGTTGTTTGGAGCCCGGCAACGCTGGCCTCAGCCGCTTCGGCCACCGCCTGATCGAACGCCTCAACGAGCGGCGCATACTGGTCGACCTGGCCCACAGCGGGCGTCGCACCGCGACCGAGGCGATCGCTGCGTCGAAGGCGCCGGTGTTGATCAGCCACACCGGTTGCGCCTCGCTGGTCGAGCGGCCGCGTAACAAGACCGATGCCGAACTGCGCGCGGTCGCCGACGGCGGCGGCGTGGTCGGCATCTATCTGATGCCGTTCCTGCGCGAGAGCGGCCAGACCACCGCCGCCGACGTCATCCGCCACCTCGAATACGCCTTGAAGGTTTGCGGTGAAGACCACGTCGGCATCGGCACCGACAACCTCGTCTCGCCGGTGCGTCTGAACGAGAAATACAGGCAGCAACACCGCGAGGCGATCCAGGAACGGCGCCGGCTCGGCATTTCGGCGGCCGGCGAAAGCGAAGAGGTGTATCTGTTCGTGCCCGACCTCAACACAGTCGACCGTTTCCATACCCTGGCCGTGTTGCTGTCGGCGCGCGGACATTCCGATGCGCGCATCGGCAAGATCCTCGGCGGTAATTTCGCCAGGGTGATGGGCGAGGTGTGGGGATGAGAAGCGTTGCCTCTACAGGGTAGGAGCGGCGCGAGCCGCGACCGCGAACCGTCGGCTGCGACGAGGCGACACGGTGGCTGGGATCAACCGGAGAGGCGTATGCCAGCGTTCCGTCCGGAGATCGGACGGACAGCGCATTACGGCCAAGGCAAGACGAATGGCCGGGCTTCGGCCGATGCGCTTTCGATCACCTCTTCGGTGGGTCGCGGCTTACGTCGTTCCTGCAGGGCCAGAACTCAGGGGCTCGGCGACTTCGCCAGGCGCGCCTGCTGCAGCGACAGCAGCTCGCGTTTTTCCTCGGCGCTCAGGCCGACTTCGCGGTGCTGGTGCTGCAACTCGGCCAGGCGCTGTTCGATCGTTTGCTTGTCGAGTTGAGCGACCGCATCGAGAAACTCGCGCTGCAAGGTGTCGTCGTCGCCGGGGAAACTCTGGCTGGCGAGCTTCTGCAGGGCGCCGGCCTGTTCGTGACCGGCGAACTGTTCGAGCAGGGCGCCGGTGCTGATTTCCGGGCGTTGCTGGACCAGGTCGACGATCTCGACGAGCAGGTCGATGCCGGGCTGGCGCAGTTCGGCGAAACGGTAGGGCGGGGTCAATGCGGCGGCCAGCGACGGCTTCTGCAGCAGCACCGAGATCGCGCTGCGCACCAGGCTGCGCTTCGGCGTCGGCGCGTGGCGCCCGCCGCCATGGGCGCGCTGGGTCGGCACGTGCGTGTCGGGGGGCGAGGCGCGTGCGCCGACGCCGGTCAGTTCGGTCAGGCGCTGCTTCATCAGGTCGCCGAAGGCGCCGTCGGGAATCTGCGCGAGCAGCGGTTTGGCGCGCTCGGCCAGGCGGCCCTTGCCTTCGAGGGTGTTGAGGTTGACGTCGGCGGCCAGCGAGTCGAACAGGAATTGCGATAGCGGCGTGGCCTCGCGCAGGCGTCGGTCGAAACCGTCGGCGCCTTCCTGGCGCACCAGCGAATCCGGGTCCTCGCCGTCGGGCAGGAACAGGAAGAAGGCCTGGCGCCCGTCCTTCATGCGCGGCAGCACCGACTCGACCGCTTTCCAGGCCGCGCCGCGTCCGGCGCGGTCGCCGTCGAAACAGAAATAGACGTCGGCGGCGTTGCGGAACAGCAGCTCGGCGTGGTCGGGCGTGGTCGCCGTGCCCAGGGTCGCCACGGCGGTGTCGACGCCGTGCTGGAACAGCGCGATCACGTCCATATAGCCTTCGACGACGATCAGGCGCGGGATCTTGTTGTGGGTCTGGCGCACCTGCCACAAGCCGTAGAGTTCGCGGCCCTTGTGGAACAGCGGCGTCTCCGGCGAGTTGAGGTATTTGGGCCCGTCTTCCTTGTCGAGCACGCGGCCGCCGAAGGCGATGGTGCGCCCGCGCCGGTCGTGGATCGGAAACATCACCCGGTCGCGGAATTTGTCGTAGACGCGGCCGCTGTCGTTCTTCGAGAACAGGCCGGCGCGTTCGAGCAGTTTCATGCGCCGATCGTCGGTGCCGAGCGCGTCGCGCAGGGCGTTGAAACCGTCGGGCGCATAGCCGATGCCGAAGCGTTCGCGGATGTCGGCGCTGACGCCGCGGCTGTCGAGATAGCCCTGGGCCTTGCCGCTGTGGCCGTACTGCTTCTGGAAGAAGCGCGAGGCGGCCTCGACCGTGCTGAACAACTCCTGGGTGTCGGAGTCTTCGTTGCGCGCGCGGGTGTCGCGCGGCACTTCGACGCCGACCCGCTTGGCGAGTTCTTCGACCGCATCGAGGAATTCGAGGCGGTCGTAGTTCATCAGGAAGCTGATCGCGGTGCCGTGCGCGCCGCAGCCGAAGCAGTGATAGAACTGCTTGGTCGGCGAGACCGTGAACGAGGGCGAGCGCTCGTCGTGGAACGGGCAGCGCGCCGAGTATTCCTTGCCCTGGCGTTTCAACGGCACGCGCGTACCGATCACCTCGACGATGTCGGTGCGCGCCAGGAGGTCGTCGATGAAACCGTCGGGAATGCGGGCCATGCGTAGGGCGCCCGCGAAGGGGCGGCGTTGCTCGTCGTGGTCTAACGGTGTCTAGGATGCCATGCGCGGCCGGCCCGCGACGGTTCGGGTCGTGGCCGCTGGGCCTCGAATCTGCGCAGTCGTCGCTTTAAGCGCTGAGTTCGCGGCGTGGCCGCTCAGGCGCCGGACGCATCCAGGCCGGCGATAGCGCGTTCGTCGGCCAGGCGCCGGCGCACGCGGGCGTGCTCGTCGAGCATGGCGGTGATCAGCGCGCCGAGCAGGAACACCACGGCGCAGTAGTACATCCACACCAGCATGATCACCAGGCCGCCGGCCGGGCCGTAGGCGGTGCCGAGGCTGGCCTGGCCGAGATAGAGGCCGATCGCGCTGCGCCCGAGCATGAACAGCCCCGCGGTCAGGGCGCCGCCGAACAAGGCCCGGCGCCGGCTGACCGGGCGGTCCGGCAGCCAGCGGTACATCGCTGCGAACACCAGGGCGTAGAGCGCGAACGAGACGATCGCGGCGAACACCGGCAGCAGGTCGGGCACGTAGGCGATCAGCAACTGCAGCGCCGCCTGCACCGCCATCGACACCACCAGCAGGAAACCGACGCTGATGACCATGCCGAACGAGAGCAGGCGCTTGCGCAGCCAGGCGGCGAGGCCGCCGAGGCGTTTGGCGTCGCTGCGGAACACCCGGTTGAGGGCGGCCTGCAACTGGCCGAACACGGCCGAGGCGCCGACCAACAAGGCCAGGGTGCCCAGCAGCGCCGCCAGCGAGCCGGTGCCGGGGCGGTTTTCGGCGTTGGCGACGATCAGGCGGGCGGTGCTCTCGACCTGGTCGCCGACCAGCAGGCCGATCTGGCGGAAGAATTCTTCCTGCGCCGACGGGTACAGCGCGGTGGTCAGCCACAGCACCATCAGCACCAACGGCGCCAGCGACAGCAGGGTGTAGAAGGACAGCGCCGCGGCCAGGGCGAGGATGTCGTAGTCGATGAAGCGCTGGGCGAACTTGGCCACCCAGCTTTGCTCCAGGCGCGCCTGCAGGGCGTGGATGCGCTGCATCGGGCCATGATCGGCCGCTTCGGCCGCCGTGGCGGCGTCGCGCTCGGGCGGGCGCTCGCTGGAAAGAGGTTGGGTCGGGGTCGGGGGCATGCGGCTCGCGATGACGGCGCGTGGATCGCCGGTTTCAGTATCCGGGGTCCAGGTTAGCGAGGCGTGGGCGCGGTGTGGAGGCGTGGGAGAGCAAACGGCCGGGCTGCAAGCCCGGCCGTTCGTCGATAGCGGTCACCGACAGCGGTGGACGGCCGTCGTCAGTCCCTGAAGTAGTGATCGCGTTCGGAACCTTCGTAGCGGCCGTCGCGCAGGCAACAGTTCCTTGAACCTCCGCGTGGAGCCGCACGGGCAGGGATCGTTGCGGCCCAGTTTCTCGAGCAGTTCCTTGTCGCCGTGGACCAGGCGCTGGCCGCGCTTGACGTGGGTTTCGGACGGGAAGCCCTTGCGGCGCTTACGCGTGATTTCGCGGGTCGGCTCGAAAGCAGGCGGCGTTGGGGTTGTGACGCTTCATGGTGCACCTCCGGGTGTGCGGCCCTTGCGGGCGGGTCTTGGTGTTGCGGGTGTTGCTTGGCCGGCCCTCGGCCCAACCCCTCTCCGTAAACGGGAGAGGGCTCGGTACGGGCGAATGTGGTGGATCGAAGCCGGGCGGCCTTCAGCCGCGTCGTGATCTCTGCCGTTCCGGCCGAACAGTCCCCTCTCCCGCTTGAGGGAGAGGGCTAGGGTGAGGGCAGGCCCGAGGCCCGGCCCTCATCCATCGAGTGAACTCAGCCCGCCAGGCGCTTCTTCGCCAGCGCCGAGACCAGGCCCATGTCGGCCTTGCCGCCCAGCTTGGCCTTCAGCGGGCCCATGAGCTTGCCCAGGTCGGACGGCGCGGCCGCGCCGACTTCGGCGATGACTTCCTCCAGCACGACCAGGATCTCGGCTTCGCCGAGCTTGGCCGGAACGTAGCGCTCGATCACCACGATCTCGTCGCGTTCGATCGAAGCCAGGTCCTCGCGCGCGGCCGCCTCGTACTGGCTGACCGAGTCGCGGCGCTGCTTGATCATCTTGTCGAGGATCGCGATTACCGCGGTGTCGTCGAGTTCGATGCGCTCGTCGACTTCCTTCTGCTTGAGCGCGGCGTTGATCAGGCGGATCACGCCGAGGGACTGCTTGTCGCCGCTCTTCATCGCGGCCTTCATGTCGTCGGTGAGGCGTTGCTTGAGGCTCATGGTCTGACCTTAGTGTTGCGAAAGGGGGAGGGGTCGCCGGCCGACGCGGCCCCGGCCGCATTGGGCCCGGCGGGGCGCGCCCGACAGCGTGATGCGGTTCCGCTTTGCGGCGACGGAAACGCAAAAAGCCGGCAGCGCCCGAGGCGCAGCCGGCTTGATGGTCGTTCCCCACGAGCGCCGGCGGTGAAGCCGGGTCGCGCGGAACGAACGATCAGTACAAGCGCTGGCGCTTGGTGACGTCGCGCGACGCGCGGCGCGCCTGGCGCTTCACCGCCGCGGCGGCCTTGCGCTTGCGCTCCTGGGTCGGCTTCTCATAGAACTCGCGCTTGCGGGTCTCAGCCAGTACACCGGCCTTCTCGCAGGTGCGCTTGAAGCGACGCAGGGCAAACTCGAAAGGCTCGTTTTCGCGGACTTTGACGCTGGGCATACGTAATCTCGTTAACGGGAACCGGCCCGGGCAGACCGGGAGAGCCGCGCATTATAGCGATGCTCCTGCGGAAGGTGCAACATAGGCACCCATGAATCCGACATTCTCCCAGAAATCGGCGCGCCGAGCAGGGTGCCGATGAAAGTCCTGGGCATCGAAACCAGCTGCGACGAGACCGGTGTGGCCGTTTACGACACCGACGCCGGCCTGCGCGCCCATGCGCTGTACAGCCAGATCGCCCTGCACGCCGAGTACGGCGGGGTGGTCCCGGAGCTGGCCAGCCGCGACCACGTGCGCAAGCTGCTGCCGCTGATCCGCCAGACCCTGACCGAGTCCGGCCTGGACGTGAACGAGCTCGACGGGGTCGCCTATACCGCCGGCCCCGGCCTGGTCGGGGCCTTGCTGGTCGGGGCCGGGGTGGCGCGCGCGCTGGCCTGGGCCCTGGACGTGCCGGCGATCGGCGTCCACCACATGGAAGGCCACCTGCTGGCGCCGCTGATGGAGGACGACCCGCTGGGCCGCCCGCAGCCGCCGTTCGTGGCTCTGTTGGTCTCCGGCGGGCACACCCAGCTGGTCGCGGTCGACGCGATCGGCCAGTACCGCCTGCTCGGCGAAACCCTGGACGACGCCGCCGGCGAGGCCTTCGACAAGACCGCCAAGCTCATGGGCCTGCCGTACCCCGGCGGCCCGCAACTGGCCGCGCAGGCCGAACTCGGCCGCCCCGGCCTGTTCAAGTTCGCCCGGCCGATGACCGACCGGCCCGGGCTGGACTTCAGCTTCAGCGGCCTCAAGACCCAGGTCTTGCTGGCCTGGCGCAACAGCGACCAGAGCGAGCAGACCCGCGCCGACATCGCCCGCGCGTTCGAGGACGCGGTGGTCGACACCCTGGCGATCAAATGCGGGCGCGCGCTCGATGCGGCCGGCTGCAACACCCTGGTGGTGGCCGGCGGCGTCGGCGCCAACCGGCGCCTGCGCGCCAAGTTGGCGACGATGGCGGACAAGCGCGGCGGCCGGGTCTGTTTTCCGCGCCCGGCGTTCTGCACCGACAACGGCGCGATGATCGCCTACGCTGGCGCCCTGCGCCTGCAGGCCGGCCAGTTCGAGAGCGCGGCGGTGAAAGTGACCCCGCGCTGGGACATGGCGTTGTTGCAGGCGGTGTAGCTCGTTCGGGAATCGGGAATAGAGAATCGGGAATCGCAAAGGCGCGCGATCCCGCCTACCATCCCTGCTCTTACGATTCCCTATTCTCGATTCCCCATTCCCGGCCCCCCCATGGACCACGTCTTCATCGAAGGCCTCGAAATCGACGCCGTGATCGGCATCTACGACTGGGAGCGGCGCATCCGCCAGCCCCTGGTGTTCGATCTCGAGATGGCTTTCGACAACCGCGTGCCCGCGGCCAGCGACGCGATCGGCGACACTCTCGACTACAAGGCGATCAGCGACCGCATCGTCGAGTACGCATCGCAATCGCAGTTCGGCCTGGTCGAGACCCTGGCCGAGCGCGTCGCCGCGATCGTGCTGGACGAATTCGGCGTGCGCCGAGTGCGGCTCAAGCTCAGCAAGCCCAGCGCGATCCGCAATGCGCGCGCGGTCGGGGTGATGATCGAACGCAGCCGCTGAGGCCTCTCGACAGGGGCCGCCGGCGCCGCGCACAAGCGCCCCGCACGCCCCCGGATTTGCGCCCCGTCGCGGCCGCGCTTGCGATTTTCGGCCGCAGGTTCGAGGATGCCCCCGGGATCAGTTATCGGGGCATGAGATGTTCGAGAAACTTTCGCGCAGTTGGGAGCTCGCCAAGGCCAGCGCCTCGGTGCTCAATTCGGATCGCGAGCTGTTGGTGTTTCCGGTGGTGTCGGCGGTCTGCGTGCTGATCGTGCTGGCGACCTTCCTGATCCCGGCCGCGGCGTTGGAGATCTTCTCCGACGGCTACGGCCCCGGCACCGTGCTGTTCGGCTTCGCGTTCTATTTCTGCCAGTACTTCGTGATCATCTTCTGCAACTGCGCCCTGGTCAGCGCGGCGATGATCCGCCTGGAAGGCGGCGACCCGACCGTCGGCGACGGTTTCCGCGCCGCCGCTTCGCGCCTGCCCACGATCGCCGGTTACGCCGCGATCGCCGCGACCGTCGGCATGATCCTGCAGGCCCTCAAGGACCGCGACAACAACTTCATCGTGCGCATGATCGGCGGCGCGCTCGGCGCGGCATGGACCATGGCGACCTTCCTGGTGGTGCCGGTGCTGGTCGCCGAAGACGTCGGCCCGATCGATGCGGTCAAGCGCAGCGTGAGCATGTTCAAGCGCACCTGGGGCGAAAGCGCGGCCGGCATGGTCGGCATCGGCCTGGCCACCGGCCTGGCGATGGTCGCCGTCGGCGTGGTCGGTTTCGGCCTGGCCTACCTGCTCGGCCTGGTGTCTTCGGCCCTGGCGGTGTTGCTCGGCGCGGTGACCGTGCTCGTCCTGCTGGCCCTGGCCGTGTACCAGAGCGCGCTCGGCGGCGTGTATTCGGCGGCGCTGTACCGCTATGCGGTCGACGGCGAAATGCCGGCCGGTTTCGAAGGCCTGCAGTTGGAAGCGCGCGGCCGTTGAGCCGCGCTCAGGCGACCGGCTCGTCGCCGTTCGCAAAACCGACCAGGATCTGGTCTTCGTCGCCGGCCCGGTCCGGGTAGAACCAGACCAGGGCCGCATCGCCGACGCGCGGCAAGCGCACCGGGTCGAACAGGCCGGTCTTGGTCACCCAACGCTCGATGCCGGCGTGATCGGTGAACCGGACGACGAAGCGCAGGCGCAGCTCGTGGTAGATCTCCACGCCGGTGTCGTGGACCTCGGTGATCGCCGCGTCCGCGCGCCGGCCTTCGGCGAGCAAGCGTCGGATACGTTCGGCGCGCGCTGCGTGGCGACGCTGCGCGCGCCAGGCCAGGCCCGCGCAGCACAGCGCCGCCAGCGCCAGCGAGGCCGGCAGCCAGTACTGCGCGCCCCAGCCGAGCCAGGCGACGACGTCCCAGTCCGGAGCGGGCACGCCCGGCGCATCGGCGAACGAGCCGACCCGCAGCGGCGCCACCCACGAGTCGCCCGCCCCGCGCCAGAAACCCGCCGCGCATGCGAGCAGGGTCGAGGCGAACTGGCCCCAGGTGCTCGCGGCCAGGCCGTACAGCTCCTTGAGCACGTAGCTCAGCAGGAAGCCGGCGATGAAGCCGCCGAATGACCCCACGAACACGCCGAAGAACCACGCCGGCGCGACGTTGTCCGGATACAGGCTCGGCGGCAGATAGGCTTCGGCGATCGGATAGCGGATGGTGTCGGCGAGCGAATAGGCGAACAGCGCCCACAGGCTCCAATAGATCAGCACGAGGATCCACAGGCCGGCGCCGGGCCGGGGCGGTCGTTGCATGCGTTCGAGCGCTTGCCGGCGACGTTCGACGGCCGGATCGACGGTGCTCATGGGCGGGCTTCCGTGCGGGATGCGGCCATCTTGCACGGCGGCGATGAAACGCAAACGCGCGCAGGCCCGAATGGCGCCGGTTTAGTACCAAAGCGCTAGCCGCGCAGGCCTCCGGCGCTGTCGCGCGAGCCTGCGTTCAGCCTGCACTGCGCAGACCTTGGCGATTCGCCGTGCCTGCGCCGGGGCCGTATCCTGTCGGCCTGTTTCCGATGCGCCTGCGACGCCGCCACCGACGTGAATTCCTTCGATCTGCCGACTCCCGATGCCGATGCGCTCGCCCACAGTGCGCGCCTGGCCGCCCTGATCCGCGAGCAGATCCTCGCCCACGGCGGCGCGATTCCGTTCTCGCGCTTCATGGAGCTGGCGCTGTACGCGCCGGGCCTGGGCTATTACAGCGCCGGCGCGAGCAAGTTCGGCGCAAGCGGCGATTTCGTCACCGCGCCGGAGATCGGGCCGATCTTCGCCGCCTGCGTCGCCGAAGCGGTGGCGCCGGTGCTGCAGCAGATCGGGCCTTCGGCGCGGTTCCTCGAACTCGGCGGCGGCACCGGCGCGTTCGCCGAAGTCGCGCTCAAGCGCCTGCTCGAACTGGACGCCTTGCCCGACCGTTACGCGATCCTCGAACCCAGCGCCGAGTTGCGCCATCGCCAGCGCGAACGCCTGCGCGAGCGCCTGGTGCCGCCGCTGTTCGATCTGCTCGAATGGCCTGACGGGCCGTTCGGCGACGAGTGGGACGGCGTGCTGTTCGCCAACGAAGTCATCGATGCCCTGCCGACGCCGCGTTTCGCGATCCGAGACGAGGAAGTGTTCGAGGAATACGTGGCGATCGACGGCGACGGCTTCGCGCGCGAGTTGCGCCCGGCCGACGATTTCCTCGCCCAGGCGGTGCGCATCGCCGAGCGCCGCCTCGAAGCTCCGCTGGCCGAAGGCTATCGCTCCGAGCTGTTGCCGCAGTTGCCGTACTGGATCCAGGCGGTCGCCGGCGGCCTGCGCAACGGCGCCATGCTGTTCGTCGATTACGGCTATGCCCGCGCCGAGTTCTACGCGCCCGATCGGGTCGACGGCACCTTGCGTGCGTTCTATCGCCACCGCATGCACGGCGACCCGCTGCTGTGGCCGGGCCTGCAGGACCTGACCGCCTCGGTCGATTTCACCGCTCTGGTCGAGGCCGGCGTCGCGGCCGGTTTCGATCTGGCCGGTTACTGCTCGCAGGCCAGCTTCCTGCTCGGCAACGGCCTGGCCGGGGTGTTGCAGCGGATCGAAGGCATCGACGACGAACTCGAGAAGCAGCGCCGCCTCAACGAGGTCAAACGCCTGACCCTGCCGAGTGAAATGGGCGAGCGCTTCCAGGTCATGGGCTTCGAGAAGGGCGTCGAGTTCGGCGTGGCCTTCATGGCCGGCGATCTGAGCTTCCGTCTGTGAGCGGGGTCAGCGAGCTTGGCGCGCGCGGCGTGCTGCGCGCGTTCGAGCGGCCTGCGCTGTGGTGCGCGATCGGCGTGGCGATGATCGCCGCGGTCGCCTGCGCGACCTTGTTGCCGGCGCAGGATCTGCCGCCGACGCCGTTCTCGGGTTTCGACAAAGTCGAACATTTTTCCGCGTATGCGGCGATGTCGGCCTACGCGACGATGCTGTTCGCGCGGCTGCGCCCGCAGGCGATCGCCGCGGCCGGCTTGATCGCGCTCGGGGTGGCGCTGGAATTCGCCCAGGCCGGCCTGACCGATTCGCGCACCGGCGACGCCATCGACGCCGCCGCCAACAGCCTCGGCGTGTTCGCCGGCCTGTTCGTGTCGCTGACCCCGGCCTCGCGCTGGCTGCAGCGGCTGGACCGCCGGCTGGCGCGTCGGCGCACCTGAGGTTTCGCGCACTGCGGCCGGCGGAGGGTCGCTCGGCGGCCTTCGGGCCACTGCTGTTCAGGATCGTCGAGCCGATGGCCGGCTCAAAAAAATGGTTACCGCTGTATCGGTTAGTAGAGGACGGTCACAAAGGCACATTCGGCACAGTCACATAGCCGCTTGCGCAAAGGTTAAATATTTGTGAGGCTCGCCGCGGGCTCTGCAGAGCCTGACCTCATCCTCGCAAGGAACCGACCATGTCCGTAGTGCACCGCAACCGTCTGGCGCTAGCCGTAGCCGCCGCCGTGGCCGCCAGCGTCTTCGTCCCCTCCGCTTTCGCCCAGGAACCCGCCGCTCCGGCCAGCCGCGAGGCGACGACTCTCGATGCGGTGCAGGTGACCGGTTCGCGCGCACGCGGCCGCGCCGCCGAAGAGACCGCCGCCCCGGTCGACGTGATCGGCAAGGAAGAGTTGAACGCCACCGGCGCGACCGAGATCGGTCAGATCCTGCAGATGCTGGAGCCCTCGTTCAATTTCTCCCGCACCTTCGTCAGCGACGGCACCGACATCCTGCGTCCGGCGACGCTGCGTTCGCTCGGCCCCGACCAGGTGTTGGTGCTGGTCAACGGCAAGCGCCGCCATCAGCAGGCGCTGGTCAACGTGCAGCAGACCATCGGCCGCGGTTCGGCCGGTACCGACATCAACGCCATTCCGCTGTCGGCGATCGAGCGCATCGAAGTGCTGCGCGACGGCGCCGCGGCGCAGTACGGTTCGGACGCGATCTCCGGCGTCATCAACATCATCCTCAAGAAGCAGACCGAGGAAACCCAGCTCTCGTTCCAGGCCGGCAAGTACTACGCCGGCGACGGCGCCAACTACCAGGGCTCGGTCAACACCGGCGTCAAGCTCGGCGGCGACGGCGGCTACCTCAACCTGTCGCTGGAATACCGCGACCGCGCCGAGACCAACCGCGCCGGCCCCGACAGCCTGCGCGTGAACCCGCCGCGCGTGACCCAGCGCCTCGGCGACGCCGACGCCACCGACGCCTACTTCTGGTTCAACGGCGGCCTGCCGGTCGGCAACGGCGAGTTGTACTGGTTCGGCGGCCTGTCCAGGCGCGAAGGCGATTCCTCCGGCTTCTTCCGCAGCCCGGGCGACAACCGCACGGTGCCGGCGCTGTACCCGAACGGTTTCCTGCCGAACATCCTGACCACCGTCGACGACCACTCGCTCGCGGTCGGCTACAAGGCCCCGATCAACGACAATTGGGATTGGGACATCTCGATCAACCGCGGCCGCAGCAAGTTCGGCTTCGAGGAAAGCAACTCGGTCAACGTCAGCTGGTGGTACGAGCCCAAGCCGGGCGGCGGCATCTACGCCGAGTCGCCGACCAAGGCCGACACCGGCACGCTGCAGTTCGACCAGACCACCTTCAACCTGGATTTCCGCGGCACCCTGAAGGGCTTCAACGACAACCCGCTGTACCTCGGCACCGGCGTGGAATACCGCCAGGACGACTACCAGATCCGCCCCGGTGCGCCGGTGACCTACACCTACGGCCGCACCAACAACCGCGCGATCCCGATCTTCGGCCAGACCGGCGACACCGCCCAGCCGGGCATGCAGGGCTTCCCGGGCTTCTCGCCGAACGAAGCCGTCGACGACGGCCGCCACAACTACGCCGTCTACCTCGACGCCGAAACCAACCTGACCGACCGCTTCCTGCTCGGCGGCGCGGTGCGCTACGAGGATTACTCCGACTTCGGCAACACCACCACCGGCAAGCTCTCGGCGCGTTTCGACGCGACCGAACAGTTCGCCGTGCGCGGCACCGTCTCGACCGGCTTCCGCGCGCCGGGCGTGCAGCAGCTGTTCTACAGCCAGCGCTCGACCAACCTCAACGCCGCCGGCGTGCTCACCGACACCCTGACCGCGCGCCAGGACAGCGCGGTGACGCGCGCCTTCGGCATCGAGCCGCTCAAGGAAGAAACCTCCAAGAGCGCCTCGCTGGGCTTCGTGTTCAAGCCGAACGACCGCTTCTCGCTGACGATGGACGTGTTCCGCATCGACATCGACGACCGCATCATCTTCTCCAGCAACATCCAGCCCGAGAGCGTCGGCACCAACGGCCAGCCCTGCGCGGCCGGTAACGGCAACTGCCCGATCCGCGCGATCCTCGATCCGATCGGCGTCGGCCAGGTGCTGTTCTTCACCAATGCCATCGACACCCGCACCACCGGCCTGGACGTGGTCGCCAGCCACAACACCGAGTTCGCCGGCGGCTCCAAGCTCAACCTGACCGCGCTGGTCCACTTCAACAAGACCGAGGTCAAGGACCGCCGCTCGCAGTCGACGATCCTGTCGCCGGAAGCGCTGTTCGACGACACCCAGGTGACCCTGATCCAGGACGGCCAGCCGCGCGCCCACCACGTGCTGCAGAGCGTGTACGAGATCGGCAAGTGGGAATGGACGGCGCGTGCGAACTACTACGGTTCGGTGGCCGGCGAAGGCTTCACCCCCGGCACCAAGCAGCGTTGGGGCGGCAAGTGGCTCGGCGACCTGGCGGTGCGCTACAAGTTCAACGCCAAGACCAGCCTGACCGTCGGCGGCAACAACATCTTCGACACCTACCCGGACAAGTGGGACACCGTCACCGGTGCGCCGTTCCCGCAGCTCGGCTTCAAGTACGGTTGGGAAACCCTGCCGTTCGGCATGAACGGCGGCAGCTACTACGCCCGGATCGACTACCGGTTCTGATGCGTTGGCGGGGCGGCGGCGATGTTGCCGCCCTCGTCATGACGAAGCCGTCGCGCGCAAGCGCGACGGCTTTTTCCATAGCGTCGATTGCGTTGCACGTCGCCTCTTCGAATGCAAAGGGTAGGAGCGGCGCGAGCCGCGACCAAAAGCAGAAGCGTACGCAAGCGCCCCCGACGAAGATTCGAAAACAGGCAACCGATCGGGAAAGCCGACCGATTGTCCGAGCTTCGGACACCGCGCTTTCGATCCCGACTTTGTTTGTCGCGGCTTGCGCCGCTCCTACAGGGGAACGGCTACTCGTCCGCGCCCTTGCGCACCGCCGCGATCGCCGCGATCCGCGCACGCCGCACCGCTTCGCCGACCTCGGGTCCGGCCAGGCCGGGGGCGACTTCGTGCGCGCGCACCTTCATCGCCGCGCGCACCGCTTCGCGCAAGGCCGCGCCCGACGGATACGGTTGGTCCTGCAGCCCCAGGCGCCCGCGCTTGTCGGCCTCGCAGACCAGGCTCATCTGCTCGATCCGTTTCGGGTTGCGGAAACCGTCGCAGCGCGCGATCAGCTCGTAAACGCTGCGCGGGCGCATCTCGGCGAGACGGTGTACGTTGAGATGTTCGCGGCAAACCGCTTCGGCGAGCAGGCGATGCTCGGTCGGCACCTTGAGGCGCTCGCACATGGCCTGCAGCGGCTCCAGGCCGCCGTGTTCGTGGCCGTGATGGCGCGGCAGCAGTTCGGCCGGGGTCAGCGCCTTGCCGAGGTCGTGGGTCAGCGCGGCGAAACCGATCAGGTCGTCGCCGGGCGCGAGCTGTGCGGCCATGTCGAGCACCATCTCGGTGTGGATGCCGGTGTCGACTTCAGGGTGGTATTCGGGGCGCTGCGGCACGCCGTACAAGGCCTCGACTTCCGGCAGCAC
Organism: Lysobacter antibioticus; assembly: GCF_000731095.1. Classification (GTDB taxonomy): domain Bacteria; phylum Pseudomonadota; class Gammaproteobacteria; order Xanthomonadales; family Xanthomonadaceae; genus Lysobacter; species Lysobacter antibioticus_B. The sequence continues at coordinate 1,399 of NZ_JMTZ01000018.1, read as the reverse complement.
CACGGCCAGCGCGCCGGCGTCGTGCAAGGTGCGCACGAACGCCGAAGGCCGCACGCAGGTCAGCGCACGCCGCAGTTCCTGCCAGACGCGCTCGGCGACCAGCGCCGACAGCTCGCCGGATTCGGCCATCTGCCGCATCAGCGCCATGGTTTCCGGGGCGACGCTGAAACCGTGCTCGGCGAAGCGGGCCATGAAGCGCGCCGCGCGCAGCACCCGCAGCGGGTCTTCGACGAAGGCCGGGCCGACATGGCGCAGCACCCGCGCTTCGATATCGCGCGCGCCGCCGTAAGGGTCGACCAGGCGGCCGTCGTCGGTGCGGGCGATCGCGTTGATGGTGAAATCGCGGCGGACCAGATCGTCTTCGAGCGTCACCGAAGGATCGGTGTCGACCACGAAGCCGCGGTAGCCGCGCCCGGACTTGCGTTCGGTGCGCGCCAGCGCGTATTCCTCGCCGGTCTTCGGGTGCAGGAACACCGGGAAATCGCGGCCGACTGCCTTGAAGCCGGCGGCCAGCATGGCCTCGGGCGTTTCGCCGACGACCACGTAATCGCGATCGCCGGCCGGCAGGCCGAGCAGGGCGTCGCGGACCGCGCCGCCGACGAGATAAGTCTTCATGGTCGTCTCCAGGCGGGAATGGGGAATCGGGAGTTGGGAATCGTTGAAGCGGATCCGCCTCTCCCGTGGAAGTCTGCAAGCAAGCCGTTGCGATTCCCGCTTCCCGATTCCCGGCCGCTCAACGCGGCGAGTTCTGCGCGAGCAGGGCGACGATGTCTTCCGCTCCGGCGCTGCGGCCGAGGTGGCGGATGATCGGCGTCGCCTGGCCCGACACCCACAGGCGCAGCTCGGCTTCCAGATCGAAATGGCCGGCGGTCTCGAGCGAGAACATCACGATGCTGCGATACGGCAGGCTGAGGAATTCCGTCTTGCGGCCGGTGACGCCCTGCTTGTCGACCAGGATCAGGCGGCGATCGGTGAACACGATCAGGTCGCGGACCTCGCCGAACGCGCGCTGCACGGTTTCGCCGGGTGCGAGCAGGGGTTGGAAGTCTTCGCCGACCTTCTCGGCGGATTTGGCGCCGGCATGGCCGAGCAAGGTGTCGAGCAGCCCCATGGGGATCTCCTTGTGATGGGCAGTGGCCTGCATCCTAGCGCGCGCTGGCGGCGGCGGCGATGAGGCCTTGCTTTAAGGGTAGGAGCGGCGTGAGCCGCGACCAAAAGCAGAGGCGTACGTAAGCGCCTCCGACGCAGATTCGATAAGCGGCACGACCGATCCGGAAAGCGACGGTTTGTTCGGGTTTCGGATACACAGCGCAAAGCGACCGTCTGTCCGGGCTTCGGATACTTAACGCTTTCGCTCACCGCTGCGGTTGGTCGCGACTTGCGTCGCTCCTACCCAAAA
>NZ_JMTZ01000017.1 GCF_000731095.1 Lysobacter antibioticus | reverse complement strand
GGCAAGGTGTTGATGAACAAACCGACCATCTGCTCGACGCCGGCCAGCTCCGGCGGCCGGCCCGAGACGGTGGTGCCGAAGGCGACGTCACGACGATGCGTAAGCCGACCGAGCAACAGCCCCCACGCCGCCTGCACCACGGTGTTGAGGGTCACGCCGAGGCCGCGCGTAAGTCGGGTCAACGACTGCACCAGGGCATCGGGCAGGTCGATGCGCAAGGTGTCGGGCACCGCCGCTGCGGTCGTGGCAGGCGCGATCCGGCTGGGCTCTTCGAAGCCGGCGAAGGCGTCGCGCCAGGCGCTGCGCGCCGCGGCGGCGTCGCGCGAGGTCAGCCAGCGCATGTAGTCGCGGTAGGGCGTGACCCGCGGCAGCGCCTGCACGTCGGCGCCGTTGCGGTACAGCGCGAACAGCTCCTGCAACAGGATCGGCGAAGACCAACCGTCGAGCAGGATGTGATGGCTGGTGAACACCAGGTAATGCCGTGTCGCCGACTCGCGCACCAGCACGAAGCGCAGCAGCGGCGCGCGGGTCAGTTCGAAGCGTTGTTGCTGGTCGTCGGCGATCGCCTGCGCCAACGCCTTGGCGCGTTCGTCCGCAGGCAGATCGCTCAGATCGATCTCGCGCCAGGGCAGTTCGACCTCGCGCTGGATGACCTGCACCGGCTCCTTGATCTTGTGGTGAACGAAGGCCGCGCGCAGGCTGGCATGGCGCCGCAACAGCGCTTGCGCTGCCGCTTGTTAGAGGGCGTGGAACAGGAAGCCGTGCTGCAACGGCGACAGCGGCAGCAGGTCTTCGATCTGGGCGTTGCGCATGGAGCGGTTCCAGGATGAGTGCCCGCGCAGCGCTCGGCATGCGCAGGGGGCAGCCGATGCGGCGATGGGCGAGCGATGAAGTCGCGTGCCGCGATCGGAGCGGCGAGCACCGAACCGCGGCAGGTATCGCAAGCCGCGATGCGGACGCCCCTGCTCGTCGCATGCGCAGCGTGGATGACGAAACGATGACGGCGCGGCTTGCCATAACGCGACCGGCCGCACAGGCTCGTTGCGATGCGCCGCGAGTATGCAACGCGTCGTTGACGCGTCCATGTCCCTATCCGCGCGTAAACGGATAACTGTGATGGCCGCGGGACTCCATGCTTCGAATCCGGCACGGAAGTGCCCGGCGCATCGCGTCGGCAATCGCAGAAACGCTGCTTCAGGGCCCGCTTCGCGCGGCTAGGGTCGGTCTCGCATTCGCACGCGATCGCTGCTCTCGTGATCGCGGACACGCGAACGATGCGTGCACTGCCGCAGTCTCGGATGCAGACGCGACGTCAACCGATGGGCTGCCGCGCAGTCGGTCCAGTGCGTTCATGGGTCGCACAAATGAAAGAGCCGCGGCACCGTTCGGTGTCGCGGCTCGTGCCGGCGTCGCGATGCGCGAGGCCGGCCGCTTG
>NZ_JMTZ01000016.1 GCF_000731095.1 Lysobacter antibioticus | reverse complement strand
AAAGAGCCGCGGCACCGTTCGGTGTCGCGGCTCGTGCCGGCGTCGCGATGCGCGAGGCCGGCCGCTTGCCCTTTGCGAAGGCAAGCCATGTCCCGTCGTGTACGGTTTACTTCGGCAGATAGATCTTGTCGAAGAAGCCGCCGTCGGAGAAATGCGCGGCCTGGGCTTTCTTCCAACCGCCGAACGCGCTGTCGATGGTGACCTGCTTCACCGCCGGGAACTTGGCGAGGTCGGCGGCCGACACCTTGTCGGGCTCGGCCGGACGGTAGCCGTGCTTGGCGGCGAGGCGTTGGCCTTCGGGGGTGTACAGGAAGCGCAGATAGGCCTCGGCCTGCTTGCGGGTGCCGTGCTTGTCGACGTTCTTGTCGACCCAGGCCACCGGCGGTTCGGCCTTGATGCTCAGGCTCGGCACGACGATTTCGTACTTGCCGCGGTTGGCCGGCTGCTCCAAGGTCAACAAGGCCTCGTTCTCCCAGGCCAGCAATACGTCGCCGATGCCGCGATCGACGAAGGTCGTGGTCGAGCCGCGCGCGCCGGTGTCGAGCACGGGTACGTTCTTGAACAACTGGGTGAGGTAGTCGACGACTTTGTCGCCATCGCGATATTTGGTCGAGGCCCAGGCCCAGGCGGCCAGGTAATTCCAGCGCGCACCGCCGGAGGTCTTCGGGTTCGGGGTGATCACGCCGAGGCCGGCCTGGGTCAGGTCGCCCCAGTCCTTGATGCGCTTCGGGTTGCCCTTGCGCACCAGGAACACGATGGTCGAGGTGTAAGGCGAGCTCTGGTGCGGCAGACGCGTCTGCCAATTGGCCGGCAACTGCTTGGCGTTGGCGATGGTGTCGATGTCGCCGGCCAGCGCCAGGGTCACCACGTCGGCTTCGAGGCCATCGACGACCGAGCGCGCCTGCTTGCCCGAGCCGCCGTGCGAGGCGCGCAGGTTGAGGATCTCGCCGGTCTGCTGTTTCCACTGCGCGGCGAAGACCTGGTTGACCTCGGCGTAGAACTCGCGGGTGGGGTCGTAGGACACGTTGAGCAATTCGACGTCTTTGGCCGACGCGCAGGCGGCGGAGAGGGCCAGGCCGAGCAACATCAGGCGGAGGGTGGTTTTCATCGGTAAGTCCTGTGCGTGGGGCGAACTGGGGGCGAACGGGATATGGGAATTCGAAACCGGGGTCTTGCGATCGCCGGCGTCAGAAGGCGAGCTGGGCGCGGGTGAAGAAGGCCTTTTCGTCTTCGCGATCGCGGCCGGCGGCGGCACCGCCGTCGAATTCGGTCTGGGTGTAGTTGGCGACCAGCTTGAGGTTGCCGGTCAGGTACCAATTCAGGCCCAGGCCCCACGAACGCGCCGCGGCGGCGACGGCGTTGCGATCGGCGAAGCGCGGGAAAGCGGCGTCGTCGATCTCCAGGCGCCCGTAGCGTGCGACCAGTTCGAACGCGCCCCAGCCTGCACCACCGACCGTAAACGGATGGTTAGGCCGGGCCACGCCCTTGTAGCCGGCGTCCTCGCCGGTCAGCACGTAGCCGGTGGTGACTTGCCAGGCGCGATGGTCGAGTTCGTCGGCGACCGCGCCGATGCGCACTTCCTGGCTGGAGCTCACATATTCGCCGAGCACGCTGAAGGCGTTGCGGTAGTACCAGACCTGCGGCGACCAACGCGTGTGCGCGCCGTCGGCCAGCGCGGTGCCGCGGTAGTTGAAGAACTGCGTCTGCCCCGGGGTGCGGTAGCGCGGCAGGAAGTTATTGCCGCTGCCCTGCTTGTCGCCGCGGCTGCCGGCGAGGCCGAAGCCCAGGCCCGAGAGTGCGTTGCTGTCGTTCTTCCACGGCTCGAAGAACAGGCGTCCGGCGAGCTCGAAGTCGTTGTCGGGGTTCACCGTCGGGCTGTCGCGGCCGTCGACCGCGCCGTTGTAGACGCCGAGCGCGTACGACACCGTCGACTGCGCGAACTCGCCTTGCAATTGCACGCCGAGGTCGCGGTTGGGCGTGAGTTCCGAAGCCAGGCCGAGTTCGATCAAGGCGGTCGAACCGCTGGACTGCAGGCGTTCCAGCCCGACCGGGCTCTTGAACTTGCCGATGCGCACGGTCGCGCGCGGGTCGAACTTCAGATCCAGGTAAGCGTCGGCGATGGTCGCGCTGTCGCCGGCGAATTCCGGGGTCAGGCGGAAGCCGACCAGCGAACCCCAACTGCCTTCGATGGTCGGCATGATCCGGCGGAACAGAAACGTGTCGTTCTGCGGCACCGTGTCGTCGCCGATGAAGAAGCGGCCATCGGCCTGGACCAGCGCCTTGAACTTCAGTTCGACGTCGCCCGGCGGCGGCGATTTCACCGCCAGCCCCTTGCTCGCGCTGAGCGTCACCGTCGGCGTGCTCGCGGCCTTGGCCGCGCTTTCCTCGGCTTGCAGTTCCAGGCGGCGTTCGATCACCCGCAGGCGTTGATCGAGATCGCTCAGGTTGCCGCTGTCGGCGGCGGCGCCGGCGACGGCCTCGCCGCCGCCCAGGCGTCGTTCGATCTCGCGCAGACGCTGGGCCAGCTCTTCGACCGTGGGCGGAGCGGTTTGCGCCTGGGCCGGCAAGGCGAGCGCACACGCCAGCGCGCCCCACAGCCAAGGGGTCGCGGTAGGCGTTGCGTTCGCAAGTCGAACCCGGGTTTGCATGTCGTGCTCCTTCAGCGGTGACTGGACAGTCGGCGGGCCCATCGATCGGGCCGATAGCGGGTGGGTGGAGGTCGAGCGGCCGCGGCGACGGCGGCGGAGATGGATTAGCGGCGTCGACAGCGCGTGCGGCTCACGGACGCGGGGCCCGTGTCGGCGCCACCGGCAGGCGTTGGCTGCGGGTGATCTGGACGATGCGCGAGCTGTGCACGACGACTTCGATCTGGCCCTGGCCGAGTTCGCGCACCGCGGTCAGCAACTGGTACTCGCTGTCGCTGAGGTTGACGATGTTGATCTCGGGTTCGACGGTCGGTGCCGGCCGGTCGGCGGCGGCATCGGCCCGGCGCGCGGCGGCGCGTTCGGGCTGGCGCTGATCGTGCTGGCGCGGTTCGGCCGGCGTGCGGACCCGGCGGCCGGCGCCGCGCTCGCCCGGCACATGCCGGCTCACGGGCCGTCTCCGGCCAGCGCGGCCAGGCTCGAACCGGGCGCCAGGGCCAGCTCGTGCAGGCTGCGCCGGTCGAGCACGTCGGAGATCGCGTCGCGCGCCTCGCGCATCAGCGAACGCAGGCTGCAGGCGTCGGGGTCGGGACAGTCGGAGCAGGGCTGGTAGGCGCTGACACTGGCGCAACGCACCGGCGCCAGGGGGCCGTCGATGGCGCGGATCAGGTCGCCGATCATGATCTGATCGGCCGGGCGGGCCAGGGCGTGGCCGCCTTTCTGGCCGCGCCGGCTGTCGATGAAACCGGCCTGGCGCAGATCGACCAGGATGGTCTCGAGGAACTTGCCGGGTGCGCGGCTGTGTTCGGCGATCGTGCGCGCCTGCAGCCGTCCGCCCCGGAGCCGGCCGCCGTCGGCACGCGCCAGCGCGCACATCGCGCGCAGTGCGTACTTGGCCTTCATCGTCAGCATTTCCCATTCACCATGTAGGGAATGTGGCCGCGACCGGTGGCCCAGGGGAAAAGGTATTGCCTCATCTGCTTATGACCTGGGGCTATGTGGGGGCAGGTCGCGATGGGGGCGAGGCAAAAGCTAAAGGCAAATCCCCCCTCCCCCCTTTTCCAAAAGGGGGAATGCTTCGGCCGGATACGGACGATCCGAGGGGCGCGGTCGATCTGGGGCGCGCAGATGATTCGCCCCCTTTGCAAAAGGGGGCTGGCGCCTGCGTTGCATGGCGAAACTAGGTTGCGGCTGCGCCGGGGGATTTGCGGGCAGGTCGCGGTGATCCGGTCGAAGCGGGAGCAAGGCCAAAGGCAAATCCCCCTTAACTCCCTTTTTCAAAGTGGGGAATGGAGTAGGTCGATAGGAAGTAAGGCGCGGATACACCGCCGCTCTGCCGGACCGGTTCGCCCACGAAGCCGTTAGGATGAGCGCCCATGCGTTCTCTCGCCTCGCTTCCGCCGCTCGCCCGCACCTGCTTGCTGGTGCTCGCCGCGCTCGCCACCGCCTGCTGGCTCGCGCCGGCGCTGGGTCGCTACGGGCCGATCCTGCCCGACTGGGACGCGCTGTCGGTGCGGCCGGGCACGGCCGGGCACTGGTTCGGCACCGACGCGATCGGCCGCGACGTGTTCGCGCGCACGCTCGCCGGCGGCCGCCTCTCGCTCGGCATCGGCTTGCTCGCCAGCGTGGTCGCCCTGGTCATCGGCTTGGGCTACGGCGCCATCGCCGGGCTCGCCGGCGGCCGCGTCGAGCGCGCGATGCTGCGGGTGCTCGACGTGTTCTCGGCGCTGCCGTTCCTGCTGGTGGTGATCCTGTTGCTGACCCTGTTCGAGCGCTCGCTGTTGCTGCTGCTCGCGGCGATCGGCGGGTATGTCTGGATCGACCTGGCGCGGGTGATGCGCGCCGAGGCCGCGCGCCTGCGCGAGGCGCCGTTCGTGCTCGCCGCGCAAGCGACCGGGGCGAGTTTCGGCCAGCGCCTGCGCTGGCATGTGCTGCCGAATCTGTTGCCGCTGGCGTTCGTGTATCTCGGCCTGATCCTGCCGCAGGCGATCCTGGTCGAAAGCTTCCTCGGCTTCCTCGGCCTGTCGATCGACGAGCCCTCGTCGAGTTGGGGCGGCCTGCTCGCCGAAGGCGTGCAGGAGCTCGACAGCGCACCGTGGACCTTGTTGTTCCCGGCCGGGTTCCTGGTCGCGACCCTGGCGGCGTTCCAGTTTCTCGGCGACGGCCTGCGTGATTGGCTCGACGTGCGCGGCGACGCCGGCGACGGCGGCGCCAAGGTCGGGGCGGCGGCCGCATGAGCGCGTTGTTGCGTTTGCAGGCGCTGACGGTGGCGACGCGCGCGCACGGCTTGCTCGGGCCGCTCGATCTGCAACTGCACGCCGGCGAATGCCTCGGCGTGGTCGGCGAAAGCGGCAGCGGCAAGAGCCTGACCGCGCTCGCGCTGCTCGGCCTGTTGCCGCCGGAGCTGCGCGGCGAAGGGCGCCTGCAGGTCGACGGCGAAAGCATCGCCCTCGGCGGCGCCGCGCACGCGCGCCTGCGCGGCCGCAGCCTGGCCTGGGTGCCGCAGGACCCGCTTGCGGCCCTGCATCCGCTGCGTCGCGTCGGTGCGCAACTCGACGAAACCCTGCGCGCGGTCTGCGGCTTGTCGGCGGCGGCCGCGCGCGAACGTGCGCTGGCCTTGTTCGAGCGCGTGCAATTGCCGGACCCGGCGAACGCGCTGCGGCGCTATCCGCACCAGTTTTCCGGCGGCCAGCGCCAGCGCATCGCGATCGCTTTGGCCTTGGCGACCCAGCCGCGGGTGTTGATCGCCGACGAACCGACCTCGGCCTTGGATGCGCGCATCGCCCGCGACATCCTCGACCTGCTCGACCGCCTGCGTCGCGAGGATCGCCTGGCGTTGTTGCTGATCAGTCACGACTTGCCGCTGGTCGGCGCCTACGCGCAGCAATTGCTGGTGCTGCAGCGCGGTGCGGTGGTCGAACGCGGCGACACCGCCGCGGTGTTCGCCGCGCCGACCCAGGCCTATACGCGCGAACTGCTCGCCGCCGACCGCATCGAGGCTTTACCGGAGCGTGCGTCGGAGGAGCCGGTGTTGCTGCGCGGCGAAGGCCTGCGCATGCGCTATCCGCGCGCCGCGCACAGCGCGCTCGACGGTGTCGACATCGAGCTGCGCCGCGGCGAGGGCCTGGCCCTGGTCGGCGAGAGCGGCAGCGGCAAGAGCACGCTCGGCCGCGTGTTGCTGCGCCTGTTGCGCGGCGCGCAGGGCCGGGTGTCGATCGACGGCACCGATCTCGGCGGTCTCGACGCGCGCGCCTTGCGCCGCTTGCGCGCACGCACCGGGGTCGTGTTCCAGGACCCCTACGCCTCGCTCGATCCGCGCCTGCGCATCGGCGAGATCGTGGCCGAACCCTTGCGCATCCACGCTCGCGGCGATGCCGCCGCGCGTCGCCGTCATGCCGCCGCATTGATGCAGGCGGTCGGGCTGGACGAGGCCATGCTGGATCGCTATCCGCACCAGTTCTCCGGCGGCCAGCGCCAGCGCATCGCGATCGCGCGCGCACTGGCGACCGATCCCGAACTGTTGGTCTGCGACGAAGCGGTGTCGGCCCTGGACGCGCATCACCGCGCGGCGATTTTGGCTCTGCTCGCGCGGCTCAAGCGCGAACGCGGCCTGGCCTTGTTGTTCGTGACTCACGACCTCGCCGCGGCGGCGGCGGTGGCCGAACGCATCGCCGTGCTCGAAGCCGGCCGCATCGTCGAGACCGGGCCGACCGCGCAGGTGCTGCGCGCGCCGCAACACGCGCACACGCAGGCCTTGCTCGCCGCGCGTCCGAAAACCGCGCTCGACCAGGCCTGAGCCCGAGCTTCGCGCTCACGAACCGTCCGAACCGGATTTCGGCCCGGAGCATCGATAGCGCAGGATCGGGCGCGACGATCGCGCCACTGCATCGCCGTATCGGGCTGAGCGGCGCGGTCGCGGCTCAGCGAACGGATTCGAATGCGGTCGCCGCTCAGGCGATCGCTCTCGAATGAAGCCTCCGCTCAGGCGGTCGCGCTCAGACGATGCCGCCGCCGATGCCCAGGCGGACCACGCCGACCACGATCACGATGGCGTTGAGCAGCAGGCCGGTCTTGGCGCGGCCGTTCTTTTCCGAGCTGGTGAACAGCACTCCGATCGCGGCGATGATCGCGCCGACCGCGGCGAACGGGATCAGGAACCAGTTGCCCCAGCCCAGCAGCGGGATCAGGGCGAGGATCATCCACAGCAGCGCGACGATGCCCCAGAGCAGGCTGATCAATCCCATCGTGTCGTACTCCGCAGTCGGCCCGTTTGGCCACATGCGCAACGTAGCGTCTGGCGGGCCGATTTCAAGTGCCACAGGTGGCCGGGACCGATGGGCGTCGGCGCGAATTCAGGCGCAAACGGCGCCCTGAGGCGCCGCTGCATCGAGGTTGCCGGCCGCGAACAAGCCCGGCGGCGTTTGCACGGCGGCGCGTCAGCCGTGCGAGCCGTCGATCTCCACGCGCAGTTCGTAGCGGCAGATCGCCGCGTGCAGCAGGATGCGCGGCACCCGATCGCCGAAGCGGCGGTCGAGCGCGGCGGCGACGTTGTCGATCTCCTCGACGTCGCGCACGTACACCTTCAGGCAGGAGCCGCCGCCGAACGCGCTCGACAACTGCGGCTGGCGCTGGCGGGCGACGCCGAGCAGGCTGTCGAAGTTGGCCAGGGTTTCGTCGAGCTGGGCCAGCACCGAATCGGCATGCCTGGACTCGTGGCCGACCACTGCCGCGGTGCCCGACAACAGCAGCGGCATCGCCGCCGGCTGCGGCGGCAGCATGGCGCGGGCGAAGCTCGGCGGCTGCGGGCCGTACTGGCGCGGGTAGCGATAGGCGCTGACCTGGCGCGGGTTTTCCAGCGGCGTGCCGGGCGTGCGCGAGGCCAGCCAATACACCTGCAAGCGGCGCGCGCCGTCGACGCGGCCGATCGCGGTCGCCGCCGGCAGGCGCGCGATGTCGAAATCGCCCAGGCCCTTGGCGCGGCCGACGCAGAACACGCGGTAGCGCTCTTCGTCGCCGTGGCCGAGGGTGATGCCGTCGAGGTAGTTCCAGATCCGCAACAAATGCGGATAGCCGCGCGCTTGCGTGAAGGCGAGCAACTTGCGGTACAGGTATTCGGCGGCGCGCGCGATCTCGCCGTTGGTGGCTTCGCCCGGCAGCGGTTCGGGCTCGTCGAATTCGATCACGCCGAACTGCAGCGCGCCGTCTTCCGACCAGGCCAGGTCGCCGTCGCGGCCCTTGATCACCGGGCCGCGGCCGCGCCAGCGCTCCAGGCGCCGGTCGCCGAACGGTTCCAGGGCCACGCGCAGATAACGCGGGTCGTCGTGCTGCGGCGCCTGCGCGCCGAAGCCGAATACCGCCAGGGTGTCGTCCTGGGCGAGCAACTCGGCCGGCGTGGCCGCGACGTAGTCGACCTGCAGTTGCGGCGGCATCGCCAACATGGCTTCGGCCGCGCTCACGGATTGCCCCGTTGCAGGGTGTCGCCGCGGAAATCGACGCCGACCTGGCGCTTGCGCCGCCACCAGCCGCGCAGCGCCTGCGGCGCCATGCGCAGCGCCGTCATCGCATAGACGAAGCGGAACACGCGCAGGCGGCGCAGCACCTCGCGGTTGTCGAACACGTCGCCGGCCAGCATCGAGATCACCGCCTGCTCGATCTGCCAATAGTTGCGCGGGGCGTTGAACAGCTCGCGCATCACCGGCGTGGTGAAGCGATAGATGAACCATTGGAAATGACGCAGGCCGCGCTTGAGGCGTTTGACCATCGCCGCCTGCAGTTCGGTCTCGCGCGCCGGCTCGCGCAGGGCGCCGTCGACCACCGAGGCGGCTTGTTCGCCGCTGTTCATGCCGAGGTAGACGCCGGAGGAGAACACCGGATCGACGAAGGCGTAGGCGTCGCCGACCATGACCCAGCCCGGGCCGGTCATACGCGAGCAGGTGTAGGAATAGTTGCCGGTCACATGGACGTCGCCGCAGCGCTGTGCGCCCTGCATGCGCCGCCATACCGACGGCTCGGACTCCAGCGTCTGCATCAGGAAGCCTTCGCTGTCGCCGCGGCGTTGCTTGAGGTATTCGGGGAAACACACCGCGCCGACGCTCATGACGTCGCGCTGCAGCGGGATCAGCCACATCCAGCCGTGGGCGAAACGCTGCACGGTGATGTTGCCGGCGTCCTCGCCGTCGCGGCGCTGCACGCCGGTGAAGTGGCTGAAGATCGCCGCCGACTGGTGCAGCTGATTCTTCTGCTTGAGCTTGAGCTGGCCGCCGAGGAAGGTGTCGCGGCCGCTGCCGTCGACGAGGTAGCGCGGGCGCACCCGCAGCTCGCGGCCGTCGTCGCCGCGGGCGTGAACCATCGACGGGCGGCCGTCGGCGCCGAACTCGATCTTCTCGACCTTGACCCGTTCGCGGGCGTCGACGCCGTTGGCCTGGGCGTGGCGGAACAGCAGTTCGTCGAATTCCTCGCGCTTGACCTGGAAGGCGTAGCCGTAGACCGGGTTGAGCGCGCGCTCGAAGCGGAAGGTGTTGTAGCGCTCGGCGTCGATCGGGAACTCGGCGCCGGGCTTGTGGATGCCGATCGCGCGCACCTGTTCGAGCACGCCGAGGCGCTCGAGGATGGCCAGGTTCATCGGCAGCAGCGACTCGCCGATGTGGAAGCGCGGGTGGCTGCCTTTTTCCAGCAGCAACACCTTCCAGCCCTTGCGGGCGAGCAGGGTCGCCGCGGTGGTGCCGGCCGGGCCGCCGCCGATCACCAGGACATCGGTGTCGATGGTCTGCGCGGCGTGGGAGGGGCTGGCCGTGCTGGAAGCAGCGGTGGCCGTCGGTGCGGCCGCGTCGGGCGCGGAGTCGGGCGGATTCATGCGCAAATGATAGCCTGCCGCCTCGGCCCGCTGCGCAGCGGCGGCGGGGCGCCGGCGTCGTCGCGCCGCTTCGGCACAACGCCTCAAGTGCCTGATAACGCAGGTCCGCCGCAGGCCGAAGCGGCTGCCGGGTGGGGCCGAACAGCGGGCTCGCCGCACCCGGCGGTTGCGCCTGCGGCGCCGATGGCGGATCGTTGCGCCCCTTGTCCCACCGTGACCGGATCGCCCGATGTCTGAACAAAGCCCCGCCGAACGCGAACTGGCGCAGCTGCTGGTCGAGAGCCTGAACCTGGAAGACGTGGCACCGGAGCAGATCGATCCGGAAGCGGCGCTGTTCAACGAAGGCCTCGGCCTGGACTCGATCGACGCACTGGAACTCGCCCTGGCGATCACCAAGCGCTACGGCTTCCAGCTGCGCTCCGACAGCGACGAGAACCGCCGCATCTTCGCTTCGCTGCGCGCGCTGTCGGCGCATATCGAGCAGCAGCGGGCCGCCTGAACGCCGGCGGCCGGCGCGGCGTCGAACCGCCAGTGCATGCGCCCGTTCCCGGAGCCGACGTGAACCCTCCTTCGTCCAGCGCCCTCGCGCGCCTGTTGCTGGCGATCGCCTACCCGGTGCTGGCGCATTGGGCCAGCCACGACGGCGGCGGCGCGCTGGCGGCATTGGCCCTGGCCGATCTGGTCGTGTTCGTGACCATCGACGGCTTGCTGGGCCTGCGCTGGCGTGCCTGGGCGGCGACCGTGGTCCTGCTCGCGGCCCTGGCCGCGTCGGCCTTCACCCCCTACGCGCAGATGTTGTTGCTGGCGCCGCCGATGCTGTTCAACGGCTGGCTGGCGTGGTGGTTCGGGCGCAGCCTGCGCGCGCCGCGCGAGGCCCTGATCACGCGCATCGTCGCGGCCCTGCACGAAGGCCCGGTGTCGGCCTTGTCGCCCGAGCTGTATCGCTATACCCGCCGCCTGACCGCGCTGTGGGCGGTGGTGTTGACGGTGCTGGCGCTGGTCAACGGCGCCCTGGCGATGATCGCCGTGCCCGACGGCGTGCTGGCGCGCCTGGGACAGGTGCCGCCGGTCGCGATCAGCCAGGAGCAATGGTCCTGGTTCGCCAACCTGATCAACTACGGCGTCGTCGTCGGCATGTTCGCCGGCGAATACCTGGTGCGGCAGCGCCGTTTCCCGGTGCGCCCGGAGAGCGGCTTCTTCGACTTCATGCACCGCATGGCCAAGCTCGGCCCGGGCTTCTGGCGCGAGCTGTTCTCCTGAACGGAGCCGTTGGCCGATACCGCGCAGGCGCTGCGTTTGGGCACCGTCGCACACTGCGAATTCCAGTAATTCAAGGGCCGCCGTCGCATTTCGACGCCCCGCTGAATGCGCGTGCTTTATCCTGTGACCCTCGCCGCAACCGCCGACCCCGCCGCCCGCCTGTATGCCGTTCTCGATCCCGTCCGATCATCCCTGCCTGCCCGGCCATTTCCCGGGGCGCCCGCTGGTGCCTGGCGTGGTCCTGCTGGAGCAGGTGATCGCCGCGGTCGAAGCCGCGCACGGGCCGCTGAACGGATTGCGTCTGCCGCAGGTGAAGTTCTTGCAGCCCTTGTTGCCGGAGCAATCGGCGCAGGTCGAACTGGACGCGCTGGGCGCGGCGCGTTGGCGCTTTCGCGTGCGCCGCGGCGACGACCTGCTCGCCAGCGGCGAAGTCGTCGCCGATCTGCCCATCACCGAGGCTTCGGCATGAGCGGCGAGCACTGGAAGCAACGCCCCGAAGGCGGCGGCCGCCTCGCCTTCCGCCTGATCGGCTTCATCGCCCGTCGCGGCGGGCGCTCGATCGCGCGCCTGACCCTGTATCCGATCGTCGCCTACTTCCTGATCGTGCGCGGCCCGGAGCGGCGCGCCTCGCGCGACTATCTGGCGCGGGTGCTCGACCGTCCGCCGCGCTTGCTCGACATCGCCCGCCACATCCACACCTTCGCCGCGACCATCCTCGATCGCCTGTACATGCTCAGCGGCCGCATGGCGCCGTTCGACGTGCGCGTGGACGGCCTGGACAAGCTCGAACCCTATCTCGACCGCGGCCAAGGCCTGCTGCTGTTCGGCTCGCACCTGGGCAGCTTCGAGGCCTTGCGGGTGCTGTCGCGCAGTCGGCCCGGCCTGAAGCTGCGGGTGGTGTTCGACCGCGGCCATAACCCGGCCCTGACCGAGATGCTCGACGCGCTGGATCCGCAGATCGCGCGCACCGTCATCGATGCCGGCCAGGACGGCCCCTCGATCGTGTTCGCGATCAAGCAGGCCACCGACGAAGGCGCGATCGTCGCCTTGCTGGTCGACCGCGCCGCGCCGCACGAGCCGCATACCACCGCCTCCTTCCTCGGCGCGCCGGCCGAGTTCCCGAGCGCGCCGTGGCTGATCGCGGCGGCACTGAAAGTGCCGGTGGTGCTGGCCTTCGGCCTGTACCGTGGGGGGGCGCGCTACGACCTGGTGTTCGAGACGTTCAGCGAGGGTGTGGCGATCGAGCGGCATAACCGCCCGGCGATCCTTGCCGCACTGGTCCAGCGTTACGCCGAGCGCCTGCAGGCCCAAGCCCGCAGCGCCCCCTACAACTGGTTCAACTTCTACGATTTCTGGCATGCCGATGACGCTGATCAAGCCTTGCACGTGGACCCTGGCGCTGATGCTCGGCGCCGGGTCGCTGCGCGCCGCTCCGGTTACTGAGGCCGCCGCCCAGGGCGTGCCGGCCGGGGCATCGGCCGCCGAAGCCGCGGTCGCGGCCGATCCCGACTGGATCCTGCCGCGCCTGGCGCAGCCGGTCCCGGCCCGCACCGACTTCGTCGAAGTGCGCGGCTCGGCCCTGCTCAAAGCACCGTTGCGCCTGTCCGGCGAGTACCGTCGTCCCGACGCGACCACCCTGGTGCGCGAAGTGCGCGCGCCCTACGCCGAGACCACCAGCATCCGCACCGGCGCCAAGCCCGGCCAGGGCGAGGTCGCCATCGTCCGCCCCGGCAAGCCGCCCAGGCGTTTCTCGCTGGCGCGCGCGCCCGAGCTGGTCGCCTTGCAGGCCAGCTTCGGCGCCTTGCTCGGCGGCGACCGCGCCTTGCTCGAACAGCATTACCGGCTGGTCGCCGAGGGCACGCGCCGGCAGTGGACGATCAGCCTGATCCCGAAGGACGCCAGTCTGGCCGCACGCGTGCGCGAGATCGTCCTGCTCGGCCGCGACGATGAGCTGCGTTGCATCGAGACCCGGCCGGCGCGCGGCAACGAGCAACAGCGCACCTTGTTGGCCAGCGCTGCGCGCGCCGCCGCCGGCGTCGCCGACGCGAGCCAGTTGGCGGCGCTGTGCCGCGGCCACGGCGCGGCGCGTTGATGACGCCCGCGCGCCGTCTCGCCCTCGCCCTGCTGTGGCTGGCCCTGCTCGCGGTCGCCGGCTGGGCGATCGGCAGCCGCCTGCAGCTCAGCGGCGATCTGCGCCGCTTCATGCCGAGCGCGCAGACGCCGGCGCAGAAACTGCTGATCGACGAACTCGGCGAAGGCCCGGGCTCGCGTCTGTTGTTGTTGGCGATCGAAGGCGATGAGCCGGCCACTCTCGCCGCGCAATCGGCGGCGATGCGCGAACGCCTGACCGCGCAGCCGCAGTTCAAGCTGGTCGCCAACGGCGCCGGGCAGGGGCTGGAGGCGGTGCCGGAACGCCTGCGTCCGTACCGCTATCTGCTGACGCCGAGCTTCGACGAACAGCCGCTCGACAGCGCCTATTTGCGCGAGCAACTCGACAGCCGCGTGCAGGACCTCGGCTCGCCGGCCGGCGAGCTGATCGAGCCGCTGCTGCCGAGCGATCCCACCCTGGAGATGCTGCGCCTGGCCGAGGCCTGGCAGCCGGCGCAGGCGCCGCAGACCGAGCACGGCGTGTGGTTCGACCGCGCCGGCAAGCAGGCCTTGCTGGCGATCGAGACGCGCGCGGCCGGCTTCGACCCGACCGGCCAGCAAGGCGCGCTCGATGCGATCCAGGCCGCGTTCGCGCAAGCGCGCGGCGCCAGCCCGGCGCGGCTGACGATCAGCGGCCCGGGTGCGTTCTCGGTCGAAATCGGTGGGCGCACCCAACGCGAAGCGAGCCTGATCGGCACCATCGACAGCCTGGTGTTCGTACTGTTGCTGTGGCTGGCCTACCGCAGTTGGAAGGCGCCGCTGCTCGGCGGCCTGCCGCTGGCGACCGCGGGCCTGGCCGGGCTCGGTGCAGTCGCCGCACTCTTCGACGGCGTGCACGGCATCACCGTCGCCTTCGGTTTCACTTTGATCGGCGTGGTCCAGGACTATCCGATCCATTTGTTCAGTCACCAACGCCCTGGCCTGTCGCCGTGGGCGAGCGCGCGCAGCCTGTGGCCGACGCTCGGCACCGGCGTGACCTCGACCTGCATCGCCTACCTGACCTTCTTCGTCTCCGGCGTCGACGGCCTGCAGCAACTCGCGGTGTTCACCATCGTCGGCCTTGCCACCGCCGCGCTCGCCACGCGTTTCGTGCTGCCGGCGCTGATCGATCCGGCGCCGCGCGACGCCGCCGGCTCGCCGGCGCTGGCGCGGCTGTGGACGCGGCTGGCGCGCTGGCCGCGGCTCGGCGTGGCCGGCGTGTCGCTGATCGCCGCGCTGGCGCTGGCGGTGATCCTGTTCGTGCCCGGCGCGTTCTGGCAGAACGACCTGGCCAAGCTGACCCCGGTGCCGCCGGCCGCGCTCGCCCGCGATGCGCAGTTGCGCGACGAACTCGGCGCGCCCGACGTGCGTTACGTCATCGCCATCGAGGGCCGCGATGCCGAGGCCGCTTTGCAGTCCTCGGAAGCCTTGCTGACCGAGCTGCCGGCGCTGCGCCGGCGCGGCGCGATCGCCGGCTACGACCTCGCCGCGCGTTATCTGCCGAGCGCCAAGACCCAGCGCGAACGCCAGCAGCGCCTGCCCGATGCGGCCAGCCTGCGCACGGCGCTCGACACCGCCGTCGCGGCGACGCCGTTCCGCAGCGATGCCTTCGCCGATTTCCTCGCCGACGTCGAACGCGCGCGGCAGGCGCCGCCGCTGACCCCGCGCGACCTCGCCGGCACGCCGCTCGCGGTCAGCGTCGAGGGCCTGCTGTTGCAACGCGGCGACCATGCCACCGCGCTGGTGTCGCTGACCGGGCTCAACGATCCGGCCGCGGTCGCGAGCGTGGTGCGCCGTCACGGCGGCCAGTTGCTCGATCTCAAGCAGGCTTCCGAATCGCTGGTCGCCGACTACCGCGGCCGCGTGCTGATGGCCTTGGGCCTGGCCGGCGTGCTGCTCGCGGCTGCGGTATGGGTGGCCCTGCGCTCGCCGCGGCGGGTGCTGCGTGTGCTGGCGCCGATGGCCTTGAGCAGCCTGCTGATCCTGGCGGTGCTGCGCGGCCTGGGCATCGAACTCAACCTGTTCCATCTGGTCTCGCTGATCCTCGCCGCCGGCCTGGGCCTGGATTACGCGCTGTTCTTCGATCATGCCGGCGACGACCGCGCCGAACAGCTGCGCACCCTGCACGCGGTGATCGTGTGCAGCCTGACCACGCTGCTGGTGTTCGCGCTGCTGGGTTTGTCGTCGATTCCGGTGTTGCGCGCGATCGGCAGCACGGTCGCGCTCGGCGTCGTTTTCAACTTCGTGCTGGCCTTGTTGATCGTGCGCGAACCGGCGGCGATGGAGGCCGGCGATGCGCACGCGTGAGGCCATCGCCGCGCTGATCCCGCACCAGGGCCTGATGTGCCTGTGGCAAGAAGTCGTCGAATGGGACGAGGAGCGCATCGTGCTGCGCACGAACGGGCATCGCGACCCCGCCCATCCGCTGCGTCGCGACGGGCGCCTGCACGCTGTGCATCTGTGCGAATACGGCGCACAGACCATGGCCGTGCACGGCGGTTTGCTCGCGCGCCGTGACGGCGGCGTGGCCAAGCCCGGCGTGCTGGTGGCGCTGCGCGGCGTGCAGTTGCACCTGGCGCGTTTCGACGACCTGCCCGGTGCGATCGAAGGCCGCGCGCACAAGCTGATCGACACCGGCCAGAGCTGGCAGTACGAGTTCGAGCTGCACCACGCCGGCGTGCCGATCGCGCAGGGGCGTGCCGCGGTGATGGCGCGGCCGGACTGAGTCCGCGCCATTGAATCCGCTCCACTGAGTCCGCGCTACCGAATCTGCGCTGCGGCGCATCGCGCCGTCTGCATTCACACCCTGCCGGCGCCGGCGTTTCCTAGTGCAGATGCGGCGGCCGTGCCGCATCGCGCCCGGGAGCGTCGCGCATGTCGCTGCAGTTCCATTTCGAGGACCTTGGCCCGCATCGCGCCATCGACGAGGGCCGCATCGGCCATCGCTTGCGCCTGCGCATCGCTCTCGGCCGCCGCGAAGGCGCGCGCCTGCACTGGCTCGAACGTTGCGACCGGCCCTACGACGAAGACATGCCGGCCAATACCTGGGTCGATATGTTCCGCATCGCCGGCGGGCGTTCGGCGATCTTCGCGCAATGGCTCGGCACCGCTACCGACGAAGGCCGGATCGAACTCGATTTCGACGCGCTAGCGACGATGCGGTTGGCGCCGGATGCGCAGCGCACCCTGGAATGGTGGGTGGTTGCCGTCGACGGCGAGGACGAGGACGGCGACGAGCGCGCCTGGGCGGTCTGGCGCGGCGAGCAACGCCTGCGTTGCGACGGGCAGGGGCAGGCGATCGAGCACAGCCTGGTGCAGATCGACAACCTGCACGGCCGCGAGGGCGACCCGCCGTACCCGGACGGTTTCCGCGTTTCGACCTGAGCCGGAAGCCGTGCCACAGACCGGCTGGCCAGGAGCGGCGACTCCCCGCTCCGCCGCGTGGCTTTCGCCACGGCGGCGGGGCGGGGACAATCGGGCTTTGCCGCTCGGAGTCGTCCGCATGTCCATTTCGCACCCTTCGCCGCGCCGCGCCCTCGTCACCGGCGGCAGCGGCGACCTCGGCCAGGCGATCTGTCTCGCACTGGCGGCGGCCGGTTGGCAGGTGATCGTGCACGCCAACCACAACCTCGAACGCGCCCAGGCAGTGGTCGCGCAGATCGAGGCGGCCGGCGGCCAGGCCTCGGCGATCGCCTTCGACGTCGCCGACGACCAGGCGGCGCGCACCGCGCTGGAAGGCCTGCTCGAAGCCGGGCCGATCCAGGGCGTGATCAACAACGCCGGCATCCACGACGACGCGCCGATGGCCGGCATGAGCCTGGCGCAGTGGAAGCGGGTGATCGACGTGTCGCTGCACGGCTTCTTCCACGTCACCCAACCGCTGTTGTTGCCGATGGCGCGCACGCGCTGGGGGCGCATCGTCAACGTGTCTTCGGTGGCGGCGGTGCTCGGCAACCGCGGCCAGACCAACTACGCCGCGGCCAAGGCGGCGCTGCACGGCGCCTCCAAATCGCTGGCGCGCGAAATGGCCAGCCGCGGCATCACCGTCAACGTGGTCGCGCCCGGCGTCATCGAAGGGCGCATGGCCGACGGCACGTTCACTGCGGAGGCGATCAAGCAGATGGTCCCGGCCGGCCGTGCCGGCCGCGCCGATGAAGTCGCCGCGTTGGTCGCGTTCCTGTGTTCGGATGCGGCCGGCTACATCAACGGCCAGGTGATCGGGATTAATGGCGGCATGGGCTGAAGCCTGCGGCATGGGCTGAAGCGTGCGGCATGGGCTGAAGCGTGCGGCATGGGCTGAAGCGTGCGGCATGGGCTGAGGCGTGCCGGTGGTTCGGACCGCTTGCGATCCGAACCCGGGTTGCGATCGAAACGCTGCGATCAAAACCCGTTCTGCCAGCTCACGCTGAGGTTGCTGAGGTACAAGGTGTAGTCGCGGTTGGAGGTGGTCGACGGTGCGATGTAGTAACCGGTCTTGTTCGGAAAGCCGCCGATGCCGCCGGGATACTGGTTGACGGCGTTGAAGGTCTGGCCCTGGATCGAGGCCAGGGTGTAGCCGTCGAGCACCGAGTACTGGATCGTGCCCGCGTCGGAGACCTTGATCACCACGCGATACGGATGATGGTTCTCCATCGGGATCGGCGCGAAGTATTTGCCGTTCGGATCGGCCGTGCGGGCCGGACAGGTCGACGCCAGGAAACCGCCGTAGCCCGCGGGCGTGCCCGGCGCGAGCCAGAAGCCTTCGACCTGCGACACGCCGTCGCCGCACATCTGCGACTGCCCCAGGGTGATGCCGAGACCTTCGAGAGTGATCTGATCGGTGCCGACGGTGAGCCCGCCGTGCACGCCGATCACGATGTGCTCGTCGGAGCCGATGAAGAAGTCCGGCGACCACACGTCGAACTGGATTTTCTGCACGTTGCTGCCGGCCGGCTTGACCGTGCTGGATACGCCGCGATAACCATAGAAGTTGTTGCGGTAGTGCGGTTCGCGGCCCGGATGCTGCGGGTTGGAACAGAAGTTCGGTGTGCTGACCGGATCGCAGCGCCGCGCCACGACGGCGCCGCCGGGGAGAGCGGGGTAGCCGCTGAGCACGGTGCCGTTAGGCTGCAACAGCGCGCTCTGCGACGGGACGTAACCCTGCACGCGATCGTAGCCCCAGCCCTGCTGCACCAGCGCCTGGCGTTCGGCCTCGCTGGTCACGTATTTGTGCATCAGATCGCCGTTGCCGTAGTTGTAGTTGAGCCGATGCACCGGCAGCGAGCCGGGCACTTGCTGGGTGTAGATATAGCCCTCGATGCCTTCGTAGACGAAGCCGTTGTTGAGGACGTAGCTGATCTCTTCCGGGAACTGGTCGGTCAGATAAATGTGGTCGTTCTGCGGCGATCCCTTCCAGTAGCGCCTGAGCGCAACGGTGGACGGCTGCGGGGTCTTCTCGACGTAGGTGAACACGCTCGGTCCCTGATAGCCGGCGGCGCCGTAGGCCTCGTAGTAATTGAGCGTGTAGAAGTAATCGGTGATGGTCGGGTTGTAGGTCTGGTACAGCGGGTAGTAGGCCGGGGGCGGCGCGTAGATCGCTGCGGTGGCCGGCGCGCAGGCCAGCAGGGACAGCAGCAATGCATTCCTGATACGCATGGTTCACTCCATTGAGACGCGTGGGATATCGATGAGTGCGGACCAAGGCGCCGTACGCCGTCGGTAAGCGGGCGGCGCTCGATGTTGAGGGCGGCTGGCGCAAGAGGCTGGCCGTCGACGATCGCTGGGCCGATGAGGCGCGCCCGGGCTCGCGCGCGCATCAGATCACGCTCGCAGCGGAACGTGGGTGACAGGCGTCCGGATGCGGACAAGATTTACCCGGGCGGCGGTTCGGGCGGCGGCGCGCTCGCCGATGCGAGGCTCGTTCCGGCGCGGTCGAGTACGGCCCGGCAGCGTCGCGGCCCGGTCGTCGCCGGCCGGCGACCGCTCACCGGGCGCTCACCCGATGCCGGGCCGGCGGGCGTAGCATGAGCCGATCCGCCGCGAAGGCCGTACGGGAGACCTCCGATGTCGCGCACCCTGTTCATCGCTTTGTTCGCGCTCGCCCTGTCGGCCTGCGCCAGTTCCCACGTGATCACCGGGCGGCCGCGCCCGCCGGTGCCGGTGTCGCAGGTGCGGGTGTATTTCGCGCCGCCGCCGAGCCGCTACGAAGAGATCGCCCTGCTCGAAAGCAACAGCGGCGCGTTCACCTACGGCGAGCAGAACAAGATGGATTCGGTGGTCGGCAAGCTGCGCGCCGAAGCGGCCAAGCTCGGCGCCAACGGCGTGCTGTTCCAGGGCACCCAGGACGGTTACGGCGGCAGCGGCGTCAGCGTCGGTGCCGGCGGCGGCAGTTTCGGCGGGCGCCACTACAGCGGTGGCGGCGTGGGGGTCAGCATCAGCCCTCGGCAGAAGTTCGCGCGCGGCGTGGCGATCTACGTGCTGAATCCGCCGCCGATGAACGACCCGGGCCCGCAGGCGCCTCCGGTCAACCCGCCACGCAACTGAGGCGGCGCGTAGGGTCGGCACGAACACCTCCAGCCGTCATCCCCGCCTTCGCGGGAATAACGTTCGGGTAGACGACTCGGCTCGATTACTCGACAAACCTGCGCCGGCCGAGATCTCTCAGATCGCGCAAGTCAGCTTTAGCGCGCCCTGCAGCCGGGACTAAGACAGCCAGCAATCGTCATCCCCGCGAAGGCGGGGATCCAGGGCCATTCGGGCGAGAACGCTTGAGGTCTCTGGATCCCCGCCTTCGCGGGGATGACATCGGGTGGGCGACGCGGCTCGGTCACTCAGTGAGCCCGCCAGCGCGGTGATCTGTCGGAACGCGGTCGCGGCTTGCGCCGCTCCTACCCTGGATTGTCGGGGCTGAGGCATCGAAGCTTCGCCCGGTGCCTGCGAAGGTGTTGCTGCATCAGCGCAACATCAACGCGTATGCGTCTGCGCCTTGTGCGCGGCCTCGCCGGAAAACTCGCCGCTCGGGTCGTCGATCAACGGCGGGTTGGCGCGGATGCTGCGATAGACCGCGGGGATGCCGCCGCGACGCAGGCATTGGCCGACGATGTGGCTGGTGATGCGGGTGAAATCGCGCAAGGGTTTGAAATGGCTGGCGCGGAATTCTTCCTGCGAGTCTTCGTTCTGGTAGCGCGATTCGATCGGCACCGAGACGCAGCGCGTGCCCAGTTGCTGCGCCGCCGACATCAAGATCTGCGCCTCGAACACGAAGTCTTCGCCGGGTACGTCGTCGAGGGCGATCACCGCGGCCGGGTACAGGCGCTGGCCGCTCTGGCTGTCGGCGATCTGGTAGCCGGTGCCCCAGGCCACGCCCCAGTCGCCGAAATTGTTGGCCAGGCGCCGATAGGTCGGTTGCGAGGCGCGCTTGCGCAGGCGCGCGCCGATCACGATGTGGCCGGGATGACGGTTGGCGCTGTCGATCAGGCGCGGGATGTCTTCGGCGGCGTGCTGGCCGTCGCCGTCCATGGTCAGCACGGCGAGAAAACCGCGGCGCAGGGCTTCGGCGAAGCCGTCGCGCAGGCTGGCGCCCTTGCCCTGGCGTTGCGCATGGCGCAGCAAGGTCACCGGCAGGTCGGCGATGCGTTCGGCGGTGCCGTCGTCGGAGCCGTCGTCGATGACGATCACGTGCGCGCACTGGGCCAGCGCGCCTTCGACCACGCCGCGGATGCGCAGCGCCTCGTTGAGCGCCGGAATGATCACCGCGACGTTATCGCGATCCAGGCGCAGCGGACGGGTCCTGTGCGCGGTTGCCTTACCTGGCGTCTGGCCGTCGCGTCCTGGCGAAACGGGTCTTTCAGTCATGGACGAGCTCCACCCGCAGGGTTCGGCCGCCACCGGCCGGTAATGCGAGCCGATCATGGCCCGAGGCCAAGGCGTCGAACAAGGGCAGCATCGCGGCGCTGGCGTTGCCGGTTTCGCGGCGAGACAGCTTGCCTTCGAGCGGCGACGGCGGCTCGTCGCCGAGCCAGGCGCGCAACAGCGGGCCGGTCGCGCGGCGATCGGCCGGCGCGCGCGCGAGCACCAGCGCCGCACCGAGCAGGCCGTCGCTGCCCCACATCGTCTGCAGCGGGCCGGTCGCGGTACCGTCGTAGCCGACCAGCAGCACCGCCTCGTCGCCGGCGGCGATCTGGGCCAGCGCTTCGATCAGGCCCT
Source organism: Lysobacter antibioticus (assembly GCF_000731095.1). Classification (GTDB taxonomy): domain Bacteria; phylum Pseudomonadota; class Gammaproteobacteria; order Xanthomonadales; family Xanthomonadaceae; genus Lysobacter; species Lysobacter antibioticus_B. The sequence goes on along the minus strand of NZ_JMTZ01000016.1, from coordinate 38,071 downwards.
GGGCGAAGCTGGCGTCGAGCGCGCTCAGCGCGGTCGCCGGCTGCATCGCGCCGGCGCCGATGGTCCAGTAGCCGGCGGCGGCGTTGTGCACCGAATTGTGGAAGCGGGTCGGCGAGATCGTGCGCGGTTCGCTGGCCAGGGTGGCGCACATGTAGTCGGTGATCGCCATGTCGCCGTGGCAGGACACGAACACCGACGGCAGGCCGGCCGGATCGCGGTTCGCGGCCTGGCAGGCGGCGAGTGCGACTTCGAGCGCCACCGCCACCGTTTCCGGTGCGCGCCGGCGTTCGTTCGGCGCCAGCAATTGCGGCGACGGCCGCGACGGCGCGTCGGCGGGGAGATCGCCGTGCACGGCGTAGGCGCGCGCGGCTTCCCACGAGGGCAGGCCGCGGCTCCAGTAGCCGACGCTTTCGACGACGGCGGTGAGCACCGGCGAGCGTGTCGCCGGTTGGGCGAAGTCGGAGGCGGTCATGGGCGCGCGAACACGAGCGAGCAGTTGTTGCCGCCGAAGCCGAAGGAATTGTTCATGGCATAACGGATCCGGGTGTCGGCCGAATCGAAGCGGATCTGCGGGCCGTTGGCCGGGTCGGGCAGCACGCTGTTGAGCGTGCCCGGCAGATGCTCGCGTTCGAGTGCGAGCAAGGCGAAGGCCGACTCGACGATGCCGGCGGCGCCGAGCGTATGCCCGGTCCAGCCTTTGGTCGAGGAGGCGTGCAGGGTGGCGGGGAACAGCGCGGCGATCGCCAGCGCCTCGATCTTGTCGTTGGCCGGGGTGGCGGTGCCGTGCAGGTTCAGATAACCGACCTCGGCCGCGTCGATGCCGGCGCGGGTCATCGCATCGCCCATCGCCAGGCGCGCGCCCAGGCCTTCGGGATGCGGCGAGGACATGTGGTGGGCATCGCTGGATTCGCCGTAGCCGCGCAGTTCCAGTGCGGCGCGTTCGCCGGCGTCGAGGCGTTCGAGCACGGCGTATCCGCCGGCTTCGCCGAGCGACAGCCCGACGCGTTCGGCATCGAAGGGGCGGCAGGGTGCGTTGGAGACCAGTTGCAGCGAGTTGAAGCCGAACAACACGCTGCCGCACAGGGTGTCGACGCCGCCGACCAGGGCCGCGTCGGCGACGCCCGCGGCGATCAGGCGGGCGGCCTGGGCGAACACCTTGGCGCTCGACGAGCAGGCGGTGGCGACGGTCACGCAGGGGCCGCGCAGGCCGGTCGCGGCGGCGACGAAGGCGCCGAGCGAGTGCGGCGTATGCAGGGTCGGCCGGGCCAGGTCTTCGGGGAATTCGCGTCCGTCGTTGCGCAGGCGGCTATAGGCCTCTTCGGTCGCGCCGATGCTCGAGGTCGAAGTGCCGAGGATCACCGCGACCCGCTCGGCGCCATGGCGCGCGACCACCGCGTCCAGTGCCTCGCGCACGCCGTCGTGCTGCAGGCTCAGCCAGGCCAGGCGGTTGTTGCGGCACTCCCACTGGCTCAGCTCGGCCGGCAGGGCGGCCTGTTCGAGCCCGTCGACGCGGCCGATCCAGCAGTCCAGCGGCGCCTCGCCGGCGGCGAGCGGGGCGAAATCGTTGCGTCGCAGGCCGCTGCGCCGTTCGCGCAAGGCGCTCGCCTGGGCGTCCAGGCCGCGGCCGAGCGCGGTGGTCGCGGTGTAGGCGCGGATCGCCAGCGGCGGCATCGGTAAAGGTGGGGACGTCACGTAGTCGGTAGAATCGCGCGGTGGGGAACGCCCGCAGTATAGCGAGGGGCGCTCGGGCACCGCCGGGGGCGGGCCGCACGGGCCAGGGCGGCGGCCGCAGGCGCTGCGAGGCTGAATGCTTCATGCGCGGGCGATCGAATACGTCTGCGCCGGAGGCTGTGCCGCGGCGTCGTGCTTGCGCTCGCCGCGCTGCGCCCTCATACCGCTGTCGTACCTCCGTCCCCGTTTTCCTTCCCATGCAGGTCGCGCCCGCTTCCATGTCCAATCGCCTCGGCCACCGCCTGTCCCTGTTGGGCGATCGCGACGTGCTGCATGTGGCCGTGGTCGCCTCGGCCGCGTGCGTGCTCAGCGCCGGGCTGGTCTATGTCGGTTATTTCGTGCACGTGCTGCGGGTCGCGCGCAATGCGCCCTGCCAGCCCGAACGCGGCGAATGCGTGTTGTTGTTCGGCAAGCATGCGCCGGGTGGGCGGCTGGACCAGGACTTCGAGGCGCGCCTGGATCGCGCGGTGTCGCTGTGGCGCGAACGTCCGCCGCGCAACGTCGTGTTGCTCGGCGGCGGCGCCGCCAACGAACCCAGCGAAGCCGAGCTCGCGCGTCACGGCTTGCTCGCGCGCGGCTTCGCTTCGGATGCGCCGATGCAACTGGAATCGGAATCGCGCGACACCTTGCAGAACCTGCGCAATGCTCGGGCGATGCTCGGCGAGGGCATGCGCTCGCGCGTCACCCTGCTGAGCAGCCGCTACCACCTCGCGCGTTGCGCCTTGTTCGCGCGCCAGCTCGGTTACGACTGGGAGCTGTGCGCCGCCGAGCCGCGCCTGAACCTGAGCCCGCGCATGCTGTGGCGCCTGGCCGGCGAAGCGGCCTACGTGTGCATGAGCGACATCGGCGCGCGCTGGGCGCGGCTGACCGGCAACCGGCGCATGCTCGCTCGCGTCAGCTGAAGCGACCGGGCCGCGCGCATCCGGCGCGCCGGCTTCGAGCGGGTTGGGTCCGGGCCGGCTTCGTCCGGGCCCGCTTGGTCCGGGCGGGGTGGGCCGGGCAGTTTCGCAATGCGAAAATCCGACGTCGTGACCGGCGTTTGCGGCCCATGTGACCGTTATCCGCAGTTGCCTGGACGAAAGGCCCTTGCGCGCGAGCGTTCGCCGCCGGGGCCATGCCCTATCCGCAGCGCTCAGAGGCTGGCGCTGCGCCGGATTTTAGGCGGCCGCGCAGCGGACACGCGGATCGGCTCGGACGCGATCTTGCGCGACAGCGCTTCGCGCAAATGCGCTTCGTTGCCCGAACACACGGCGAGCACGCGGCACGGACTCGCCGATGCGGCGATGTAGGCATGGCCCATCGCGCTGTCGAAATAGATCGAATCGCCGACGTCCAGGCGCGCCGGCGCATACAGCTCGCTGTGCAGTTCGATCGTGCCTTCCAGGACCAGGGCGAACTCTTCGCCGGTGTGGCGGATCAGGTCGCCGAACTCTTCCAGCGAACGCGCGTGGACCTCGGCGATGATCGGCACCAGGCGCTTGTTGAGCAGTTCCGAGGCCGGATAGAAGTGGTGGTAGTGCTCGGTGCGGATCGCATAGCCCTCGCCGGCGCGGGTGATGCTGCGGCGTCCGCTGAAGTTTTCGTTGACGCCCGCCGGCGGCGACGAGAACAACTCGCCGATGTCGACTTCCAGGCCCTGGGCGATGCGCGTGAGCTTGTCGAAACTCAACGACATCTTGCCGTTCTCGATCTTCGACAAGGTCGAAATCGGCAGGCCGGTGCGCGCGCCGATCTCGGCCAGGGTCCAGCCCCGCTGACGACGCAGCATCCGCAGCGCGATCCCGGGATTCGGGACCGCGGGTGCGGCCGTGGTTACGTTCTGGCTGCGCTTGGCGGGCATGAAGGCGGCCGAGAGGGGTCACGGACGACTCTAGGCGGCCCCCCGGGCCTTGCCAAGCCGCGAAAGCCAACCGTTGTTTACTTATTGAAAGTAATTTGCCGATTCGGAAAAACGATCCCGGAATCCGGCAGCCGGTCGAAGCAGGCCCGGGCCGTTGCCGCCGCTGCGGTAAGCGGCCGCCGAATCGGCCATGCCGGGCGGATTCGGGCGCGACCACCGTCGCGGTTTCCGGCACTCGCAAGACCTGCACATCATCGGTGGCGGCGTTGGCGCGCCGACCGACGAATCTCGCGGCCGAGCGCCTCCTCCTTCAACCGTCCGAGCGACCCTCCCGTTCAAGCGCGCGACTCCCCAGACGATCCCCCTTTGAAGGGGGTAGGGGGATTTGCTCCAGCTCCTGCGCGAATGAACCCCGGGCCCGAACGCGTACACTCGCCGCGAACGTCCGCGCCTGGAGCGACCGGCAACGCATGCCGGCGGAATACCCGGCGACGGTGCAGCTGCTTTCGGGGGTTAGATGAAGTCCAAGCGTTCGATGCGCGGCATCGCGATGTCCGGCGTCGCGGTGATGATGTTGGCCGGTTCCCTGTGGGCGCAGTCGCCGCCGCCGGCCGAGGCTGCGACCGGCGCCTCGCCTCGACCGGACCAGCCCGAGGCGGTCAAGCCGGAGCCGACCCAAACCCCGCCCAAACCCGCGCCGGCCAAAGCCGAGCCCGCGAAAGCCGAGCCCGCAAAAGCCGAGCCGGTCAAAGCCGCGCCGACTCCGGCGCCCATGCCGGCCCCGGTCAAGCCGGCCGCTTCGTCGGCGTTTCCGGCCACTACCCGTGCCTTGCCGCTGTCGAACGCGGCACCCGCGATCGACGCCGGGCAAGCTGCGCCCACAAGCACGGCCCTGCCTACGCGCGTTTCGCCGGTGCCTTCGAAGCTGCCGGCGAAGACGCCGGCCGCCGCCGACACCGATGTGGCGGCCATCGCGGTGAAGGCTGCGCCGGCCAAGCCGGCCGTCGCAAGCAAACCGGCGCAGCCGGTCGCGGCTGCCGCAGCGAACGCGAACGCACCGGCCAGCTTCGCGCCCTTGCCCACACCCCTGCCGGACGCGATCGCCGATGCCGTCGACCCAGCGCCGGTGGCGCAGGCGACGGCGGCCGCCGGCTACCCGGTCGAAGCCTCGCTCGTTCGCGATAACGAAGCATTGAGCGAAATCCTGGTCGAGCCCGGCGCGGCCGCACCGATCCCGATGCTCAGCGCGCCGGATCTGGAGGCCTATGTCGACGGCCTGGTGCCGCTGGCGATCGCGCGCGGCGGACTCGCCGGCGCGGTCGTGGTGGTGGTTCGCGACGGCCAGGTGCTGTTGGCGAAAGGCTATGGCTACGCCGATGTGGAAAAGCGCAAACCGATGGACGCCGCGCGTACCCTGGTGCGTCCGGGTTCGATCTCCAAGTTGTTCGTCTGGACCGCGGCGATGCAGTTGGTCGAGCAGGGCAAGCTCGACCTCGACCTCGACGCCGACGTCAACCGCTACCTCGACTTCAAGATCCGCGACTACGCCGGCCAGCCGGCGACGATGCGCCAACTGATGACCCACACCGCGGGTTTCGAGGAATCGGCCAAGCATTTGTTCGCCGCCGACGAATCGCGCCTGCTGCCGCTCGAGCGCTATCTCAAACAGGTGCAGCCCGAGCGCGTGTATGCGCCCGGCAAGGTGCCGGCGTATTCCAACTACGGCGCCGCGCTCGCCGCCTACATCGTCCAACGCATCAGCAAGCAACCCTTCGACGACTACATCGAAGCCAACGTGCTCGTGCCGCTGCGCATGCGCCAGTCGAGCTTCCGCCAGCCGCTGCCGAAGGGCCTGGCCGGCGATATGGCCAAGAGCTACAGCAGCGCAGGCGGCGCACCGATTCCGTTCGAACTGGTCAACCCGGCGCCGGCCGGCAGCCTGTCGGCGACCGGCCTGGACATGGCGCGTTTCATGATCGCGCAGCTCGACGAGCGCGGTGCCGGCGCTGTAAGGATCTTGCAACCGCACAGCCTGCAGACCCTGCATGCGACCGCGTCGCGGCCGATCCCGGGCCTGGATGCGATGGCGCTGGGGTTCTTCCGTCGCGACACGCGCGGGCCGGTGGTGATCGGCCACGGCGGCGCGACCGAAGCCTTCCAGAGCAATCTGGTGTTGCTGCCGGCGCACGGGCTCGGTTTGTTCGTGTCCGCCGACGGTCCCGGCAGCGCCGGGCGCGCGCTGCATCGCGACCTGATCAAGGGCGTGATCCAGCGCTATTTCCCGGTGCGCGCGGCGCAGCAGCCGACTCTGCCGACGGCGCGCCTGCACGCCGAGCAACTCGTCGGCCGTTACGAGAACAGCCGAGCTTCGAGCAGCAACTTCCTTGCCATCGCGCGACTGCTAGGCAGCGCCAAGATCGAGGTCAACGACGACGACACCCTGAGCGTGTCGGCATTCCGCACGCCCGACGGCCGGCCCAAGCGCTGGCGCGAAGTCGAACCCTATGTGTGGCGCGAGGTCGGCGGCGACAGCCTGCTCGCGGCCAAGCTCGACGGCAACCAGGTGATCGCGGTCAGCAGCGACGACGTGCCGGCGGCGATGTGGCTGCAGCCGGTGCCCGGCTGGCGTTCGCCGGGCTGGATGCTGCCGCTGCTGTGCCTTGCGCTCGCGGTGCAGGCGTTGGCGGTGTTGCTGTGGCCGGTCGCGGCCTTGGTGCGCCGCTACACCCAACGGCGATTGCTGTTGAGCGAACGCGATCGCCGCCTGCGCCTGCTGAGTTTCCTCGGCCCGATCGGCAATCTGGTCCTGGCCCTGCTGTGGCTGTGGATCATCACCCGCATCGACGCGTCGGTGCGCATGCTCGACGGCGCGCTCGATCCGTGGGTTCGCGTCGCCCAGTTGCTGGGGCTGGCGAGCGTGGCGACCGCGGTGGTCGCCGTGCTCAACGCGCGCGCGGTGTGGCGTTCGTCGCCGCAGCGTCTGCGCCGCGTCTGCGCGATCGCGGTCGCCGCGGCCTGCGTGGCGATGGTCTGGTACGTGTTCGCGCTGCGGACGATGAGCTGGTCGCTGGTGTATTGAATCGCGGCGGCGAGCACCGGTTGAAACGACGAGGCCGCGGAGCGATCCGCGGCCTCGTCGTTTGTTGCGAAGGCGACCGGTGCAGCGCCGGATAACGCGGTTTCGCCTCAGCGCTTGTCTTTCTGCGCCGGCACGAAGTCTTCGCGCACCGCCTTGCCGAGCAAGTCTGGCGGCAGCAGGCCCTGGTCGAGCAGGTAGTTGTTGAACTTGAGCCGGTCGAAGCGATCGCCGAGCGCCAGTTCGGTTTCCATGCGCAGTTCCAGGATGCGGCTGTAGCCGTAGAAATAGCTGCCGGCCTGGCCCGGCGCGCGGAACATGTAGCGGTCGAGTTCCTGCTTGGTCATAGCTTCCGACAGGCCGACCTGTTCGGACAGCACGCGGCCGGCGCTGGCGCGGTCGGTGAGGCCGAGGTTGAGCATCGGGTCGAGGATCGCGCGCGCTGCGCGCAGCAGGCGGAACTGCAGCGCGATCAACTGCCCGTCGAGCGGCTCGTACGGCACCATCTCGGCTTCGGCGTACAGCGCCCAGCCTTCGACGTTGACCGAGTTGAAGGCGAACATCGAACGCGCCAGCGAGATGCCGCGTTCGACCATGGCGGTGAACTGCAGCTCATGGCCCGGGCGGCCCTCATGCGCGGACAGGGTCCAGGCCACCGACTCGTAGTTGAAGTCGTCGTACTGCAGGGACTTGCCGTCCGGGCTCGGCACCGACAGCGGCAGCACGAACTGGCCTTGCTGACCGGTATTGCCGACCAACGGCGCCGGCAGGAAGTGCGGCGCCGGCTGCGCCGCTGACTCGGCCTCGCTGCCCAGGCGCATCACCATCGGCCGCTGCGGCACGTCGACGATCTGCTGCTTGCGGATGATCGGGTCGATCGCGTCGATGACCTTGCGGTAGCGCGGTTCGAGCTGATCGTTGGGGATGGTGTCGCGCTTGAGCGCGCGCATCACCTGCACATAGTCCTGCGGGTCGGCGACCTTGAGGCCCTTGGCCTGTGCCACCAGCGGCGCGAGCTGGGCCATCGCCGCCCGCGTTTCCATGAACTCGACCTGGGCGCGGCGGATCAGCAATTGCGGATCGACGTCGATGCCGAATTGCTTGAGCGAATAGGCGTAAAGCTCGGGCGGCAGGCGCGCGTCGCTGCGCGCCTTCGGCAACACCGTGCTGCGGGTCCACTGGCCGTACTCGCGCAACTGGGTTTCCATCGCCTTCAGCGCCGGCTCGGCGCCTTTGATCTGGTACTTCTCGAACAGCTTGCGGATGCCGGCGGCGTAGGTATCGACGTTGCCGAGCGCCTGCTCGACTTCGAGCTTGGTCGGCTGCAATAGATTCGTGTCGCCGAGGCGCTCCTCGTAGCGCTGGCGCGCGAGCACGGTCAGCGGTTCGCTGCCCGGCGCCAGGCCGACATAGGCGTTCAGGCGCGCGAGCGCGCTGGCGCGGCGCTCGGCCGGCGCCTGGTCGGATAGCAGCGCCTGCATGCCCGAGAACACCGTTTGCGGCGCATCGAACCACGGCAGCACCAGGCGCTCGTTGAGCGCGCTGCCTTCGATGTTGTCCTCGGCTGCCTGGATCATGATCTGCAGGTCCTGGCGCACGTCGGCGTTGCGCTCGACTTCGAGCTTGCCCTGCAACCCGCGCTTGGCCTCGGCCATCGCCGCGCGGAAGCGCTTGCCGACCTCGGGCTTGAGGTCGCTGACCTTGTCGTCGTAGCCGGGCACGCCGAAGAACGACATCTGCTCGGGCGCGAATTGCCCCTGCGCCTGGATCAGGATCTTGGCGTATTCGTTGCTCTGCGCGACCCAGGCCGGTACCGGTTTGGCCGCGGTTTGCGGCGCGGAGGCCGGGACCGGCTTGGCTGCGCCTTGCGGGGCGGAGCCGGCGAAAGCGAGAGTGGGCGCGGACAGCGCCAGGGCGACGGCGAGAACGAGCAGCTTCATGAGGTGGCTCACTGGGTTGAAGCGGCCAGCATCGGCGCGACGGCCCCCGCGGCCAAGCGCCGAAGGTCATGCGGCGCGCGAATGCCTTGAATGAGGCATCTCGAATGCAGCGCCTTGCGAGGGGCTCGGCATCGAAGCGCCGCCGCCCGATGGCGGCGGCACTTCGACACGGCGGTCACAGCAGATCGATCGAGGTCTTGTTCGCGTCGAGGTTCACGCGCATCACTTCATAGCGCCAGGCGCCCTGCTCGTTGACGGCTTCGATCTGAACGTCGCCCTTGCCCTTCGGGCCTTGCACGAAGATGAACAGCTTGGCCACGCCCTGATCCTTCGGCTCGACCGCGCCGAGCACGAACCTGTCCTCGAGCGGTTCGCCGAGCGCGGCTTTCACCTCGGGATTCGCACGGGCCCGCTCCATCGCCTCCATGAAGGGCGGCGTGTATCTCATCGAATCCATGACCGAATACGTCATCCATGCGCCGATCGCCACGCTCAGCGTGAACAACACGCCCAAGGCCAGCAGCAGGGTCAGGATCCAGTGACGCTGTACCCAGGGCTTGCGGTAGGGCGCGGCGGGGCGGGAGGCATTCATGGCAGGGCATCCATTCGGTGGGCGTCAGTGCGCTCAGGGCTTGAGGCAGCGATCGAAGAAATCTTCGGTAAGGCGCAGGCGGTGCAGGTTGTCGCGGCCGCGCAGGCCGTGCTTGGCGCCCGGGTAGGTCATCAATTCGAACGGCTGGCCGCGTTGTTGCAGGGCGCTCATCAGCACGGTCGAGTTGGTGAACAAGACGTTGTCGTCGGCCATGCCGTGGATCAGCAGCAGCTTCGAGGTCAGGCCGTCGATGTGTTCGAGCACGCGGCCCTCGCGATAGCCTTCGACGTTGCCCTTCGGCAGGCCCATGTAACGCTCGGTGTAGTGAGTGTCGTACAGGCCCCAGTCGGTGACCGGCGCGCCGGCGACGCCGCAGGCGTAGCGGTCGCTGGCCTTGGCCAGCAGCATCAGGGTCATGTAGCCGCCGTTCGACCAACCGTAGACGCCGATCTTGTTGCCGTCGACCCAAGGCTGCGACTTCAACCAGTCGACGCCCTTGAGCTGATCGGCGACCTCCACGGTCCCCTGCTTGCCGTACAGCGCGCCGCCGAAGGCCGCGCCGCGCCGCGGCGTGCCGCGGTTGTCGATCGAGAACACCACGTAGCCGCGCTGGGCCAGGTACTGGTTGAAGTCCGGCGACCAGGCGCGCTTGACCGTCTGGGTGGCCGGGCCACCGTAGACGTAGACCACCACCGGATAGCGCTTGCCCGGGTCGAACCCGGTCGGCTTGATCAGGCTGTAATGCAGGGCCGTCTTGCCGTCGGCGGCGGGAATCGTGCCGTATTCGATCGGGCGCTGCGCGGCGCGGTAGGGCGCGAACGGATGCGCGGCGTCGTCGAGGTTATTGTCGATCAGCGCGGCGATACGGGTGCCGTCGTTGCGGTACAGCTCCAGTTGCGGCGGCGTCTGCGGGCTCGACCAGGCGTCGACGTAGACATTGGCCTTATGGGCGAAGCTGGCCGAGTGATAGCCATCGGTCTTGGACAGGCGTTCGATCGGGCCGCCGGCGAGGGCGACGCGATAGACCTGGCTGTCGAGCGGCGAGTCCTTGCCGGCGGCGAAATAGACTTGGCCGGCGTCTTCGTCGACCGCGAGCACGCTGTCGACCGGCCAGTCGCCCGAGGTCAGCGCGGTCGCCTTGCCGTCGTCGCTCAGCAGATACAGGTGCTCGTAGCCGCTGCGTTCGCTGTTCCACAGCAGGCGGCCGTCCTTGAGGAAGCGCAGGTCGTTGTGCAGCGGCACCCAGGTCTTGGAGCGCTCGCTGACCAGGGTGCGCTGTTTGCCGTCGCCGAGGTCGGTTTCGATCAACTCCAGCAGGTGCTGGTCGCGCGACTGGCGTTGGAAGGTCAGGTGCTGGGCATCGCGCCAATCGACGCGGGCCAGGTAGATGTCCGGGTTCTTGCCGAGGTCGATCTCGCGCGGCGCGGCCTGGCTTCCGATCGTGGCGACCAGCAGGCGCACGCCGACGTTGGCGTCGCCGGCGGCCGGGTAGCGTTGCTCGACCACGTCGGTGCGATCGGGATACACCTCGTAACGCTTCTGCACCGGCACCGGTGATTCGTCGATGCGCGCATAGGCGATGGCGCTGTCGTCGGGCGCCCACCAGTAACCGGTGTGGCGGTCCATTTCCTCGTCGGCGACGAATTCGGCGACGCCGTTGCCGATGGTGTCGCTGCCATCGCGGGTGAGCTGGCTCGCCTTGCCGTCGGCCAGGTCGATCACCCACAGGTTGCGTTCGCGCACGAAGCTGACGTAGCCGCCCCTCGGCGACAGCTTGGGGTCGGTGGCGAAGCCTTCGCCGTGGGTGAGCTTGCGCACCGCGGCCTTGCCCGACTTGCCCAGGTCGTACAGATACAGTTCGCCGCCGAGCGGGAACAGCAGGCGCTTGCCGTCCGGCGACCACTGGTAGTCGACGATGCCCGACAGCGCGGCGATGCGCTGGCGTTCGCGGCGCGCCTTCTCGGCGTCGCTGAGTACTTCCGCGCCCGGCAGCACATCGTCGGAATCGACCAGCAATTCGGTCTTGCCGCTGGCAATGTCGTAGGCCCACAGATCGAGGCGGTTCTTGTCGCGCTGCTTGCCACGCAGGAAGCCGACCTTGCTGCCGTCGGGCGCGATCTTCGGCTTGACCAGGCTCGGCCCCGACAAGGGCGCATCGCCGGTCAGGGCTTCCAGGGTCAGCTGGCCCGGCGCCGGCACGCTGTGCGCGGCGTCGGGCGTGGCGGCGAGGGCGAAGCTGGGCGTGGCGATGATCGACATGGCGAGCAGGCAGAAAGCGAGGCGGCGGGGCAGGTTGTTCATGCGGGCGATGGTTCCGGAGCGTGGCCTCGACGGCGAGGCATCAGGTGATGGGGGCCGGCGTGCCGAACAGATGGCGGCGCATCTCGTCGGTCATCGTACGGTCGGCACGGTAGGCCTTGCCCATCTCGTAGACGCGCCCGAACGCCGGCCGCGACGACAGCGCGTCGTGCCAGCGCTGCACGTTCGGATAACGGCTCAGGTCGACGTAATGCCATTCGTGCTCGCGGGTCCAGGGGTAACAGGCGAAATCGGCGATGCTGAGTGTATCGGCGGCGACGAACTCGCGCCCGGCCAGGCGCCGGTCGAGCACGCCGTACAGGCGCTCGGTCTCGCGCTGGTAGCGGTCGATCGCGTAGGGCACTTTTTCCGGCGCGTAGCGGTTGAAGTGATGGTTTTGGCCCAGCATGGGGCCGTAGCCGCCGACCTGCCAGAACAGCCATTCCTCCACTTCGACCCGGCCGCGCAGGTCCTGGGGCAGGAACAAACCGGTCTTGGCCGCCAGATACTGCAAGATCGCGCCGGACTCGAACACGCTGATCGGCGCGCCGCCATCCGCCGGGGCATGGTCGACGATCGCCGGCATGCGGTTGTTCGGCGAGATGCGCAGGAACTCGGGCTTGAACTGGTCGCCGGCGCCGATGTCGACCGGCTTGATCGCATAGTCGAGCCCGGCCCCGGCCTGCTGGGCCTCTTCCAGGAACAGGGTGATCTTGTGGCCGTTCGGGGTCGGCCAGTAATAAAGGTCGATCATCGGCAACTCCGCGTCGAAAGGCCGCAGTGTAAGCGTGGCCCCGCGGCCGCGGCGGCCTTGCCGATGGAATGGCGTGTGCCGGCCGCGCCCAGTCGCGGCAAGGCCTGCGCCCACTGCAGCTGAACCCTCGGGCCGGCCCGACGTGGCGGCGTCATCCGCGCCCGGCTACTCTTGGCCCCCTATATCGCATCAGTTACGGGCTTCGCATGACCGATCCAAAGAGCAACCGCCTCAATCCCCTGCCGGCGCTGATCTTCAGCTCGCGCTGGCTGCAGCTGCCGCTCTATCTGGGCCTGATCGTCGCCCAGGGCGTGTACGTCTTCCAGTTCGTCAAGGAACTGATCCACCTGGTCCACGACGCGGCGACGCTGACCGAGCAGGGGATCATGCTGATCGTGCTAGGCCTGATCGACGTGGTGATGATCTCCAACCTGCTGGTGATGGTGATCGTCGGCGGCTACGAGACCTTCGTATCGCGCCTGCGCCTGGAAGGGCATCCCGACCAACCGGAATGGCTGAGCCACGTCAATGCGAGCGTGCTCAAGGTCAAGTTGGCGATGGCGATCATCGGCATCTCCTCGATCCATCTGCTCAAGACCTTCATCGGTGCCGGCAGCCTCGGCCTGCCCTTGTGCGGCACGCCCGAAGCCTTCGCAGCCGCGCAGGCCGCCGCGCTCGCGACCGCCAACGGCGTGGCCAACGCGACCGCGCGTTGCTCGGACCTGACCTCCGAAGGCGTGATGTGGCAGGCGCTGATCCACTTCCTGTTCATCGTCTCGGCGATCGGCATCGCCTGGACCGACAAGCTCATGAGCACCACGGTGCAGAAGCCGGGCAAGTCCGCGCACTGAGCCCGGCGACGACGCGGCCGCCCGCTCAGCGCGCGGCGGCCGCTCGCGGTTGCATGATCGCGCGCCGCAGCCGCACCGCGTCGGCGCGATCGGAAAAACGCAGGCGGCCGTCCTGTTTGTCCAGCCCGAGCGCGCGATACGCGTTCTGTGTCGGTGGGAACTCGCGCATCGCCGCATAACGGCGGAACTGCGCCGTGAACACTTTGCCGCCGCCGAGCCGGTCGAGTTCGGCGACGAATTCTTCCGGCGTGGCCTCGCTGTTGCTGCCCAGGCAACAGCGCGAATAGCGCGACAGCACCGTATCCAGGTCGAGGCGGCGTTCGCGCCGCAGCGCCAGGTCGGCTTCGAGCCAGAACATCGCCCCGCCCCAATAGATGCGCATGGTGCTGGCGCGGCTCCAGCCGATCTCGCCCAGCGGCATGCCGGCACCGCTGTTGCGGCCGCGCGCGAAGCCGGCATCGAGCCGGCGCCAGGCTTCGTCGCCGTCGAGCTGGCCGGCGCGGGCGCGCAACACGTTCTGGTAATAGCTCGCCAAGCCCTCGGCGAGCCAGCGGCCGTCTTCGCCGAGATAAGGATGGAACAGGTGCGAGAGCTCGTGCACGGCGGTCCAGTCGTCGCGCAGCTCGTCGATGCCGGCGTCCGGGCGCACGTACAGCAGCACCGAGACGCCGTCGTCGCGCCGGGTCTGGCCCCAGGGCACCGGGCTGGGATCGCCTCGGCGGCCGCTCTGGCCGGGGCTGCCTCGACCCGTGCCGCGACTTTGCCGGATCAGCACTTTGGCCTCTCGCAGCGGCAGGCGGCCGTAGGCGGTCAGGGCGGCGTCGGCGCATTCGGCGATCCAGCGCTGAAGCTCGTCGACGCGCTCGCGGTCGGCCACGCCCTCGACGATCACCCGCAGGCGCGCATCGCCGACGCGGATCACCCGTTCATTGTCTTGAGCAACGTCTTGAGCAACGGCCGGCGCCGCGCCCGTCCCGCAAGCGAGCAGGGCGCAGACGAGCAGGGTCGGCAACGACGGCAGGTGGGCGGCCATGGCCTGCATTGGAACGCGATGCGCTGCGAAGGTTCCCGAATCCATCGCAGCTACAATAGCCGGCATGGACGTATCGCATTTGCTCGACGCACTCAATCCCGCCCAGCGCGAAGCCGTTTCGGCACCTCCCGGTCATTACCTCGTGCTCGCCGGCGCCGGCAGCGGCAAGACCCGCGTGCTGACCCACCGCATCGCCTGGATCAACGAAGTCTTCGGCGTGCCGACCCACGGCATCCTCGCGGTGACCTTCACCAATAAGGCCGCCGGCGAAATGCGCGGCCGCGTCGATGCGCAGTTGCGCCACGGCGCGCGCGGCATGTGGATCGGCACCTTCCACGGCCTGGCCCACCGCCTGCTGCGCCTGCACTGGCAGGAGGCCAAACTGCCGGAAGGCTTCCAGGTGCTCGACAGCGACGACCAACTGCGTCTGGTCAAGCGCGTGGTGCAGGCGCTGGAGCTCGACGAGACCCGCTTCCCGCCGCGCCAGATCGTGTGGTGGATCAACGCCCAGAAGGACGAAGGCCGGCGGCCGCGCAACATCCAGCCGGCCGGCGACGAGTGGGCCGACGTGATGCTGCGCTGCTACGAGGCCTACCAGGAGCGCTGCGAACGCGCGGGCCTGGTCGACTTCGCCGAACTGCTCCTGCGCGCGCACGAACTGCTGCGCGACAACGCCGCGCTGCTCGCGCATTACCGCAACCGTTTCCGCGAGATCCTGGTCGACGAGTTCCAGGACACCAACGCGATCCAGTACGCCTTCGTGCGCGTGCTCGCCGGCGACTCCGGCCGCGTGTTCGTGGTCGGCGACGACGACCAGGCCATCTACGGCTGGCGCGGCGCCAAGGTCGAGAACGTGCAGCGCTTCCTGCGCGATTTCCCCGGCGCCAGCACCATCCGCCTGGAGCAGAACTACCGCTCCAGCGCCAACATCCTCGACGCCGCCAACGCGGTCATCGCCCACAACCCCGACCGCCTCGGCAAAAAGCTGTGGACCGATACCGGCCACGGCGAAGCGATCGACCTGTACGCGGCCTACAACGAGATGGACGAGGCGCGTTTCGTGGTCGAGCGCCTGCGCCAGTGGGTGCGCGACGGCGGCAGCTACGGCGACGTCGCCGTGCTCTACCGCAGCAACGCGCAATCGCGTGCCTACGAAGAAGCCCTGCTGTCCGAACAAGTGCCGTACCGGGTCTACGGCGGCCAGCGCTTCTTCGAGCGCGCCGAAATCAAGGACACCCTGGCTTATCTGCGCATGATCGCCAACCGCGCCGACGACGCGGCGTTCGAGCGCGCGGTCAACACGCCGACCCGCGGCATCGGCGAGCGCACCCTCGACGAGGTGCGCAAGCGCGCCCGCGCCGATGCGGTCTCGCTGTGGGAGGCGGCGCGGCGAATCTCGCAGGAGAACGGGCTCGCCGCGCGCGCCCGCAACGCCCTGGCCGGGTTCGCGCTGTTGATCGACACGCTCGAAAGCAATGTGGTCGAGATGCCGCTGCCGGAGAAGATCGATCACATCCTGCAGCGTTCGGGTCTGCGCGAGCACTACGCCAACGAATCGCGCGGCCAGCTCGATTCGCGCACCGACAACCTCGACGAACTGGTCTCGGTGGCCTCGCGCTTCACCCGCACCGACGAAGACGAAGCCGCGGCGATGCCGGAGCTGATCGCTTTCCTCAGCTACGCCGCGCTCGAGGCCGGCGAAGGCCAGGCCCAGGCCGGCGAGGACGGCGTGCAGTTGATGACCCTGCACAGCGCCAAGGGCCTTGAGTTTCCGTTGGTGTTCCTCGGCGGCCTGGAAGAAGGCCTGTTCCCGAGCGGGCGTTCGACCGAGGAGTCCGGCCGCTTGGAGGAAGAGCGCCGCCTGGCCTATGTCGGCATCACCCGTGCACGCGAGAAGCTGGTGCTCAGCTATGCCGAGACCCGGCGTATCCACGGCATGGACATGTTCGGGGTGCCCTCGCGCTTCCTGCGCGAGATTCCGCCGGCCCTGCTCAACGAAGTGCGGCCGAAGGTGCAGGTGTCGCGTCCGGTGTACGGCGCCGGCCCGCGCCGTGCCGACTACGGCCATGCCGCGATCGAGGCGCCGCCGGTCAAGCTCGGCTCGCAGGTGCGCCATGCCAACTTCGGCACCGGCACAGTGACCGACTACGAAGGCACCGGCACGCATGCGCGGGTGCAGGTCAACTTCGACGACGCCGGCAGCAAGTGGCTGGTGTTGGCCTATGCGAACCTGCAGCCACTCTAGCTAAACGTTCGACGCGCCAATAAAGAAGCGAGACTCTCTCAGGCCGCATCCCCCACGATGAGTTGCCGGCCCGGAGTCTTCGTTTCGGCGCAGCCGAATACCCACGGCTTCACCGAGGCATTACTCTGAAGTCTCTGGATCCCCGCCTTCGCGGGGATGACGGCAGGCAAGATCGCCGCGATTCCTTCAGATCGTCATCCCCGCGAAGGCGGGGATCCAGGGTTTTCCGCCGAATGACTCCGAAGTCTTTGCGCCCCGGCCAGGGCGTACAGTTCGGATGCGGGGATGACGGTTCAAAACCGCCGTCCCACCGAGCAACCGCTCAAGCAATGGAGTGCACGATGAAAAGAAACACGGTCGGATTTCTGCTGAGCCTGTCGGCGCTGTCGATCGCGGTGTTCGTATTCCGCGACATCTATCTGTTCTCCAAGGTCTCGATCCGACCGGACTGGGCGCAGTTCCTGCCTACTTGGCTGGGCGTGTCGGATTTCATCGGCCTACTGTGTCTGGCGCCTGCGGCTCTGATGCCGGAGCGTCTGAAGTCGGTCGCGGCGGCGCTGGCGAAGTGCGTCTTTCTGGCGCCGCTACCGGTCTTGATCGTCTACTCGAACGATCACGCCCATTCCGGCCTGTGGATGAATCTGCTGTTCAACTACGGCTGGGTCGGCCTGCATTGCCTGATCCCGGCGGTGATGCTGTTCGTCGTCCGCGGTATCGTCGACGGCGCGCGCGCGCTGGCGAAGCGAGCGTCCAGCCGCTGAGCGAAACCTCCGCAGCTTCGTTCCCCCTTTGAAGAGGGGGGCAGGGGGAGTGCTCTCGCGACGGCATCCGGTCGGCGATCGTCGGCCTGGTTCCGCTTAGCCTCGCGCTGCTTCAGCGCGTGGCGTCGCCTGGGGCCGCGCGTGGCGCGTCGGCGAGCTTGAACGATTTCAGCAGCAGGTCGAAACCGGGCTGGGTCTGCGGCAGGTCTTCGTCGGCGCTCTGGGTGATCAGGAACGCGGTGCGGTGGGCGCCGGTGATCTTGCGGTACTCGCGCCGGTGCGGAACTTTAACCCCGCCCAGGCTCAGCGTGTAGTGCTCGCGGATCGTGCCCTCGGCGAAGGCAGAGCGGTCGAAGCGGCTGTGTCCATTCATTACCGGCGGTGTCGCCTTGTCGGCCTCGGCGGAGAAGTCGCGGGCGAAGTCTTCCAGTTCCGCGGTCGTGTCGGCCTGCACGATGGCGACGAACATCGCCGCGCCCGGGCTCTCCACGATCATGTAGTGGACGGCGTCGACGCGCTTGTCCTCGGCCATGCTCCAGTTGCCGGGGATGCTCATGTGCACGCCGAGGCGGTCGTAGCTGAGTGGTCGCGAGACGTCGGCGGCGGGTTCGCCGCAGGCGCACAACGCGACGGCGCAGGCGCCGGCCAGCCACCAACGATATGAGCACCAACGGGACAACAACGAACGCAGCGCGGATTCGCGAGCCATCGACATCTTCCCTGAGTGTCGCCACCCCTGTGGACACGGCGCTCACCCTAGCAGCTCGCCGCCGATTCCTCGCCTGCCGTTGGTCTTGCGACGCAGAGCCCGGCGGACACGACCAACGACACTGGGAGGCGGCCGCGATGCCGGCCTAGGCTGCGGTTCATTCGTCTATCGAAAGGGGCCCGCCGATGTCCTTGCGTTTCGTCCTTGCCGCCGCGCTTGCCGTCGGCGCGCTGCCGGCTACCGCCGCCGACCTGCACGCTGACCCGCGCAATCTGCAACCGACCGATCTGTTCGATCTGGAGTGGGCCGATCAACCCGCGCTGTCGCCGGACGGGCGCCGCATCGTCTATCAGCGCAAGTTCTTCGACCGGATGAAGGACCGCCGCCGCAGCAATCTGTGGCTGGTCGATGCCGGCAGCGGCCAGCAGCGGCCGCTGACCAGCGGCGCGGCCAGCGACGGCGCCGCGGTGTGGTCGCCGTCGGGCGATCGCATCGCCTGGGTGTCCGATCGCGACGGTTCGACCCAGGTCTGGGTGCGCTGGATGGACAGCGGCCAGCAATCGCCGATCAGCCGCCTGAGCGAAGGCCCGAGCGGTTTGACCTGGTCGCCGGACGGGCGCTGGCTGGCCTTCACCATGCACGTCGCCGCCGACACTACGCCGCTGGCGAAGTTGCCGGCCAAGCCCAAGGGCGCGGAGTGGGCCGAGGACGTCAAGCTCATCGACAAGATGAACTACCGCGCCGACGGCGCCGGTTACCTCAAGCCCGGCTACGAACACGTGTTCGTGATGCCGGCCGACGGCGGCACGCCGCGCCAGGTCACCCAGGGCGATTTCCAGCACGGTTCGACCCTGGCCTGGAGCCACGACGGCCGCTCGCTGTTCGTCGAGTCCAATCACCGCGACGATTACGAGTACCACCCGATCGAGAGCGAGATCTACCGCGTCGACGTCGCCACCGGCGCCGCGGTCGCGCTGACCGACCGCAAGGGCCCCGACCGCGCGCCGGTGTTGTCGCCGGACGGGCGCAAGATCGCCTACCTCGGCTACGACGACCGCAAGCGCAGTTATCAGATCGCGCATCTGTATGTGCTCGATCTCGACAGCGGCGTTTCGCGCGCTTTGACCGAGGGCTTCGACTACGACATCGAAAGCCCGCAATGGGACCGCAACGGCCGCGGGCTTTACTTCGGTTACGACCGCGACGGCGTCAGCCACCTGGGTTGGATCGCCGCGAGCGGCGGCAAGGTCGAACCGGTGACCGGCGACGTCAGCGGCACGGCGGTCGGCCGGCCCTATCCCGGCGGCAGTTTCTCGGTCGCCGCCGGCCGCGTCGCCTACACCCACGGCACCGCCGCGCGCATGGCCGACGTGGCGGTGGTCGAACGCGGCGCCAAGCCACGCGTGCTGACCGAGCTCAACGCCGACTCGCTGGCGCGCAAGCGTCTGGGCGAAGTCGAGACCTTGTGGACGAAGTCTTCGGCCGACGGGCTCGCGGTGCAGGGCTGGATCGTCAAGCCGCCGCAGTTCCAGCCGGGCAAGCGCTATCCGCTGCTGCTGGAGATCCATGGCGGCCCCTATCAGAACTACGGCCCGCGCTTCGCCGTCGAAACCCAACTGTATGCCGCCGCCGGCTACGTCGTGCTGTACGTCAATCCGCGCGGCAGCACCAGCTACGGCCAGGCCTTCGCCGACCACATCCACCAGAATTATCCGAGCCACGACTACGACGACCTGATGAGCGCGGTCGACGCGGCCATCGCTAAGGGCTATGTCGACCCGCAGCAGCTGTTCGTGACCGGCGGTTCCGGCGGCGGCGTGCTGACCGCGTGGATCGTCGGCCACACCGACCGTTTCCGCGCCGCCGTGGTCGCCAAGCCGGTGATCAACTGGACCAGCTTCGCCCTGACCTCGGACGGGCCGTCTTACGTCACCCAGCACTGGTTCCCGAGCGGGCCGTGGGAGGCGCAGGAGTTGTATTGGAAGCTGTCGCCGCTGGCCCACGTCGGCAAGGTCGTCACCCCGACCATGCTGATCACCGGCGAGAACGACTACCGCACGCCGATCTCCGAGACCGAGCAGTACTACACGGCGCTGAAGCTGCGTCGCGTCGACAGCGCGATGATCCGCATCCCCGGGGCATCGCACGGCATCGGTGCGCGCCCGAGCGAGACCTTGGCGCAGGTGCTCAACACCCTGGAGTGGTTCGAGCGCTATCGCGACAAAGCGGCGGCCGCTACCGCCGCAGGCTCAGCCGGTAACGGCCGCTAAGATTCCACCCTCATGCTATTCCCCTTCGAGATCTCTCAAGCCCGTTCCCGCTTCGAGATCTCCCAAGCCGTTCCCCCCTTTGCAAAAGGGGGGCAGGGGGGATTTGCTTTGGCTCGTGAACTCGAACAGCCAGCGCGGCCCCAAGCAAATCCCCCACGCTACGATTCGCATCGACCCAGCCGGTTGCGCCGGGCGTCCGCCCCCTTCTTCAAAGGGGGCAGGAGTTCGCGATGGCGTTGGTAGGACAGCCTCGTCGCCGCCTAAACCTTTGTGCAACTTCATGGGCCGCAGTCGAAAAGGCAGCGTCGCCGCCCCCATATTTCGTGCAGGCTTGGTTCAATCCAGCTTCACGCCGAAATGGAAGGCCTCGATGCGCAGCCGCTCGCGCAGGTAGAAGGCGTGCGCGTCCTGGCGATGGGTGCCGGAATCCAGTTGCAGGCGCGCGCAGCCCAGGCGCTTGGCCTCGGCCTTGAGCCAGTCCAGCATGGTCTTGCCGTAGCCGCGGCTGCGCACGGCCTGGTCGGTGATCAGGTCGTCGACGTAGACGTGCAGCCCGACTGCGAGCATCTCCATCACTCGCCAACAGGCGAAGGCGCGCGGCACCCCCTGTTCGTCGTAGAGCACCGTGGCGCGACAGCCCTCGGCGATCTGGCGGTGCATCTGGGCGACGAAGCCGGCCTCGTCGAAGTGCGGGCGCAGTTGCGAGACCAGCGGCCAGACGGCGCGAAGCTCGGTGTCTCCGACTATGGTTCGAATGTCCATGGGTTCGGGGGCGAGGAGTCAGAAGTGAGGAGTTAGACGAGAGAATTGAGGGCAAGCTTCGGCTCGCGCGCATTCCCCACGCCTCGGCGCAGGTTGGAAGGACCGCTGAGGATGGAGACGAGGCTTTGCTCACTCCTCTCCACTCGCTCCTCAGCCGGTCACCAACTGAAGAGCTTGTAGTACACCGGCGAGACCGTGCCTTCGCCCTTGCTGGTGTCGAGGCGGCCGTCGCCGTCGTTGTCGACCAGGTAATAGGTCGGGCCGCGGGTGGGGGTGACCTTGACCGCGCGCAGCTGTCCGGCGATGCGGTATTCCTCGATCACGTCGCCGTTCTCGACGGTGCGGGTGCGGACATCGGCCCCCTGCAGGGCGGCGGTCGGGTCGTCGTTGGCGCCCCCGGTCGTGGCGCAGGCGGCGAGCAGGATGGCGATCAGGGAAGGGACGAGCAGGCCGGCGGCTTTGCGGGCCGGCGAGGCGGTGGGGGCGCGCATGGCGGTTCTCCGTGTCTCAGGCCGACAGCATACGCTGCGCGCCCGTTAAGCCGCTGCATCCGCGGTCACGGTCGCAGCCCCGGCGATGGGGCAGCGTAGAATCGCCGGCATGAAAAGACTCGTCCTGATCGATGGTTCCAGCTACCTCTACCGCGCCTTCCATGCGCTGCCGCCGCTGAGCAACGACGCCGGCGAACCCACCGGCGCATTGTTCGGCGTGGTCAACATGCTGCGCTCGACCTTGAACGAACGGCCCGACTACGTGGCCTTCGTCGTCGACGCGCCGGGTAAGACTTTCCGCGACGACCTCGACCCGCAGTACAAGGCCAACCGCCCGCCGATGCCGGACGACCTGCGCGCTCAGGTGCTGCCGATGTGCGCGATCGTCGAAGCGCTGGGCCTGCCGATCCTGCGCGTCGACGGGGTCGAGGCCGACGACGTGATCGGCACGCTGGCGCTGCAGGCCGCGAACGCAGGCATCGACGTGACCATCTCGACCGGCGACAAGGACTTCGCCCAACTGGTGCGCCCGGGCGTGGCCCTGGTCAACACCATGAGCGGCAGCCGCATGGATTCGGACGAGGCGGTGTTCGCCAAGTTCGGCGTGCAGCCCAACCAGATCATCGACCTGCTCTCGCTGATGGGCGACAGCGTCGACAACGTCCCCGGCGTCGACAAATGCGGGCCCAAGACCGCGGCAAAGTGGCTCGGCGAGTACGGCACCCTGGAAAACGTCATCGCCCACGCCGGCGATATCAAGGGCAAGATCGGCGACAACCTGCGCGCCGCGCTCGGCCGTCTGCCGCTCAACCGCCAGCTGACCACGATCAAGACCGACGTCGCACTCGACCGCAGCCCCGAGCAGTTGGCCCTGCGCGAGCGCGATGCCGAGGCGCTGCGCACCTTGTATGCGCGTTACGGCTTCAAGCAGGCGCTGCGCGAGCTCGAAGGCGGCGCCAATGCGGCCGCCAACGAACTCGCCGCCGACCGCGCCGGCTTGCGCGCGACCGCGGCGGGCCACGCGCGCGCCTCGGCGAGCGCTGAGAATCCGGATGCGGCCCTGTCGGCCAAGGGCGAGTACGAGGCGGTGACCACCCAAGCGCAGCTCGACGCGCTGATCGCGGCGCTGCAGTCGGCCGACGAGTTCGCCTTCGACAGCGAGACCGATTCGCTCGACCCGATGCGCGCCAACCTGGTCGGCCTGAGCTTCGCCACCGAGACCGGCCGCGCGGTCTACATCCCGCTCGGCCACGACTACCCGGGCGCGCCGGCCCAGCTCGACCGCGCCGCGGTGCTCGACGCGCTGCGGCCTGCGCTGACCGATCCGGCGCGGCGCAAGCTCGGCCAGCACGGCAAGTACGACCTGCACATCCTGCGCCGGCACGGCATCGACTTGCTCGGCTATGCCGACGACACCATGCTCGAGAGCTTCGTCTACAACGCCACCGCCAGCCGCCACGACATGGATTCGCTGGCCAAGCGTTACCTCGGCTACGACACCATCAAATATGCCGACGTCGCCGGCAAGGGCGCCAAGGCGATCGCGTTCTCGCAGGTCGCCATCGACGACGCCACCCGCTATGCCGCCGAGGACGCCGACGTGACCCTGCGTCTGCACCGCGTGCTCGGCGCGCGCCTCGCCGCCGAACCGGGGCTCGAACGCGTCTACCGCGAAATCGAAATGCCGCTGGTGCCGGTGCTCGAACGCATCGAGGCCAACGGCGTGATGATCGACGGCGACGAGCTGCGCCGGCAATCGCAGGACCTCGGCAAGCGCATGCTCGACGCGCAGATCAAGGCCACCGAGCTGGCCGGGCGCACCTTCAACCTGGATTCGCCGAAGCAGTTGCAGGCCTTGTTGTTCGACGAGTTGAAGCTGCCGGTGCTGGTGAAGACGCCGACCGGGCAGCCGAGCACGAACGAAGAGGCGCTCGAAGCGATCGCCGACCAGCACGAGCTGCCGCGGGTGATCCTCGAATACCGCGGCCTGGCGAAACTGCGCAGCACCTACACCGACAAGCTGTCGGAGATGGTCAACCCGGACACCGGGCGCGTGCACACCAGCTATCACCAGGCCGGCGCCGCGACCGGGCGCCTGGCGTCGAGCGACCCGAACCTGCAGAACATCCCGATCCGCACCGACGACGGCCGCCGCATCCGCCGCGCCTTCGTCGCGCCCGAAGGCCGGCGCCTGGTCGCCTGCGACTATTCGCAGATCGAGCTGCGCATCATGGCGCACCTGTCCGAGGACGTCGGCCTGGTGCGCGCGTTCGAGTCCGGCGCCGACGTGCACCGCGCGACCGCGGCCGAAGTGTTCGGCAAGAAATCGCTCGACGAGGTCAGCGGCAACGAACGCCGCGCCGCCAAGGCGATCAACTTCGGCCTGATGTACGGCATGAGCGCGTTCGGTCTGGCGCGCCAGCTCGGCATCGGCCGCGGCGAAGCGCAGGATTACATCGCCCTGTATTTCAGCCGCTATCCCGGCGTGCGCGACTTCATGGAGCGCACCCGCCAGGATGCGCGCGATCGCGGCTACGTCGAGACGGTGTTCGGCCGGCGCCTGTATCTGGAGAACATCAAGGCCACCAACCAGGGCTTGCGCGCGGGCGCCGAACGCGCGGCGATCAATGCGCCGATGCAGGGCACCGCGGCCGACATCATCAAGCGAGCGATGATCGACATCGACGCCTGGTTGGCGTCGCATGCCTCCCGCGCGAAGATGATCCTGCAGGTGCACGACGAACTGGTATTCGAGGTCGAAGCCGATTTCGTCGACACCCTGGTCGGCGAGGCTTCACGCCGGATGGCGGGGGCGGCCAGCCTGAGGGTGCCGTTGGTCGTCGACAGCGGGGTCGGAATTAATTGGGACGAAGCGCATTGATTATGCGGAAACCATTGATTTTGCTGGAATTGGTTTAATGAATCAGTCCTGAATCCAACAATTTATTAACTCCCATCTTCACGAACTATCCATGTGCGGGATGGTCATATAGGTCGCGACAGATGCAACGTCTGTCGCTGATCTCTCCCTCCCCTGGAGTGATCCCCCGGAGCGAACGACCCCTCCCCAGGTCACGCTCCACCAGCCCCGCCGGCCCCCCCTGCCTGCGGGGCTTTTTATTTGCGCGACAGAAAGTTTACTGAACATGCTTAACGTAGGCCAGGCCTGCGTTTCGCGGGCGACGCCGGGCGTCGTCGCTATCTGCGCTATTAATCACCGATGTGTATGCAGCGCGCCGCCTCGGAATCGATGCATCTTCAGAATCGATACGTCAGCGACAACGACAGTTCGCGACCCGGCGACGGGAAACCGATATAACTTTTCGAACCGGCCTGATAACCGTAAGTGCCGTGGTCGTAATAAAAACGATCGAACAGATTGTTGACCGCCGCGCCGAGTTTCAGGCGATCGTCGCCGAGCAGATTCCAGTTCGCCATCAGGTCGACCACGGCGTAGCCCGGCTTGTCGGGCGCATCGGCGGCGATGCTGTTGCGTTCGTCCTCGACCAGGCGCGCGCGCACCGCGTAGTCGGCCTGTCCGGATGCGGGCTGCCAGTCGTAGCGCGCGGTCCAGGTGCGGCCGATGCTGGTGCCCAGGCCGAGGTCCGCATCGTTGAGCGGGCGGTCCTCGAAGCTGTTGTCCGACTGCCACACGCCGACGCTCACGCCCATGCGCTGCCAGCGCTTGCCGATCTCGGCCTCGTAGCCTTCGACCTTGGCGTCGCCGATATTCTCCCAGTAGCCCCAGGCGGCCTGGCCCGAATACACCGCCGAGATGTAGTGCTCGATGTTCTGGCGGAAGGCGGTGGCGCGGGCGAAGTAACCGTTGCGCTCCCAGGACACGCCGAATTCGAGGTTGTCGGCGCGTTCGCCTTCGAGATCGCCGCGGTGGGTGTAGAGCGCGCTGAAGAAGGCTTCGCGGATGGTCACGCCGCGGAAGGCTTCCGAATAGGCCAGGCGGAAGGTCAATGGTTCGATCGGCGTCCACGCGATCGACAGGTTCGGGCTGAGCTTGTCTGCATCGTTGGAGGCGCCGGCGCTGACGCCGGACACGCCCCTGTGGCGGTAATCGTCGTAACGCAGGCCGGCCGAGAGCTTCCATTGCGGCGACACGTCCCAGTCGCCCTGGGCGTAGGCGCCGAACACGCGCGCGGTCTGTTCGGTGCGGCCCCAGAACGGCGGCGGCGTGGCCTGCTGGCGCGCATGCAGGCGGTCGCTGCGGTAGTCCAGGCCGTAGGTCAGCGATAACGACTGCCACAGCGCGGTGTTGCGCAGGTCCAGGCCGGTGCTGGTCTGTTCGCCGGCGCTGTAGAGCAGGCCGGTGGTGTTGCGGCGGTTCTGGTATTCGCTGCGGGTGCGGTAGGCGTTGAGGCGCAGGTTCAGTGCGTCGCTGTCGGGGTCGTAACGGTGCTCGTAGGACACCGTGTCGCGGCGCATCTGGTGATCCGACAGGACGAAACGACCGCTGAAGTTGGTCATGTGCGGGCGTTCGTAAAACGTGCCGGTGTCGTCGAGGTGTTCGGCCGACAGGTCGAAGCTGTGCGCATCGAACAGGCCGCTGAGCTTGAACTGGGCGCGTTCGTGCCGGTAGGCGGTCGGCTTGACCCGGTCGCCGTGGCCGTCGTCGTAATCGCCGCCGTCCTGATAGACGTAGGTGGCGAGCACGCCGAGCCCGTCGGACAGGCGGCCGTAGCCGGCCATCACGCCCTTGTAGCTGTTGCCGCCGTTGAGGCCGGCCGCGGCCTTGACCAGGAATCCGGCGTCCTGGCCGGGGCGCAGCAGGTCGAAGGCGTCGCGGGTGCGCACGCGCAACGCGCCGGTCAGCGCGCCGGCGCCGCCGGTGGCCGCACCGGCGCCGGCATCGAGTTCGATCGACTTGATGAACTCCGGCTCGATCTGCACCCGGGTCTGGTGGTGATACAACTCGGCCGGCTCCTGTGCGCCGTCGATGGTGACGTTGAGCATGGTGTCTTCGAAGCCGCGCACGTAGATCTTCTGCGCGACCGGCGAGCCGCCGCCGACGGCGACACCGGATTCGTTCGACAACAGGTCGCTGAGGTCGGAGGCTTGGCTCAGCTCGATCTCGCCGCGATCGAGATCGAAATTGCCCGGCTCGCGTTCGGCGACGACGGTGATCGAGTCCAGGGTGCGCGCCGCGTCGCCGCTCTCGGCGGCATGGGCGAGCGGGGCGCAGGCCAACAGGGCCAGACCGGACAGCAGACGCGAAGACGGAGCGGACATGAGGCGGCGTTCCTTCGGATAGGCGCGCAAACGCCTGCGGCCGGAACGGCGCAGGCGGACGCTGGATAGGGAAGGCTTCGCGCTGGCTGGAGAACCCCGGGCGGGCGAAGCCTGCGCATTCTGCGGTCCTCGTCTCCAGGATGCAAATGCGAATCATGATCAACAAGTGTGGATTCGCGCCGGCTGTCGCGCCCTGTCGCCGGCTATGACGCCCGATGCACGGCCGGTCGGGCCACAATCGGGCCTCGCCTTGCCGGAGCCGAGTTCATGACCGACGCCTTCGATCTGTCGATGCCCTGGTGGCAATACCTGGTGCGCGCCTGCATCGTCTATTTCGTCTTGCTGGCCATGATCCGGCTGTCGGGCAAACGCACGATGGGCCAGTTCACCTCGTTCGACATGCTGCTGATCGTGTTGCTCGGCAATGCCGTGCAGAACGCCTTGCTCGGCACCGACACCTCGGTCGGCGGCGGCCTGATCCTGGCGGCGACCTTGATGCTGTTGAACTGGGGCGTGGGCTATATCGCCTCGCGCAACGACCGCATCGAACGCGTGCTCGAAGGCGTGCCGGTGGTGCTCGCGCGCGACGGCCACGTGTTCCGCGACGTGCTGCGCCGCGAACTGGTCAGCCGCGCGGATTTCGACAAGGCGATGCGCGAGAACGATTGCGCGCAGATCGACGACATCGCGGTGGCGATGCTGGAGACCAACGGCCACATCACGATTTTGAAGCGAGGAACGAGTAACCAGTTGTGAGTAGTTGGTAGAGGCGAGAGTGCGGCGGTTTTACTCGCTCCTCACTCCTTTGCGCTCACTCCTCGCTCCCAAGCCAATCGCGCGGCACCAGATACGTGGCCAGCCGCGCTTCGTCGCTCTCGGCTTCCGGCGTGTAGCCGTATTCCCAACGCACCAGCGGCGGCAGGCTCATCAGGATCGACTCGGTGCGTCCGCCCGACTGCAGGCCGAACAAGGTGCCGCGGTCGAACACCAGGTTGAATTCGACGTAGCGGCCGCGGCGATACAGCTGGAACTGCCGCTCGCGCTCGCCGTAAGCCATGTCCTTGCGGCGTTCGACCAGCGGCAGGTAGGCGTCGAGGAAACCGTCGCCGACGGCGCGCTGATAGGCGAAGTCGCGTTCGAAGTCGCCGTGCAGGTCGTCGAAGAACAAGCCGCCGACGCCGCGGGTCTCGTTGCGGTGCTTGAGAAAGAAATACTCGTCGCACCAGCGCTTGTGCGCCCGATAGCGTTCGTCGCCGCCGAACGGCTCGCACAGTTCGCGTGCGGTGCGATGCCAGTGGCGCACGTCTTCGTCGAAGGGATAGAACGGGGTCAGGTCGAAACCGCCGCCGAACCACCAGGCCACGGTCTCGCCGTCGCGCATGGCGCGGAAGTGGCGCACGTTGGCGTGGGTGGTCGGCAGATAGGGGTTGTGCGGGTGGAACACCAGCGACACCCCGACCGCACGCCACGAGGCGCCGGCGAGCTCGGGGCGCGCCGCGGTCGCCGACGGCGGCAGGGTGGTGCCGGAGACGTCGGAGAAGCCGATCCCGGCCTGCTCGAAGACCTTGCCGCCGCGCAGGATACGGGTGCGTCCGCCGCCGCCCTCGGCGCGTTGCCACAGGTCCTCGGCGAAGCGCGCGCCGCCGTCGGCTTGTTCGATGGCGGCGCACAGGCGGTCCTGCAGGCCGGAGAGATACTCGCGTACGCGGTCGAAATCGTTCATGGGCCCATTGTAGTGGGCCCGGGCGCGATAAGCCTTGGACAGATTGCCCGAGGCTGCGAGCCGGCCATTGGCCGTGACGGTCGGATGCGGCCGCCGGCGCGGGCGCGGGTCGTGGCGACGACCCGCGCCGGCCGCGCTACTTCAACGTGCGATTGAACAGCTCGTGGATGCGGCGGTACTCGTCGTACCACGAGTCGGCGCGCACGAAGCTGTGGCGCTCCATCGGGTAGGGCGCGAGTTCCCACTTGTCCTTGCGCAGCTCGATCAGGCGCTGGCTCAGCATCACCGAGTCCTTGAAGAACACGTTGTCGTCGATCATGCCGTGGGCGATCAGCAGGTGATCCTTGAGGCCGCTGGCGTATTCGATCGGCGAGGACTTCTTGTAGGCCTCCGGGTCGAGCTCGGGGGTGTTGAGGATGTTCGAGGTGTATTCGTGGTTGTACTGCGACCAGTCGGCGACCGGGCGCAACGCGGCGCCGGCCTTGAAGGTGCCGGGTTCGCGGAACAGGGCCATGAAGGTCATGAAGCCGCCGTAGGAGCCGCCGTAGATGCCGGCGCGGTCGCGGTCGCCCTGCTTGTTGGCGATCAGCCATTCCAGGCCGTCCAGATAATCCTCGAGTTCCGGGTGGCCCATCTGCCGGTAGATCGCGGTGCGCCAGTCGCGGCCGTAGCCTTCGGAGGCGCGGTAGTCGAGATCGAGCACGACATAGCCTTCCTGGACCAGCAGGTTGTGGAACATCTGCTCGCGGAAGTAGTTCGGGTAGCGCGCGCTGACGTTCTGCAGGTAGCCGGCGCCGTGCACGAACATCACGATCGGGTACTTCTTGCCCGGCTCGTAATTCTTCGGCCCGTAGAACTTGCCCCAGACGGTGCCGGCGCCGTGCTTGGACGGCACCTGCACGTACTCGGGCTGGATCCACTCGCGTTCGCGAAAGCCCGGCTTGCGCGTGTCGGTCAGGGCGACGGTGTTCTCGCCGCTGCTGTCGACCACGGCGAGCTGCGGCGGGGTGTAGCTGTCGGAATGGCGCACCAGCACCTTGCGGCCGTCGGGCGAGAGCATGAAGTTTTCGACGCCGTCGAGCGCGGTCACTTCGCGCACCGCGCCGCCGTTGCGGTCGACCGCGCAGACTTCGTAGTCGCCGGGCCACTTGCGGTTGCACAGGAAGAAGAAGGTCTTGCCGTCGGCGCTCAATTCCGGCTCGGAGACTTCCCAGCGGCCGGAGGTGATCGCGCGCGGCGCGCCGCCGCCGCTGGCGACGTACAGGTGCGAGTAGCCGCTCTGTTCCGACAGCAGCCACAGGTCGTCGTCGCCCTTGCCGGTGTCGGGCAGCCAGCCGAAATCGTTGAAGTTCCAGCCGATCCAGGCCGCATCGGTGAGGCGGTGGCGGGGCTGCAGCGCGGCCTTGCCGAGGTCGACCGAGGCCAGCCAGCGGTCCTTGTTATCGATCGCGCGCACCAGCACCGCGGCCTGGCGGCCGTCGTCGCTCCAGCGGATCGAGACGCCGCTGCCGTCGCCGTCGGTCTCGATGCGGACCGGGCGCTCGCCCTTCAGCGGGTCCTTCTTGGCGGCCTTGCGCAGCGCCGCGAGCGGGTCCTCGCCGATGCCGGGCAGGCCGCCGAACTTGAGTTCGCTGGCCTTGGCGTTGGCAACGTCGACCAGCCACAGCTTCTGCGGCAGCGGTTCGTTGCGGCCGACGCGGGTGCGCACTTCCTCGAATTCCTCGTAGCCCGACTCGGTCACGTACTTGGGCATCTTGCCGGCGGCGCCGGCATCGCCCTTCTTGGCCTGGGTGACGACGAGCAGCCAGCGCGCATCGGGCGACAGCGCGCTGTCGACGATCTCGACGTCGTCGCCGAGATAGGTCGGCTTCGGCGCGCGGCTGCCGTCGCTGCGGCGCCAGGCGTCGTCCTGCTCGCGCGCGGCTTCGCGCTGGGCGCGGTCCTCGCGCAGGGTCTGCAGCATGGCGAGCTGGCGTTCGCGCAGGTCGTCGGCTTTCGGCGCCTTGGCCGGGTCGTTCTCGGCACGGACCTGGGCGGTCTGGCTGAGGCCCTGGCCGGCACGCCACTGGTACCACTGGTTGTCGACGCGGAATACCAGGTTGCCGTCGCGGCTCCACTGCGGCCGCGACTCGGTGTCGTTGCTGCGGGTGACCTGGGTCAGCGCGCCGCTGCGCAGGTCGCGCACGAAGATGTCGCCGTTACGCACGAAGGCCATGCGCGTGCGCTGGGCGTCGTAGGCCGGATTGGCGCCGTCGAGATCGTTGCGCGCGGCGCCGTCGAGCCGCAGCGGCGTGCCGCCGGCGACGCCGACCTGCCAGGTGTCGCGGATGATCGAGTCGTCGCGCTTGAGCTGGTACTGCACGCGCTGGCCGTCCCAACTCCACCAGGCGCGTTCGACCGGGGCTCCGATCCAGTCCGGGTTGGCCATGGTGTCGGCCAGGGTCAGCGGCGCGGCGGCCTGGGCGAAGGCGGCGGAGGCGAACAGCGCGCAAGGCAGCGCGGCGAGCGTGACGAAGGAAAGGCGCATCGAGCGGGCTCTGGGACAAAAGTCCGCGCAGGGTAGCAGCCGGATAGCGTCCGACGGGCCGGCCGTTGGTCATGCCCAGGCCTATGATCGCCGGTCCGGCGAGGGTCGCGGCCGATGAATCGGCGGCGGCGTGGCGGGCCCGTTCTCGCGGCTTGTCCGAGCCCGCTCGCCGGCTTTGCCGAAACCGGCCCCGGCGCGTCGCCGCGCCGGCAAAGATTGCCGTTCGCGTCGCCGCACCGGCGCGGATCGCCCTTCGCAGGGGCCACGCGTCCGTCATGGCCGCGTGTCGCATTTTGTCGCACGAGGCCGGCCGGATTCGGGCGGTTTCGTGATGCAGTCCCGGGCCCGGCAGGCGCGTTCGCGATCTCATCGAGGCCTTGAGGCGACGCGCTCTTGCCGCGGTCGCCAGTGGCCAGCGCCGCCGTACCCGGATCGCATCAACACGTCGCGATCACGTCTTTGCGGTTTATGTGATTCGACGAAATCGCCGTAATCCGCGTTTACCGCGCCCACGCTGCGGCGCAAGATGAACAGGCCGGCGCACTGTATGGCGCCGTGGAGGCAATACACGTGGACGCCCTGCTGCTGTCGCGTATCCAGTTCGGCTTCGTGATCTCGTTCCACATCCTGTTCCCGGCCTTCACCATCGGCCTGGCCAGTTGGCTGGCCTTCGTCGAATGGCGTTGGCTGCGCACCCGCGACACGCTCTGGCGCGATCTGTATTTCTTCTGGACCAAGGTCTTCGCTGTGTCGTTCGGCATGGGCGTGGTCTCGGGCATCGTCATGAGCTTCCAGTTCGGCACCAACTGGGCGGTGCTCAGCGAACAGGCCGGCAACATCCTCGGTCCGCTGCTGTCCTACGAGGTGCTGACCGCGTTCTTCCTCGAAGCGACCTTCCTCGGCGTGATGCTGTTCGGCTGGAGCCGGGTCAAGGAACGCATGCATTTCCTCGCCACCTGCATGGTCGCGCTGGGCACGCTGATTTCGACGTTCTGGATCATCTCGGCCAACAGCTGGATGCAGACGCCGGCCGGCTACAAGATCGTCGAAGGCGTGTTCGAACCCGACAGCTGGTGGGCGATCGTCTTCAACCCCTCGTTCCCGTACCGCCTCGCGCACATGGTGCTGGCGGCCTTCATCACCACCTGCTTCGTGATCGGCGGCGTCGCCGCGTCGTATCTGCTGCGCGGTGTGCACGTCGAAGCCGGCAAGCGCATGCTCAAAGCAGCGGTGATCTTCGCCGCGATCACCGTGCCGGCGCAGGTCTTCGTCGGCGACCTGCACGGTTTGAACGTGCGCGAGCACCAACCGATCAAGGTCGCGGCGATGGAGGCGCACTGGGAGTCGGGCGCGCCCGGCGAAGGCGTGCCGCTGATCCTGTTCGCGGTGCCGAACGAAAAGGCCGAACGCAACGACTTCGAAATCGCGGTGCCGAAGCTCGGCAGCCTGATCCTCACCCACACCCTCGACGGCGACATCCAGCCGCTGAAGTCGGTCCCGGCCAGCGAACGGCCTCCGGTGAAACCGGTGTTCTACGCCTTCCGCATCATGGTCGGGCTCGGCGTGGCGATGCTGCTGCTGGTGCTGTTCTCGCTGTGGCAGTGGTGGCGCGGGCGTTTGTACCAATCGCGCGCGGCGCTGTGGGGCTGGCGCGTGCTGACCCTGAGCGGTTTCGTCGCCTTGCTGTCGGGTTGGTACGTGGTCGAGATCGGCCGCCAGCCCTACGTGATCTACGGCTTGTTGCGCACCGCCGATGCGGTCAGCCCGATCGCGGCGGCCAGCGTGATGACCTCGCTGATCGTGTTCGCGGTGGTCTATTTCGTCGTGTTCGGCGCCGGCATCGGCTATCTGGTCAAGCTGATCCGCAAGGGCCCGCATCCGCACGAACCGCCACCGCGCAGCGAGCAGGGCGAGAAGACCCCGGCGCGGCCGTTGTCGTTGCCGGACGAATCCAGCGAAGCCGGCGCCTAGGCGCGGCCCGGTGCGCGCCGGCGAGGCCGCGCGCGCTCATGCAAAGCACGATGGAGTAGGACGATGGAATACTGGCTGCCCGTGATCTGGTTCGGCGTGATCGGCTTCGGCGTGCTGATGTACGTGTTGCTCGACGGTTTCGTGCTCGGCCTCGGCATCCTGGCGCCGTTCGCCGAGGACGAAGGCCAGCTCGATCACATGATGAATACCGCCGCGCCGATCTGGGACGGCAACGAAACCTGGCTGGTGCTCGGCGGCGCCGGCCTGCTTGCCGCGTTCCCGAAGGCGTATGCGCTGGTGCTGTCGGCGCTGTACTTGCCGGTGTTGCTGATGCTGATTGCGCTGGTGTTCCGCGGCGTCGCCTTCGAGTTCCGGTTCAAGGCGCGGCGCGCCAAGCCGGCCTGGGGCGCGGCGTTCGCGCTGGGCTCGATCTTCTGCGCCTTCGCGCAAGGCTTGATCCTCGGCGCGATCGTCGAGGGCATGCCGATGCAGGAAGGCAAGTACGTCGGCGGCGTGTTCGACTGGTTCAGCCCGTTCTCGATGCTGACCGGCGCGGCGGTGGTGTTCGGTTATGCGCTGCTCGGTTCGACCTGGCTGATCCTCAAGACCGACGGCCGCATGCAGCAGATCGCCCGCACCCTGGCGCGGCCGCTGGTGTTGGTGGTGGCGGTGTTCATCGGTCTGGTCAGCGCCTGGCTGCCGTTCCTGGATTCGCGGATCATGGCGCGCTGGTTCGAGGGCGGGAATTTCTACTGGCTGTTCCCGGTGCCGCTGCTGGTGATCGGCAACGCTTATGCCCTGTGGCGCGCGGTGATGCGCGAGGGCAACGACGCCCAGCCTTTCGTCTACGCCTTGTTGTTCTTCGTGCTCGGCTTCCTCGGCCTGGTGCTGGGGATCTGGCCGAACATCGTGCCGGGGCTGTCGATCTGGGATGCGGCCTCGCCGCCGTCGTCGCAGGGCTTCGTGCTGGCCGGGCTGGTGGTGCTGCTGCCGGCGATCCTGGGCTACACGTATTGGTCGTATCGCGTGTTCCGCGGCAAGATCGCCGCCGACGCCGGGTATCATTGATGCGGCCCGGCGTTCGCAGATAGGACCGGGACGCTGCCCATCGGGGCCGCCGTCCGCACGACTGGATCGTCGACGGGGCGGTCCTAACACTTCGGCTTGCGCCTGGCGCTGAACGCCCAGGTTCGCGACACCCGGACGGGCGGGTATGCTGTACATCACATCTGCGGCGCAGAAAAACCCGTCCCCCGGCCGTACCCGCCCGCCCTAATGCAAGCCTACGTTTACAAAAGTCTCCGCAAGGCAGACACCTATGTGTTTTTGAGCGAGCGCGACGATTTCGCCCGTTTGCCCGACGCTGTCCGCGATCAACTGGGCACCCTGCAATTCGTGCTCGAAACCGCGCTGACCCCGGAACGCAAACTCGCCCGCGCCGATGCCGCGGCGGTCCGGGAGAATCTGCGCCTGCGCGGTTTCCATCTCCAGTTCCCGCCGGCCCTCGAGGAGGCGCGGACACCCGATGCCTGACGCCCAGACTCCGCGCGCCCCGTCCCGCGATCTCGCCCTTGCGCTCGCCGCCGGCCTGGTGCTGGCCCTGGCGACCGGTTTCGGCGGCAGCGTCGGCGGTGCGTTGGCGGCGCTGATCGGCGGCGCGCTGGCGCAGCCGGCGTTCGCGATCGCCGCGCGCCTGTGGCAGCGGCGCGACGCCGCGCCGCAGTGGCGCAGCGAATGGCCGGTGCTGGCGACGCTGTGGGGCGGCGCGACCGCGGCCACCGCGGTGCTGGTGGCCTGGCCGCTGAGCGCGTTGTTGCAGAGCGGCTCGCTGCTGGCGGTGCTGGGCCTGAGCGTGGTCGCCGGGCTGGTGCTGCTGGCGCTGTGGCGGCTGTGGCCGCTGTGGCAGGAGGCCGAGCGCGAAGGTGCGGCGCTGGCGCCGCAATGGGCGCGCTTGCCCGATCTCGATCTCGGCGCCTGGCGCGGCCTCGGCGTGGCGGCGATCGTCGCCGGCCTGGTCGGGCTGATCCTGGTGCTGGCCTGGCCGGGCCTGTTGAGCGATGGCCTGCGCTGGACCCTGGCGGTCGTGTTCGCCCTGGTCTCGCCGGCCCTGCACGTGCTGTTGCAGCGGATCGCCCCGGCCGACTACCTGCCCGGCGTCGATTTCGACCCGGAACTCGACACCGTCACCCAGGTCGACGAACTCGGCGACGACGAAGCGTTGGAGCCGGCCCTGTACGCGGCCGCGCGCGCCGGCAAGGTCGAGCGCGCGCTGGAGCTGATCGAACTCGGCGCCGACGTCAACGTGCTGCCGGCCGCCGAGGATCGCGACCGCCGCAGCCTGCCGGTGCTGGCCGCGGTGCTGCCCGACCTGCGCCTGCTGCGCGCCCTGATCGGCGCCGGCGTCGATCTGAACGCCGCCACCGCCGGCATGACCCCGCTGCTGGCCGCCACCCGCGACAGCTGGCACGGCCGTCCCGACGCGGTCATGACCCTGCTCGCCAACGGCGCCGACCCGCGCCTGGCCGATCACGAAGGCAACACCCCGCTGCACCACGCCGCGCGCAGTTCCGACCCCGGCGTCGCCGCCTTGTTGCGCGACGCCCAGGCCGAACTCGACCCGGTCAACCACGACGGCTTTTCCCCGCTCGGCGTGGCCTGCGCCAGCGGCAACTGGCGCCTGGCCAAGTTCCTGCTCGAACGCGGCGCCAAGACCGAACAGCCCGGCGGCGCCCCGGCGCTGCTGGCCGCGGCCGGCGGCGACGAGGACGATCCGGCCGGCGTGCAATTGCTGCTCAAGCACAAGGCGCGCATCGACGCCCGCGACGTTCAGCGCCGCA
Organism: Lysobacter antibioticus; assembly: GCF_000731095.1. Taxonomy (GTDB): domain Bacteria; phylum Pseudomonadota; class Gammaproteobacteria; order Xanthomonadales; family Xanthomonadaceae; genus Lysobacter; species Lysobacter antibioticus_B. Next base: position 2,419 of record NZ_JMTZ01000016.1, on the reverse strand, counting down.
GCGCCCTGCACGTGGCCGCGTTCGCCGGCCACCTCGATATCGTCACTGCCTTGCTCGCCGCCGGCGCCGATGCCGGCGCGATCGACACCCAACAGCGCACGCCGCTGCTCGAAGCCGCGCGCGGTGCGCGCCCGGCGGTGCTCGAACGCCTGCTCGAACACCTGCCGCAGGGTGGCGTGGCCGAAGCCGCGGCGCTCGATGCCGACGGCGCCAGCGCCCTGATCCTGGCCTGCCAGGCCGAGACCGCCTCGCCGCCGCTGGTGGTGCGCTTGCTCGACCTCGGTATCGACCCGGAACTGCGCGACCGCCACGGCAAGCGCGCGGTCGACCGCGCCGCCGAGGCCGGCCGCTGGTCGTTGGTGGCCGCGCTCGACCGCGCCTATCCCTTGCCGGCCGCGGTCAGCGGCGAAGGCGACAGCGAGGACGGCGAGGGCGAGCGGGTGATCGTCGACCGCATGCCGGCCGCGCTGCTGCGCGACGGCCTACGCGAAGGCCGCGCCGCCGAACTGACCGGCCTGGCCAAGTTGCTGAGCCCGAGCGAGCTCGGCGCGCAGTTGCACGAAGAAGACGGCCAGATCCCCTCGGCCGAACGCATCGACTGGTTGCTCGGCCAGGGCGCCGACGTCAACGTGCGCGACACGAACGGCGACACCGTGGTGTTCGCCCTGCTCGACCGGACCCCGGCCGCGATGCCGGCCTTGCAGGCCTTGCTGCGCCACGGCGTCTCGCCGGCCGGTCGCGGCGGCCTCGGCCGCTTCCTGGCGACCTGTTCGGCCGGCGATCAGGCCACCCGCGGCCTGGAGCAGTTCGCCCTCGACCTGATCGAGCGCGGCGCCGACGTGTTTTCGCCGACCCCGGCCGGCGATCCGCCGCTGGCGATCGCGGTGCGCTTGGGCTGGTCGCGTTTGCTCGAACGCCTGCTCGCCGCCGGCGTCGACCTCAATACCCGCGACAGCCACGGCATGAGCGCCCTGCACCTGGCCGCCGCGTTGGGCCGCGAGAGCATGCTCAAGCGCCTGGTCGCCAACGGCGCCGCGCCCGACCTGCTCGCCGCCGACGGCCAGACCCCGCTCGGCGTGGCCCTGTCCTCGGGCCGCCGCGATCTGGCCGACTGGCTGGATTGGCGTGGCTGGGCCCTGCCGCGCCGCGCTCTGCACGCGCAGGACGTCCCGGCCGCGGCCATCGTCGGCGACGCCGATGCGGTGCGCCGCCTGCTCGACCTCGGCCTGCCGGTCGATGCGCTCGACAGCCAGGGCTGCACTGCGCTGCTGCGCGCCGCCGGTGGCGGCCATCGCGCGGTCGTCGACCTGCTGCTCGCGCGCGGCGCCGACCCGCAGCTCGCCGCGCATTCCGGTGCGACCCCGCTGTCGGCCGCGGTCAGCATGCGCCATGCCGAAATCGTCGACCGCCTGGTCGCCGCCGGCGCCTCGCTGGAACAGCGCCTGCCCGGCGACCTGACCGTGCTGATGGTCGCCTGCGCGCTCGGCCTCACCGACCTCGCCGCGCGTCTGCTGACCGCCGGCGCCGACGTCCATGCCCGCGACGCGCAAGGCCGCATGGCCCTGCATTGCGCCGCGATGTTCGGCTTCACCGCGCGCGAGCGCAGCCGCCTGGTGGCCTTGTTCGACACCTTGCTGCTGGCGGGCGTCGATGCCGATCAGTCCGCGGCCGGCGCGACGCCGTTACTGTTGCTGCTGGGCGCGCGCGCCGAACCCGGCACCGCGGCCGACGAAGACGTGCTGATCGCCGGCCTGGAACTGTTGCTCGATCACGACGCCTCGCTCGACGTGCAGGACCCGCGCGGTTTCGGTCCGCTGCACCTGGCGGCGCTGCACGGCTTGTTGCGTGTGGTGCAGCGCCTGATGCGCCACGGCGCCAACCCGGACATGCGCGATGCCCTCAACCGCACCCCGCGCGAGATCGCGGTGATGCGCGGCTTCATCGATATCGCCGCCGAGTTCACCCCGCCGGCGCCGGGCAACGGCAGCAACGTGTCGATGGCGCGCTTCCTGCGCGGCCCGGGCGGCTGAGCGGTTCGCCGCGAGGGGTTTTCTGTGGGGGTAGGGGCGGCGGGAGCCGCGACCACGGGGCGCGCAGAGACAGCAATTACGCCGTTACTGATCGAAGCGAAACTCCACAGGGTAGGAGCGGCGCGAGCCGCGACCGCGTGGCTGCGGTCTCGCCTCGTATCGGCGGATGTCCCTGTAGGAGCGGCGTAAGCCGCGACCACGGAACGCGCAGAGACAGCAACTACGCCGTTATTGATCGAAGTGAAACTCCACAGGGTAGGAGCGGCGCGAGCCGCGACCGCGTGGCTTGCCGTTGCGGTGTTTGTTATCACAGAGCGGTGAAGCAACATCAATAGCAAAGCTTCCGTCCGCTGACGCGGCCGGGTTACTTTCTTTTGCTAAGCCCAAAA
>NZ_JMTZ01000015.1 GCF_000731095.1 Lysobacter antibioticus | reverse complement strand
AGGTAACCAAAGAAAAATGCTTTTCTTTGAATCAAGGGCCCGCACGAGCGATGCATACGCAGGGCTCTACATACGGGACATCCATGTCCCGATGAAAAACGGCCCGCATCCTTGCGGGCCGCCCTCCGGGTCTTCGTTTGCCTTCGCGAGTCTTAAGCTACGCACAGCAACAGCAACAGCAACAGCGACAGCGACAGCCAAAGAAAAGGCCCGAGCCGAAGGCTCGGGCCTTTGCAGGCAGCTCACTGGCGACCGCAAGCGCGCGGTCGCCTACGGCTTCGAATCAGGGCTGGACGAGTTCGACGAAGCCCAGCATCTCGCCGGCGCGCGGTTGCAGGCGCACGACGCGCAGCGAACCGGTGTCGAGCTTCAGCTCGCCATCGCGGGCGATGTCGTGGCGGTGGACCTTGACGGCATCGACCACGTCGCGCGGATGCAGCTTCGGCCAGGTCTCGACGCTGACGCTGTCGCGATCGAGGGCGACGATGCGCAGGGCCTGCTCGCCGATGACCAGTTCGCCGCCTTCGACCAGGACCAGCGACTTGTTCGCGGGTGCATCGATGCCCGGCGCGCTGAATTCGACCAGCGACACGTTGTCGCGCTGGCCGTCGTTGCCCACGTCCTGCACGCGCAGGAAACCGCCGGCCACCGGGAATACGTCCGAACGATTGAGCTTGAGTTTGCCGAGCCAGCGCTTGTCCTCGCTCCATACGTCCAGGCGCACGTCATGGCGGTCGAAGACGTTGACCAGGCCGAGTCGCGTAGTGCTGTGCGAGGCGGTGCGGCCCTGGATGATCTGGATGCTGTCGCTCATGCTGGCTCCTGCCTTCTTGGCGGCGTGTGGATACTCGTGCGCGTCGACGCGGGATAACAGCGCAAGACCCAGTATCGCGGCCGTGACGGCCAGGAAAAGTCTGTTGTTCATCTGCGTGATCGCCTGGATGGGAACGGCAACGGCATGTAAGCACTTGGCCCAGGAACGCGCAAGCCGCACGGGTGTGCGGCTTGCGCATGGATTCAGCAGGGGTGCTTACTTGGTCGGCGTCGAATTCACTTCGTGGTACAGCTTCTGGTAATCGCTGTACGGCATGTCGACGTCGCTGTGTCCCCAGGGATTGTCGAGCTTGATGCGGGTGTTGCCGTCGGCGTCGGTGTAGACGTCCTCGACCCGGTAAGCGTGACCGCCGACCGCGCCGTAGTCGGCGGCCAGCTTCTTCTGTTCGTCGTTCCAGCCGTCCGAGCCGGCGGTCCAGGCGACCACGGCATCGCCGTTCTTCAGCTTGTCGCTGAGCTCGCTGGAGTCGTACTCGGACGGGCTTTCGGTGCTCGAGTCGCGGCCCAGGATGGCTTCCTGCACGTCGGCCGGGCTCTCGCCGTCGTCGTAGGTCTTGTAGCCGCCATCGGCATACTGCGCGTAGGCCTTCTCGATGATCGCCGGCCACACTTCGCCCTGACCGTCCTTGCCCATGTCGCCGATGTCGGCGGCCTTGCCGTCGAACGGGCCGGCGACGGTCACTTCCTTCTTATCCCAACCGGAGCCGATGCCGAAGAAGCCGTTGTCGTATTCCTTGAAGGTGACGGTATAGGTGCCGTCGCCGTTGTCGCGGATCATGTTCTTGAGCACGTCCGGGTTCTGCGCCGCGATCGACTTGATCGTCGACAACACCGCGCAGCTGCCGTAGCCATCCTGATTGACGTCGTTGGGATCGATGGCGTTGCTGTCGCCCTCGCCTTGCACGAACGGCGTTTCGGTGGCGTTGGCCTTGGCGGCCTTCTCGTGATCGATTTCGGCCGGCAGGTTGACCGGCTGGTAGGCGTAGAAATTGGCGTTGCTCAGTTCCATGAGTCTGCTCCGGGGGAAGCTGTCGAGGATTCCGGCGCAGATTACGTAATGATGAAGGCTCGCAAAACTAGGGCCTACCCCAGTAGGGATTGCCCCAGGATGCGTTGCCGACGCGCGCCGGATCGACGATGAGTCGGTGCGCCGTGCAGCGCTCGTTTCTGCCGCGAATCGCCCGCGGTGCTTGCGATTCGGCGACGCGGGCCAGAGGCCGCGCGACTGCGAAAAACATCGATGCGATGGATAGGGAGCGCCGCATCGGCGAACGCCCGCGGCGCCGATGCCCGCGATGGAGACTGCCGCCGAACAGGGAGTATCGCCGGTCCCTGTTCGGCGCGGCCGAGATCAGCCGCCGCCCGATTGGCCGCGGCCCTTGGTGGCGGTGGCGACTCCCCACACGGCGTAGCCCGATGCCAACAGCCAGCCGCCGGCGATGTAGCCGACCACGGCTTCTTGCGTCGTGGCGAGTTTCTGCGCGCTCTGCAGCAGGTTGTTCCAGGAGTTGCTGGCCTTGACCAGACGGCTGGACTCGCTGGTGATCGCGCTGTTGGCGGGGCTGAGGCTGGTGAAGCCGTTGTACATGCTCACCGCGGCGCCTTCGACCATGCCCTCGGCCGCGCTCAGCAGCACGTCGCTGGCGGTGATCTTCTTGCCGGTGACGGCATCGGTGATGACCTCCGAAACCGCCGAGCCGACGAACCCGGTCGCGGCGCGGGTCAGGGTGCGGAAGGCGATCGTCTTGGCCGTGCCCCAGGCGGCGGCATCGCCCATCGCCGCCGGCATCGACGCCAGGCCGTTGAACCCGCCGGTGACCGCGCCGCTGAGCGCGCCGACGCCCATCGCCGAGAAAAAGCCTTTGGCGGTGAAGTCGCGGCCGTGCATGGCGTCGTACTCCAGCCCCTGCATGCCGGCGCCGGAGATGGCGCTGGACGCGGAATTGACGACCACGCTGAGCGCGTTGCGGGCCACCGCGGTGGCGGTCTTGAGCGGGACCGAGGCATCGACGGCATCGGCGCCGGCGCCCGCGGCGACATCGGTGGCGCCGCCGGCGCCGGCCAGGTCGATCTCGGCATCGATCGCCTCCGGCGCGGCGGCGCCGTCGGTCACCACGCTGAGCGCCAGTCCGCCCACGGCGACGGCGACCATGGCCACGCCGATGCCGACCTGGGCCCACAGCGAGATGTTGCCGGTCGGGTCGACGTAGTTGAGCGGGTTGTCGCTGGCGAAAAGGTAGGGGCTGGCGAACTGGCGCGCCGCATCCGGGGCGAGGAAACGCATCAGCGACGGGTCGTACAGGCGTGCGCCGAAGTCGTAGAGACCGCTGTCGGAGTCGTATCGCTTGCCGGCGAACAACAGGTTCCACTCACTCGCAGCGGAGCTCGCACTGGACAACACCGCGCCGAACGGCGCGTAGTCGAATGCGTGCTGTGCGTTGCCGGCGGCGTCGAATACCGCCCAGACGCTTTGCTGATAATCGTTGACCGGATAGCGCAGGGCGCCGTCGTGCACCGCGACCAGTCCGCCCGGACCCCAGACGCAGACCTGCAGCGCGTCGCCGTTCCAGACCATCAGCGGGGCCGAGCCGGCGCCGTAGAAGCAGATCTGGCGCGTGGCGCCTTGTTGCCGCAGCGCGCAATGGTTGTTCATGCCGCGTGCGTAGCGGATGGTGTCGAAACCCGGCGAGGCGACGGTTGCGGTCGAGAACAAGCAGGGGTCGTAGCCGATGTCCAGGCCGCGCCATTGCGAGGGCGCGCCGTCGGCGTGGTACTGGAAGGCCGCGGCGGGGCCGCTGCCGAAAGTCGCCGCGGCCAGCCGGTTGTTGCCGGGGGTGCACGGTGTCGACAGCGTTACCCCATCGGCGGTGGAGGCCCAGATGTTGCCGTTCGCGTCGATGCTGTCGATGCTCAGGTTGCCGGTGTCGCCCGACACCACCGTGGCCGTCGCCAGGCGTTGCTGGCCGTCGTAGACGTAGTTGGTCTGGCGCGTGCCCGTAGCGATCGCGGTGGCCAACTGGGTGGTGCGCTGTTGCACCAGGCGGTCGGGGGTGTAGCTGAAGGATTGCGCGAATGCGACCGCGCCGCCGACGCTGGCCTGGTGCAAGGTCACGCAGCCGGGCGAATCGTAGTTCCACAGTTCCGACAGCGCGCCGCGGACCGCCGTCTGCAACTGGCCGTTGGCGGTCCAGGTGTAGCGGGCGATGGCATCGGGCGCGTCGGGGGTGCCGATCGAGACGATGCGGCCGAGATCGTCGTAGACGTAGACGATGGCCGGCAGCGGCGCGCCGTCGGGCAGGTCGATGCGCACCACTTCGTTGAGGTTGTTGTAGGCGAAGCCCACCGTCGCATCCTGGCTCGCGGCGCCGTCGATCTGCAGGCGCGCGGTGATCGCGCGACCGAGCCCGTCGTAGCTCCAGGACTCGACCACGGTGCAGGCGCCCAGGCCATCGCCGGGATCCGGGTTATAGGTGGTCGTTTCCACCAACTGCCCGAGTGCATTGGGGTCGCTGCCATCGCCGTCATAACGATAGACGCGTCCGGGCACGGCACCGTCGGCCGCGGCGGGCCAGGCGGGGTCATCGAGGTAGGGGCTCAACGCGGCCGGATCCCAGGCCGCTTCGAGCACGCCTTCTTCGAGCACGCGGCCGAGCGCGTCGTAGCGGCGATACAGCAAATACTGTTGACCGGAATCGAGCGCAGGCTGGACGAACCGCAGTTGGCCCTTGCCGTTGTAGAGCACCTGGGTCTGGCCGGTGTCGGAGTCCTGATAGCTCGCCACTTGTCCGAGCGGATCGACCACGGTGGTGCGCACATAAGCGCTCGGGTCCGATTGCGGCGCCGTGGTGAATGCGTTCGGCAGTTGCAGCGAGATCGTCGTCGCCGCGGCGCCGGCATCGGCATAGCCGGGCAAGGCGAGGCTCTGTCCGGCCTGCTGGCCCGACTGCCCCGATTGCACCATCGCGGTCGCGCGCTGGCTGGTGTCGACCAATTGCCGCGCGCTGTATCCGCCGGGCGAGAGGCTGGTGGTCGCGTAGAAACTTCCCGGCGGAACCGGATCGGCCGCGGTGCTGGCGCCGTAGGCGGTGCGTATGGTCTGGCGCTGCGATTCCGGAATGCTGAGGAGGTCGTGGATGGCCAGTTGCAATCCCGGCTGGCCGCCCTCCACCGCGCGCGAGCTCGCCGCCGTTTCGTAGCGCGAGCCGTAGTACGGATAGCCTTGATCGTTCGAGCGCGTGCCGCCGTTGTCGCTTTGCCCGGCGTAATAATCGGCCACGTCGCCTTGCATGAGCCAGCTGTCCGAGGTTGCCGCAAGGAAGGCCGCGACATCCAGGAAGGCGGGCCGGTAGGTCAGCATCGGCGCCTGCGCGCCGCTGCCGAAGCTGCCCGGTGCCGCCTTGGTGCCGGCGAGCAGACGGTCCAGCCCGTCGTACACGGAGGCGGCGACGAGGCTGTCGCCGCCGTTGCGCTGCTGGGTCTGGCGCAGCCGCGCGGCGCCGTCGTTGTACGTCAGCAGCGTGCGTGGATCGGCGCCGAATCCGAGTTGGCTGATGCGCAGCGCGTTGGGGCCGGTGTCGAACGCGAACCCTTGCGCGGGTGTGGTGGCGGCGGCCGCGCTGAACACCACTTGGCCGTCGACGAAGAACAGGGATTGGCCGCCGCCGAGCAGCAGCAACCATTGCCGGCCCAGGCCCGGCGCCGATGCCAGCGGCGCGGGCCCCGCGCTGCCGTCGGCCAGCGTCCAGGTCCAGCCCGCGGCGGCGCTCCAGGCGATGCGTTCGCCGCCGCCGAATTGCAGCGCCAGGGTGCCGGCGGGCGCGGCCAGGGGCTTGAGTTCGATGAAGAAGGCCACCGAGTCGGGCTGGTTTCCGCCCTGCCAGGTCAGGGTCGCGGGCGTGGTGTTTTGTTTCAGCAGGGTGCCGTTGCTGCATTGCCAGTCGGCGGCATCGCTGGGCGCCCAACGGGTCTGCCAATCGTTGCCGTTGCGGAAGGTTTCGGTGTTGCCGCCCTGGGCGAACTGCAAGGTGAGTTCGCAATTGGGGCTGGCGTCGTCGAAAACGTCCTCGGCATTGCCCAGGCGCGACAGGAAACGCAGGTCCAATTCCTGCCATTGGCCGTCGGCACCGACCGCGCCGAGGGTCTGGGCGAAGCGGTCGTAACGGATGAAATCGCAGGCGCCGGCGAGGTTCATGCTCGCGAGCAACAGCCGCGTTGAGGCCTGCCAGGATTGCACGGTGATATCGCAGCCCACCGGAATCAGCAGCACGCCGTCGAGCAGTACCGCGCCGTTGCCTGGATTGGCGATCGCCAAGCCGACGCTGTCGCAGCCCTGGGGCAAAGCGACGATGTCGCTGAGGTAGCTCCATTCGCCCTGGGTGTCGGGCAAATCGAAGGAAGACGAAGTCGCGCCCGCGGTGACGGTGATCGCGCCGCTGCCGCCGTCGTAACCGGGTGCGGTCAGATAGCGCAGCGCGAACCGGTAAGCGGTTCGGCCAGCGCTCGGCGTCACCGTGGTGGAGACGCTGCCGGCGACCGCCAGCGACAGGCTTTGTTCGCCGAGCCAGGCTTGTTGCGGATCGGCCTGCGTGCCGCTCAACTGCCAGCCATCGGTGCTTTCGTACGTCTGGAAGCCGCACCAGGCGCACTCGCCGGCGACGGCGCCACGGAACACGGCGATCGGCAGGCCGCCGCCATCGGCGGAATAGGTGGTGGCACTGGTGACGCCTGCACCGTCGGCGTTCTGCAACACCGTGCCGTCGGCCGCGCGCGTCTGGATCAGGCTCAGCGACTGCCAACCCGCCGGTATCTGTCCCGGCGTCCAATCGGCGAACGGAAATGCATCGCTGCCGGCGGTCCAGCCGAAATCGGCGGCTTCGGCGAGCGTGCTCACGCCATCCCACAGCGTCGGCCAGGTCGACAACGCCATCGCCGAGACCGAGGTGGTGACGCCTGCCTGGGTGGTGCGTTGTTCGATCTTGGAGGTCAGATCGTTGAGCGTGCAGCTGACCGCATAGGCGTCGCAGGCATAACGGTAGTCGATGGTGTCGACCTCGCTGTTGCCGGAGCCGTCGACGACGCTGGACTGGACGCTGACCGGTTGGCCGGAATAGGGCGCGGACAGGCCCGCGGGGACATAGGAGGTGGTCCGGCTGGAGGCCACGCCGTCGGCCAGTTTCTGCTGCGCGGTCTGCACCACGTAGGCGCCGTACAGCGTTCGCACCGGCACGCCCGGATCGGTCGGGTCGCCGGCGCGTTGCACATAGGCGGTCCATTGATTGGTGATCGAGCCGACCTCGCTGCCGCTCGCGTCGAGCGCGGTCACGCTGTAGAGCAGGCCGTCGAGCATGCCGTACCAGTCGTCGCCGGTGACGATCTGGTTGCCGTTCAAGTAACGGCTGACGACGCAGCCGTTGGCGCTGTCGGCCGCGTCGCCATCGGGATAGACCGTGGATTGGTAGTACTTGACGATGCTGCCGGTGGCGTCGCAGGCGGCGCTGCTCGCATCGAACACGTAGGCCGTGGTCGAAGACTCCGACAGGCCGTCGTCGAGGGCGATGCTGCCGACCGGCCAATCCTGGATCGGGCCGAGAATGCCGTTGCCGGCATAGCGATTGAGGTTGACGCTGGTGGCGGCGTCGAGGCTGCCGGCGCTGCCCGGATAAGTGAAGAACGCCATCGGCCCGCCGGGCCAGGTGCCGGCGCCCTCGCCCTGCTGTTGCGCGGTCCACATCGCCTGTTCGCCGAGCACCTGGGCACCGCCGAAGACTGCGCCGTTGCGCAACACGAAGGCCGAGGTGGCGCTTGCGGTGCCGCCCGGAACGCCCTGGTCGTAGAGCGAGCAGGCGATGAAGGTCGGTCCCTGGTTGAGCAGCGAGGCCGAATTGAGCACATACGGGCCCTGCCCCGGCGCCGCGGTGTCGATCAGGGTTTGCAGGTCGGCGATGCTGGTGGCGACGGCGTCGCCCCAATCGGTGGCGACGCCGCGGAAGAACAGCTGGGTGCCGATCGCCAGATAGTCCGGACTGCCGGCGCCGACCCAGTTGGCGGTCGCGGCATGGCTGTTCGGAATGCTGAGTCCGCCGACGCTGGCGGGTGCGCCGAAGGCGTCGGCGGTGGGGTCGTAGCCGAGCACCTGCGCCGAGGGCATGCCATTGCTCTGCACCAACACCTGCACGACGTAGTCGGGGCCGTAGCCGTAGCGCTGTTCGGCGTTGGTGGTGCCCACCGGCACCATCGCGCTGTTGATCGACCAGCTGGCGCCGTCGAAGCGGGCCACGTTCGCGGCCACGCAGACCATCGAATTGGCGACGGTGGTCGGTGCCCACGAGGTCGGGTGCTGGGCGGAAAAATTATCCGTGCACGAGAACTTCGTCGCCGGCTGGGCGAACTGGTATTGATCGTTCCACTGCACCAGCCACAGGTCGTAGTTGTTGCGGTTGGTGCCGGCGACCAACAGATGCGAGATCGCCAGCAGGGAGGCGTCGCCGGCCAGCGCGATCGAATCGATGCTGGAGATGGAGAAGCCGAGTGCCAGCGGCGTTGCCGAGTGCCACTGGCCGCTGGCGTCGAGCCAATCCAGATTGACGTTGGCGCCGATGTCCACGCTGGCGACGTGGTCGTGGCCGCTGGCGAACCAGCGGTAGCTCAAGCCGGACTGCTGCTGGTAGTTCCAGTTCTGCCCCGGCCAGTACCAGCTGAACCTCACCGTATCGCAGGTCTGTTTGGCGGAGTTGGACTGCACCGCGAAGGCGAAGGAATCGCCGGCCAGGATCTGCACGCTGCCGTTGCTGTTGTTCCAGCTCCAGGTCGGCGAGTTGAGGCCGCCCGAGCCCTGGCCGCCCGAAGCGGCGATCCATCGGCCGGGGCTCGCCATGTCCTGGCGGAACAAATGCAGATCGGTGGTGGTGCTGGTCAGATACGAAACGGCGATGAAGTCCTGGCTCGCCTGCACCGACAATCGGTTCGAGGTGGTCTGCCCCTGGCTGCCGTCGAGCAGCAGCGGCGAGTTGCCCTCCGGCGGCCACACCGTCCATTGGCCGTTCCAGGTGTAGACCTGCATCGACAGACTGCCTTGGCCGTCGTTGCACCACAGCACCACGGCGTAGTCGGGGCCGAACCACACCCGCGCGTTGGAACCGTTCGGCATCTGCGGCGGCGGGCCGGCGGGCAGGGTGCGGTCGCAGATCGCCAGCGCTTGCTGGGTGTACTCGTAGCTCGCGCTGCCGCCGCTGGGCCAGACGATGCGGTTGAGCGCGCCGAGATTGCCGTCCGACCCGCCGTCGAGCACGTAGCCGTAGCGATAGCCCGGCAAGGAGTCGCCGTCGGCGTTGCTGAGCGTCATGGAAGTGAGCAGGCGCTTGCAGGTATCTCCGGAGGTGCCTGCGACATTGGCCACCGGCGAGCCGGGCAAGGGCTGGTACTCGAACTCGACCGCGAACAACGGCGCGCCGCTCGGCTGCAACACGTCGATGGATGCCAGATACAAGGTCTCGTAGCAGTCCTGGAAACCGTTAGGGTCGGTATTGGGGACGGCCTTGTGCGGGTCGTCGTACTCGCGGGGGCTGGAAGGCGTGGCATCGCTCCACAGTTTTTGCCCGTAGTTGAACACCACGCTGCGGCCGAACACGTCGTTGATCAGGCCGAGGTAGCAGGCCTTGGTGTAGGGCTTGCCGCCCTCGGCCACCAGTTGTTCGACCTGGTCGAGCAAGCCCGCGGCGTTGCGCTCGAAACAGTTGTACGCGTAGGTCACCGACTCGCCGAAGATGCTGTAGACGCGCTGCAGGTGCCAGGCGCGGGCGAACTGGCGCTGGCCTTGGGCGAGGCTGCTGTTGCCCTGCCACAGCGCGCGACCGTTGGCGTCGGTCCACTGCACGCCCCATTCGATGCTGTTGCCGGCGCTGGTCGCGTAGCCGGCGTCGGTCGCGGCGACGCCGCCGCCGAACGACATGCGCTGGCCCGAATCGTTGGTGACGCACCAGCGCTCGTAGCGAGGGTAATACAGCACCTTCCAGAATCGGTAGCTGGCCAGTTGGTAGGCCTCGCCGCCGTCGGCGGCGACCAGGGCATCGCCCAGGCTGAGCGCGAACTCCTGCTCCAGCGCATCGTCCTGCAAGGTCCACGCATCGTTGCCGTCGACGACGACCACGGCCGTGGCGGACAAGGGCAATCCGCGCGAGACGAACTCGTTGCGGATCGCCGCCGGCACGGCCTGGCCGCCCTGGAGCTGTGAGGCCAGGGTCGGGTCCATGGAGAACAACGGCGGTGCGGTCGGGTCGAACACGATCGCGCTGGCGTTGCCGCTCACCGACAAGGTGTAATTGCGCTGGCCCGGGGTGGGGCAGTTGCCGTCGTCCATGCGGATCTGCGCCAACGGCAGCGTCCAACCCATGCCGAGCACGCCGGTGGGCTGGTCGCGGTTCCAGGTCATCGCCTGTTGATTGACGTTGCTCTGGTACTGCATCGTCAGTTGGATCTGCAGGCCGTCGTTGTTGCTGCGCCCCGGCAGCGAGAACAGGTCCTGGGTGTAGTTCACGTCGCCGCGAAACAGGTTGACGCTGTTCTTGAGCACGCCGACGCTGCTGGCGTCCATCTGGAAGGTGCGGATGCTCGGTGCGCTGGTGCCGGACGGACTGGCCATGGTGTTCTCCCTGAAGGTGCGCGCGGCCAGCGTTCGCGGCGTGGCGCGAGACGGTTTCGGTTAGTGCGTGGCGGGCGAGGCGACGGCCGGTGTGCTGTCCGCAGACGCCCTGCAGTGAGTAGGGCGCTTGCGGCGGGCCGTACGAGCTGTCGTCGCGAACGGCCGCTCGGCGCGCGCGTGGCGCGCCGCGGATCTTACGAGATGGTGCTGGTGTAACCGATGATGATGCCGCTGGCGTAGCTGTTGCCGTCGCTCTGGTGATTGCCGCTGTTGTCCTGCATCCAGGCCGAACCGTTGACCTCGGCATAGCCCTGGCCGGAGTTGCCCAGGATCAAGCCGGCGCCGAACGAGCGGACGTTGTGATCGGTGCTGCCATTGAACTGCACCTGGAAGCCGGTGAGCAGCAACAGGAAGCTGTTGTAGTTATTGTTGAATGAAATCCGCGTATCGCTGGAATCGTTCTGCAGGTTCGGCAGGGTGACCGCTTGGATGTTCAGCGAGGAATCGCAATTGACGATCAGGCCGCCGTCGACGGTCGCGGTGGATACGTTGTTGCCGTGGCCGTCGTACATCGAGGCGGCGGAGGTCACCGCTACGCCGTTGGAGGATGTCGATACGCCGGCGCGCGCGGCGATGTGCAGGATCTGGTGATTCGAGTTGCCGTACGACAGATCGAAGCCGGCCAGCGCCGCGGTGTCGATCAGTGTGGTCGTGCCCGGGATCGGATAGGACTGGCTGCTGCTGCCGTTGGACACGCCGTCGACGTTGGTGAACAACAGTTGCGAATCGGCCGCGCCGGTCCAGGCCAGCGCCACCAGTTCGATATAGGAATCGTCGACGTCCATGCTGTTGCCGCTGGAGTCGACCAAGGTCGCGTCGACGTTGACCGACAGCTGTTGCCCGCTGGCGCTCGGCGACAGGCTGATGCTGGCGGTGCGGATCCAGTGATCGCTGCTGGTGCCGTAGCTGAGGTTGAACGAGCGGATGCCCACCACGTAGGCGGCGATGTTGTTGGCGAACTGGTGGGCGAAGGTCTTGCCGGGGCGCACGGTTCCGGAAGCGATCTCTAAAGCCATGGGACTCTCCTTGGCAGGGGCGGCCCTCGGCGAGGGCCGCGTTCACGCTGTGTGGAAAACAAGCGATTACCGCACCGGGATCGGACGCTGCTCGGGCGGTAGGAGACAGGCGCAATCTCCATGCATCGGGGATCGGCGCCGGACGACGGTTGCAACGGCGGTTGGCTGTCGGATCCTCCGCGGGCCGGCGATTGTCAAGGTGAAACGCCGCCGCAACGGCGAGGCGGCCATGGTCGCGCCAGCGGGATTCGAAACTGCAGGCGATTCACCGGAACGAACTTGCGTTCGGTCAAATATCGGGCGAATCGGTGGGCCGCGAAGCGACGTAATCCGCGTTTGCGGCAGGCGACGAGCGGTCGAGTAATCGCAAACGCTCGCATCGATTCTGGTCGATACGCTCGACGACAGCGACGAAAAATCCGATGGCGGTGAGCCGGGAAAGCGATTCGCTATCGTTGTCTCGTGCGCTCGTTTCCGCGGTGCCGGCGTGTGCTCGAAACGATGGCCATTCGACCGGGTGAAGGTCGACGCCGCGAAATGACGGCCGTGATTGAGGCACTGATGGATGCCGATGGTCTACGTTGTCGCGCAAGCAAATCCCTCGCGCTGACGAAGCGGTCGACCTCGTGCTTGCGTCGGGCGCTTTCCCCTTCTTCAAAGGGGGCAATGGATTGCGCGCTCGTTGTTGAATACGCCTTTGCAGGCGTAGCCGCACGCGGCGGCCGCTGCCCATTCAGAAACGCCGGACCGCGAGTGCCGAGACCTGCGGCCAGCAAGCGCTCACCGCGTCGATGGCGGACGTTGGCCGGCCTGCGCTCGGTTTTGCGTAATTGAGGTCGTTCAGCTGTGGCCGGGGCCTGCGCCCGGTTCGCGGCGCGGGCGCTGGGGCGCCCCCCGACCAGGAGAGGCGAGATGGGCTTTCGATTAGAAGAAAAGACCTTGAGCAGCGGCGAAAAGGTCACGCTCGTGCATTGGGAAAACGAGTCGCCGACCAAACACGGGGACACCTTGCAGAACCGGACCTGGAAGGACAGCGATACGCGCTCCGGCCTCGGTTTCTACGACTCGACCTCGGAGTACATGCACAACGACTGGGCGCAGAAAAACATGTCGCCGCAGGGCGTGACCGTGCCCGACGCCGGTTCGTTGCTGCTGTACCACCATGCCGAGACCGACACCTGGCACAGCGCGGATGCCTTGGATATCGACCATGTCGATCAATGGAAGGACCACTTCGATACCTTGAAAGTGGCCAGCCACGCCGACGCGCACATGGCCTACAACGACACCAGCAACCTGCGCCTGCTGCCGGCGCCGGTCAACCGTGCGCGCGAGGCCGCGTTCCGGATCCTCGAAGAACACGGCGCCGATTCGCCGCAGTGGCAGGGCTGGGTCGAGAAGCGCTTCGGTTTCGATGCCGACGCCGACCGCCCCGGTTTCGATCCCGACAACGACGGCGCCAAGCGCAAGCGCACGACCATGGAGCAGCCGTGGTCGGCCGACGACGGCCGCAAGGGCCTGAGTTTCGACGCTGCGGTGTTGGGCAAGTGGTACGAGTCGAAACTGGAGGAGTCGCATGTCGACACGGTGACCTTGAAGAGCCCGACCAGCGGCAAGATGGTCCCGGTGCCGCTGTTCTACTGCGCCGCCTCCGGACAGTTGTGCACCCGCGACGCGCTGGATATCGACCACGAGATTCCGTTCGAGCTGCTTGCCAGGAAGATGGAAGAGCACGGCGGGCCCGACGGGCTCAGCAAGGCCGACGCGCTGGACGGCTACAACGAGACCAGCAACCTGCGTCTGGTCGGCCGCAGCGTCAACAGCTCGCACGAATACGAGATGGGCGAGGATGGCGGCTACCGCGACGACGAAGAGCCCGAGCAGCCGGGAGAGTTCGACGGTCTGATCGCCAGCGACGACGAAGACGAGGAGCTGTCGGCCGAGACGATCAGCGAGTTGCAGTCGCTGGGTCGGAACTATCGGGTGCCGGAGACGCGGGTGGACCAACCGGGCCATCGCGACAACGATCTGTACCAGCAAGCTTTGGGCTGCCTGGAGAACTCGAACGTGGGCCAGGGCATGAGCGAATCCGAACGCAAGAACGCCGCCGGCACGCTGACCTTGGCGGCGAAGAATTTCAATCTTGCCTGCATCGACGCGGTAGCGACCGACAACCAGGACAGGTCCAAGCTGTTCGCGATCGAAGGCGATCCCCGAAACGCCAACTACGTCTGGGTGCCGGTCGAAGGCGCGAAACAGCAGAGCCTGGAGCAGAGCACCGTGGGCTTGAACCAGTTGGCCTACGAGCGCGAGCAGCAGGGCCAGCAGCAGACCCAGCAGCGGACTCAGAACGCGATGACGATGTGATAGTGCGAGGGTAAGGCGGCCCGGCAAGCCTCGGTGCGGTCGCATCGAGGCCGCGATGCCCCGGCGTGCCCTGGCAGGCCGCCCGGCGATGTCCTGTGATCCTGGGTTCGTCCCTTCCCACCCCGCTTTCGTCGCCAAGGGCTCGGTTTCGTCGCATCGGCCGATCCGGACCCGGCGATAGCTCCTATGCTCCACCGCATCGACGATGACGGGTCCGGCAAACGCCCGCGACCGCGTGCGGGTCCGGCCGGGGAGGCCGGGTCATCGAGGCGAATGCCAGCGATCTTCCTGGACGGAGCGGCTACGGCCCAGCCCGCTCGAATGCCCAGGCCGTCAACCTACTGCAAGGACTTGCGTGAGAACTATCGGAAAACTGATCGGCGCCTTCATGGTCGCCGCGACGATGACGCTGTCGGCGCCTGCGGCGTCGAGCGACGTGCAGCCTGCGGACAGTCGCTTGCTCGGCACGATCATGGCTTTGGACTGGGCCGTATTCGACGCCTTCAATCACTGCAGTGCGCCCGATAAGCTGCAGAAGCACGCCGACTATTTTTCGCAGGACGTCGAGTTCTATCACGACACCGGAGGCGTGACTTGGTCCCGGCAGGAGATGCTGGCAAATACCGAGAAGTACGTCTGCGGCAAATTCCGGCGCGAACTCATTCCCGGTTCGGTGACGGTCTTTCCGATCAAGGATTTCGGCGCCATCGAAATGGGCTCGCACCGGTTCTGCCAGTTTTCCAGCGGCAACTGCGACGGCCTGGCCGATTTCACCATCGTCTGGAGCAAGCAGGGCGGCGACTGGAAGATCACCCGCGTCCTCAGCTACGGCCATCGGTCCAGCAAGTAAGTCGCTTCCGCTCCGGCGTGTATCGGGGCGGAACGACAGCGTGTTGTGCCCGCGGCGATCGGGTTCGCGGCTCCCCTATTTTGTAGGCGGCGGCCACCGCGTTGTTGGGAGCCGACGCGGACGGGTTCGTCGTCGAGCCGGCAGCGAGCAGGAGAGGCCTACGGGCTTCTCTCCGTTCGCCCCTCAGCCATGGATCGCCGGATGCCTTGCCAGCACGGCATCGAGCAGGCTCATGCGCAGGCGGATCATGTCTTCGCCCACGGCGACGACCTTGGCGCGGCGGTGCGGGTGGTCCTGCAGCAGGCGGTTGATGATGTCGCGCATGACCAGGGCGTGGTCTTCGTCCTCGCTGACGTGCAGGACGAAGAAGTGCAGTTGCTCGTTGCTGTAGCCGGCCGCGCGCAGGCCGTCGAGGATGCCGCCGTACAAGGTCGGCACGATCGCTTCGGCGCCCAGGCACAGGGCCGCCAGGCCGTCGAGCGGGTCGGGCGAGCGGCAATAGTGGAACATGCTTTCGATCAGCGCCGTGGTTTCGGCCAGGATCGGCGCACTGCGCGGCTGCACGCCGATCTCGCCCAGGCAGCGGCGGTACAACTCGGCGTGGGTGACCGCATGGGGCCGGTCGAGACCGGTTTCCTCGACCAGGTTCATCGCCAGCGCGCGCACGTCCTCGTTGCTCGGCATGCGCGACATCAGCGCGCACAGATAGCGGGTGAAGTGTTCCGAGTAATAGCTGTGCTGGACCAGGAACGCACGCAGCATTTCCAGTGCGCGCTCGCCTTCGCGGCAACGGCGCAGAAAGGGATGGCGCTCCAGTTCGAGCAGCAGGCCCGGCGGGAACAGGTCGTCCCACAGCGCGGGCGGCGCGTCCGGGCGGGCATGGATGTCTTCGATGACGTGCATGGCGTTCCTTTAGGATCGTTGCGTTGTGTGGGAAGGGCGGTGGACGGGCGGCCAGGCCGCACCGGTGCGTTTGCGGACGAGGTCGGCATAGGCCGCGCCGAGGCGGCGCGTGATCGGCCCGGGGGCCCATTCGGCCACGGTGCCGCGCGCGTCGACGACGCGGCGGATCGGCGCCAGGCCGATCAGGGAATTGGTCATGAAGGCTTCTTCAGTGTCGCCGAGCCGCGCGTAGGCCAGCGGACGTTCGGCATGGCGCAGGCCCAGCGCGGCGGCCAGTGACAGCACGCAGGCGCGGGCGATGCCGGCGAGCGGGCCCTCGCTCAAGGGCGGGGTGATCAGTTCGCCGTCGAGCACGAAGAACAGGTTGCTGTAGGCGCCTTCGCAGACCTGGCCGCGCGCGTTGCACAGCAGCGCTTCGTCGGCGGCGTGGGTCTGCGCCTCATCGAAGGCCAGGATCGAGCCGAGGTAGTTCGCGTGCTTGCAGGCGGTCGGTGACTGATCCGGCAGGAGGTGAATGCGCTCGCTCGCGAACAGGGTCGTGCCCTGCTCGTGGATATGCGGCTCGTAGTAACGCGCCGGCAGGCAGGCGGCGACCCAGGTCGGCCGATGCGCGCCGCTGCAGGACAAGCCGGCGCTGCGGCCGCGGCTCATCCACAGGCGCAGGGTCGAGGACGGCTCCTTGCAGGCGCCGATCACCGCGGCCGCGGCCGCGCGCCAGTGCTGTTCGGACGGTGGGTCGAGGTAGCGCAAGGCGCGCGCGCCGTCCTGGAGCCGCCGCAGATGTTCGTCGAGCAAGAAGGGCATGCCGTCGTAGACCGGCAAGGTTTCGAACAAGCCGTCGCCATAGAGAAAGCCGCGGTCGAACACCGAGACCTTGGCGTGCTCGGCATCCACCAGATGGCCGTCGAGCCAGATCATCGTTGCCAACCCCAGGTGCGGCGCAGTTCCAGCAGCATCAGGCGGTCCTTGCGCAGCGCGCCGAGATCGGAGTCGGCCGGGCCGGTGAAGTGTTGCCAGCGCGCGAGCAGGCTCCAGCGATCGTCGAGTCGGTATTCGAGATTGGCGAACCAGGCGCGGCCGCGACCGTGGGTGGTCTGCAGCAAGCCGATGTCGCCGCTGAGGTCGCCTTCCAGCTGCGCGCGGGTCAGGCCGAGGTAGAGCGCATCGCTGTCGGCGTGGTTCTGGAACCAGACTGCGCGATTGGCGCGCAGTACGAAGTCCGGCTGCGCGCCGGGCGAACGGGTTCGCTCGGCGCGCCGGTGTACGTACTGGGCCAGGCCGAGCCAGCCGCCGTCGAAATGGCGCTCGAGGCCGAGCACGGCATAGAAATGATCGCCGAGGCCCGGCGGCGGTGGCCCCTCGAAGCGGGTGTCGGCCAGTTCGCCGCGCAGCCCCCAATGCTCGCCGAGCGAAGCGCTGAAGTCGGCGCCGAGCACGCGCACTTCCGCCTGCGCTAACTGCGGGCCGGCGGCATAGGCGAAGGCGGGCAGGATGGAGTAACCGCGCACGACGCTGAGCGAGGCATCGAGGCCGTTGCCGGCGTAGTCCAGGCGCAGCGCATCGGTCGACCCCGGCGCGCGGATGCGGTCGCCATGCAACGAAGGGACCGGCTTCCACAGTGAGGCCGGCAGGATGCTGGCGCGCAACTTCGGTATGTGCAGCGCCGCCAGCGACCAGCGTTCGTGCAACTGCAGACGTGCCGAGAGCAGATCGATGCCCATGCGGTCTTCGTCGATGTCGCTGACCAGCGCGCGCATATTGCGTGGGGAAATATTGTCGGTCGGGTTGAGGCGGTCGGCGCGGCCCCAGACCACAATTTGCCGCCCTGCGCGTAGTTGCAGCGGGCCGTGGGTGTATTCGACGAAGCCCTGGCGCAGCACCGGCGCGTCGTCATAAGCGAGCTGACGGGTGCCGCCCACGGCTTCGATCAAGCCGCGCCAGGCCTCGCCGCGCAGTTCGCTGCGCAGCCGCGCCGCCAGGCCGAGGCGCGAGCCGACATCGTCGAGGTCGCGGCTGCCGCTGGCGGCCAGCGCGGCGCCGGAGGCGGTGCCGGTCCAGCGCACGCCGTCGACAGCATTCTCGGGAACGTCTTCGGTGGCGGCTTGCTCTGGCGCGGACTCTGCGGCCTCGGCCGGCGCGACGACGTCCACGCCGGCCTGCGCCATCGCCGGCAGCGAAGCGCAGTACGCAGCGGCGACGGCGGCGGCGAGGGTCATACGGCGCATCACTGGCCCAGGCGCGATTCGATGAAGAGGTCTTCGCGCAGGGCGCGGTTGCTGTTGACGTTCTTCAGGGTCAGCACCGAGCTGCGGCCGCCCTTGGCCGCGACCATCTCGCGGCGGGTGGCGATGAGCTTGCCGGGCTGGTTGGCCACGGCGACGTGGCCGGAGATGGTCTGGCGCTTGAACTCCTGCCCGGACTTGTCGAAGTAACGTACCGATACCGCGGCGAAATCGTTTTTGCGCACGGTCGCGACGAGCTTGGAATAGCCGAGCGAGGCCGCGGTCTTGGCATCGCGCGGCACCGACTGCACCACGTAGCAGGTCGCGTTGGCGCAGGGCTCGTCGGCGAGCAGGGCATGGGTGAAATCGGCGCTATCCTGGGCCATCAGGTCGGCGTAGGCGAAGTCCGAGCCCATGAAGCTGTCTTTCTTGTTCGAGGCCAGGATGCGCCGGGTCTTGCCCATGCTGGGGAAATAGATCCACAGGTCGTCCTGGCTGGCGGCGTTCTCGTGCACCAGCACCGCGGTGCCGGCGACGTCGGCCGGCGTGGCGAAGCGGAACAGGCGATGGCTGTCGACCGCGTCGGTTTGCAGCTTGTTGTAGACCACGCCGCCGCGGTTGCGCACGCGTTCGCCCTGGCGGATGCCGAGCTGGCTGTCGGCCTGCCAGTCGGCGACTTTCTCGGTCGCGCTGCTGCGTTCGAAGATCTGTTGCGCGCTCGGTTTGGCGCCGTCCTGGGCCGGCGCGGCCAAGGAAATAACTGCAGCAGCGACGCCCGCGAGCGCCGCGCCGGCAAGGCGCAGGGTGAGGGGACGGATCATGGGGTCTCCTGGATCGTGTGGGTCGACGAGGCGCCGTCGGCTTCGCGCGGTAACAGATGGCGCAACAGGCCGACGCGCTCCAGGCCCATCAGCACCGCGGGCGTGAACAGGAACTCGCACAGCGCGCCGACGCCGATCGCCAGCGCGGTGACGCCGCCGAACTTGGCCAGGCTTTGCACTTCCGACAGCATGTAGATGACGAAGCCGAGCACCAGCACGCTCGACAGCAGCAGCATCGCCAGGCCGGTGCTGGCGAAGGTGTCGCGCAAGGCCGCGGCCATGTCGTGCTTGCGCCGGTAGTGGTCGACGACGGTCTTGACGAAATGCAGGGTGTCGTCGTCGAGGATGCCGATTGCGATCGCCGACACCAGCAGGGTGAACGGGTCCAGGAACACGCCGCCGAAGCCCATCACCGCCAGGGCGATGGCCACCGGCACCAGGTTGCACAAGGCCATGGTCAGGCCGAGCGTGGCCGAGCGGAACACCAGCACCATCACCGTCAGCACCACGAAGAACGACAGGCCGATGCTGCGGATCTCGTTGCTGGCCAGGTAGTTGGTCAGGCGCGACCACAGCGGCACCACGCCGGTGGTTTCGATCGATCTGATCTGCGGCGTCTCGCGCAGGATCCGTTCGGCTTCGGCCTGGATGTCGCGGAACAGCGGCTGGTACTGCGAATCGGGCCGGTACTTCATGCGCAGGTTGATGCGCGCCTTGGCGTAGTCGCCGGTGACCAGACGGGTCAGCTCGTCGGTGCCGGAGGACTCGAACAGGATCAGCGACTCGGCCACCTCGGCGCGCGAGTCCGGGATGCGGTAGGCGGCCTTGTCGCCTTCGTGCAGGGCCTGGCTGATCTCCATCACCACGTCGGCGATGCTGTAAGTCTTCAGGCCGAGGGCGCCGTAGCGCGCTTCCAGCCGGTCCTGCAGCTCGCGCATGCGCTTGAGCACCGCCGGGTCCTTGATCGACTCGCCGCCGACGCCGGCGCTGTCGACGATCAGCTCCATCGAGGCGGCGCCGCGCAGGGTCTGGTCGACGTAAGTGTAGGAGCGGTAGATGTCGGTGTGGGGCTTGAACAGGCCGACGTAGTAGTAGTCGGTGGTGACGCGGGCGACGCCGAAGCCGGCGACCGCGATCAGCCCGGCCAGCACCAGCAACAGCAGGCGCCAGCGCCGGGTGACGAAGTCGGCGAGCCAGTGCATGCCGCGCACGCGGCCGTCGAGCAAACGCGCCGCGCGCTGCGCATCCGGCAATAAACGAAAACGGCTCAGCGCCAGCGGGATCAGCAGCCAGCCGATCAGCAAGGACGCGACCAACCCCGCCGCCATCGAGATGCCGATGCCCTGCACCGGCCGGATCTCCGACCACGAGAACGACAGCAGCGCGCCGGCAGTGGTCAGCACCGACAAGGCGCTGGCGCCTGCCGAGTGGCTGAAGCCTTCGACGATCGCCGCGCGCAGGTCGCCGCCGGCGGCGTACTGGCGATAGACCTCGGCGAGCAGGAAGATGCTGGAACCGACTCCGACCGAGATCAGGAACGAGGGAATGATCGCGGTGAGCATGCCGATCGGCGCGCCGATCAGGGCGCTGACTGCCATCGCCACCACGATCGACAAGGACGCGACCACCAGCGGCAGCAAGGCGACCGCCCAGGAGCGGAAGATCAGCCAGAACCCGACCGAGACCAGGATGAAGGATAGCGTGCCGAAGATCGCGCTTTCGCGGTTGATGATGGTGAACACGTCGGCGTCGATGATCGGCGCGCCGACCACGCGCATGTTCAAGCG
Source organism: Lysobacter antibioticus (assembly GCF_000731095.1). Classification (GTDB taxonomy): domain Bacteria; phylum Pseudomonadota; class Gammaproteobacteria; order Xanthomonadales; family Xanthomonadaceae; genus Lysobacter; species Lysobacter antibioticus_B. The sequence goes on along the minus strand of NZ_JMTZ01000015.1, from coordinate 36,021 downwards.
CTTGAACTCCGGCGCCTGGGCCAAGGCGCGGATCTTCTTGGCCAGCTCGATCTTGTAGACGATTTCGCCCGGTCGGACCCCGGTCTCGGCCAGGATGCCGAGGTGACGGCCGTCGCCGCTGATCAGGAAGTTGCGGTAGTAGGGATGGGCCAGGGCCTCGCTGCGCTTGGCCGCCAGAGCCGCCGCGTCGAGGTCTTCGCCGAGGAAGGGGCCGACGTCGAGGCCGCCGCCGTCGACGCTGGCGATGTGGCGCACGTTGGCGAGGGTGGTGACCTTGTTGACGTTGTCCATCGCCTCGATGCGTGCGCCGAGATCGCGCACGTTGGCGATGAAGGCCGGCGTCCACTGCGCGGGCGCATCGAGCACCAGGAAGCTGTATTCGTCGCTGCCGAAGTCCGCCTTGTACTGGGTGTACTTGATCAGCGCCGGGTCGTCTTGCATGAAGAACGAGTCGGGCGTGTTGTCGAAGCGCAGCTGGGTCAGGGCCAGGCCGGACAACGCCAGCAACGCCAGCAACAGGATCAGGCAGGTGCGCGGGTAGGCGAGGATGCGGAGGATCAGGGGGCGCATGGGGGCTCAGCCGTGGGCGGCGATGTGTTCGGGAAGGGAGCTCGCACCGGTGATGCGGCTCAGCTCGGCGATCAGCGGATAGACGAAGCGCTCGCGCATCTGCGCCTCGTTCATCTGGCCCTTGTCGTAGAGGTAGACCAGGCGCAGATGGCCGCGGAAGGCGCTGACCTGCACCATCACCTCGCCCGGCGGGAACAACTGCGGGAACGAGTAATAGGTGCGCACCGGGATCGGGCCGAAGTGCTCCAGGCGGGTGTCGATCGGGCCGACGTTGGTGCAGATCAGGTTGGCCCGGGTCAGCACGTTGGCGGCGAAGCGGATCGTCGCCGCCTTCGGCAGCAGCAGCGAGCTTTGGAACAGCAGGCGGAAGCGGTACAGCTCGGACAGGATCTCGCCGTTCTTGAGTGCGTCCAGGCGTGCGTTGGCGCGCTGGATCACCGCTTCGTCGTCTTCGTTGGGGTCCAGTTCCAGCGTATACGGCACGGCCACGCAGTCGTACAGCTTGTGCACGCGCGGGTCGTCGACGAAGCGGCGCAGGCTGAAGTTGTCGACGATGCGCAGGCCGTGCTTGAGGCGTTTGCCCTGGCGGCCGGCATCGGCCTGCGCGGTGCGCAGCAGGGCGAGCAGCAGCAGCGGATGGATGGTGCTGCCGCGGCGCGCGCCGGCGGCCTTGAGCGCTTCCAGCATCGGCGCCGGCAACTCGATCATCAGCACGTCGGTCTCGCCGCTGCGCTTGCCGGAGATGAGCAGACGCCCGGCCGGCATGACCAGGTCGTGGAAGAAGCCGGCCACGCCTTTCCAGGCCAGGCGCAGCGCCTCGGCGCCGCGCAGCTTGGCCAGGAACAGGCGGTCGTGGTTGTGCTCGGGCAGGTCGATCACTTCCGGGTCGAGCGGCAGCCCCGCCGAGAGGCGGCCGTAGGCCTCGGCGATGTCGCCGGAGAACAACTGCGCGGCCTTGCCGTCGGTGAAGGTGTGGCTGGTGAGGAACTGCAGGATGTGTTTCTCGGGCGTGCGGGTGTAGATGAAGCGGAACGGGTGGCCGCCGCGGGTCGGCACGCGTTCGTTCCAGGCATTGCCGAGCAACTCGGCGCGCAAACGCGCCGGGTCGACGTTGATGCTGCTGCGCTGTTCGATTTCGATCGGCAACCGCTGGGCCAGATGACGCCAGCCCAGGATCACGCCGCGCTGGTACTGGACCGAGCGCGCGCGCGGATGACGGTCGATGGTGTGCTCGATCGCCCGCTTCAGCAGGGCGAGGTCGGGCGCCGAGTCCAGCTCGATCCAGTCGCAGGAATTGGCGTTGCAGATCAGGTTGAGTTGAGCGTAGATCTGATTGAAGCGTCCAAGGCGAAAGTCGCGAGAGGTCGTCGGCGCCATGGGCTCAGCCCTCGTTGCCGGAGCGGTAGGGGAAGTCGTTCTTCTCCAGCTCGATCAGATCCTGGCGGCCGAGTTCGTTGAACACGTCCTCGACTTCGGCGCGGAACTCGTTGCGCAGGGTTTCGTTGTCCTTGCGCTTGAGGCCGTAGGCGCTGAGCCGCGCGCCGCGCGAGGTCGACGGCGGGCCGAAGAAGTTCAGGCCCTTGGCGTACCAGTTGGAGATCTTGATCCGCGCTTCGTTGGTCTCGCCCTTTTCGGCCAGGTAGGTGCGCAGTTCGGCGAAGCCGAAGCCGATGTGGCCGCGCTCCTCGCGCAGGATGGTCTGGTTGGCTTCGGCCCAGGGCTTGAAGCTGGCTTCGCAGAAGTTGCCGACCATGAACTTGCCGGCGCGGTCGAGGAACATGTGGTTCAACATGATGTCGATCCACTCGTTGCTTTCGTCGCCGACGCTGAGCGGGCCCTCCAACGAGGCGTCGTGCATCGGCCGGTGGGCGCGGCCTTCGGCGATGGCGATGGCCTGCTTTTCCGGAACGCCCATGCGCTCGAGCAGGTTATAGATCAGATAACTATGGCGCGCTTCCTCGGCGATGATCTTGGCGAACACGCGGCGGCGCTTGTAGTCGGGCGCGTTGGCGATCCACTCGATGCCTTCGGTGGCGGCCTTTTCTTCGGAATAGGCCTGGATCGCCATCAGCCGGATCAGCTCGTGGCGATACTCTTCCGGCACGTTGGGCAGGTCGGGAAAGTCGATCGAGCCGGGGGCGTAGTCGAACGGCGCGGCGTGGGCGTCGGCGATGGCGGTAACGGTGCTGCTCATGCGGAAGTCCTTGTCGGTGAAGTGATGGGAAGGTCAGATCGAGGCGGGGGCTGTGGCGGGCGTTACGACGGGCGCTGCGGCAGGCACGGACGCGTAGCGTTCGCGGACGTGGCGCTTGAGCACCTTGCCGGTGAGCCCGCGCGGCAGTTGCTCGCCGGGCGGCAGCACTTCGATACGCAGGCCGTCGTAGCCGGGCACCTGTTGGCGCAGCCAGGCCTCGAAGGCGCTGGCGTCGGTCGGTTGGCCGGGGCGGCATTCGATGACCGCGCCGGCGCCGGTGCTGCGGTCGGCACGGCTCAGCTCGACCACCGCCACGTCGGCCACCGCCGGGTGCTTGAGGATGCGTTCCTCCCACTGCAGCGAATAGACGCGGCCGTCGCCGACGCGGATCGAATCCACTTCGCGGTCGAGGTGGTAGTAACCGCCTTCGCGGGTCTTGACCGCGACATCGCCGGTCCACCACCAGCCGTCGAAATGCACGCCGTGCAAACGGTCGTGGGCGTTCCAATAGCCCTTGAACAGGGTCGGGCCCTTGACCATCAGGCGGCCCGGTTGGCCGACCGGCAGCGCGCGGCCGTCTTCGTCGGCGATCTTGACCTTGGGGCTGACCATGGTCGGCTTGCCGACATAGCGGTCGAAGCGCTTGGTGAAGGAAAAGCTGACCTTCATCAGAGCGGCGAAACCGACCTCGGAGGTGCCGAAGAATTCCAGGTACATCGAGCTCAGCAGGCGCTTGCCGAACACCCGCGCCATCGCGCCGTGCGCGGTGAGCTGGCGGATGTGCACTTCGTGGCTGGAGTCGCCGCCGGCCATCCAGGCCTTGACGTGGGACAGGTCGAAGCGCGACAGGCCGGCGTCGCACATGCCCTGGTAGACGTCGGGGAAGGACAGGATCAGCGAGCAGCGCTCGCGTTCAATGATCGACAGCAGTTGCTCGGGGGTTTCCTTCGCCGGCACGTAGCCGGGCACGCCGGCGGCGAGGCAGCTGACGATGCTGGCCTGGGTGATGTGGTGGTTGGTCGGCGAGGCCAGCAGGATGCGGTTGTTGCGGGTGATCGGCTGGATCATCAGCTGGCCCTTGGTGGCGCGGACCAGGCTGTAGGAGCCGTGCAGCACGCCCTTGGGGAAGCCGGTGGTGCCGGAGGTGTGGACGATCATCACGTCGTCGTGCTGATGCATGCGCACCGGCGCGAAACCGTCGGCGCGCGGCGCCAGGCATTCGCTCAGGGCCACGCTGCCGGCATCGCCGGCCTGCACGGCATCGGTGACGATGGCGACGCGGCGGCCCTGCGCCAGCGCGCCCGCGTCCAGTCGCGGCAGCCGCTCGCGGTCGATGAAGACCAGGCGCGCGCCGGTGTAGTCGAGGTAGGCGTTGAGGTCTTCGGCGCGCATGCCGCCGTTGATCGGCACGGTGATCGCGCCGGCGCGCATGATGGCCAGCGAATAGATCAGGTATTCGACGCCGTTGTCGAGATAGATCGCGACCCGGTCGTAGCGTTCCAGGCCCAGGTCGAGCAGGGTCTGCGACAGCCGGTCCGACAGCCGGCGCAGCTGTCCGGCGGTGATGGCCCGTCCGCCGACGCCGAAACGTTCGAGCGAGCCGGAGAAACGCAGCACTTCGAAATCTTCGCCGTAGACGGCGATCGACTTCTCCAGCGCATTGGCGACGGTCAGGCCGCCATCGAAGATGAACTTCAATCGGGACAGCATGGGGTCTACCTCAGGCGGGGATGGTTTCGGCGGCATGCGCGGCGGCCGACTGTTCCTCGGCGCGTCTGCGCAGCGGAGCGCGCTGCAGCTTTCCGGTGCTGGTGCGCGGCAGCGCATCGACGAACTCGACCAGGTGCGGATAGCGCCGCGCATCCAGGCGGGTCTTGCACAGGGTGCGCAATTCTTCGGCGAGGTCCGGCGAGGCCTGGTCGGACACCACCCAGGCCTTGGTGCGCAGGGTGCTGGAGTCCTCGGTGGCGACGCCGTCGGCGCTGGAGGTGATCGCCGCCTCGCGCACCAGCGGATGGCTCAGCAGCACTTCCTCCAGGTCGAGCGGCGACACCCATTGCCCGGCGACCTTGAACATCTCGTCGTGGCGGCCGCAGAAGTGGAAGTAGCCGTCGCCGTCGCGCCAGAACACGTCGTTGGTGCAGTACCAACCGCCGTGGAATCGGCTGCCGGCGTTGCGGTCCTGGCGCGATACCGACAGCGACGGCCCGCGCAGCCACATCACCCCGCGTTCGCCCTTGCGGCAGGGACGGCCGTCGTGGTGGCGCAGCACCGCATCGAAGCCGGGCACGAGCTTGCCGGTCGAGCCCTGGTAGTCGCCGTCGGCGACATTGCTGAGGTAGGTCGAGAAGGCTTCGGTGGAGCCGAGACTGTCGAGCAGGCGGATGCCGTGGCGCTGCAACCAGCGCGTCGCCACCGCCTGCGGCAGGCGTTCGCCGGCGGCGATGCACAGGCGCAGGCTGTTGCGGCCCTCGATCCGGTTCGACAGCGCCTCGTCGTCGAGCAGGTACTGATAGACGGTAGGCACCGCGAACATGACGGTCGGGCGCGCGGCGACGATCAGCTCGGCGACCACCGCGGCCGAGATCTTCTGCGGTGCGATCACCGCGGTCGCGCCCTTGAGCAGGGCGATCAGCAGGTTCTGCAGGCCGAAGGCGAAGCTGGTGCGCGAGGCCGAGAACAGCACGTCGCTGACGCGCAGATCGAGCAGGTGGGCGGCATAGCGCTCGGTGGCGACGATCGGATCCAGGTGCCGGTGCTCGATCAGCTTGGGCTGGCCGACCGAGCCGGAAGTGAATACCGCGAAGGCATGGTCCAGCGGCCCGGTCGGCGAGGCCAACAGCGGCTCGCGCTCGCGGCCGCTCGGTGCGGCGCAGACCGCTTCCAGCGGCAGCAGCGGCGCGCCGGCATCGATCTCGTTCAGGCGCTGGCGGGCCGTGACGTCGGCGACCACCAGGCTCACCTCGGCCTGTTCCAGCAAAGCGGCGATGTCGCGCGCCGGCAGCAGCGGGTTGATCAGCGTGCAGACCGCGCCGAGATGCATCACCGCGAGCAAGGCAGCGACATGCTCGATGCCGTCGTGCGAGATCAGCGCGACCCGTTGTTGGTAATGCACGCCGGCCGCCGACAAACGCCGTGCGCAGGCGGCGATGCGCTCGGCGAGTTCGGCGTAGCGGATCTCGCCGCCTTCGTGGCGGATGGCGATCTTGTCCGGGTAGGCGCGCGCCGCGCCCTGCAGCAGATGCTCGGTGACGTTGAAGTGCGCCGGTAACGCACGCTGCTGGGTGAACAGCCGCGCTTCCGGCGAAGCGTCGCTATGCACCCGGCTGCGCTTGAGGAAGGCCTGCAGCCACGACAGCACTGCCTGGCGATCGATGCGGCGCTCGGTTTGCAGGTCGCTGCCGCACGCGCGCACGCTGGCGGCACGCTCGAAGCGCTTGTCGCCGTACAGGTAAGGGCGGTAATGGGCGACACGGCGCGCGAATTCGACTTCGCGCCGCGACAGCGGTTGTTCGGCCAGCTCCTGGGCGCTCGCCATCGTCAGCGGGATGCCGGTGGCCGCGGCGACGCTGGACAGGAAGTCGGCGGTCGGCACCGTGCTGGCCGAGACCAGGTGATAGATGCCCTTGCGGCTATCCGTATTGGCGTCGATGGCGAGCATTTCGGCCACGCACACGTCGACCGGCACCAGGTTGAGGTGCGCGTTCTCCGGTGCGGCGAAGCGCAGGCTGCGCGCCGCCGCCGCGCCGCGCTGCGACGACCAGAACTCTTCCAGCAGTTCGCAGAACTTGTAGAGGCCGCTGTCGCTGGCGCTGAGCCAGGTGCGCGAATGGCCGACGATGATGCTCGGGCGCAGGATCCGCCAGGCCAGGCCGGCGGCCTCGGCGCGCGCGACGATGCGGCGCTCGGCTTCGAACTTGCTGCGCTCATAGGGGTTGGAGAAGTTGGCCGGCGCCTGCGGCTCGAGCTGTTCTGCGATCTCGCCGCTGCGGTCGCCGCAGACGTAGGCGGTGCTGACGTAGTTGTAGTCCGAGCAGCCTGCGGCGATCGCCAGTTCCAGCGCGTGGGTCGCGCCCTGGGTGTTGATGCGTTCGAGCTCGCCGGCTTCGGATTCGGTGAAGCGCACGGTCGCGGCGACGTGCCAGAAGGTGGCGTCGCCGCGGCCGGCGACGGCCTGGGCGATGCGCTCGGCGAGACCGGCCTCGGGCCGTAAGGGATTGCCGCTCACCACCTGCAGGCGCGCCAGTGCTTCGGCCTGCAAGGCCTGGCCGCAGGTCTGCGCGGCCAGGCGCACGGCGGTGACGACCCGCTGCCGCGCGTCGCCGCCATCGCTGCGGGCGATGCAGACGACCTGCGCTTCGGGCTGGCCGAGCAACAGTTCGAGCACGAGGTGGGAGCCCAGGTAGCCATTGGCCCCGGTGACGATATGGCTGCGTTGCATGCTTAAGTCCCTAGCTGCGCGACGGGAACGGCGGGTGCGTCGGTGTGCGGCGAGAGTTCGCCGGGAATTCGCCAGGCCTCGGCGTCGCCGCTGGCGCAGCGCGCTACCGCACGCATCGGCGCGCGTGCCTTGACCAGGAGTTCCTCGAATTCGCCGTCGGCATCCGACAGCGCGATCACCGCGCCGCCGACGCCGAGCTCCAGACTGCCGTCCTGGTGGACCAGGGTGCGGATCACCATGCTCAGGTCGGCGGCGCCGTTGAGCGACAGATAGCCGATCGCGCCGGAATAGATGCCGCGCGCCGAGGCTTCGAGGGTGTCGATGATTTCCAGGGTGCGGCGCTTCGGCGCGCCGGTCATCGAGCCGCCGGGGAAGGTGGCCTGGAGCAGGTCGATCACGTCCAAACCTGCACGCAGCTGTGCGCGCACCGTCGACACCAGCTGATGCACCGAGGCATAGCTCTCGACCTGCATCAGCTTGGGCACCCACACCGAGCCGACCTCGCACACGCGGGCCAGGTCGTTGCGGGTCAGGTCGACGATCATCAGGTTCTCGGCGCGGTCCTTCTCGCAGTGCTTGAGTTCGGCCAGGACCGCGCGGTCGTCCTCGTCGCGGGCCGAGCGCGGGCGGGTGCCCTTGATCGGCTTGATCTCGACCACGCCGTTCGGGCTCAGGCGCAGGAAGCGCTCGGGCGAAGAACTCAGTACGTCGAAACCGTCGTGGCGCAGCAAGGCGGAATAGGGCGCGGGGTTGATCTGGCGCAGGTGGCGATACAGCTCGACCGGGTCCAGGTCGACCTGTGCGCGCAGGCGATTGGTCAGGCAGACCTCGTAGGTTTCGCCGTCGCCGATCTGCTCGAAACAGCGGCCGATGCGCTCGCTGTAAGCGGCGCGGTCGAGTTCGAGGTGGAACTCCACCGGCGTTGCGCGCTCGCCGTGGCGCAACGCCGGCGCGGGCGGCACCTGGTCCAGGCGCGCGGCCATGCGTTCGAGCCAGGCGGCGTCTTCGCTTGCGCGCTCGGCCGGGCCGGTGGCGACCGCATGCCAGCAGCGTTCCAGGTGATCGTAGGCGAGGAAGCGATTGATGAAGCGCAGGAACAGGTCCGGCTGGCGCGAGCGATGCGGGCCGCCGACTTCGGTCAAGGCCTTGAGCTCGTAGCCGAAGTAGCCGACCCAGCCGCCGACGAAATCGAACGGCAGGGTTTCGCCGCCGTGCAGCGCGACCGCCAGGCCGTCGCGGATCCGGCCGAACAAGCGCTCGCCTTCGCCGGCGTCGCCGCTGCCCTGGCCGACCCGATGCACCAGGCTGTGCGCGCCCGGCTCGTTGCCGTCGCCCATGAAGCTGAAACGCGAATAGCCCGGACGCACCGCGCTGGAGTCGAGCCAGAACGCGGCATCGCTGGCGGCGAAGCACTCCAGGAACACCGACTGCGGATCGGCTTCGGCGCCGATGCGGCGCGACTGGATGCGCCAGGCTTGCGTCGGTGCCGGCCGTGCCGTCTCCGGCTCGCTGCCGACGGCGCTGTCGCCACTGCGGCGTCTGCGCTTGCGCAAGGTGTGGCTGCGCGCCAATTCGATGAAGTTGTCGATGATCTGGTGGCCGAATTCGGTGTGGATCGACTCGGGATGGAACTGAACGCCCCACAGGGGGCGGCTGACGTGCTCGAGCGCCATCACCAGGCCGTCGGCGGTGCGCGCGGTCACGCGCAACCCTTCCGGCAGAGGCTCGGCCGCCATCAACGAGTGATAGCGCACGACGTCGAACGGCGAGGGAATGTGGGCGAACAGCGCGCTGCCGTCGTGCACGACCGCGCTCAGGCGCCCGTGCATCGGCTCCGGCGCGTGCACGATGCTGCCGCCGAAGGCATGCACCAGCGCCTGGTGGCCCAGACAGATGCCGAGCACCGGCACGGCGGCCATGGCGAGCACGTCGTTGCTCACACCCATGTCGCCGGCGCGTTCCGGGCGGCCCGGGCCCGGGGAAATCACGATCGCGTCGTAATCGGCGGCGTCGATCTGCGCCCATTCGATGCGATCGTTGGCGACCACCGTGGGCGGCGTGCCGTTGGCCTCGCCCAGGTAGTGCGCGATGTTGTGGGTGAAGCTGTCGTAGTTATCGACCAGAAGCACTCTCAACTTTTCCACTGCGCTTGGCTCCTTGCTGATCGGCTGGGGCGGATGTTCGTAGAGAGTCGGTCGATGCGCGCTTGCGCACGGCGGCGCGACGCGCTGTCGAGTCGATGAAAACGGTCGGTTCGATGAAAGCTTGGGCAAAAACTCACCCGGACCGCATCCGCATGCGGCGACAGGTCTGCTGCGTTTGTCCCCTGAAGCCAGCGGCTGCGCAGAGGCGAAGCCTTCGGTGGCCGCTATCGGCGGCATGACGTCGGCTTCGCGCATTGATGCGCGAGATCGTGGAGAAGGGTGGCGTTACAGAAGCACTTTCGATCTATCCCTGTGCGTTGCACTCCATGTCGATTCACTATCGATTATCCAAAGCAACAACGTCAACATGCGTTGTTCGATGCAGTTGACTAAATTTTGTGATCCGAACTGAGGAAACGAATCTACGCAAAAAAAGGACTATTCGCGTGTTTCATAACTGATCGATCGCTTGTGCGAAAGCCGTGAAAAATACGGATTTTCATTAGTCGAAGGTCGATATAAGACTTTCGGCGTAAGGCCCGCGTGTGACTGTCGTCTTGCGCGTTCGGAGATCGCCGAGCACGAATAAACGTGAGGGCGGCGTGTTCGAAAGTGATCGGTTGCCGGCTTCGCAGCAGGCGTTCGATAGATAGAAGCGTCGATGTTTCAACTTGATGTGGGTTGCCTTTTGCATCGCGAATCTGTGATTGCATTCATCGACGATGAATAACGTAGGTCATGTTTGCGATGCGCACGCCGGATGCGCCCGGCGGTTCGCGAGCCGAGGGCATGGTGCGTTCGGGCCGACGTGTCCGTTGCATGTGCCCAGATATAAGAAAGCCTCGTCGCAGCGGACGACATCGCGTCTTGTTATCGGTGTCGATGTGATGAGGTCGGCATCGAATCGCCGCTGCAGTGAGAAAACCGCAGGCTCGGCACAGGTTTCCGTACGCCAAAGTTCGGAATCGGCACCGATGGCGATACGCGATCGAAGCGTCCGCTATGCGCGGCGCCAGCGATTTCGACCGAGCCGTAAGGCAGCCGCGTCACTCGGGTCTCGCGAAGCGGCGAACCGCCGGTCTATGCCGTCAGCGTGCACGCCCTTGTGGCGAGTGTTGGATACGCGATCGAATGGACGGAGCAATGGACGAAGCGACGCCATGCGTCCTCCGGCCGACGCGTGCGGCATCGGCCGGAGCCGGATCGGTAGGCTGGATCAGCCGGCGGCGTCGAGACAGTCGCCGTGCTGCTTGAGCGCGCGACGGGCGTAGTAGGCGAAGGCGACCTGGCTGCGCTTCGGGGTGGAGATCCAGTCGTGGGCTTCGCGTGCCAGCGCCGGCGGCAGCGGCTTGATCTCGCCGGCCGCCATCGCCAGCAACTGCATCTTGGCGGCGCGCTCGAACAGCGCGGCTAGCACGCAGGCTTCTTCCACGCTGGCGCAGGCGACGAGCTGGCCGTGGTGGGCGAGCAGGATCGAGCGCTTGTCGCCGAGGGCTTGGGAGATGATCTCGCCTTCTTCGTTGCCGACCGGGATGCCCGGCCAGTCCTTGAGGAAGGCGCAGTCGTCGAACAACGGACAGATGTCCATGTGCGAGACCATCAGCGGCACCTCCAGCATCGACAGGGCGGCGATGTGCAGCGGATGGGTATGGATGATGCAGTTGACGTCCGGACGCGCGCGGTAGATCCAACTGTGGAAACGGTTGGCCGGGTTGGCCATGCCGTCGCCTTCGAGCACGTTCAAGTCCTCGTCGACCAGCAGCAGGTTGCGCTCGCTGATCTCGTCGAAGCCCAGACCGAGCCGCTGGGTGTAGTAGGTGCCCGGGACTTCGGCGCGGGCGGTGATCTGGCCGGCCAGGCCGGAGTCGTGACCGGCGTCGAACAGGATCCGGCAGGTCAGGGCGAGCTTCTGGCGGGTGGTCCAGCTGTTGTCCGGCAGCAGGTGTTGCATGCTGCGCAGCGCTTTCGCGACCAGTTCGTCCTTGCCTAACTGCAGGGTGGTGGCCATGGGCTTCCTTTGCGTGCTGCCGTTCGCGTCGCTTCGTGCGACAGATGAGCTGGCGTGTTCGAACAAGCGCCGTCGAATGCCAGGGCGCAGAACATACCGAGTGCGGCCTCAGCTGTCACCCGACGGGCCGGGCGGCGTGCCCTGTGCGCTGAGTTTGTATATATAGGCGTCGACCGAACGGCCGTCCTTGCGCTTTGCCGCGGTCAGCACGCGCTCGTAGCCTTCGCCCTCGAAGGCATCCAGGCGCGCCCAATGTTCGGGCAGGCGCTCCGATTCGAACAGCAGGCCATCGACCTCGGCGCCGTCCGGGTCGAGGACGATGCCGGGATAGCCGACGGCCGCGCCCCAGCCTTCCTGCAACAAGGTGCCGGTGACGCTGGCCGGCTCCCACGTACCGGGGATGCCGGCAAGGACGTGCTCGTTCGGCCGTCCCGGCGCGAGCGTTCCATAAACGAAAAGTCGGTGGGTCATGGTTCGGTCGGGTCTTGGGGAACGCCAAGCTTCGCACGCCTGCGCCGGCCGGTCGCGTCCGCCTCGATGCCTCAGGCGTTCGCACCTGTCGCGACCGAGGTCGTCGAGGCGGCCGGGGTTTGAAGTTCGTTTCACATCGGCCGCCTAAGGTGCGTGCGACGGCAATCATGAGATGGCGGCGATGCGCACCGGCTATTGGAAGAAATTGAAGACCGCACTGTTGGCGACGTTGTGCACGCTGTCGCTGCTGGCCCTCGCCGGCTATTGGTATGCCGACGGCTTCCGCCTGGACGAGCAAGCGCTGGCCGATCCCGCCAGCCGGTCGACCGATCTGGCTTTCATGCGGGCCGGCGTCGGCGAATCGCGTGGCCGCATCCTGGCCGTGCTGACCAGCACCGCCGCCATCGGCGCCTCGGGCAAGAAGGCCGGGTTCGAACTGACCGAGTTGTCGCGCGCCTATTACGTGTTCGTCGCGAACGGATTCGAGGTCGACATCGCCAGTCCGCTAGGCGGCAAGCCGCCGATGCGGCTCGACGACGAACTGGTCGCCGCCGACTACGCCTTTCTCAACGATGCGCAGGCCATCGCCAAGCTGGATCGCTCCGTGCCGTTGGCGCAGGTCGACCCGTCCCGTTACGCCGCGGTGTACTTCGTCGGCGGCAAGGGCGCGATGTTCGACTTCCCCGGCCATCGCGAGATACAGCGCATCGTCGGCGCGGTGTACGACCGTGGCGGCATCGTCGGCGCGGTCTGTCACGGACCCGCCGCGCTGTTGGAGGTGCGTCTCGGCAACGGCCGACGCCTGATCGAGGGCAAGCGCATGACCGGGTTCAGCAACGACGAAGAACTGTTCCTGCTGAAGGATGCGCGCCGTCTGTTTCCGTTCCTGTTGCAGGAGCGCATCGCCGGCCACGGCGCCCGCTACGTCGAAGGTCCGATCTATCTCGACAACACCGTCGTCGATGGCCGTCTCGTCACTGGGCAGAACCCGTGGTCGACCTGGTCGGTGGCCGAGTCGATGGTCGCCGCGCTGGGCCACGCGCCGGTGCCGCGCGAGCGCACCAGCGAAGAAGTCGGTGTACGACTGTTGAGCGTCTATTACCGGGACGGCCGAGATGCGGCCGATCGCGCCAAGGCCCAGGGCGCGCAGGCGGATCGCAGGATCCTGTTGATGCATGCGCTGGTCGCCGCCATGCAGTACCGATGGCGCGATGCCGTCCATATCCAGCGTCTGGCCCGGCCGTGATGCTTGCCTGACGCGATGCAGGCGGTCGCGAATGATCGATGCGCCGGACTCGCCATGCAGTTTGTGATGCAGTTTGCGATGAAGTTTGCGGATTCCCGCCGTTCGGCGCCATCGTCCACATGCGATGGCCGTTGCGCTTACGCTCTTGCGTTGTTATAGGACTGCTGTCGAAGCCCGCCGCCGAAGCCCAACCGTATGGCGCCGGAACCGATGACGGTGCAAATCGAACAGCGCAAAGGAGATCGAACACGTGAGCACGGGCGCGCAACTGAAAGTTCTGTTGGACGGGTCGAGTGGGTTTTACTTCGGCGATAAGAAAGTCGTCAGCGACATCAATAATTACTTGAAGAAGAACGACCCCGATCTGCTCAAGCAACTGCTGCCGGACAGGGACAAGGAGCTGAAGATAGGCAGGAACTATCCTGCGGCCCTGCTCGACGGCGCCAGCGAAGCAGACCGCGATGCCAGGCAGGCGAAGCTGGCGAAACTGTCCGAGCGGCTGTCCGGCATGGTCGAAGCCAAGGCGCACGGCGGCGAGGCGCTGGCCAAGAACCTCTTCGCGGCCGCTCGTTTCCCGGATGGCGACTCCGATGGCAAGCTGACGCGCGGCCAGGTCGAGTCCAAGCTGTACGCGGCCTACGCGCCCGCGCACAACCCGGATACGGATGCGGCCACCCTGGTCGCCAGCCCGATGCTGAAAGGCCATCCGGCAACGCGTGAACCGGGGTTCAAGAAGTTGGGGGCGCAGGAGCAACTCACTGCGATTTCCGCGAAGAACCTGGAAGGGCTCGCCTCCGAACTCGACAAGTATCAGAAGCTGTTCGCCGCCGATCCCAAGTTGGCCACCTACGACAAATTGGTCGGTGCCGCGTCGGAGGATGTCTGGAAGCGTTACGGCGGCGGTCTGGCCACGCATGCGACCAACGGCGATATCGCCAGCCATATCCTGCCCACCGCCGACCGTCATGCGATCCAGGGTTTCGCCAAGGGCCTGACCGGCGATACGAGTCGCGCGGCCAAGGTCACCCACACCTCGGACACCAATACCCAGCATCTGGCGACGCACGATTACGCATTCTTCAATGTCTATCCGCAGACCAACGATGCCTTGAAGCGCGAGATGCTCGGGGCCACCCGCTATCTGCGCGAGACGCCGGAAGTGGCGTCCTCGGCGATGGCGGCCAAGGCGCAGTCCTTCACCTTCGGGCTGGGCGATTTCACCGCGCCGGAACGGCTAAGCGTGATGACGCTGCGCGACCCGGTATATCCCGCCGGCGGCACGACCGCAGCGGATGCGAGAAAGCGCATGGAGGGCGCCGACGGATTCGCCACCTACGGCGGCGCCGAACCGTCGGCGGGCAAGGCGAAACGTCATTTCGGCACGGAGGTCGACGAGTACGAAACCTCCAGCCGATTGTTCGCCGGCCAAGACGCGAAGAAGGCGTTGACCATGAATGTCCATGTCGGCTTGTACAAGACCTACTATGGTTTGTATCAAGACGTCTTGGCGAACTCGAGCAAAGACCCGACTTCGTCGGGAACGAGCCAGGAGGGCGAGGCGGCGAGAGAAAAAAGGCTGGAGCAAGCGAAGGACAAGCTGGAACGATTCAGTCATCTGGTCAACGACATCACCGCAGGGCCGCGCCCGAAGACGGACGGGCAGATGGAAACCGCGGAAGATTGCTCGCACCGCCAGGACAAGGCGGCATTGGCGGCGATCAAGTTGTACCAGTACCCGCAGTTGATGGTGTCCGGCCCGGTCGATATCAGCCGGGCGGAGAAGTTCACTCCGACCCAAGGCCTGGAGCGGGCGCCGACCGTCGCGCAGGTGGCGCCGGCGGAAACGCAGGTCCAGGCCGGCAACGAGCAGACCCGGCGCGCGATCACGCAGTGAGGCGTGGACGGCCGCGACCCGATTGGGTCGCGGCCATTGCGCAGCTATCGCTATGCGGCGTCGTCGACGGGCCGGGCTCGCGCCCGGCTCGTCGTCCGCGCCGTTCGCCGCGCTCAGGTCGGCGGCTTACTCAAGGCGCTTACTTCAGGCCCTTACTTCAGTACCTGGCCCGCATCGACGATCTCCACGCCCTGCATCTGTCCCAGCAGGTCGTCGAACCAGGGCTTGTGGGTGCGGCCGACGATCGACAGCACGCGCGCGCCGGGGCGTTCGCGGAACGCGGCGCGGATGTTGGCGACCATGCGCAGGTTGCGGGTTTCCCAGCCGGCCACATACAACTGGCCGTAGTGCTCGGGCGAAGTGTCGCGCAAGGCGGAGCCGAAATCGCCGTCGACGACGGTGCGCAAGACGTCCGGGCGGTTGGCGTAGCGGTACAGCGCCAGCATGTCGCCGCTCTTGATCAAGGCTTCTTCGCGTTCGAGAATCTGGCCCATCGGTGCGGCAGCCGCTTCCCAGGCGGTCTGGACCGCCTTTCCGTACGCGGCCTCATCGGCGATAGCGACGTTGTCGCCGGTATGGTCGTCGGCCGCATACAGGCGCTGCAGGCCCAGGCGCGCGGCCAGGCGTGCGCCGATCAGCAGGCTTTCGTCGTTGTGCAGCATCGCCTTTTCGAGCGACGCGACCAGGACATCGTCGAGGCCTTCGCCGCTGTGGCGCTCGGCCTGCGGCAGTTGCAGCCATTGCACCAGGGCCGAGGCCTTGTCGTTGGCGGCCATGAACACCGCGGCGAGACGGCGGCGCTGTGCGGGCGAGGGCGCCGCCGGCCAGTCCTTCAGTATCTTGTGCGCTTCGGCGATCGCCGCCGGCGCGTCCAGCCCGGTCGCGGCCTTCGCCGCGTCGGTCTTGCGGCAGTACGGCGCCAGCCCTTCCGCACCGTAGATCGCCGGATGGCGCGCGGCCAGATCGCATTGCTCGCCCGAAATCGCCTCGATGGTGATGACGTCGGGCTTGAACGCGGCCAGACGATCGATCACCGGCGCCAGAGAGTCGTGTTTGAAGTCCTTCGGCAGGCCGCTGAGATGCACCGAGCCCAATACCAGCACCTGCGTGGACGGTCCAGCCATGCGCCGGTCGAGCGTGGACAGGTCGACTTGCGCGAAGGCATCGCCGCAACCGAACAGGCCGATCAACAAACCACAGACAGCAAATGACTTTTGCAAGGTCTTACTCCTGGTGACGACAGTCGGGACGACGAGCCGGCATGGTACTCAGGCGCCGTGGGAGGTACCAGGGAGCGGATCGGCGTGAGCTTGCGTGCGAGACGCGGTGGGCCGAAGGCGATGGCTGCAGCCCCTCCCGGCCCGCGTCGGTGGCCGCCTTCGCTTGCCACTGTCACGGACGCTCGTGTATCTATGCGCCTCGGTTACATCAAGGAAGGATGCGATGCGTATTTCAGGATGGGCATTGGCGCTCGCATGCGCGCTGGCCGCCGCCTGCGGCCAGGATCGGGCCGCGGACGTCGCGGCCGCGACAACGCCGGATCGAGCAGCGACGACCGCCGCCCCGGCAACCGACAGCGAAACCGATGACGAGGCCCGCGCCGATCGTGCGGCCGCCGATGCGTTCCCGGCGATTCCGGTGATCGTGGTGCCGGAGATCGTCGGCGTGACGCCGGCACAGCGGGCATTGGAATCGTCGATGCAGGAGATTCTCGACCCGATCGCCGGGATCAGCGTGAGCCCGGCCCGCTGCGACGCCGGCGGCGGTCTGGTGCGCGACGCCGGCATCACCAGCGTCGACGCGCAGGGCAATCTGAGCCGCAACGGCGATGCCGGCATCTTCCGTATCGCCGCCGACGGCAGCGGCAGCGCCAACTTCGAAGGCGGGCTGGTCGTGGTCAACCGCGACGGCAGCGGCAGCATCAACGGCGGCGAGGACGGCGAAGACGATGCCATCGTCCGCGTCGAGGCCGACGGTTCCGGCAGCTACAACGGGCCGGCGGGCATGATCACCCTGGATGCCAAGGGCGCCGGCACCTGGAATGGCGAAGGCAGCCTGATCCGCAACAACGGCGACGGCAGCGGTACCTGGAACGGGCCCCTGGGCCTGGTCACGATCGACAAGGACGGTTCGGGCACGTGGAACGGTCCGCAGGGATTGATCCGCAACAACGGCGACGGCACCGGCCAGGTCGGCACGCCGGCGCGCACCATCAAGATGGAACCGCTGGCTAAGGTGCCGCCGGCCGGGCGCTTCCCGCCGATCAAGAAGTTCGCCCCGCCGGGCGCACCTTGCGGTTATCTGGTCACCCTCAACGACCGGGTTTTGTTCGACTTCGACAAATCCGATATCCGCGCCGACGCGGCCAAGGTGCTCGATGCGCTTGCGGGCGCGCTCAAGGACATCGAGTCCGACGGCATGGAGATCGGCGGCCATACCGATGCCAAGGGCAGCGACGATTACAACCAATCCCTGTCGGCGCGTCGTGCCGATGCCGTGGTCGAGGCCTTGCGGCAGCGCGGCGCCGCCGCCGACGCCTCGGCCAGGGGCTATGGCGAATCCTTGCCGGTGGCGCCCAACGAAATCGGCGGCCAGGACAATCCAGGCGGCCGTCAGCTCAACCGCCGGGTCGAGATCTTCGTGCGCAGCTGAGGCTGTCGGTAAGCATGGTCGGGCGCGTTCTTATCAGTGCTGCCGACCTGTCGTATCCTTCGCGCTTCTTCCAGCGGAGCTAGACAGTGGACTTTGAGACGATCGGAGAAGTGGTGCAGACCGACGAGTTGTCGGACGTCAACCAGCGTCTGCAGGACGGCTGGGTGATTCTCGCGATCGCCACCGGACATCGCGCGGACGGCGAGCCGCGCTTCGCGTATTCGATGGGGCTGCCCTACGAAGACGACGAGGAAGAAGAGGACGAAGACGAGGAAGAAGAAGGCGACGAGTAAACCCTCGCACCTGCTTCGCGTTGCGCTGCGGAGGGCCTCGGCCCTCCGCATTGGTTTGGGCCGGGTCGATCGCAGAAGCGTCCGGGCAATGGCGCCGCTTATCGGTCCGCCGGGATTGAGCCGTGGACATCCGAATACACGCTTTCGGGGCGGCATGGTTATGCGTGCAGAACCGCAATGATGGCTTTGTCTTGCGCTTCGGTTTGGCACCATCGAAATACGTGCTGAAAAGGAACCTCTTTCAGGGTGTTCCCTAGGTGCCGGAAGTATCGGGAAGGACTGGAATCGAGCCACACCCACTCGACGAGGCCTCCCCCATGTATCCCGACGGCATACGCCCCAACCGCCTGGCGATTCCGCCGCAGAGCGAACCCGAGACCGTGCCGAATCGAGTGCCTTCGGTTCCGGGAGACGCGCCCGCGCCCGCGCAGGCATCGTCGCCGACCGCAGTCGACCTCGCCGGTCGCGGCTATCATCAGGCGCAAGACAATCTCGATGTATTCAATCGTACTTTCAGCAGCCAGGAGGTCAGGAACGATCCCGTCCTGCTGGAGATGCGCGCCGGCTACGAGCAATCGGTAAAGCAGGCCCGGACCGGGCTCAAACAGGCGGTCGAGGCAGAGATCAAGGCCGGTTATCAGCGCGAATTCGAGGCGCGGCCGACCGGCGCGGTCTACGACGAGAGCACCATCGACAGTCACGGCAAGGCGATGGCTGCGCGTTACGGCGACGATCCGCAGATGAAGCGGGACGTCGAGACGATACTCGCCGAGGTCCGGCTCGACTTCGAGGTGAACTCGACCCTGGATACGGCGCGTGCGATGGGCGACCCGCGCAAGGCGCTGGACTACCTGCGCAGCGAGACGCCCAAGTTGTCGCCGGAGGCGCAGAAGAGCCTGGCCGGCAACGACGAAGTGCTCGGCTGGAAGCGGGAACTGGGCAAGCGCGACGGCGAAGCGGTCGCGCGTGCCTGGCGCGAGTTCGAGGCGGCCGAGCCGGGGACTTCCGATTACGATTTGAAGCGCCGAGTTCTACAGGGAGCGCTGGACGATTTGCGTGCCAACGCCGCCGACCCGGCTTACGCCGAGGCGGCGCTGAAGGGCGTGGGCGCCGCCGACTTGAAGAGTCTCGTCGACGGTTTCTACCGGATCGACAGCGCCAACCCGAACATCACGCCCGGTAACTTCGACTTCCTCAAGGACTACTTCGGCCCGCTCGCGCAAGTAGTGGCGACGGCCGACCGCGCCGGTGCGTTGCCGGCCGATACCAAGAAGGCCTTGTTCGAGTGCGGCCCGGCCGAGCTGGCGCTGTTCCTGCGCTCCGCGCCGCAGACCGAAGGGATGATGCGCGATGCGATGCAGATGCTCCTCGACGGCCCGGGCTATACCCCGGCCGGAAACTTCGCGATTCAGCAACTCATGGTCGGCATGGATCAGCATCCCCGACTGATGCAGGAACTGCTGGCCGATCCGAAATCGAAAGACCTGCTGTTCGGCGCCGGCCTGTTCGCGCCGGACCGCGGCACCCACTACGAGCAGGACCTCGCGCTCGCCCTGAACGTGGCGCTGACCCCGGGCCAGGGCGATGCCGCCACCCAACAGAAAGCCTGGACGGCCTTGATCAAGGATTGCGACGACAAGGATTGGCGCGCGCATCCCAATGGGCGAAAAGACGACGAAAAAGACGCCGGTTTCCGCGACCAGATCAACAGCCACCCGCTGCTGGCGCGGGCCATGGCCGAGCAGTTCAAGCACTACTTGCCGTGGGCTGCGAACCAGCAGGCGCAGAGGTATGCCGGCACCCATCCGATCCCATCGCTGCCCGCCGATGCTCTCAGACTGGACGGCTCTGTGTCGCCCGGCCAGATGACCAACTTCGTGGCTGCGCTGAGTTCCGACCCGCTGGCTCTCGACAGCCTGCTCAAGGAGACGACGCGTCTGTTCCAACAAGGCGGCTTGGCGACCATGACGCCGGACATGTTGAAGTCCCGCGATCAACTGGCCCTACAGGGGCGCTTACAGGTCGATTTCGCATTGTTCTCCCTGCTATTGGGCGGAATTGCCCGTGCCGATATCGATGAGCAGGGGCGGCGAGACGCGATGGCCGATGCATTGAAGACCATCGTCATGGGCTACTTGCTGATGGCTCTTCCGCCGCTGATCGCGCCGTTCGTCGACGCCGCTGTATCTCCGGTGACTACCCCGTTGTCCAAGGACTTGGCGGATTTCGTGCAGAGCATGGCCAACGGCGAGCAGATCGACGCCAAGAAAGTGCTTGATTTGGCGGTCAAGGTGGTGCATGAGTACGTCGAGCGAAAGATCGCCGAGATCGTGCCGGACTGGACATACGGCGAGCGACAGACTCTGCTCAACTACATCATGGGTCAGTTCAAATCGACGGCGGGCGAAGGAGTCAACGATGAGTTCTCGAAGGGAATGAACTGATCGGTGTTCCCGACCCGCCGATGGTCGGCTTTGCCGACCGTCGGCCGATGCGAAACGCGTCCGCGACCGGATGCAGCTATTCGCCCAATGTCAGGCTCAGCATGATCCGGCGCTCGGGCTCGTAAGTCTGGATGCCGCTGGTGCCCGCCGCCCAGGCGTAGCGGTTGCCGGCGTTGTAGACGCGCACGCGCAGCGCCGCCGGGGTGCCGTGCCAATCGAAACGGTAGCGCGCACCGAGGTTGAGCAAGGTGTAGCCGGGCGTGCGGAAACGGTTCAGCGCATCGGCGGGGCGCGCGCCGTAGTAGTTGGCATCGGCGTCGAGCGACAAGCCCGGCAGGCCGGCGACACGATAGTTGAGACTCAGCAGCGCCTGCTCCGCGCTGCGTCCCAGCGGGCGTTTGCCGATCTTCGCATCGTCGACGAGTTCGCCGCGCAGCCGCAATCGCATCCGGGTGAGGCCGGCGACCAGGCTCAAGCGCTCGCTGAGGTGGCCGGCCAGCGACAGCTCGATGCCGCGATGCGAGACCTCGGTGAGGTAGCGATAAGCGGAAGCGCCGTCGAAACCGGGAGACGGCTTCTCGATCTCGAACGCCATCGCCAACAAGGCCAGGTCCGGGCGAGCCTGCCAGCGCAGTCCCAGTTCGTTCTGCCGCGCCAGGATCGGCGCCAGCACTTCGAAGCGGTTGCTGGCGTTCTCCGGCGCGGTCACGCCCTCTTCGATGCCGCGAGTGGTCGCGACGAAACCCGTCCATCGCTCGCCGAGCGGCGCGACCGCGGACGCGTTGTACAGCCAGGCCTGCGAGGAGCGCGATTGGCCGGGGCCCAAGGCCGGCCGCGCGATCTGGTCGATGGCGGCGCGGCGGGCGCCGAGGTTCAAGGCGAAACCGCGTTGGTCGAGGAACTGCCAGCCCAAGCCGAGTTCGTACTGATCGATCGCCGCACGCGACTGCGCGGTCGATGTCGCTGCGTCGGCCAGGACCACCGGCATGCGGCCGTCGAGGATCGAGACCGGCCCGATAGCGAGATAGTCGACGCGCGGGTTGCGATAGCTCGATCGACGCAGGCGCGCGAGCAAGGTCAGTTCGTGGCGGCGCCGCTCGCCGGTCCAGTCGTAGCTGGCCATGGCTTCATGGCCCCAGGCGTCGATCCTGCGTCCGCGCGCGACGACGATGGCGGCATCGGCGTGGCCTTGCGGGGTAACGGCGTCGAACAGATTCAAGTCGGAGCGAGGCCGGTTCACCCCGGAGAACAGGCTCGACACTCGATAGTCCCAGGCATTGTCGCGTGCGGCGGTGGCGGCGATGAGGCCGTAGGCGCTGTTGCGCGTGTCGTAGCGCGACCACGGCTGGCCGAGATACTTGAGGCGATCGGGCTCAGGCAACGGTTGCGTACCGGCGGGCGTGAAACCGACGTCGCCCTGATATCGATGCTCGTAACGCGTGAGCAGGCCGGTGAGTTGCCAGCGATCGCCCATCTGCAGCCGCGGCACCAGGCCGAGGCCGTAGTACTCGGCCTCGTTGCCGAAGATGTAGCGCGCGCTGTGCGTGCCGATGAAGCCGACGGCAAGCGAAGCGTCGCGGTCTTTCGATTGCCGCGCCGCATGGAAGCGCAGATACGGGCGCGGATTGCTGTCGCTGAGGTGCTGGAAACCGAGTTCGAGCTTGGTCCGCTCGCGCTCGCCCGGGATCAGGCGGTACTCGACCAGGCCCGAGGGCGCGGGGAAGTCGAGGTCGAGGGCGTTCGGCCCGACCTTGACCTGCACGCCTTCGACGACCGCGTCGGAAGGATTGGCGGCGCGCACGAAATAGGCGCCGTCGAGGCGGTAGTTGCCGGCTTCCTGCAGATTGAAGCCGCGCACCAGCGATTCGGAATACAGCCCGATGCTTTCCTGGCCGATGCGCTGGCCGAAGGCGTCGGCGGCTTTCTGCGCCGTTGCCTGCTGCGCCTCGGCGGCGGCGCTGCAAAACAGGCCGGCCATGACGAGCAAGCGGCGGGGCGAGCGCCGACCGGGCCGGGCCTGCAGCAGCCGGGGTTGCAGCAAGGGCAGTGAGCGCATGGCGGGAGGCTGGAGCGGGAAGGCCTCCATTGAAGCGATAGGGCGCTCGTTGACATAGCGCGGCGATCGGTGATGAGCTGTGCGCCGTATGCACAGCTCGAAGTCGCTGCCGCCCCTGGACGGCCTGAACGCGGTGATCGCCGCCCGCGATACCGGCTCGTTCACCGCGGCCGCGGAACGGCTCGGCCTGACCCATGGCGCGGTCAGCCGGCGCGTGCATGCGGTCGAGCACTGGCTGGGCACCGCGGTGTTCGAGCGGCACGGCCGCGGCGTTCGGGCGACCCCGGCCGGGCAGCGCTTCATCGCCCAGGTCGAGCAGGCCTTGAGCGCGATCAGCGACTCCGCCGATCGCTGGCGCCCGCGGCGCGAGCTGCCGGTGATCCGCCTGAGCGTGGTGCCGTCGTTCGCACGCCTGTGGTTGCTGCCGCGCATGCGCCTGCTGCAGGACGTGCCGGCGCAGCGCCGGGTCGAATTGACGATCGAACATCGTCTGGCCGATTTGTCCGGCGGCGAGGTCGACTTGGCCGTGCGCTATGGCAAGGGCCCGTGGCGTGACGCCTGCGCACAGTTGCTGTTCAAGGAACGCCTGCTGCCGGTGGCATCGCCCGACCTGGTCGCCGAACTCGGCGGCCACCCGGGCGCGAGCCGTCTGGCCGATGCGCCGCTGTTGCACGACTCCGATACCAGCCAGTGGCGTGCATGGCTGAAGGCGCAAGGCGTGGCTTATCGCAGTAAGGCCGCGGACCGGCGCTTCGAGGACTACGACCTGGTACTGGCCGCGGCCAAGTCCGGTCTCGGCGTCGCGTTATTGCGCTCGCCCTTGGCCGACGAAGCGCTCGCCTCCGGGCAGTTGGTGCGCCTATCGAAGGCGTGGCTGGCCAATCCGGCCTCGCACTACCTGGTCATGCGTTCGGGCGAAAGCCGCGGCATGGTGTTGGAAGCGGCGGCGAAACTGCTGGCCTTGTCGGCGCCCTTGCGGCGTTGAGCCGGGACGGCGTTTCAAAGTAGTTTGGTCACCGACAGCACTACCGGCCCGCCGACCGATTCGACGCCGGTGGTGGAGCAGGCATCCAACTGCGTCTGCAGCAAGGTCACCGTGCGTACCGTGGCGGCGCCGAGAAAGCGGCCGCTGACGATCTGGCCGGATTCGATCCGCACCACTTCGCCGACCGGCCGTTGCGTAACCACGGTGGTGGGTTGGATCACGCTGGTCGTGCCGTCGCTCCATAGCACGGTCAGCGGCGGCGTCGGCGCCGCACCGGAGAGGATTTCGCAGGAGAGGTTGGCGGTGCCAGAGGTGCCGTAGCTCGCGCTGGTCACGCCGAGCGGAATGCCGGCGCACGGAGCCAACAGTCCGCTCACCGAGAACGCGACCGGCTGCGGCGTGAAGGTCATGCCCGGATCGTACTCGGCGGTTTCGGTGCCGAGGCAAGTCAGGCTGACGGTTTGCGCGGTCGCCGTCGACGGCAGCCCGAGGGCCGACAGAACGAGTAGGGAAATCACGGCATCGGCGAGTGTCTTGCGGAAATTCATGACGGCTCCTCGGCGGATAGGTAGGTCTACGGCTTGCTTCATGGCGGTGCGGTTTCGACTTGCGATCGGTCGATCGGCGAGGCGATGACTGTCCGGCATGCCGCCGCGCAAGGCCACTCACCCTCATTCACACTGCGACCGTCATCGGGCCCGCGGCCATGCCGCATGCGCGGATTCACGAACACCTCATCCTGCTGAAGGATCGCTGCACGCCGTGCGCGCCATCACCCGTCTGTAACCGGTCGCGACCGAGGATCGATGCACATCGGCGTTGCTGCCGATCCGGTCCGAACCTGTGGAGGTCACGATGCTTCGTTACACGGTCATCTTCTTCATCATCGCCATCATCGCCGCGGTGCTCGGCTTCTCCGGCATCGCCGGCGCGGCGAGCAACATCGCATGGATCCTGTTCATCGCCTTCCTGATCCTAGCGGTCGTCTCGTTCTTCCGCGGGCGCCGAGTCTAGAGTCCGCGTTCGCCCGAAGTGTGCGAGGTCAGAGCGGGCGAATGAGGATGTTGCGGTAGGCGACTTCGTCGCCATGATCCTGCAGGCCGATGACGCCGCTGCGCGCAGCGGCGAACTCGGGCCAGTCCTTGAACTTGCTTTGCCTCAGTCGCGCCTTCCAGTCGGGCGAGTCGAGCCGATAGGCGACCACCTTGACCCCGTTCAACCAGTGCTCGACCTCCGCGCCGCGCACACGGATGCGGGCCTGGTTCCATTCGCCGGCCGGTCGTGCGACGACCGTGCTCGGCGGATACAGGTCGTAGGCGGCCGCGGCCCAGCGCGTGCGGCCGTTGCCGGCGTCGGGATGGCGCTGGTCGTCGAGCACTTGGTATTCGATGGCGCTGCGATAGATCGGGGCCTGGGTTTCCGCGGCGCGGTAGAAAATGCCGCTGTTGCCGCCGGGCGCGATCTTCCACTCGATGCGCAGCTCGAAGTCGCGGTAAGCGCGGTCGCTGACCAGATCGCCGCCGGGCCCGCTGCGCACGATCGCGCCGTCGATCACGCGCCAGCCGGCAATCGGTTGGCCGCGCTGAGCGTACAGATGCCAGCCTTCGAGGCTGCGGCCGTCGAACAAACGCACGAAGCCCTTCTCGCGTTCGGTCTTCCTCGGAGCGTCTGTGCCGGGCCGGGCCTCGGCGGGAGGCACGGCCGGCGACGGCAGGGCCGATAACAGGATGAGCGCGGCGACGATGACAGACAGTCTCGACATGATGGGCAACTCCGGTGATACAGAAGTGTCGGTGGCGCAGTGTCGGCGGCGCGCAGCGGTGTCGTGCCCGTCGGCGCCAGCGCGGCAGCGCCGATAGGCGACGGCGCCGGGTCAGGCCTCGGCTTTGAGCATGCCGGTCTTCCACGCGCGCGGCGACAGCCCGGTGGAGGCCTTGAACGCGCGCGACAGCGCGGCCTCGCTGCCGTAGCCCACGTCCATCGCGATCGTCTTCAACGGCCGGCCGCCTAGCAAGGCTTGCTGGGCCAGTCCGACGCGCCATTGCTGCAGATAAGTGCCGGGCGTGCAGCCGACGCTGTCGCGGAAGGCATTGGCGAACACGCTGCGCGACATGCCGGCGCGTGCAGCCAGCGTGTCCAGGGTCCAGTCGTGCTCGGGCGTTTCGTGGATCGCGACCACGGCATGCCGCAGTTGCGGATGCGATAGCCCGGCCAGCATGCCGACGCGGGTGCCGCCGCTCTCCATCAGGTGGCGCAGCACCTGGATCAGCACCACCTCGAACAGACGGTTGATCAGGGCCTGTCGGCCGCAGCGCCGTTCGAAGGCTTCCTCGAACAACAGCGCCAGCACCGGCTGGCTGCCGTCGATCTGGTCCAGCCCGATGCAGACGAAGGCCGGCAAGGCGGTGGCGATCGGGTTGGCGGCGCCGCCTTCGAACTGCAGGTTGGCGCAGGCCAGGTCGGCGCCGCGCTCGGCGTCGGTGATGAAGCGATGCGCGAGCGGACGAGGGTAGAGCAGCAGGCTCGGCACCTCGACGCGCAGCCCGGGCTCGCCTTCGTGCACCACCTCGACGGTGCCCTCGCGCACCAGATGCAGCTGGCCGGCGCCGTGCTCCGGCGTGAGGTCGTTGATGCCGCACAGGGCGCCGGCCTGGAACAGCCGGGCGCTGGCGGAGAAGCGTTCGAGCAGGGCTTCGAGGCGGTCGGTCATGGAAATACGATAGGTAAAGTTTTACGGACTATACGTCACGTGGAGTCCTGGCTGAGCCGGCAAAGTATCTCCCACGGGCCCAACGCCCACCCAACAAACCGGAGACCGCCATGACCACCCTGCAACGCTCGCTCGCCCTGTCCCTGCTGACCTTTGGCATCGCCACCTCGGCCCAGGCCGCCGGCCCCGTCGCTACCGCCACTGCCGCCTCGACCGAGCAGGCCGCTGCGCTGCGGCAGTCGTCCAACATCATCGTCACCCAGGACGGGGTCCAGCTGTACTACAAGGACTGGGGCCCGAAGGACGGCCCGGTCGTCGCCTTCAGCCACGGCTGGCCGTTGAGCTCGGACAGCTGGGAATCGCAGATGCTGTTCCTGGCCGAGCACGGCTACCGGGTGATCGCCCACGACCGCCGCGGCCACGGCCGTTCCAGCCAGCCCTGGGACGGCAACGACATGGATCACTACGCCGCCGACCTCAAGGCGGTGCTGGACACCCTCGACGTCCGCGATGCGGTGTTGGTCGGCTTCTCCACCGGCGGCGGCGAAGTCGCACGCTATCTCGGCCGCTACGGCAGCGAACGGGTGCGCAAGGCGGTGTTGGTCAGCGCGGTGCCGCCGCTGATGCTGAAGACCGCGGCCAACCCCGGCGGCCTGCCGATCGAAGTGTTCGACGGACTGCGCAAGGCCTCGCGCGAAAACCGCGCGCAGTTGTACCTCGACATCGCCTCGGGCCCGTTCTACGGCTACAACCGTCCCGGCGCCAAGCCCTCGCCCGGCCTGATCGAATCGTTCCGCTCGCAGGGCATGCAGGCCGGCCACAAGAACACCTACGACTCGATCGCCGCGTTCTCGGCGACCGACTTCACCGAAGACCTCAAGCGCATCGACGTGCCGGTGCTGGTGATCCACGGCGACGACGACCAGATCGTGCCGATCGCTGCCTCCGCACACGCCGCGGCCAAGCTGATCAAGAACGCCAAGTTGATCGTGTACTCGGGCGCGCCGCACGGCCTGCCGGATTCGCACAAAGACCGGCTCGACCGCGATCTGCTGGAGTTCGCCGGCAAGTGATCGACGGCGGTGGCCCACGGCCACCGACGAGCGCAAGGCCCCGGTCGACCCGGGGCCTTGCGCGTTTCGCCGAAGCGAAGCCGCAGCAGGGAGGGCTGCCCGCAAGCGGTCTGCGGCCGAGCGTGGAACCCGTGCCGCGACCATGGCCGAATTGTATTTTTTGTCGGTTCTGCCCGTCGGCGAATCGCAGAAAAAATCCTGGGAACTTAGCGCGGGGAGCGGATGCGGACAGGCGGCGACCGGAGCATTGGCCGTCTGCGCACGCGACGGCCGGGGCCGCCATCGAGCGGCATCAGCGCTGCTTGCGCACGGCTTTCGCTTTGGGCGCGCGCGAGCTCCGGCCGAGTTCGGTCAGTCGTTGCGGCGAGCCCTCGCCGTTGAGTTCGTCGAGCACGGCCGCCGGATAGTCGGCATACACGTTGCCCCACCAGCGCTTCGATTTGCTGTCCCAGACGCGCCAGCCGTCGGCGGGGACGGGTTTGCCGACGTAGCGTCGCTTGCGGGCTCCCATGCGTCACCTCCAAGCAGTTGCGGAGCGGCAGCGTAGGTCCGCCGCCCAGGCAAAGACAGATTCTGTTCTCGAAACCGTGATCCGATTCGCCAAGTCGAAAACCGGCGCTGGGGAATTTCTCGAAACTGGATGTCGCACGACGCGGTTCCGGATTTTTCCATTGGGCGCGCGCCGTAGACAACGGCAACCTGATGCCGCGATTACCGCACCAGGAGAGATCATGAAAGAAGCATGCTTATTGCCGCGCACGGGCAAACCGAGCCTGCGGCTGCTGTTGACGCGCGCCGCATTGTTGGCCGGCGGCTCGCTCGCATTGGCGGGCTGCCCCCAGCAGGAGGCCGCACCGCCCGCTACGGCAGCGCCGCTCGAAAACGCCACGCCCGCCGCGGCGCTGACGGTCGGTTCGGCGCCGCCCGCGTCGGTATCGCCGCAGGCCGCCGCGACCGCCCGTCCGGATTCGTCGGTAGCGGCCCCGACCCGCAGCGCGCTCGTTGCGTCGTGCACGCAGGTGAAGCAATACGAAGTCACCTTCGTCCTCGACCGGGCCTATCCCTGCGGCCAGTTCGCCAACGGCGACTACTGGGTCGCGCCGACCGCCGACAGCCTGGGCAAGGTCAAGGTGGTGTCGATCTCGCCGGCCTTCTCCAGCGGCCGCAACGGCTTCGAGGTGAACCCGACCCAGGTCGACCGCCAAGGCTTCGACTCGCGCGCAAGCAACTACCTCCGCTCGCTGGTGCCGGCGTTGCCCTATTCGGCCTCGCCGAACCAATCCATCGTCAAGGCGAAATCGCTCTCCACCTTCAACAAGACCGCGCTCGATACCGCGGTGGTGCTGACGGTGTTGGCCGCGCCTCCGGCCGATGGCGGCAGCACCTCGTTCCGTCCGCCGTACTTCGGCCGCAGCAAGCCGTTGTACTCGACCAACCGGCTGCGCCTGGATCGCTTGCCCTCGCTCGCGCCGCTGGCGTCGGCGCCGACCCTGAGTGCACTGTCGGCGAGGTACCAGCGTCTGCAACTGGATCACCAGTTGCATTGGAGCGCCGACGAGATCCATCCGCTCAAGAACATGCCGGACTACGGCGCCTGGATCGCGATGAACTTCGCCGAGGCATCGCTGCGCCTGATGGTCGACGGCGATGCGGCCGAGCGCCGCAAGCTGGCGATCAACATGGTGCAGTACGGCATCGACCTCGATGCCGGGATGCAGGGCGGCTTGCATTTCAATGCCGACGGCGGTCACCGCCACGGCCGCAAGTTGGTGTTGGCCTTGTCGGCGCTGTTGCTCGACGATCCGGCGATGGCTGCGCGCGTGCGCGACTTCCAGCAGGGGACCTTCCAGGAAGACGGGCAGCTGTATGTCGGCGCCGGCGCCGGGCAGGTGTTGTTCGGCGGCCTGTGTTCGGCCGAGGACTACTGGGACAACCAGAACACCGGCGGCAACTCGCGCGATTGCCGCGATCCTTATGGCTACATCGACGGCGGCCAGGAACCCGGCGCCTACTATCAGATGTGTTGCACGGCCAAGGGCTACAAGGCCATCGCGCTGGCGCTGCGCTTGATGCCGTCGCTGCGCTGCATCTGGACCGACGACAAGATCCTGCGTTACGCCGACCGTTGGGTGAACCACGGTGCCTGGACCCAGCCCGACCCCTACCAGCCCAACGGCAACGGTGCGCTCGACAACAGCCCCTCCGACGGCACCGGGCGCTGGCCGGCGCTGCACGGCGCCGCTCGCGACGGGGGCTACTACGGCAGCGAGTTCGCCGATGCGATGTGGACCGCCTACCGCGCGCAGGCCAGCGATACCTATAGCTGTCCCTGATCGAGGTATCTCGGCATAGCGCCCGACGATAGCGGTCGGGTGCGAAACCATCGAAGGGCCGCTCCATTCGTGGAGCGGCCCTTCTTGTTTCGGGCGGGCCGCTCGATACCGCAGTGCGATGTTTGCGCCGGCCGGGACCGCGGGCGGCGCGGCGAGCGCAAGGCTAAGCTGGTGGCAGCCGACCGACCGGCGGCCTCGCCGCGATCACATGAAAATTCCGACTCTCATCGTCTGCGCTTTACTCGCCGTGACCGGTTGCGCCAGCTTCTCGGGCAGCGGTCGCGACGATGCCTTCTGCGGTGAAATGGTCAAGTTCGCGAATGCGACTCCCCTGAGCAGCCAACATTCGGTCGAATTGCTGACGAACTGGCCGGAGTGGAGCAAAAGCTGCCAGCACGAGGGCTACCAGCCCGGCAAAGATTTCTGCAAATGGCTGGTGCATAACACCTCGACCGAATTCGCTTACGGCAATATCCGCAGAGCACTGTCCTGCCTCGATCCAGGCGCGAATTATGCCGGCGGTGGGCATGCTGTCCCGAGCTACCTGACCGGAAAGATCGAGTCCTACCGCGTGAAAGGCGCCGACGAGAACGTGCGCATCGAAGTGGAATACGCGGACCGCATCGAGGGGCAACCCTCCAAGCTCAAGATCACCGCCGAGCGTTGGGTGTTGGACGAGTGATTCCGGCTTGTTTCCGTTTCGTCCTGCAGTGCCACCATCGATGGAGCTGCGGCCCGGTGGATTGAGGGGGAGCCGGACCTTGCCGATGCGTGGGCCGTCTCGACTGCGAAATCGCCGGGATTCTTGCTATGTTGCCGGCACCGAGGGCCGCGCCGCAGCGAAGCCGAAAGCCACATTCGCGGGCAGGCCACCGGTCTTT
Source organism: Lysobacter antibioticus (assembly GCF_000731095.1). Classification (GTDB taxonomy): domain Bacteria; phylum Pseudomonadota; class Gammaproteobacteria; order Xanthomonadales; family Xanthomonadaceae; genus Lysobacter; species Lysobacter antibioticus_B. Next base: position 5,626 of record NZ_JMTZ01000015.1, on the reverse strand, counting down.
CAGGGGGGGGAGGGCGCAGCAGCGCCTTGCCGATATGGAACATCCAGGGGGCAGTATCCAATGAAGCAGTCGATGCAATCGGCCCGTCGCGGGCCGGTAGGTTTCTTTCGTGCGCGGATCGCAGTGGCGGTCGCGCTGGCCGCCCACGGCGCGGTCGCCGCGGCCAAGCCGCCGGAGCCTTTGCCGTATCCCTTGGCGCCTGAGCTCGCGGTCGAGTTGCACCTGACCCAGACCGAGCTGACGCCGGTCAGCGGTGTTTCCAGCCCCGTCGTCGACCCGGTGATGATGAACAGCCTGGTCACGAATCACGGCACGGCCGGATTGGTCGGCGGCCTGATCGGCGGCCTGATCGTCGGTGCCATCATCCAGAAAGGCGCGAACGACGGCGCCAAGTGGGGCAATGAAGTCATCGGTCCCTACGATTACCGGACCTCGATGGAGGCCAGCCTGCGCGCGGCGCTGGTGTCCGGCGGCATCACCCCGTCGCCGATCGTCAAGGTGGTGTTGCCCGAGCCCAAGCCCGAATCCAATACCGAACCCGGAGCGGCCGCCGCCAAGCCGGCGCCGGTCAGCAAGGGCCCGGTGGCATGCACGAACCCGGTGCTGCGGCTGCGCCCACTGCGCTGGGCGCCAGTGAACAGCACGCTGGTGACCGGGCTCAATGCCAGCTTCTACGATTGCGTTCCCGGCAAGAAGGGCGGGCTCGAAGAGAAGCTGGCCTGGTCGCGGGGCTACCAGGTGTCGATGGTCGCGGACGCCGAGGCGATGCCGCGCAAGCAGCAGAAGGGCTATATCGAGGGGCTGGATGCGGCGCGTGTGCATCAACTGCTCGACCATGCCGCGGTCGAAGTGGCGGCGATGTTCGCTTACGAGTTTTCGCAGGAAGGCCGGGTCGAGCGCGAGCAGAAGGTCAGCGTATGGAACGGTCTGCGGCAGATACGCGCCGGAGAGTACTGGGTCTGGAACCGCCATCGTCACGCGATGTTGCCGGACATCCTGGGTACCTACCGCCTCAACGACGCTTCGATCGTCGCCTTCAGCGCCGCCACCGCAGCGCCGGCGACCGCCGTTGCGGCGCCCGCGACGCCTGTCGTCAGCGACGCCGTGGCTGGGCCGGCTGCGGCGGTCGCTCCTGCGGCACCCGCAAGTGCTGCGCCTTCCGCTCCTGCGGGTGCCGCAGCTCCCGCGGCCCCGCTCGTGCCTGCGGCACCCGCGCCGGCCACGCCCGAAGCCTCGGGCCCGGCCACCGGCGGCGATGCCGTGCAGGGAGGCTGACCGAGGGCATGGCGGTGCCCGGCCGTCGGCCGGTCTCGCTTGCCGCGATAACAGCAAAGGCCCGCAATGCGGGCCTTTGCTGTTTGCGGATGCCGCATTGAAACGCGTTACTCGCTCGGCGATGCGTATCCGTCGAGGTTGCTGACGATGTTCATGCACTTGCCGGTGCTGTCGCAGGCGGCGTGGGCGATGTTCTTGTTGTTGCAGTTGCCGTAGGTCTTGGTGGTCTGGCTGGTCGCCGGCAGGTTGCCGTTGGCCACCGGCAGGTAGAACACCGAGGATTGCGCGCCGATCACGTTGCACGAGGGCAGTTGGTTCGCGCCCTGGCTGTATTCCTCGACGAAGCTGACGGTCTGGCTCTTGAAGCCGCTCCAGGTGGCCGGGATGTTGATCGTGGCGACGGTGATGCTTTCGCCGGTCATCAGGTCGGTGACGACGCCGGTCACCTTGGTCGAGGCGCGGATCACGTCGACCTTGTACTTGTGGCCGGGCTTCCAGTTCCACTTGATTTGGCACTGCACGCCGCTGCCTTCGTGGGAAAAGTGGCCGCAGCTGGCGCGGCTCGATGCGTCCCAGCCGCTGGCGAGCCAGATCGAGAAGTTGAGCCAGCGCTGACCGCTGCGGTTTTGCAGGCCGATGTAGCCGCCGTCGCCGCCGTGGAACCAGAACTGGTTGGCCCAGTAATAGTTCGAACGCGAGCCGCCGTCGTGGTTGACCTGATCGTAGAAGGTGAGCTGGTTATAGCCGGCGGTGGTTGCCGGCCAATGCGCATCAGTGCTGACGATCCCGCCCACGACCACGGCCTGCGCGGTCGGCCCGATCAACATGCATGCTGCTGCGATCAGCCCGGTCAGAGCTAGCTTTTTCATTGCGGTTCCTCTTGCGGATGGGGCCGCCCGCGAATGCGGGTCGGTGCACGGCCTGGGTGCAGCGCGAACCTAGCGGTCCGCACGGCACAGTGGAACGGCCGATATCGTTGTCATCCGGGAGTGCGGCGGTAGCCGATCACGGTATCGATCATTGCCTCGCGATCCGCGCTTGGCCGGGTCATGAAGCTGCCGCGAGATATCCGCGGTGACCACGGAGATCGACGCCGTCGTCCTGTTTGCGCGGCGATGCATCAACCAAAGGCGCCTTCGTTGAAAGACAACGGTGTCTTCCGCGCCGATGCCCCATCGAGGCGATCGCAGCGCGTTGCGACTGGGCGGCTGTCGCCGTGATGCATCGGGCGCGAGCTCGCGCGGTGGGTTTCGGCCCGCGATGCTTTAAGACTTCTTAGTCCGTTTCGCAGCGCCGTCTCGCCTGGACAGTCGCAGCGGGATCGTGCGAGGCCGGCGCGAACGCGGCCGGCACGCGCGCCCGGAGGCAAGCACTGCCTTCGCATCGGCCGATTCGGTACAGCGCCTTGCTCCCCAAGCACGCCGCGAGCGGGTATCTTCACCGCCCTCCCGCGTCCCCAATGCTCCAATCGAGCCCCTATGGCCAAGAAACAGCTCCGTCGCGACCCCGGTTTCGACGCCTTCGTCCGTGTCCGCGGCGCGCGCGAGCACAACCTCAAGGACATCGACGTCGACATCCCGCGCGATGCGCTGGTGGTGTTTTCCGGCGTGTCGGGTTCGGGCAAGTCCTCGCTCGCTTTCGGCACCCTCTATGCCGAGGCGCAGCGGCGTTACCTGGAATCGCTGTCGCCGTACGCGCGGCGCCTGATCGATCAGGTCGGCGTGCCCGACGTCGATGCGATCGAAGGCCTGCCGCCGGCGGTGGCCTTGCAGCAGCAACGCGGCAGCCCGAACGTGCGTTCGACGGTGGGCAGCGTGACCACCTTGTCGAGTCTGCTGCGCATGCTGTATTCGCGCGCCGGCAGCTATCCGGCCCAGCAGCCGATGCTGTACGCCGAGGACTTCTCGCCGAACACGCCGCAGGGCGCGTGCCCGAATTGCCACGGCCTGGGCTATGTCTATGAAGTGACCGAGCAGTCGATGGTGCCGGACCCGTCGCTGAGCATCCGCGAGCGCGCCATCGCATCGTGGCCGCCGGCCTGGCACGGACAGAACCTGCGCGACATCCTGGTCACCCTGGGCTACGACATCGACAAGCCCTGGCGCGATCTGCCGAAGAAGGATCGCGAGTGGATCCTGTTCACCGAGGAACAGCCCTCGGTGCCGGTGTATGCCGGCTTCAGCGTCGCCGAGACCCGCGCCGCGCTGCGCCGCAAGGCCGAGCCCAGCTACATGGGCACCTACATGGGCGCGCGCAAGTACGTGCTGCATACCTTCGCCAGCACGCAGAGCGCGCTGATGAAGAAGCGCGTGTCGCGCTACATGATCGGCGCGCAGTGTCCGCTCTGCGACGGCCGGCGCCTGAAACGAGAGGCTTTGTCGGTGAGCTTCGCCGGGCTCGACATCGGCAGCCTGTCGCAGCTGTCTCTGGACCGGATCGCCGAGGTGCTGACGCCCGCGGCGGAAGGTCGCTTCGATGCCCCGGCCAGCGCCGCCACCCGCAGCCGCGCGGCCGGCCGCAGCGCCGAAGCCAAGCGCATCGCCGCCGGCGGGTTGGCGCATGCCGGCAGTTCCGACGTGCGGCGCACGCCCAACCTGTCCGAGGAAAAACGCATCGCCGCGCAGCGCATCGCCCACGACCTGGTCGAACGCATCGGCACTTTGCAGGCCTTGGGGCTCGGCTACCTGGCGATGGACCGGGCCACGCCGAGCCTGTCGCCGGGCGAATTGCAACGGCTGCGCCTGGCCACCCAGATCCGTTCCAATCTGTTCGGCGTGGTCTACGTGCTCGACGAGCCTTCGGCCGGCCTGCATCCGGCCGACAGCGAGGCCTTGCACCGCGCGCTCGACCAGCTCAAGGCCACCGGCAACACCGTGTTCGTGGTCGAGCACGACCTGGAGACCTTGCGCCGCGCCGACTGGTTGGTCGATGTCGGCCCCGACGCCGGACAACACGGCGGACGCATCCTCTACAGCGGCCCGCCCGAAGGGCTGCGCGAGATCGAAGCTTCGCGCACCCGGCCGTATCTGTTCGATCTCGTTGCCGCCGAGCCGCGGCCGCCGCGCAAACCGTCGGCCTGGCTGGAACTGCGCGGCCTGCATCGAAACAACCTGCATGGCCTCGACGCGCGCTTTCCCTTGGGCGCCTTCACCGCGGTCACCGGCGTGTCGGGTTCGGGCAAATCGAGTCTGGTCAGCCAGGCCTTGGTCGAACTGGTCGGCGAGCACCTGGGGCACGAGCCGGTGCCCGAAGAGAGCGACAACGACATGCCGCAGCCCGGCCCGCTCGCGCGCGTGTCCGGGCGGTTGCACGCCGGCGCCGACGCGATCAAACGCCTGGTCAACGTCGACCAGAAACCGATCGGCCGCACGCCCCGCTCGAACCTGGCCACCTACACCGGCTTGTTCGATCACGTACGCAAGCTGTTCGCCGCCACTGCGATGGCGAAGACGCGCCGCTACAACGCCGGGCGTTTTTCCTTCAACGTCGCTCAGGGCCGTTGCGACACCTGCGAGGGCGAGGGCTTCGTGCAGGTCGAACTGTTGTTCATGCCGACCGTATACGCGCCGTGCCCGACCTGCCACGGCAGCCGCTACAACGCCAAGACCCTCGAAGTCGTCTGGAACGGACGCAACATCGCCGAGGTGCTGGCGATGACGGTCGACGAAGCGCTGGCGTTCTTCGACGGCGAAGCGGCGATCCGCCGCTCGTTGAGCCTGCTGCACGACATCGGCCTGGGGTATCTGCGCCTGGGACAGCCGGCGACCGAGCTGTCCGGCGGCGAAGCGCAGCGCATCAAGCTGGCGACCGAACTGCAGCGCAGCCAGCACGGCGACACCTTGTACGTACTCGACGAGCCGACCACGGGCCTGCATGCGGCCGACGTCGACAAGCTGATGGCGCAGTTGCACGGCCTGGTCGAGGCAGGCAACACCGTGGTCGTGGTCGAACACGAGATGCGCGTGGTTGCCGACGCCGATTGGGTCATCGACATCGGTCCGGGCGCGGGCGAGCAGGGTGGACAGATCGTCGCCAGCGGCACGCCGCAACAGGTCGCGCGCTCGAAGGCGAGCCGCACTGCGCCGTATCTGCGCGAGGTGTTGGCTTGATTATCGGCTAGTAAGGTCGATTGGCACGCGTTCGGTACGTGTAGGAGCGACGTGAGTCGCGACCACGTACCTGGCCGGCGCGCGGTCACTTGCACGGAGCTCCAGGGTAGGAGCGGCGCGAGCCGCGACCGCGTTATGTCCGATGCGGTGTCTATGGCCGCCAGGCGATGAGGCAAGTGCAAGAGTAAGAGCAAAGCTTCCGTCCGCTGACGCGGCCGGGTTACTTTCTTTTGCTGGCCCAA
>NZ_JMTZ01000014.1 GCF_000731095.1 Lysobacter antibioticus | reverse complement strand
GGGCTTCCGATTGTCTGGCCTTCGGCTACGACGCTTACGTACGTCGCTGCGGTTGGGCGTGTGACCGGACCAGCGCGCATTGCATGTGTACGGCGCTTCTTCTTGTACTCGCTGCCGTCCCTGGCAAGACTTGCGCGGGCTTCGTGATGCCCGGCCCGGCCATCCTTGGCCGGGCGTGTGACCGGACCAGCGCGCAGTGCGCGCTGAGCGGTCCGGTCACACCCACCAATATCTGATCAGATGGAAGAAGACGGGGGCGGCGAAGCAGACCGAATCGAGGCGATCGAGGACGCCGCCGTGGCCTTCGATCATGTGGCCCCAGTCTTTGATGCCGCGATCGCGCTTGATCGCCGACATCACCAGGCCGCCGTAGAAACCCATCAGGTTGATGACCAAAGCCAAGGCTGCCGCCTGCCAGGGCGTGAACGGGGTGATCCACCACAATGCCGCACCGAGCGCGGTCGCCGAGGCGACACCGCCGACGAAGCCCTCGACGGTTTTCGACGGCGACAGTTTCGGCGCGATCAGACGCTTGCCGCACAGCTTGCCCCAGACGTATTGCAGCACGTCCGAGGACTGCACCACGATCACCAGGAACGCGATCAACAACAAGTTGCGCCCTTCGTAACCGGGGATGCGCAGATTGATCAACGCCGGCACGTGCGAGATGCAGAACACGCAGATCATCAAGCCCCACTGCACCTTCGCCGTGCGCTCCAGATAACGCGTGGTGTCGCCGCCGACCGTCGCCAGTATCGGCAACAGCAAAAACGCGTAAACCGGAATCAGCAAGGTGTACAGGCCGTACCAGTCGGTGTAGACCAGCCAATACTGCAGCGGCAACGCGAGATAGAACGCGGCCAACAAGGCGTAGTAATCGCTGCGCCGGGTCGGAGTCAGGGTGATGAATTCGCGCAAGGCGAACAAGGACACCAACGCGAACAACACGATCATGCCGACCCGGCCGACCACGAACGCCAGCCCGACCACCAGCGCCATCACCCACCAGGCGCGGATGCGCGCCACCAGGTTGGCGATCACCGCACTCGGCCGCTCGCGCGTGCGCCAACGTAGGTATTCGGCGATCGCGGTCGCGATCAGCAACACCCCCGCCACGCCGATGAACAGCAACAGCGAATGCGGCAGGCCGCGCAGCATATCGATCATGCGCCGACTCCCCGGCTGCCGTGGTCGTGCGCATGGGCATGGTCCGACAGCGCCAGCAAGGCATTGCGCGCGCGTTCGAGGAACTGCTGCTTGTTCTCGTCCGGCCCCAGCCGCAAGGTATCGCCGAAGGTCGCCGTGCACAGCAACGGCAAGGGCAGCAGCTTGCCCTTGGGCATCACCCGCGCCAGGTTGTCGATCCATACCGGCACGAATTCGAGTTCCGGCCGCCGGTGCGCGAGGTGATACAGGCCGCTCTTGAACGGCAACAGCGGCTCGTCGCTCTGGTTGCGCGTGCCTTCGGGAAACAGGATCAAAGAACAGCCCTCGTCGACCGCCTCGCACAAGGTCTCGATGGCATCCTGCTTGCGCTGCGCCGGGTCGCGCTCGATCAGCACGCCGTTGAAGACTTCGCGGATCAGATAGCGGCGCAGCGCATCGCGCTGCCAGTAGTCGGCGCCGGCCACCGGCCGCACTTCGCGCCGCAAGGCCGGCGGCAGCGCCGACCAGATCATCACGAAATCGCCGTGACTGACGTGGTTGCCGTAATAGACCCGATGATCGGACGAGGGCGCGCATCGCCACAGCGCGCGTGCGCCAGTCAGCAGGCGGATCGCGCCGCTGAAACCGCTGGCCAGCCACTGCGAAATCATCGCGCCTCCAGCTCGCGCACGATCGCGCGCAGACGCTGGGCGATGGTCCAAACGGCGCCGACGATCACCGCGGCCAGGGCCGCCAGCAAACTCCACGCGACCACCACGGCATGCCCCAGGGCCAGGCCGATCGCCGCGAGCACGGCGGCGACGGCGGTAGCGATCATGCGCGTGCGCCGCGGCATCGGGCCCTCGTCGTGTTCGCGCAGGCCGCAGGCCATGCCGAGCACACGCACGTAGGCGGTGCCGACCGCGAGCAGCGACGCCGCCCAGCCAAGGTCCGAGGCCCACGCCAGCCACGGCGTCAGGCCATAACCCACGCCAAGGAACACCAGCGCATCGGCGAGCCGGTCCGGCGCGTCGCTATAGATCTCGCCGGCCTTGCCGACCATGCCGCCGCGACGCGCCAGCAACCCGTCGAGCCGGTTGCACAGCAAGCGCCCGACCAGGCACAGCGCCGCGAACAGCAACAAGACCGCGCCGTAATGCGGTGGGTCGCGCAAGGCGAAGAAGAACGAAAGCCCCGCCAGCGCCGACAAGCCGATGGCGAACAGGGAAATACCGTTGGGCGTGGCGCCGTGTGCGCGCAAGCGCGCGGCCAAGGCCAGGCGCCAGTCCCGGCGCTGCAACGGCACCGGTTCGTTGGTTGCCGGTTCGGGTTGGTCTCGATCGAAGCCGGGCCGGTCGGAGCCTGGCCGGTCGGGATCGGGTCGTGTCGTCATCGCTGTACTCCGTTCAATCGCCACCACCGCCGCAACCGCCGCAACCGCTGCCGCCGCCGCTGTCGCCGCCGCTGCCGCAACCGCTGGAACTGCTGCTCGAGTCGCTGGAACTCGACACCGGCGTGCGCAAGGTGTGGTATTCGGCCAAGGGCGTACCGACCAACGCCATCGTCCCGGCCAGCGCGACGCGCTCGGCCAGATCGTCGGAACGGCGCGTCTTGATCGTCGCGTCCAGCAGCGCCCGGTCGCCGGCGCGAGTGCGGCGCTGCGCCGTGCACAGCTGCACCAGCACCATCAATCCGGCCAGGGCGGTCAGCACCACCAGGAACCCGACCGGCCGCCCGCGGGCTTCGCCGATCGATATCTTGGTCACGCCGAGAACCACGACGGCGTACATCGGCAGCGCCGCGGCCAGGCGCCCGCGCCAACGCTGTCCCGCGCTGAGCCACCAGCCCTTGCTTCGCATCGGTTCGGCCAGGCGCGCGTAGTGCGCCTGCAGCGCCGGCAGCGCCTCGGCGAGCTGCTGGGTGCGCTGCACGATCTTCGCCAGCCCCAGCAATCGCGACGGCACACCGGCTGCGCCGGCACTGGCGCGCAGCCACACCGGCGAACGCGACGAAGCGACTCTTTCCGCCGCGCCCGGATAGTCCAGCCTGATCGCATCGCGGGTGAGCAATTCGACCAACGCCACATCGGCGGCGCGCTCGGCGCCGCCGGCCAGGAAGCCGAGTTCGATCGAATCGGCCGGCGTTTGCGCACTCGGGCCGTCGCGGCCGCGCATGAAGCGCTGCACCGCGTTGCCGGCCGTATACGTCCAACCGATCACGGCGAAATACAGGGTCAGGAACCAACCGCCGCGCCACTCCAGCGGATCGAAGCTGCCGTTCCCGGCGCCGCCAAGCAGAAAGACCGCGGCCAACAGCCCGCTCCAGCCCCAGAACCACCGGCCCAGCCCCTTCGGCTCGAACAACCAGGGCGAGTTGACCTCGGTCAGCGGCAACCACACCGATTCGTCCGCCGTCAGGCGCGCCGGCTGCGGCTCGCCGGCCCAGAACCGCGTCGGCGGATCGCCGAAGTAACGCCGGTAGCTGTCGACAGTGGCGAAGTATTGGCGGCGATGGCGCTCGTCTTCCGCCAGCCCGCCGAGCGAGGGCGAATGATGCAGCGGCTGTTCGAGCGCCTCGGGGCAGAACTTCAGCCAGTAGTCGCGGGTGTCGGTCATATGCGTATGCCAGACCCGATCGACGATCTCGCTCGGGGTGACCGCATGGCCGGCGCCGACGGCGAGAAAACAGAAACGCCGATACTCCTCGATCGCCGCCTGCGCGGTTTCGCGGGTCGACTGGCAGGCGTGCGCGACGCGGTCGACGAACGCCTCGGGCCGATCGCCGCCGAAGCGGTAATCGCTGAGACGCTGCCACAACGCCTGCCGTTGCGGCGTCCAGATATCGTGGTCATCCAAGGGAACTCCGTTCATGCCCACACTCGTCCATACGCCCACACCAGGGCCGCCGTCTGCACCGACAGGGCGATCGCCTGGCGCATCATCAGACCACGCGCACCGCGCCAACGCGCCGGCCAGTCGCGGCCTTCGCGACCGGGCTTGAGCAAACCCAGTGCCAGCAGACTCGCGTCGAGCCGTTGTGCGGCGCGCACACTGTCCTCGTCTTCGGAAGCGGCCTGGAACAGGCGCGCGTCGAAATCCACCCGCAGCGCGTAATAGCACTGCAGCAAGCCGGCGACGAGGCTGAGCGCGAGCGGCAACGCGCCCAGCGTAGCCGTCGCCACGGCCACCGCGGGCAGCGCCGCCAGGAGCAACGCCGCCGCCAGCAACAGCAGCGACAGCGCGTGCAGTTGCCTCCCCTGCGCCAGCAGGGCCGCCATGGCGCGCAGGTCGAACGACGTCGCGACGGGACTCGTCATACCGTTTGTCCTCGCAGCAGCCCCGCTGCGGCAGCGTCCGCGCCGCCAAGCATGGCCTGGAGCGCACGCCGATGCGCCGCGCCGAGCACGATCGCCGGCCGCGCCCTGTGCAGGATCGCAATGGCTTCGTCGACGTTGGCGGCTCGCCCGCTGAGCAGCAACCACGCGGCGATCGCCGCGGCGCTGCGCGAGTAGCCCAGGGCACAGCAGACCAAGGTCTTGCCGCGTGCGCGCACACGCTCGATGTCCTGCGCCACCTCGCGCAACTGCATCGGCGTCGGCGCGACCAGATCCAGCATCGGCCGCACCGCATCGCCTTCGCGCCCCACCGGCAGCGACAGCTCGGCGCTGCAATCGACGAGTGCGGCGAATTCGCCACGCTGGCCCGCGCCCGGCACACGGCCGAGCCAAACGCCGTCGGCCACCGCCACCGGTTGCGGCGCGCGTCGCGTCCACCAGCGCGAATTGATCCAGGCGCCTAGCAGGTAGGGCGCGTACAGCCAGCGCGCGGCTAGGCTCAAACGCCCGTCGTCGCGTTTCTGGAAACCCGCGGCGCCGAATAGGGCGTAGTTCAAGGCGACCATCGCCAACGACCAGGCCGGCCACAGCAGCCACCACGCCGCCCCACCGAGCGACCACGCCGCGAACGCGAGCACCGCCGCACCGGCGCAATAAGCCGCCGCCAACTTCCAACGCTGCAGATCGCGCGCCAGAGCCGCGCCGCGCCAGGGTGCGGCGACGCGCTCGGGCCACAACCACACACACAGCCAGCCGGCCAGCAGGCCGGTCGGAATATCGATGAAGTGATGCTGGAAGGTGGTCAGCACCGACACGCCGATCAGGGCGAACCACAGATGCAGCAGCCAGCGCCATGGCCCGCCCAAGTGCCGTGCGAAACGCACCCACAACACGATCAGCAGCACGATGTGCAGCGACGGCGCCTGGTTGAAGGGTTTGTCGAAGCCCAGCAGCACGTCGAACAACCAGCCGAACACGCCGTCGCTGTCGGGGCGCTGGAAGGTGTAGCGCAGGGGCAGCAACAGGAAGCAGCCGACCGCGATCACTTGCGCGGTCAACAGACGCAGCGCCTGGTTGTCGAGCTCGCGGCGGTCGCGGCAAACGAACAGCGAGATGCCGTAGAACAGGTCGATCGACCAGTACGGCACGATAGTCCACGCCCAGAACGGAATCGCGTGCTCCCAGGCGAAGACGATGTGCGGCACGTCGGTGCGCGCGGCCGCCACCGAATTGGCGTAGCCGTAGCTCAGGAAGAACAGCGGCCCCAGCAACAGCAACCACAGCAGCGCCCTGCCCCACGGACGCCGCTTTGGCGCCCCAGACTGTGAGCCGCGCCGCGCCGGCGCAGCGGTCATGCCTCGACCCGCTGCGCCAGCGATACGGTGAAGATGCCCCAGGCGTCGATGCGCTGGTCGATCTTGCGGAAGCCCGCTGCGGCGACCAGGTCGTCCATCTCCTGCTGGCTGCGCCGCCGCATCACCCAGGCTTCGCCGCCGCGGTGGCTGGTCAGGGCGCGGGCGATGAATTCGAGCTGCGGGTGCCAGGGTTGGCCGGTGTAGACCAGATAGCCTCCCACCGGCACCGCCGCGGCCAGGCCGTCGAGCGAACGCTGCACTTGCTCGTTGTCGGGGAACAATTCATACAGCCCCGACACCACCGCCAAGGTCGGGCGCGGATCCAGGGCCGCCAACGCGTTGCGGTCGAAGGCATCGCCCTGGTCGAAGCGCGCGATCGCGCCGGCGCCGAGCTCGTCGATCAGGGCGCGGCCCTTGTCGACGTTGAGCTCGCTGTAATCGCGCAGGCGGATCGAGTCGGCGCGCTCGGCGCCGCCCGCCAACGCTTCCAGCGCATAGCGGCCATGACCGGCGGCGATATCGACCGCATCGACCGGCAGGCCGGCCGCGCGCAGGCGACGCATGGCGATCCGCAACAACTCGTGCAGATGGGTGCGGCGCACGCGGATACCGCGCCAGCCGATCGCCTGCAGATAATTGCGATCGATCATGCGGCCGAGCGGCCCGCTGCCGCGCGCCTCGTTGCGGTAGACGTAGTCCAGACTGCTGCCGGAATCGAAACCGGTGTCGATGCCGAGCTTGATGCCTTCGGAGAACCTGCCGCCGAAGCGCAGGCCGGCACGGACGAAACGCCAACGCAAGTCGGCCAGCGACCAGCGCTCGGGCGGCCAGGACAGCTTTTCCGATTCCTCGAAACTCGGGCCATGGCGATGCGCATCGAGCAGGTCGGCGCGGCGCAAGGGTTCGGCGAAACGCGCCTGGACGAAACTGCGGATGCGGTTCACCGCCGCCGCCCGGCCTTTCTCGCCGAGGGTGTCGTGATAGAAGTCCGGCAACAGGTGGCGTTCCTTGATGCCCGAACCCAGGCGTTCGTAGAAACGGTCCTGCGGGCCGCGGTGCACGACGAAGTCGGCGCCCGACACCAGCAACTGCGTCGGCACCGTGATCGCCTGGGCGTCGGCGACGATGCGGTCGGCGGCTTCGTACAGACCCAGCAGCACGCGCACCGAGATCGGCCGTGCGATCAGCGGGTCGTTGCGGTAACTGGCGATGCGTTCGGGGTCGTGGCTCAGCCATTGCGGCTGCACATAGCTGTTGACGAAGAAGTTGCCGCGCAGCTTTTGCATCAGCTTCAAACCTGGCCGTGCCAACGGCACGTACAGCTTGACCTTGAAGGCCGGCGAGGCCAGCACCAGCGCGCGCAGGCGCGGTGCGTAGTCGTGGACCCAGGTCGCCGCGACCACCGCGCCGACGCTCTGCGCGACCAGCGCGATCTGTTCGACGGCGATGCCGTGGGCCTCGGCGATGTGGGCGATGAAGCGGTCGAGGTCGCGCACCAGGGCCTCGAAACCGGGCGCATCGCCGCGTTCGCCGGGCGAGCGGCCGTTGCCGCGCGCGTCCCAGGCGAAAAAGTCGCAGTCGTTGAGGTTCAACTCGCCGACCAGGTGCGCGACCCGGCCGGAATGTTCGTGGCCGCGGTGCAACAGCACGACGGCGCGGCGCGGCTGTCCCGCCGCGGCCTGCGTCGCCGGCCAGTGGCGATAGAACAACTGCGCGTCGTCGAAGCTCGCGTAATGACGTTCCTGATGTTCCCTCATCGCTGTTCTCCTTGTCGTTGGCCGACACTGTCTTGCGCGGCATCATGCCGCAAACCGGCGCGCACCCGGCGCACCACGGTCCACACGCACATCAGACCCATCAAGACGAGCGCGAGTTCCGTAATCGCCGCGCCGATCCAGCCGCCGGCGAGCAGGACGCCGAGCAGACCGATGCCGAAGGCGCGATCGCTCTTGCCCATCGGCCCGTCGTAGCGGCGCGGCGCGCCGACCATCAACCCGAGCACGCCGGCGTACTCGGTCAATGCGGCCAACAGCACGAACACGAACAGCGGCGCCGCGGCGAGGCCCGGCACCGCGAACAGCGACAGATACAAGGCGCTGTCGGAGACCACGTCGCACAGCTCGTTGAGGTAAGCGCCGAGGCGCGACTGCTGGCCGAACTCGCGCGCCAGCATGCCGTCGATGGCGTTCATCGCCATGCGCAGGAACATCCACAGTGGCAACAGCGCGAACAGCCAGGGCCGCGCGACGGCGCCCCAGCCGACCGCGGCCGCAACCGCGAGCGAGACCACGGCCGCCGCGACGGTGACCTGGTTCGCGCTGACGCCCAGCGCATGCAGGCGGCGCACCAGCGGCCGCAGCAGCGCCTGGAAGCGCCCTTTCAAAGCGTAGATCGATGCCATTCCCTGTGCGTTCCATCCTGCCCGGCGTGGGCCGTCGCGCATCAGCTTAGCCGTTGGCCGGGGCGATGACAGTGCCCTGCCCGCTGGGGTCGCCGGGCAGTTGCGCGCTCGTGGCGTTTCGCCGGATGCGGAGAGCGAAATCCCCCCTGCCCCCCTTTTCCAAAGGGGGGAACGACAGAGGCCGACGCAGAAGTGGCGAACTTGCTGCTTCGCGCTGCCGGTTACCGGTTGGAGGTTCGAGGCCGGAGAGCTGCAGACCCTCAGGCGGTTGCCCCCTTGGTAGAGGGGGCAGCGCCTGCGAAGCAGACGCGGGGGATTTGCCCGTTGCTCCGAGTTCCGCCAAACCGCCCGGAACCACGCAATCCCCGCCATACCTGCATGAACGGCCGGCGCCCGGGTCCCCCGCAGCCTATAATTCCCGCGCCCTTCCGCTGCCCTACCTCCCCGAATGACCTCCGATCGCCTGCCCGGCACGCCGGTTAAAATCCGCCGCGCCCTGCTGTCCGTGTCCGACAAGACCGGTCTCCTCGAACTCGCCCAGGCCCTGGCCGCGCGCGGGGTCGAACTGCTTTCCACCGGCGGCACCGCCAAGGCCATCCGCGACGCCGGCCTGGCCGTGCGCGACGTGTCCGAGGTCACCGGCTTCCCGGAGATGATGGATGGCCGGGTCAAGACCCTGCATCCGCTGGTCCACGGCGGCCTGCTCGGCCGCGCCGGCACCGACGATGCGGTAATGGCCGAACACGGCATCGCCGCGATCGACCTGCTGGTGCTGAATCTGTATCCGTTCGAGAAAGTCGCGGCCAACCCGGCCAGCAGCTTCGACGACATCATCGAAAACATCGATATCGGCGGCCCGGCGATGCTGCGTTCGGCGGCGAAGAACTTCGCCCGCGTCGCGGTCGCGACCGACCCGGCCCAGTACGCCGAGCTCATCGCCGAACTCGACGCCGGCGACGGCGCGCTCGGCGCCAAGACCCGCTTCGCCCTGGCGGTGGCCGCGTTCAATCGCGTCGCCCAGTACGACGCCGCGATCAGCAACCACCTCTCGGCCATCGCCGAGGACGGCAGCGCGCAGACCTTCCCGGCTCAGCACAACGCCAATTTCGTCAAGGTCATGGACCTGCGCTACGGCGAAAACCCGCACCAGCAGGGCGCGTTCTACCGCGACCTGCATCCGGTCGCTGGCACGCTGGCCACCTTCACCCAGTTGCAGGGCAAGGAGCTGAGCTTCAACAACCTCGCCGACGCCGATGCGGCCTGGGAATGCGTGCGTCAGTTCGAGCGCCCGGCCTGCGTCATCGTCAAGCACGCGAACCCCTGTGGCGTGGCCGAAGGCGTGGCCTGCGGCGATGCCTACGAACTGGCCTATGCCACCGACCCGACCTCGGCCTTCGGCGGCATCATCGCCTTCAACACCAAGCTCGATGCGGCGACCGCCAAGGTCATCCTCGACCGCCAGTTCGTCGAGGTGCTGATCGCACCCGACTATGAAGACGGCGTGCTCGACTACGCCAAGAAGAAGGCCAACGTGCGCGTGCTGCGCATCCCGCACGGCGACGGCCGCAACCGGCACGACGTCAAGCGCATCGGCTCGGGCCTGCTGATCCAGAGCAGCGATCTGCGCGAAGTCGGCCGCGACGAGCTCAAGGTGGTCAGCAAGCTCGCCCCGACCGACGCCCAACTCGCCGACCTGTTGTTCGCCTGGCGCATCGCCAAGTTCGTCAAGTCCAACGCCATCGTCTATGCGCGCGACCACCGCAGCATCGGCATCGGCGCCGGCCAGATGAGCCGCGTCGTCAGCGCCAAGATCGCCGCGCTCAAGGCCGAGGAAGCCGGTTTGATCGTGCCCGGTTCGGTGATGGCCTCCGACGCCTTCTTCCCGTTCCGCGACGGCATCGACGCCGCCGCGGCCGCCGGGATCAAGGCGGTGATCCAGCCGGGCGGTTCGATGCGCGACAACGAAGTCGTCGCCGCCGCCGACGAGCACGGCCTGGCGATGGTCTTCACCGGCGTGCGCCACTTCCGTCATTGATCGAACGGCGCGGATGCGTTGCATCCGCGCCGCTTGCGAACTCCCGACTTATCGCTGCCCGCCACTGGCGGCGCCCTCTCCGCCATGAACCGACCGCCGCCGCGACACACGCTGGGCCGTTCGATCGCACGCAAGCTGCTCGTGCTGGCGATGCTGTGCGTGGTCATCGCCGGCTGGGCCGGCTGGCAGTATTCGCGCCGGCAAGCGGTCGACAGCGAGACCCTCGGCGACTACCGCGCCGCCGGACGCGCGGTGACCGTGCTGCTGGTCGAGCCGGACGTGTCCCTAAACCTCGACGCCGGCTTGCGCCGCGACTCGACCGCACGGCTCGCACGCGCGCTCGAGCGGCGCCTGAGCGAGTTGGGTTACCAAACCCAGGCCTTGTCTGCGCGCAGCGACGAAGAACGCTTCGGCCAGGTCGCACAAGCCAGCGCCCGCGCCGCGGCGATGCAGCACCAGGCCCGCACCACCCAGGCGATCCGCGAGGTCGGCGCGCCGGTGCTGCGGGTGTCGCTCGACGGCATGAAGCGCGACGGCCGCGAAATCGCCGAACAGGCCTATCGCGTCGAACTGCTCGACCCGCAGACCCTGCAGCCGGCCTGGCGCGCGACCCTGACCTGGCGCGAGGGCCGCTATCAATCCCTCGCCCTGCTCTGGCACCTGCGCCAGAACCGGTTGCCGCCGCCGCTGTGGGACAGCCTGGCCGACCTGGCCATGGCGAAGATGCGCGAGGACGGGGTGATTCGCGCCGAGGCGCTGATCCAGTAATGCCTGCTGCGCTTCGGGTCGCACTCCGACCGCGGCGATCGCCAGCTTTGGGGTAGGAGCGGCGCAAGCCGCGACCGCTCGAAGCCCGGCCCCTCCAGCGCAACACACTTCTCCGAAGCGACTCCTCTCCTGCTGAACCACCTCTCCGGCCGGAGGTCGCGGCTTGCGCCGCTTCTACCCGGAGCCTCGCTGCGCCAGGCTTGCCGTACAGCGGTCGCCCCGCCCCCTGCCAGCGCGTAAAATGGGCGGCTGATGTCCTTACCCCCGCTGGAGCACGCATGAAGATCCTCGTTATCGGTTCCGGCGGACGCGAGCACGCGCTGGCCTGGAAGCTGGCCCAGTCGCCGCGCATCGAGGAGGTGCTGGTCGCGCCCGGCAATGCCGGCACCGCGCACGAGGAGAAGTGCCGCAACGTCGCCGTCGCCGCCACCGACATCGACGGCCTGCTCAAGCTCGCCGCCGACGAAGGCGTGGCGCTGACCGTGGTCGGCCCCGAAGCCCCGCTGGTCGCCGGCGTGGTCGACCGCTTCCGCGCCGACGGCCGCCGCATCTTCGGGCCGACCGCCGCGGCCGCCCAGCTCGAAGGCAGCAAGGCCTTCGCCAAGGACTTCCTCGCCCGCCACGGCATCCCGACCGCGTACTACGCGGTGCACACCGAGGTCGACGCCGCCCTCGCCTATCTGCGCGAGAAAGGCGCGCCGATCGTGGTCAAGGCCGATGGCCTGGCCGCCGGCAAGGGCGTCATCGTCGCCATGACTTTGGAAGAAGCCGAAGCCGCCGTCGTCGACATGCTGTCCGGCAACGCCTTCGGTGCCGCCGGCGCGCGCGTGGTGATCGAGGAATTCCTCGACGGCGAAGAAGCCAGCTTCATCTCGATGGTCGACGGCAAGAACGCACTGCCGATGGCGACCTCGCAAGACCACAAGCGCGTCGGCGACGGCGACACCGGCCCCAACACCGGAGGCATGGGCGCTTATTCGCCGGCGCCGGTGGTCACGCCGGAAGTGCACGCGCGGGTCATGCGCGAAGTGGTGATGCCGACCGTCGACGGCATGATCGCCGACGGCGTGCCGTTCACCGGCTTCCTCTACGCCGGCCTGATGATCGACCAGGCCGGTGCGCCCAAGGTCATCGAGTTCAACGTCCGCTTCGGCGACCCCGAGACCCAGCCGGTGATGCTGCGCCTGGACTCCGACTTGCTCGACCTGGTCGAAGCCGCGCTCGACGGCAAGCTCGATAGCGTGCAGGCGCAGTGGAGCCCGCGCCCCTCGCTCGGCGTGGTCATGGCCGCGGCGAACTACCCGGAAACGCCGCAGGCCGGCGACGTCATCCACGGCCTGACCGCGCCGCAGCCGCCGCACGCCAAGGTGTTCCAAGCCGGCACCAAACTCGGCCCCAACGGCGAGGTGCTGACCGCCGGCGGCCGCGTGCTGTGCGTCTGCGCCCTCGGCGACGACGTCGCCCAGGCCCAGCGCGAGGCCTATGCCGCCCTCGCCAAGATCCGTTGGGACGGCGAGTTCCACCGCAACGACATCGGCTGGCGCGCGATCGAACGCGAACAGGCGGCGAAGGGCTGAAGCCAAGTTTCATCCATCGCTGCGCATAAACCGAAACGGCCGGAAGAGCCTCCTCTCCCGGCCGTTTCTCCGCCCCCGGCAGTTCGGTCGCGACTCACCTCGCTCCTACAAGGCAACGCAGCCCAGGGTAGGAGCGGCGCAAGCCGCGACCGCCATGCTCCGATCTCGCGAGGTCATCGGCCCTGCCCTGTAGGAGCGGCGTGAGCCGCGACCGCGGAACGCGCAGATAGAAACCACGACCGCTACGCCGTATTCGCTCCACCGAACCATTCGCTCAACGCCGTGCTCAACCCGGCATCGCTCCCATCACCCACCCAAGCCACGTAACCGTCCGGCCGGATCAACACCGCCGCCGGCGCCGTCACCGCACCCAACGCCGGCAGCTCCCAAGCGCCGTCGTACCGAGCGTCAACCGCGCGAACCTGGTCCGCCCAAGACCCGATATCGACGGCATCAGATGCACCGAAATCGAGCAGCACCGGCCGGGCCTCGCGCAACAAGGCATACACCCGCATCGACTGATCGCCGACGAGCAAGTCCAGATCCGGCATGCGCCGCCCGAGCAGCGGATGCCCGTCGCCGAGCTCGTAACGAATCCCTAATCCCGACAACATCGCCGCAAACCGCTGGCGCGACTCCTCCGCCCCGAGCAACTCCGCGACGGTCTCGCGCAAGGCCGTCGTACGTTCGTCGCCGCGCCGCAACGCGATCGACGCCATCGTCGTACGTAGCACTCGCGCCGCAACCGGATGACGCTCGGCGTGATAGCTGTCGAGCAGACTGTCCGGCGATATCCCCTTGACCACCTGGGCCAACTTCCAGCCCAGGTTCACCGCATCCTGCACGCCGAGTTGCAGACCTTGCCCGCCATCCGGCGCATGCACGTGCGCGGCGTCGCCGGCCAACAACACGCGCCGCTCGCGATACGTAGCGGCCTGCCGCGTCGCATCGGTGAAGCGCGAGATCCAGGTCGGGCTGTGTACGCCGTAGTCGGTCCCGCACACCGCGATCAAGGCCGCACGCAAATCCTCCAGCGTCGGTTCGCCGCCGCCCCCGACTTGCGCCTCGGTCAGCATCACCCGCACCGGCCCGGTGTCGCCGTAGATCACTTCGCCGTTGCGGATCTCGTACTCGACCCGGCCGAAGGAATGGATGCCGAAGCCGCTGCGATGGATACCCAAGGGCGGCGTCTGCGCCATCTCGACCTCGGCGATCAGATGGCTGGTGGTCGCGTCCCAACCCGGAAAATCGATGCCGGCCGCCTTGCGCACCCGGCTGCGCCCGCCATCGCAGCCGACCAGATACTGCGCACGCAAACTCGTACCGTCGGACAGCGCGACCTCGACGCCGGCCCCGTCTTGCACCAAGCCCACCACCTCGCATCCGCGATGGATGTTCACGCCGAGCTCGTCGACCCAGTCGGCGAGAATGCGTTCGATATGGTTCTGCCACAGCCCGAGCCCATAGGGATGGCGGGTCGGAAAGCCGCCCAAATCCAGCATCACCCCGGCGAAGCCGGCGACCTGCGCCACCTGCCCTTCGGCAAGGAACCGATCGACGATGCCGCGCTGATCCAGCACTTCGAGCGTGCGCGCGTGCAGCCCACCCGCACGCGACCCGGCCAGCTCCCGGCTCGCGCGCCGCTCGACCACGATCACGTCGACACCGGCCAAAGCCAGCTCGCCCGCCAACATCAAGCCGGTCGGCCCGCCACCGGCGATGATCACCTCATGCCGACTCGCCGCGCGCGCGTCGCGCCCCTGATTCGCGCGCAGCTCTGGATGGCGGCGATCCGTCGCCGTATCACTCGCGCCACCGCGATGCCCGCGCTCCCGCACGGCCCACTTCGATAACCACATGCTCATAACCCATCTCCCGGTTCCGTAGCCTCGCTACGGCGGGCGATTGAGCACCAAGCCCGGGGGCTTGCCGCAAGCCCCCAGTCGGCTAAGATATTGATAGGGACGGAGCTGCCTCACTCCCGAAAGCGCCCCCGCCCCGCCTGCAGGAGCGGCGTGAGACGCGACTGACGCACACGCAGAACCCACCGCCTCGACGTCGCTCAGCGACACAGGGGTAGGAGCGGCGCAAGCCGCGATCACGGGACGCGGCAAGACATCGAATTCATCGCCAAACATCGAGGCCGCGCAAGCCAAGGCCCGATTCCGCGCCGTCCGCCTCACACAAAGGCGAGAGAGAAACCGCTACGCAGCACCCTCCTCAGGCGCCGGCTGCAAGGCCACCACCACGACCTCCAGTTCGGCGATCTCCTTCTCCAGGGCGTCGTACAACTCGCCCTGTCGCGTCATCAGTTCCTCGATGTTTTCCGCCTGCTTGAGCTTCTTCAACTCGCCGTCGAACAGCAGCCACTGCGCGGTCAACTGCTCGACGTAGTTCTTGGCGTAATGACGCATTTCCTTGAGCTGGTTCAGCGCCGCATTGACCTGATCCAACGGTGTCTTGGTATCCGCAGACATGGCGACCTCCTATTCCCAAGGTACCGCCTCAGCGTAGCCGGGCGAGGCTGGCTGGGGGCGAGATGCCAGCCAGTTTCGCGCATGATCGGCGGCATAGTCTTCACCTCACGATGACATAGCCACCGGGGCTTATCCCATGAGCAAAGTATTCATTCTCCATCATCTTCATGTCGTCCCGGGCGGCGATGAAGACGTGAAGCTATTGGGTGTGTACAACTCAGACTCCCGTGCTCGCGAAGCTGTTGCACGCTTCAACAAGCAACTCGGGTTTCGTGATCTGCCGGGCATTGTTGCGCCTGGCAGCGAGACCGTTGAGGGGTTCCACATCACTGAATACGAGTTGGATGAAGACGTTCAGGGCTGGGCCGACGGTTACGTCTCCGGATGACACCCGGCAGCTGAGCCATGCCGAGCTCGCTTCCGTGGCGATGTCGCTTCAGATCAGAGCTCGTTGTATTTCTTCATCGTCCCCCGGGGCTTGGCGACGCGATAGCGCTCGGCATCGCCGCGCAGCTTGTCGGCCACGGTCTGTTCCAGCTCGATGCCCCGATCTGCAACCAGATACTTCAGGAGGACCACGATGTCGGCGACTTCCTGTTCGATCAGCGGACGGCGGACGCGAGGGACCTGGGCGAGTCCGGTGTCGCGGGTCCATTGGGTGCGCTCGGCCGGTCCGGCGTTTTCCAGCACGATCGAGATCGACAAGCTGCGCACGACACGCTAACCCCTGTCCTCTTACACTGCCGGCCCATCCCGTACGCCAAGGACACCGCATCCATGTCGCCGACGATCGCACAAGGCGCCTATATCGCCATGAAGCTGGGCGAGGCTCTGGCGATCCTGGTCGGGGCCTGGCTGCTGACCACGCTGCTGCGGCAGTTGGTGCGGCGGGTCTGCGCCCGCTACGACATCGCGCCGGCGTTCGGGCTGGGGCTGCGACGGGTGCTGAGCACCTTGATCTACATCACCGCGCTGCTGCTGTTCCTCAACCGGCTCGGTATTTCCGGCTCGGTGGTGTGGACGACGCTGACCGGCTTCGTCGCGGTCGGCGCGGTGGCGTTCTTCGCCGCGTGGAGCGTGTTGTCGAATATTTTCTGCGCGTTCCTGATCCTGACCACCCGGCCGTTCCGCTTGTACGACTATATCGAGGTGCTGGAAAACGGCGACAAGCCGGGGTTGCGCGGGCGGGTCGTCGACATCAACTTCATCTACACCACCTTGCAGGAGGTCCACGCCGACGGCGAGGACTCGGTGCTGCAGGTGCCCAACAGCCAGTTTTTCCAGCGCACTACGCGGCGCTGGCGGCAGGAGCCGGCGTGGTCGCGGATCGCACGGGAGCGGCCCGAAGGTTCGGCGGACTGGCAGGATGCGGCGGGGCGTTGAGCGGGCGGGTGCTAAGCGACAGCGGCCGTTGTTGCCCCCCGTTAGGAAAGTAGACGGTGTCTGCGCGGCAGACGCGGGGATTCGAGCTTTTGCTATCGCTTTGCGTCAGCGCAAAAGCAAATCCCCCCGCCCCCCTTTTTCAAAGGGGGAACGGCGAAAGCGGCGCCTTGAGACTGTGGAGGGGATAGGCGGCAGTTTGCTGTTGTCCCGTTTTGAAAAGGGCGCCGCAGCTCAGGGCATTTCGTAACTCAAGGTCGTGTCGTTCGGCAGCACCAGCTTGCTGCTCGCCAGGTCGAGGATGATCTGCGAGCCCGTGGCCAACGGCGCCATCGCCGGGCCCGGTTGCCCATAGAACATCAGATCGCCCGCGGCGAGCAGCACCAGCCGGTTGCCGGCATGCACCACGTCTTCCTGCGGATAGAAGTTCACCCCGACGTATTGCGGTTCGCCGGCCACGCTCGGCTTGCCGTGCGCCAGACTCTCGGCGTGGTTCAGGCTGAGCGAGGCGAAGTTGAACGGACGCAGCGTGCCGTCCGGCAATTGTTCGGCGAGGGTCAGCATCAGGTTGGCGCGCGCGCCGGTGGAGGCGACGATGCCCTCGAAACGCGGCATGCCGGACAGGTGCAAATCGTTGGCCAGCGGCGCGGTGACGAACGCGACGCGATCGTCGGGCAGCGGCGCCGTTTCGTTGACGTCCTGACCGGAGTAATCGTTGTAGTCCGCAAAGCCCACGCTCTGGGTGGTGCCGAGCGTTCCGGTCACCTGCGGGTACAGCGTCACTTTCTTGCCGGTAGCGGGCCACCGCGGCTCGTTGCGCCACTTCCCGGCGTCGTCTTTCACTTGCACCCTGGGCGCATCGAGGATGCCGGTGTTGCGATTCTTGAGGAACTGGTCGAACCACGCCGTCATTACCGTGATCCAGTCGCTGCGGTCCGGCCAGGCGTGATCCCATTGGCCGAGCCAGGCCTTGAACGGCACGTTGCTGCCCTGCAAGGCTTCAATCCAGCCCTCCATGTTGTGCGGCTTGACGTTCCAGTCCTGCAGGCCGTGGATGTAGAACACGCTGGCGCGCTTCTTCGACGGGTCGGCCTTGAGTGCGGCGAGATGGTCGCGCGCCTGCCAGTACGGGGTCTTGTCGCCGGCGATGAGGGAAGTGAAGCCTTCCGCGGTAACGTCGATGCGCTCCTTGCAGACCTCGCCGGTCACCGCATCGGGAGCAGTGACCGGATCGAGCAGCTGGCTGCCGCCTTCCAG
The DNA here is from genome assembly GCF_000731095.1 of Lysobacter antibioticus. Lineage (GTDB taxonomy): Bacteria > Pseudomonadota > Gammaproteobacteria > Xanthomonadales > Xanthomonadaceae > Lysobacter > Lysobacter antibioticus_B. The sequence continues at coordinate 225,308 of NZ_JMTZ01000014.1, read as the reverse complement.
ACCGGCCGGGACCATGCCGTCGAGCAGCCAGTAGTAGGTATTGAAGCCCCGGGTGTCTTCGATCGTCACGCCGTTGACGTAGTTGTACTTGTACATGTCGGAAATGCCGCTGATCGGCACGATCGTCTTCAGGTGCGGCGGCGCTTCCACCCACAGGTCCTGTGGCGCGGTGCCGTCGTAGCTCACGCCCATCGCGCCGACCGCCTGGTTGGACCAGGGCTGGGCGGCTAAATATTCGATCGCGGTCGCCATGTCCTTGGCCTCCTGCGGCCCGCCGATGCTGAAGCAGCCGCCGGACGCGCCGGTGCCGCGCATCGACAGGATGCCGAAGGCGTAGCCGCGCTTGATCAGCTCCTGGAACGGCGCGGCAATGGCGATGTTGTACGGGTAGCTCGCGGCGTTGCTGACCGGCTTGGTCACGGTCGGATCGCCACCGCCGTAATACGGGGTGAGTTCGAGCACCAGCGGCACCGGACCGGCCACGTCCGGCCGCACGATCCAGGCATCGAGTTCCACGCCGTCGGCCATGGTGATGCGGTGATGCTCGGTGATGCCGGTCATCCAGCTCACCCCGGGAATCGGCTGCGACACGTCGTGCAGGTAGCTCGACACGGGCGCCGACGGCGTCACCTGCGGCGTGTCGACAGGCAGGGTGCCGAGATCCAGGGCGGATACCGCCGGAATGGCGAGAGCGGCGAGCAGGACGGCAATGAAGCGGCAATGACGGACGTGCATGGACCGGGCTCCTACGACGGATGCGGCCAATGTCGACATTGCCGCCGGCGTCCGGCACCCGGCAAAACCCTCAGCGGCAGGACGGAAAACCACCAATGCGATTCAGTGGTAACGGCAAGAGCGATGGCTTGGCACTTGCGCGGCTTGGTAGACAACGCCGTTTGCCGTTGCCCCCCCTTTGGAGAGGGGGCGGCGCCTGTGCAGCAGGGGCGCGGGATTTGCGCTGTTGCTGTTGTGGTTGCGGTTGCGGTTGCGCTGGGTTGGAGCAAGGCCTCCATTCCTCCTCTTTTTCAAAGAGGAACGGCAAGAGCAGAGCCGTGACGCACCGCTGCGAACGGTCGGCTCATAGCGCGTTCACCTCGACGATGGCCTGCGCGAATGCCTCCGGCGCTTCCTGCGGCAGGTTGTGGCCGATGCCGCCCCGCAGTTCGCGGTGCGCGTAGGGGCCGGTGAACTTGCGCGCATAGGCCGCCGCCGGCGGGTGCGGGGCGCCGTTGGCATCGCCTTCCAGGGTGATGGTGGGCACGGCGATGGCCGGCGCCTGGGCCAGGCGCGCTTCGAGCTCGTCGAATTGCGGTTCGCCTTGGGCCAGGCCGAGACGCCAACGGTAGTTGTGGATCACCACCGCGACATGGTCGGGGTTGTCGAACGCGGCGGCGCTGCGCTCGAACGTCGCGTCGTCGAAGCGCCATTGCGGCGAGGCCAGTTCCCAGATCAGGCGCGAGAATTCGCGCCGGTTCTGCGCATAGCCGCGCTCGCCGCGTTCGGTGGCGAAGTAGAACTGGTACCACCACTGCAGCTCGGCCTTCGGCGGCAAGGGCGCCTGGTTGGCCTGCTGGCTGCCGATCAGGTAGCCGCTGACCGAGACCAGGCCCCGGCAGCGCTGCGGCCACAGCGCGGCCAGGATGCCGGCGGTGCGCGCGCCCCAGTCGCAGCCGCCGACGATCGCCGAGTCGATGCCGAGCGCGTCGAGCAAGGCGATGGCATCGGCGGCGAGCGCGGCCTGTTGGCCGTTGCGCGGGGTGTCGGCGGAGAGGAAGACGGTGGCGCCGTAGCCCCGCAGATAGGGGACGATGACGCGGTAGCCGCGCGCAGCCAGACGCGGCGCGACCTCGGCGTAGGTGTGGATGTCGTAGGGCCAGCCGTGCAGCAGCAGCACCGGCGGACCATGGCGCGGGCCGAGTTCGGCGTAACTGACGCGCAGCACGCCGGCGTCGATTTGCTTGAGCGGGCCCCAGACGGCCGCAGTGGCGGCACGGCGAGGGCCGGCGCTGCTGGCGGGCTCGGCAAAGACGGAACCGACAGCGCCGAGCGGAGCGGCGAGCAGAGCCAAGACGGCGCCGCCGAGCAGGCTGCGGCGTTGCGGGTCGTGTGGGCGGTCGGTCGATACGGCGATCATGGCGGGCTCCTGGCGCGGTGGGCGGACCAGGGCATTCGACCGTGACGGGGTATCCGGCGCGTGTCCGCGGCCACCGGGTTTTGTATGCAAGCCGGGCGGGAACGGGCGCGGATACATTGGGATACACAAAGACGGCGGGGGCGTGGCTTCGAACGCGGGGAGGGCATGGAGCGCGGTTCTCTGGAGCGAGAACGGCCCCATGCCCCCTTCTCGAAGGGGGAACGGCAAGACGGTTCTTGGGCGGAACCGCAAAGGCGGGTCGAGAGGAACGGCCATCGCAGCGTGGCGGGACCGCCTTGGTAAAGGCGTTGCGGTTTGGCGCCGTAGCTTCGGAGTCTACTTTTCCGCTACTCCGCCCATTCCCGCTACACGGCGCGGGGATGGGTTTGTTAGGCTCGCCCGGCGAATCCTTCGCGCGAGCCGCACATCGACGTGCGGGTTTGATCGGACAAGCAGGACGGCATGGCGCACAACCAGTTCGCGTTGCTCACCCAACGGCGCTTCCTGCCGTTCTTCCTGACCCAGGCCCTGGGCGCCTTCAACGACAACGTCTATCGGCAGGCGATCATCGGCCTGTTGTTCTATCTCGGCGTCAGTCCCGAGCAACGCACGCTCTATACCAATCTCGCGCCGGCGTTGTTCATCCTGCCCTATTTCCTGTTTTCGGCGACCGCGGGCCAGATCGCCGAGAAGCTCGAGAAGCACAAGCTGATCCGCATCACCACGACCATGGAGATCGCGATCATGTCGCTGGCCGCGGTCGGGTTCCTGACCCAGAACCTGCCGCTGCTGTTGATCGCGCTGTTCGGCACCGGCCTGCAGTCGACGCTGTTCGGCCCGGTCAAGTATTCGATCCTGCCCTCGGTGCTCAAGCCCGAGGAACTCACCGGCGGCAACGGCCTGGTCGAGATGGGCACCTCGATCTCGATCCTGGTCGGGATGATCTTCGGCGGCCTGATCTTCAAGCTCGCCGGCAGCCACGGCCCGGTGGTCGCGGCCAGCGCCATCGTCGCCCTGGCGATCACCGGCAACATCGTCAGCCGCCTGATCCCGCGCGCCGACGCCGGCGAGCCGGGGCTCAAGATCAACTGGAACCCGATCCCCGAGTCGGTCAAGGTGCTGCGCATGACCCGGCGCCAGCCGGCAGTGCGCAACTCCGTGCTCGGGGTGTCGTGGTTCTGGTTCGTCGGCACGGTGCTGACCTCGCAGTTGCCGACCTACGCCGTCGACAACCTCGGCGGCGCCGAGACGCTGTACATCTTCGCCCTGGCGCTGTTCTCGGTCGGCACCGGCGTGGGCTCGATGCTGTGCGAACGGCTGTCGGCGCGCACCGTCGAGATCGGCCTGGTGCCGCTCGGCGCGTTCGGCATGAGCGCCTTCATGGTCGACCTGTTCTTCGCCCGCAGCGGTCCGGCCACGGTCAGCGGCCTGGAAGTCGCCGGCTTCGTCGCCCAGCCAGGCGCTTGGCGGATCATGATGGACCTGGTCGGCATCGGCGTGTTCGCCGGTTTCTTCGTCGTGCCGTTGTTCGCGCTGATCCAGAACCGCACGCCGAAGAACGAGCTGTCGCGCGTGATCGCCGGCATTAACATCCAGAACGCGGCCTTCATCGTCCTGGCCGCCGCGCTCGGCGTGATCGTGCAGAAGTTCTTCCACTGGACCATCCCGCAGATCTTCCTGGCCCTGGCGATCGCCAATGCGGTGGTCGCGATCTACATCTTCACGATCGTGCCCGAGTTCCTGATGCGCTTCCTGAGCTGGGTGCTGGTGCGCACCCTGTACCGGTTGCGGGTGTCGGGCACCGAACGCATTCCCGACGAAGGCGCGGCGCTGGTGGTGTGCAACCACGTCAGCTACATGGACGCGTTGATCCTCAGCGCGAGCATCCCGCGGCCGGTGCGCTTCGTTATGTACTACAAGATCTTCAACATCCCGGTGATGAGCTGGATTTTCCGCACCGCCAAGGCGATCCCGATCGCCGGCGCGAAGGAAAACCCGGAGGTGATGCGGCGCGCGTTCGAGGAAATCGAGGCCGCGCTCGACGACGGCCAACTGGTCGGCATCTTCCCCGAGGGCGCCCTGACCAAGGACGGCGAGATCGCCAAATTCAAGTCCGGCGTCGAACACATCCTCGACAAGCGGCCGGTGCCGGTGATCCCGATGGCGCTGCGCGGCATGTGGTCGAGCATGTGGAGCCGGCGCAATGCGCGCGCCGAAGGCGGTCGTCTGGCGCGGATGCGGGTGCCGCGGCGTTTCCGCGCCCATGTCGAAGTGGTCGCCGATCCGCCATTGCAGGCAGAAACGGTCAGCGCCGAGTCGCTGGAAGCCCAGGTGCGCGCGCTGCGCGGCGACCGCGCCTGAGCGCCGCCGGTCCAGCGGTATATCGGGCTGGAGATCGGGCCGCGAACGCCCGGCCGGGAGTGCCGGGCCGCAAGGCGCGCTGATAGGATGCCCCGACCGCCGCGTCGCGGCATCCATCGTTCGAGAAAGGGGATCTCATGAATCAGCCGTCCGCCGGAGCACCGGTTTCGCCGTATCCGAATTACCTCGCCTGGTCGATCACGGTCACCGTGCTGACGTTCTGCCTGTGCTGCATGGTCGGCTCGATCCCCGGCATCGTCGCGATCGTCTACGGCAGCCAGGTCAACGGCAAGTTCGCTTCCGGCGACGAAGCCGGCGCGCGCCGCGCTTCGGAGAACGCGAAGATCTGGACCTGGGTCTGCACCGGCCTGGCCGTGCTCGGCCTGATCTGGATGATCGTGTCGTTCTTCATCAACGGCGCCTCCTTCCTGTACGGCGATGCGCTGCAGGAATTCCAGCGCATGCAGACGCGCTGATCGCTTCAGGCAGCGCCGCAGCGACACCATGAAACCCGGATCGCGCCATCTCGCGCTCGCCGCGACCGCCGCAGCCTCCACGGCCGCGGCGGCCGCCGGCGTATGGGTATTACGGCGCTTCGATCCCAGCGCCGCAGGCAGCCCGCTGCCGGGTTGTCTGTTCTACGAGTTCACCGGCCTGTACTGCCCCGGCTGCGGCATGACCCGCGCCTTGCACGCGCTGGTGCACGGCGACTTCGCCCAGATGATGGCGATGAACCCGCTGCTGCCCTTGTTGATGATCGCGGTGCCCTTGCTGGCGCTGCAGGGCTTCGGTTATCGGCTGCCGCTGCCGAAGGCCGTCGTCGCCACGCTGATCAGCGCGAAATTCTGGATCGGCCTGCTGTTGGGCTTCTGGTTGCTGCGCAACCTGCCGTGGTGGCCGTTCGCCTGGCTCGCACCGGGCTGATCGCGCGCCGCCTGGCCGCTCAAAAACGATACGTCGCGCTGACCAGGTAATAGCGCCCGACCGGATCGTCGTCGACGATGCTGTAACCGCCCGGGCTTTCGTCGTAATTGACCGGCGTGTGGTCGCTCAGATTGCTGACGTTGAGGCTCAGCAGCCAGTGCTCGAAGCCGCCGTAGGCGATGTTGAGATCGGTCACCGTCGCGCTCGGCGTGCGGCATTTGCCGCTGACCTGCCAGGTCTTGTAACAGCTCTTGGTGGGGTCGCCGAAATCGACCTTGGCCGGCCCCATGTAGCGCAGGTTGAGGGTCGTGATCCAGTTGCGGTAGCTCCACTGCACGCTGCCGAGCGCACTGCGGTTCGGCGTGGTGTAGCCGGCATAGTCGAGCGCGTCGACTTTCGGGTGCGAGCGCCGGATCAGGTGATCGAGGTAGTGGCCGTTGAGGCGCAGCGCGAACTTGCCCAGGCGCGCGGTCTCGAAGCGGTAGTCGGCATCGAACTCCCAACCGCGCACGTCGGTGCTGCCGACGTTGTCGAGGTACATGTTGACGCCGATCAGGTAACCGTCGGAATCGCGCACCAGGGCTTCCGGGTACAACTCCGGCCGCTGCAGCGAGTTGATCACCAGGATCTCGTTGTTGCGGCGGATGCGGTAGTGGTTGACGCTCAGGCTGAAAGCGTCGGTCGGCGACCAGATCATGCCGAGCGTGCGGCTGTGCGAGGTTTCCGGCTTGAGCTTGGAATTGACGGTGGCGTGCTTGTCGACCTGGCAACTGGTTTCGCTGAGTTGGATCAGGCAGGGGTCGGTGGCCGAGTTCCACGGCACGATAGCGGTGTCGCCGAAAGTCATCGGCCGGCGCATCTCGAACAGGGTCGGTGCGCGATAGCCTTCGCCGACCGAGCCGCGCAAGGTCAGGCTTTGCAGCGGCGACCATTTGAACCCCGCCTTCGGCGAGACCCGGCTGCCATGGCCGCCGTTGTGGTCGACGCGCCAGGCGGCGTCGATCGACAGGCTCTCGTGCAGCGGCAGGTTCATCTCGGCGTACAGCGCGGAGTCGTAGCGGTGCGAATTGCGCGCATCCATCTTTTGCGCCAAGGCCACCTCGCCGCGCATGAACGCCCCGCCGGGGCGGCTGCGCAGGCGTTCGCGGCGCGCCTCGGCGCCGACCGCGACGGTGGCGTCGCCGGCGGGCATCGCGAACAACGGGCCGTCGAAGTTGGCGACCACGCTGTCGAGGATGACTTCGCCGCCGAGGGTGTTCTGCGGCGAGATTTCCTCGATCACTTCTTCGGTGTTGCCTTTCTTGGTGAAGCTGAATTTTTCCGCCTCGACCGCTTCTTCGAGCTTGGGCTCGTCGATCAGGCCGTCGATGCGGTTAAGCACTTTGTTGCGGCGCTGGGCCAGGCTGACATCCCACTCCCAGCGCCCGCGGTAGCCGCGGAAACCCAGGGTCGAGTCGCGGGTGGTGGTGGTGGTGCGGTTGCGCACCGGCCCGACCTCGGAGAAAGCGTAGGCCAGGGGCAGGATCGGCATCGGCGCGAACGCGTCGGGGCTGTCGTCGGGCAGGTTCACCAGGCCGAAGAACGGCGCGTTCTGCATCTCCAGGACCACCCGGGTCGCTCGCACGTCGGCGTAGATTTCGCTGTGGCTGCCGACCGGCTGGCGGTAGTGGCCGTAGAAGGCGTTGCTGGTGATGCCCGGCTGCAGGCTGACGTAGCGGGCGCGGTCGAGGCTGCAGGCCTGGCCCTCGCTGCCGACGTCGAGGTCTTCGCAACCCTTGATGGGAATGTAGTAATTGCCGAAGTAGTAGCCGAACGGAATACGCGCATCCTGCAACCCGGTGTCTTCCTGATTGACCGTACTCCAGTCGCGCTGGCTGCCGACCAGGGGGTTGCGGGTGAAGTGATCGGCGCTGAGGAAGACGTTGCCGCCGCCGCGGGTCTGCAGGCCGAGATTGACCGACAAGCGCTGCTGCTCGGCGTCGCCGCGCTCGGACACGCCGAAATTGGCGGTGACTTCGCCGCCGCTGTAGTCCTTCTTGAGGATGATGTTGACCACGCCGGCCATCGCGTCGGCGCCGTAAATGGCCGAGGCGCCGCCGTGCAGGATCTCGATGCGGTCGATCATGCTCAACGGGATGCCGTTGAGATCGCTGAGTGCGCCCATGTCGGTGGAGACCAGGCCGTAGTTCGCGATGCGCCGGCCGTCCACCAGGAACAAGGTCGCACGCGGGCCCAGCGAGTACAGGCTCGACGAGGCCGCCGCGGCCGAGGGCACCTGCGAGGCGCCGCCGGCGGTGGCGACGTCGCGCGGGTGGTGGCCGGTCATGCCAGGCATCAGCCGCAACAGGTCGAACAGGGTCTGGTGCCCGCTCGAGCGGATCTGCTCGCGGGTGATGATGGTCAGCGGGGTCGAGGTCTGGAAGGCCGAACGCGGGATGCGCGTGCCGGTGACGTGCACGGTGTCGAGCTGGGTCGGCGAACCCGGACCGGAGGTGTCCCGCCGCACGGTCGCACGAGGCGCCGCGACCGGTCGCGGGCGCGGCACGACCTGCAGCAAGTAGGTATTGGCGTTTACGGCTACCGCCGTGAGGCCGGTGCCCTGCAGCAAACGGGCCAGCGCGTCGCGCGCCGAGACATGGGCGTTCAGGCCGCTGCTGCGGCGGTTCGCGACCAACGACGGGGAATAGAGGATCTGTACGCGGCTTTGGGCCGCGAAGGCATTGAGTGCATCATCCAGCGCGCCGGCCTGGATGCGGTAGCCATCTGCAGTGAAATCGCCTTTGGGAGCCTGATGGGCCCCGACTTCAGGCGCGAATGTCAGCGCGACGGAAACGATGAACGCATAGGAAATCTTGACCATCCACCAACCGCATCGATCAGACCAGAGCGGAACTCGGCGCCCCCTGTTGACGGCGCTGTCCAACCATAGCATCGACGCGGCCCACAGAGGCCGGGTCAGCCGGATTTGCGGCGCAGGACGATGTCGCCGTCGTCGTTCGGTTCGCCCTTCAGCGACCAACCGCGTTCCAGGACCTCCAGCAGCGAGGCCTGGTCGCCGATGTGGAACACGCCGCTGACCGGGATCGCGCCCAGGCCGGGCTCGGCCAGGCGCAGCTTGGTGGCCGAATACCGGTTCATTTCCAGCAGCAGGGCGTCCAGGCGGCGGTTCTTGAACACCAGGTTGCCGGCCGGCCAGGCCTGGGCGGCCTTGATGTCCAGGGGTTCGGCGGCGCCGAGGCGGCCGCTGTCGTCGTAGCTGAGCTGCTGGCCGGGTTGCAGGGTGCTCGAAGCCTGGGCGACGCCGCCGGAGACGATCACCGAGCCCTCGATCAGGCCGACGCTGACCACGGCATCGGTCTTCTCGACCTGGAAGGTGGTGCCGATGTCGCGGATCTCGCCGCGACCCGCCTTGACCAGGAACGGACGCGCCGGATCGGCGGCGACCTCGAACCGGACCCGGCCGCGGTCGAGCACGACTTCGCGGCCGCGCTCGCTGAAGCGCGCGACGATCGCCGAATCGGTGTCGAGCAATACCCGGGTGCCGTCGGCCAGGCGCAGCGAACGCTGCTCGCCGACCGCGGTGGCATGGCGTTCGTCGGGGACCGGCGCCGGCGCGGTGCGCAGCCAGGTCACGCCGACCACGGTCGCGACCAGCAAGGACGCGGCCAGCGCGGTCGGCGCCCACCAGCGCGAACGCGTCGCTTCGCGGCCGGTGGTGCGCCAGGCGATGCGCGCGGCCGCCTGCAGCATCTCGTCGTTGGCCAAGGCCGCGGCCAGTTGATGGGTGCGCTCGGCCTGCACGTACTCGTCGACGTGTTGCGGCGACTCGTCGAGCCAGCGATCGAACTCGGCGCGTTCCTGCGCCGTGCACTCGGGCGACGCGAGCCGCGCGACCCACGCTTCGGCGCGGCCTTCGCCGGAAAGCGCCGTGTTCGGATCCATCGATGCGGAAGTTGATGTCTTCATGGTGCTTGTAAGGTCTCGAAGCCGCTGTCCTTCATGCGTGCGCGCAAAAGCGCGAGCGCCCGGCCGATATTCTTCTCCACTGCCTTTACAGAAATACCGCAATGACGCGCGATCTGTGTGTAACTCATGCCGTTGATGCGATTGAGTAGATAGATCTGTCGACTGCGCATCGGTAATTGCATGATCGCTGCACGCACCAGTGCCAGTTCCTGCTCGGTCGCCACGCGCTGATCGTGCGTGGGTTCCTGCGAAGGCAGCGCGTGATAGTCCTCGTCGAGGCTGACGTGCTCGGGCGCATGCCGGGTTTTCTGGCGCCGCCCGCGGTCGTTGAGCGCGTTGATCGCGATGCGGTACATCAGGATCTTCAGCGCTTCGGCCGGCTGGTCGCGATAACGCAGCATGCGCATCATCGTTTCCTGGGCGATGTCCTGCGCATCCTCGTGCGTCGCCGCGGATTTGCGCAGAAACGCGATCAACGGCTCGCGATGCTCGCGCAGGAACACGATGAAGTGATCATCGTCCTGACGCGTCGAAGCGGGTTGGTTCGCCGCTGGAGAATCCTGACCCACGTCCACCTTCGTCCACGCTCCAGGAAATTGCTTCGATACTAGCCCAGGCGCGTCGGCCGGGTGAACGAAGCCCTGGCCGTCGTGCGCGGCGATGCCAGGCGCGAAACCGGCGTGGATGATGGACGTGAAGCGATTCACCAGATCGAGTCCTCCGCAAACGTGAGGGCGCGCAGGCGCGATGCGGGACCGCTCGCCTTACAGGGGTTCAGATCGTGACCACCGGACTCCTGTGTCGCGTAACGGGTATTGCATCGCTCTGTCGCCGGAACCGTGCTGTTTGTCGCAACCGCGCTGAGCAGCGCGGCCGGTCACCAATGCGCCGGCGGCGCGCGGGTCCGTCCGCCCCCAAGGCAGGACCGGCGTTCGGCCCGCCGGCCCGGCCGGGGGGAACGCGCTACTCGCGCGGCTCGCAGGATTCCTGGAAACCTGTCCGTACAAACGCAGGCCGAGCGGCGCCCCCCTACCCCCATCCATGCGGGGGCGTCGGTTTCGGCTAAACGGTCTCAAACGGCAAACCGGCGGGGCTCGCCTCAGGCGACGAAACCGGCGATCACGAACAGCGCCAGCACCGCCAGCCAGACCAGCAGGCTGCGCCAGACCAGGCTCATCGCGTCGCGCAGCTCGGGCGCCTCGGACGCGGCCAGGGCGACGGCGGTGCTCGCCACGCCGGATTCGTCGACGTAGTCGGCGGCTTCTTCGGCCAGCTCGCACTTCACGCTGGCGCGGGCGACGGCGCCGAGGAAGCGGTTGTCGAGACTGAAACGCGCCCCGCCCGATTCGCGCCAGGCGCCGAGCACGGTGTCGAAATTGCCGACCAGGGCCAGCGCCAGGGTCAACAACTGGGCCACCGGCCAATCCAGCAACGCCAAGGCAGTGCGCGCGCCGGCCAGGGTTTCGCCGGGCAGATGGCGCGAGGCCTCGCCTTCGGCGGCCAAGGCCACCAGGCGGTAACCGAGCGCGCCGACCGGGCCGAGCAGGAGGAACCAGAACAACACCCCGAACCAGCGCCGCAGGGCGTTGCGGAACACCGCCTCGACCAGGGAGCCGCCATCGAGCGACGGCGTGCCGCCTTCGGGCCAGAACCGCGCCGCGGCTTCGCGCCGGCTGTTGAGGTCGCGCGCCGAGGCCAGGGCTTCGACGTCCTGGTCGAGGTCGCGCGGGCCCCAGGCGTAGAACAGCACGATGATGCCGAACAGCAGCCCGCCGAGCCCGATCAAGGGTTCGTCGAGGGCCAGTTGGAACAGGGTCACCGCAAGCAGCGGCGGCACCACGGCCATGACCAGGCCCCAGCGTCCGCGCCAGAAACTGTCTTCCGGAAAGCGGCTGTCGATCCAGCGCAGCCAGTCGCTGTACCAGCCGTAGTGACGCACCGACGCGGCCAGCGACTGAGCAAGATGGCCGAGCACGAGTGCGACGACGGCGGCGATCAGCGTGACTGACATTGCGGCAACGCTCCTGGCATGGCGAAAAAATCCCGGTCCGATCTGCCTGGGATTCTAGCGCGACCGCGCGACACCGCGACTGTGGGCGACCGTAACGGCGATGCATCGGCTCCGTACCGCCGCGCATGTCGCGAGCGCGCGGGCGGCGTCTTTCGCGAACGCATCCCTTGCCGGGATCAACGCCCGGCGTCCGCCTCGGCGGCCAGGCGCCATTGGTCGATCAGCCAGCGCGAGATCGAGATGCTCGGCGACAACAGCGGGCCGTCGTCCTCGAGTGCGGCATCGCGCTCGCCTAGCACGGACGCGGCATCGCGTTCGCCCGGCGCCGACGCGGCATCGCGTTCGCCGAGCGTGGGCGCCGCAGCGCGTTCGCCGCGCGCGGATGCGGCACGAATCTCGTCGAGGGTGAACCAGCGCGCTTCTTCGAGTTCGTCGCCGACCTGCGGTTCGTCGGCCTCGGCCAACGCAGCGAAGCCGAGCATCAGCGCACCCGGGAACGGCCACGGCTGCGAACCCAGGTAACGGCAGCTGCGCACGCGCACGCCGGTTTCTTCCAGCACTTCGCGGGCGACGGTCTGCTCCAGCGATTCGCCGGGTTCGACGAAGCCGGCGATCACCGAATAGCGCCGCGCCGGCCAACCGGTCTGACGACCGAGCAACAAACGCGCACCGTCGCTGACCGCGACGATCACCGCCGGGTCGGTGCGCGGGTAGTGTTCGCTGCCGCATTGGCCGCAACGGCCGAGCCAGCCGGCGCGCGAAAAGGCGATCTCGCCGCCGCACACGCCGCAATGGCGATTGCGGCTGCGCCAGTGCTGCAGGGCGCGGGCCTGGGCGAACACGCTGGCTTCGAGCATCGGCCAATGCGCGGCGGCGCTGCGCAGGTCGACCCGGCGCGGCGCCTCGAACGCGACCAGCTCGGCATCGAGCGCGAACCAGCCCTGTCCGTCCGGCGCCAGCCCCAGGAAGATCGAAGCGCCGACGCCGCCGGGGCCATCGGTGAGTTCCGGGCCCAAGGGCGCACACAAACTGCCGTCGGCGTTGGCCAGAGCGCTGCCGGCGTTGTCGAGCACGATCACCCGCGCCTGCGGCCACAGGGCGGTCAAGGCATCGGCTTGGTCGCGCAGATGGTCGGCGCGGTCCAGCGACGCGCGCCAGGCCGAATCGGCTTCCACGAATGCGAACGGTCTCATCCAGCGCCCCAGAAGGCTGTTTCAGGAAGGGCGGTGCAAAGGCCAGGCCGCGCGAGACGCGGCCCGGTGCATCGCGGCGCCGCTCAAACGCCGAACGACGACCCGCAGCCGCAGGTGGTCTTGGCGTTCGGATTGCGGATCACGAACTGCGAACCGTGCAGGCTTTCGGTGTAGTCGACTTCGGCGCCCATCAGGTATTGCAGGCTCAACGGATCCACCAGCAGGGTCACGCCGTCGGTCTGCACGGCGAGGTCGTCCTCGCCCTGCTGCTCGTCGAACTCGAAGCCGTACTGGAAGCCCGAGCAGCCGCCGCCCTGGATGTAAACGCGCAGCTTGAGGGCGTCGTTGCCTTCCTCGGCGATCAGTTCGCGAACCTTGTTCGCGGCCGAAGACGAGAATTGCAGAGGCCGCTCCAGCGATTGATAGCCCGGCGCGGCGGAAAGAAGGGTGGTTTCCATGGTGAAAGGATGAGGGCCGCGCGGCGCGCATTCAAGCGCACCGGGCGAACACTGCGGATCAGCCGCCTGCACCGGTGCCGCCGTTGTCGCGGGTGGCGTCGGCCCAGCTGAAGGATTGTTCGATCACCGCGCCCTTCTGCGGGGTCAGGCGCACCGTTACCCGCACCGGGGTCAGGCCGGGCGGCAGGAACACGTCGCCCTCGACTTGCTCGAAGTACTTGAACGAATACGGCGTGCCGGGCGCCTCGGGCTGCTGGCGCAGGTCGGCCCAGAGCAGTTTTTCGAGCTTGCCGGCGCGGGTGCCCTCCAGCGCGAGGGTGACGCGGCCGGCGCTGACGGCGCCGCGATTGAGGTTCTGGGTCAGGGTGGTGGTGAAGTGCCAGGCCGACGGTGCGCCTTGCTGCGGCTGCATCTTCAGCGCATGCACGGTCAGGCCGCGGCGCTGCCCGGTGGCGCCGACCAGGCGTTCGTAGAAGGCGACGTCGGCGCGCAGGCCGGCGATTTCCTCGTCGCGCTCGGCCAGGGCGCTCTGCAGGTCGCGATTGGCCTGGCGGCTGATGCCGTCGGAGCGGCCGAGCGTGGTGACGCGCTGGCGCAGGCCTTCCAGTTCGGCCTGCATCTGCCGCGACGTCATCGTCGCGCCCCCCGCCGTGGGCGGCGGCACCGGCTCGTCGGAACCGGTGATCGCACCCCACAGGCCCCAGCCGCCGAAGGCCAGGGCCACGGCGAGGGCCAGCCCGGCCAACAGCCGGCCACGATGCCCGTGGACGGGCGTCGCGGCGCTGGGCGAGGCGGAACCGGTGGGCGGCGCAGCCGTTGCGGCGGGTCCGGCCGGAGCCGGAGCCGGGGCCGGATCGGCGGGAGACGGAACGGGCTTGGAGGGTTCGTCGCTCATCCGTTCCGTCTTGGGGGTTGGGGCGGCGCCCCTCAATCCATCAGGGCATCCGCGGTAATCAGGGCTTCAGGCGCGGGCAACGCCGCGGTGTGGGCATCGACATGAATCAAACGGCCGGTGAGCATCGAACCGGCCGTCATCTCGACGACCTTGTAGTGGACGTTGCCTTGGACCCGGGCCTTGGCGGCGAGTTCCACCCGCTCGCTGGCGTAGACGTCGCCGTTGAGCTCGCCGTTGAGCACGACGATCGGCGCCCGCACCTCGCCCTCGATGCTGCCGTTCTCGGCCAGGGTCAGGCTGGCCGGCTGGCCTTCCTGGGCCACCAGCTTGCCGATCACCCGGCCTTCGATGTACAGCCCGCCGCTGAAATGCAGGTCGCCCCGAATCACCACCTGCGGCCCGATCATGGTGTCGACCTGGCCTTCGCGGATCTGGGTCGGTTTGTTGGTCTTGAACATCGCTTAAGTTTCCCCGGTTACGGTAACGCCGCTCTTCCAGGCGAAATGCTGCTCGATCGCCGCATTCTCCCCACGCAGCGAGACGCGCACGCGTTGGGGGGTGAATCCGGCCGGCAACATGACGCTGCCACCGAGTTGCTGGAAGTAACGGAATGAATAGTCCTGGATCGGTGCCTTGGGCTTCTGGTGCAACTCGTCCCAACCGATCGATGCGAGCTTGCCCCCTCGCACCCCCTCGACCTGGAACTGCAGGCCGCCGTTGCTGACCGCGCCCCGGTTGAGGTTCTGGGTCAGCACGATCTGGTAACGCCAGGTGCCGCCGGTCTCGGGCTGGAACTCGACCGAATGCACGTTGAGGCCCTTGGCCGGCGCGGTCGCGCCGACCAGGCGCTCGTAGAAGGCGATGTCGGCGCGCAGGTCGGAGATCTCGGCATCGCGCTGGGCCAGCGAGCCCTGCACCTGCTTGTTGGCGGCGCGGCTGATCTGGTCGGAGCGCTGCAGGGTGGCTTCGCGCTGGGCCAGCCGGTCGAGCTGGTTCTGGCGGTCGCGCAGCTCGCGCTGGGTGGTTTCCAGCTCGGCGACCAGCTTGGGCAGCCGCGGCGCGGCCAGCGACTGCGACCAGAACCAGGCCACCAGCAGCGACACCAACCACGCCACGCCCACGGCGCTCCAGATATAAGGACGCTTGTCGGGCTGCTGCTGGACGATGACGAAACGGGGCGGCGGTACTTTGGCCATGCTCGACGACGACGGCTCACACCGCCGGCTTTACCTATACTCAACCTTAAATCTTAACGGGAATGCCACGATGTCCGATGCGCACCTGTTCGCAGTTGGCGTAGTTCTCGCCTGGCTGTCGGGGGTTCGGGTCTACCTGACCGTGTTCGGCGTCGGCCTGGCCGGCTGGCTAGGCTGGCTGGACCTGCCGCAGGCCCTGCAGGCGACCCAGTCGCCGTGGGTGCTCGGGGTCTGCGGCCTGCTCGCCGCCGGCGAGTTCTTCGCCGACAAGATCCCCGGCGTCGATTCGGGCTGGGACCTGCTGCATACCCTGTTGCGGGTGCCGGTCGGCGCCTTCCTGGCCGCGGCAACCATGTCGCCCGACGGCGAGCTCGGCGCGGGCGCGCTCGCCGCCGGCGCCGGCGTGGCCCTGACCAGCCACCTGCTGAAGTCCGGCTCGCGTGCCCTGCTCAACACCTCGCCCGAGCCGATCAGCAACTGGACCGCCTCGGTCACCGAGGACGCCGCGGTGCTCGGCGGCCTCGCCCTGGTCTTCGCCTACCCCTGGGTGACCCTCGGCATCGTCGTGCTGATCAGCGTGCTGATCGCGACGGTGCTGTGGTGGATCTGGCGCAAGCTGTTCCGGCGCAAACCGAAAGAGCTGGAAATGAGTTGAGAGGAGTGAGGAGTGAGTGGGGGCGAAGGCAAAGACAAAGCGCGCTAACGCGGCCCCGCCATGATCGCCCACAAAAAAAGCCGCCGGCGCAAGCCGGCGGCTTTCTGTTGTCTGGCTGGCGGCGCGCCTTGCGCGCGGCTGGCTGGATAGCTGCTGGAACAGTGCAGCGGCAGCGAACGCCTTACTCGTTGCTCGCTCCTCGCTCCTTGCCACTCGTTACTAAACCGCCCTCAGCCTTCCTCGATCTTGGTCAGCAGATAGTTCTGCTCGCCGAGACGCTCGATCAGGGCGAGCTGAGTCTCGATCCAATCGACATGTTCTTCCTCGGAATCGAGGATGTCGGCGAACAGCTTGCGGCTGACGTAGTCGCTGACCGTCTCGCAGTACTTGATCGCTTCGCGCAGCAGCGGGATCGCTTCGAGTTCGAGCGCGAGGTCGCAAGCCAGCAGTTCGCGCGGGTTTTCGCCGATGCGCAGCTTACCCAGGGCCTGGAAGTTCGGCAGACCGTCGAGGAAGAGGATGCGGTCCGACAGCTTGTCGGCATGCTTCATCTCGTCGATGGACTCGTGGTACTCGTGTTCGGCCAATTCTTTCAGGCCCCAGTTCTTCAGCATCTTGGCGTGCAGGAAGTACTGGTTGATCGCGGTCAGCTCGTTGTAGAGCGCCTTGTTGAGATATTCGATGACCTTGGGATCGCCTTTCATGGCCGTGCTCCGACGTTGCAATGGGCGGCACTTTAGCCCTTTCGCGAACGCCATGACGGAACGCGAATCGTGCGCAACGGGAGTCGAGAATCACTGTCGTTCGGGGCCGTCGACGAACGGTCGCGGCAATCGTCCGAGCCGGTGACGCGACACGCCAGGAACGGACAGGTCCAGCCCAGCGCCAGGGCGGCGCGGTGTGAGCGGATCGGCGGGATGGTACGGACGAACGGCGGGCCGGATCGGCCTGCAGGCAATGCGGCTCAGGCGGCTTGTTGCAGCACGTCCAGCGGCAGCTCGCGCACGTTGCGGGCCTGTTCGAGCAGCGAGGTGGCCAGCTCCAGGCAACTGCCGCAATTGGCGCCGGCACCGGTGCGCATGGTCAGCTCGGGCACGCTGCGGCAACCGGCTTCGGCGGCCTGGCGAATGTCGCGGTCGGTGACTCCGTTGCAGATGCAGACGTACACGGGCGTGGGCTGTCGGTCATGCAGCCGGATGGCTGCAGGGCCATTCCGCCACGGATGCGAATGATTGTCAATTAACAGCAAGCAACCAAGTGCTGGAATGCCGTGCGGCCCCGGCCGGACGGGCCCGGCGGGTAGGCCTAGCCGGCTCGGCCCCCCGCCCGGTCCGGGAGGTTCAGCTGCCCGATTCGGAGCCGCTGCCGCGCACCGGATTGCCGGGCCCGCCGCAGGCCCGCGACCGCGGGTGGTTGCAGCCCGACAGGTAGGCCTCGTGCGACCGGGCATCCGGACCGGGCGCGGGCACGGCCTGCTGGCCGGCGACCAGACGCGCGAACGGGGCCAGATGGCGCAGGGCGCTGGCATAGACGCCGCGCTTGAACATCACCACGTGCTCGACCGGGTACCAGAAATCGACCCAGCGCCAGTGATCGAACTCGGGCTTGTCGGTCAGATCCAGGCGCAGGTCCGACTCCTCGCCGGTCAGGCGCAGCAGGAACCACACTTGTTTTTGGCCGATGCAGACCAGGCGGTCGTTGCGGCGGATCGCCCGCCGCGGCAGGCGATAGCGCAGCCAGCCCGGGGTGGCGCCGAGCACTTCGACATGTTGCGGGAGCAGACCGGTTTCCTCGCGCAACTCGCGATACATCGCCTCGAGCGGCGTCTCGTCGGTATTCATCCCGCCCTGCGGGAATTGCCAGCCATCGCGATGCACGCGGCGGGCCCAGAACAAGCGGCCGTCCGGGTGCATCAACACGATGCCGACATTGGGCCTGTAGCCGTCCGGATCGATCACGATGCGGACTCCAAATTCACTGTGTCCGACTCTGCCACGGGGTGGCCGGGACGACAAGTCGGGTAAACAAGTCGGTCGCGATGCGCTCAGACGATTGACAAGAGCCCGTCCGGCATGAAGAATTCGCGGTTCCCCGTGGCTATGTAGCTCAGCCGGTTAGAGCACAGCACTCATAATGCTGGGGTCGGTGGTTCGAGTCCACCCATAGCCACCATAGAATCGCCGCGCAGCAAGACCCAGGGCCCGCCAGCGCAGCGGGCTTTTTCGTATCCGTCGCCAGGATGCGCGCCGGCCCAGGATTCCAGATCGTTCCAGATCACGCGCCACGCCGCGCCATCGCGCGACGCGCCACCGCCCGACCCGGTACCGCACTATGACTGCTGTGAACATCTTCAAGGTCTTCACTCTCGAAGCCGCCCACCGGCTGCCGAACGTGCCGGAAGGCCACAAATGCGCGCGTTTGCACGGGCATTCGTTCCGCATCGAGGTGCACCTGACCGGCGAACTGGGCGAGCACACCGGCTGGGTGATGGACTATGCCGACGTCAAGAAGGCGTTCCAGCCGACTTACGACCGCCTCGATCATCATTACCTCAACGACATCCCCGGCCTGGAAAACCCGACCAGCGAACGCCTCGCGGTGTGGATCTGGGACCAGCTCAAGCCGGTGCTGCCGCTGTTGAGCGAAATCGTGGTCCACGAGACCTGCACCGCCGGCTGCCGCTACCGCGGCTGAGCCAGGGGCACTCGCCCTTCCCCTCCCGATCATCGGCCCGGCCGGCGCCTTATCAGACGCCGGCAACGCCGTGGTCATGGCCCCGGATTAGGCTTTGCCTGAACGGCTGCTTGGTCGCTAACTACCTGAACAGGCAGGCTTTCTGAACGGCTTTCGACCGCTCGTCGGCTCGATGTTGCATCGCAACAAAACCCCGCCTATGCTGCACCGCACAATCCAGTCGTTCTCCGTCTGGACCTTTCAGGAGCTCAGCCATGTACCAGCAATTCAACGAACAGTTCGCCGCCGCTACGCGCCAGTTCGCGGACACGGCCGCTCAGGTCAACCGTCTGGCCCTCGACAACGCCGAGGCCGTGTTCGGCCTGCAGGTCGCTGCCATCGAAGACCGCGTCAACGCCACTTTCGCTTTCTTCGGTGAAGCCGCCGAAGCCCGCGACCTGGAAGCCTTCAAGACCCTGTGGCCGAAGGGCGCGCAGATCGCTCGCGAAAACGTCGAGCGCGCTGTCAGCACCGGCCAGGAAGCCTTCGGCCGCACCGTGAAGACCAACGAAGCGATCGCCGAGTTGGCCAAGTCGCAGATCGAAACCGCTGCCAAGGCCACCCAGGCCAACGTCGAGAAGGCCGCCAAGGCCGCGGCGAAGGCGACGGCTCCGGCTGCTGCCGCGACCAAGTAAGCGCACCGTCCCTCTCTCCGGCCGTCATGGCGGATACGAAAAACCCGGCAGCTTCGGCTGCCGGGTTTTTTGTTGCCCGCGATTCGGCCTTCGCCGTCGCCACGGATCGCAGGCGGACTGCAGAGCGATCGCCGCGCTAGGACAACGGCTGCAAGCGCCCCGCCAGGGCCTGCGGATCGGGCGAAGCGAGATACGGCAAACGCCCCCAGCACGGCACCGGCAGACGCCGGCACAGGATCTCGAAGTTGTCGTCGGCGCGCGCCATCTGCGGGTCGATGTCGTTGGCGATCCAGCCGACCAGGCGGGCGCCGTCGGCCTGGATCGCGCGCGCACTCAAACGCGCGTGATTGATCGCGCCCAGGCGCAGGCCGACCACCAACACCACCGGCAGGTCCAGCGCGCGCACCAGGTCGATCTGGTCGAGCGTGGCGCTGATCGGCGCGGCCCAACCGCCGACGCCTTCGACCACCACCGTGTCCGACTGCGCCGCCAAGCGCGCATGCGCGGCGAGGATCGTCGCCAGCGCGATCTCGACGCCGGCCTGCGCGGCGGCGAGTTCCGGCGCCAACGGCTGCGGCAAGGCGTAGGGATTGACGTCGTCGTAGTGCGGTCTCGGCGCACTGGCCGCTTGCAACAGCAAGGCGTCCTCGTTGCGCCAACCCTCGGAGGTGAGTTCGCAACCGCTCGCCACCGGCTTCATGCCGACCGCGCGCAGGCCGCGCGCGCGCAAGGCGTGCAACAAGCTCGCGCTGGCCACCGACTTGCCGATGCCGGTGTCGGTGCCGGTGACGAACACGCCGCGCGGAAACACCGCGGACGCGGCCGTTGGTCGGGAGCCGGCCTCCACCGGGGGCTGGGTGTGACTCATCTCGCGCTTTTCCCTGGGGCGTGGAGTCCACCATGGTAGTGGCGGCGGATGCCGCTGTTACACTCCGATGATGTTTAAAACCTCCGCACTATCGGGCGACAAGCCCGAGCAATACGCGCAGCTGCTCGCCCAGGCGCGCGGTTTGCTCGACGGCGAACGCGACCGTATCGCCAATGCCGCCAACCTGTCGGCGTTGGTCAGCCATGCCCTGCCGGAACTCAACTGGGTCGGCTTCTATTTCTACGACGGCGAAGAACTCGTGGTCGGCCCGTTCCAGGGCTTGCCGGCGTGCGTGCGCATTCCGCTCGACAAGGGCGTGTGCGGCGCGGCCGCCTCGACCCGCCAGACCCAACGCGTCGCCGACGTGCACGCCTTCCCCGGCCACATCGCCTGCGATGCCGCCTCGCGTTCGGAAGTGGTGGTGCCGCTGGTCCACGGCGATTCCCTGATCGGCGTGTTCGACCTCGACAGCCCGGTCCCGGACCGCTTCGATGCCGACGACCAGGCCGGCCTGGAAGCGCTGGCGCGCGTGTACGTGGAGGCGCTGGCATGACCGCGCCGAAGATGCGCAACATCGGCCCCAAGAGCGCGGCCTGGCTGCGCCAGGTCGGCCTGCGCACACACGAGGACATCTCCGCGATCGGCACGGTCGAGGCCTTCATGCGCGTCAAGCGCGCCGGCTTCAAGCCGACGCTCAACCTGCTGTACGCGATCGAAGGCGCGCTGCTGGACTGCCATTGGCAGGAGATCAGCGACGAACGCCGACAACAGCTGATCCAGGCCGCCGAAGCCGCGACCGCGCTGCTGCCGCCGCCGCGCAACAAGCCGGCCGCCGCGCCGGTGCACACCACCGTGCACGCCGAAGAACGCCACGACGCATTCGAGGGCGGCGGTCTGGACGGCAACGGCCTGGACGACGACGACCGCCCCGGCGGCCACGACGAGGACGACGGGCGCGAGTGAGCCCGTCGGCGCCGCTGCGCCCCCTCCGGCCGGCCGCTCCGCCCGCCCGCGGCTTTGGCCCCGGGCGCCGGCTTCGCGTAGACTGCGCACCGCTTCAAGGTGACCCGGCGGCTTTCTCCATCGCCGGGTTGAAACGGGAAGCCGGTGACGCGCCCTCTCCTGCGGGAGGATCGGCGCCAGTCCGGCACTGCCCCCGCAACGGTAAGCAAGACAGATCGCGGCAACCGCCACTGTGCTCGGCACGGGAAGGCGCCGCGATCGGCAGCCCGACCCCGCGTCGGCGCTGCGCTTGCGAGTCCGGAGACCGGCCTTGAGGCGCCACAGGTTGCGATGCGGAGGGCGTCGCGGCGGCTGCTATCCGGCTGTCTGCACGGCCCGCTGCCTCCTCGCAACCGCCTTCCGCCGTCGTCGTCGCGCGCCTCCGGGTGCGCGCGCTGGAGCTTTACCCATGTCCGCCCCGAACACGTACGCCCTGAATCTGTCGCTCGCCATCGCCTGTGCGCTGGCGTTGCCCGCCGCCGCCCTCGCCGCTCCGGCGGGCGACGCCACCGACCTCGACGAGGTGGTGGTCACCGCCAACCGCACCGCGGTCAGCGTCAACGACACCCTGACCCCGGTCGACGTGCTCGACCGCGAGACCATCCAGCGCAGCCAGGCGCGCGACCTCAACGACCTGCTGCGCGGCCGCGCCGGCATCAGCATTTCCAACCAGGGCGGCGCCGGCAAGCTCACCACCCTGTTCCTGCGCGGCAGCGAGTCCGACCACGTGTTGGTGCTGGTCGACGGCATCCGCGTCGGCTCGCCGACCTCGGGCCTGGCCGCGCTGCAAGACCTGCCGCTGGCACTGATCGACCGCATCGAGATCGTGCGCGGCCCGCGTTCGAGCCTGTACGGCGCCGACGCCATCGGCGGCGTGATCCAGGTGTTCACCCGCCGCGAGAAGCAGGGCTTCGCCCCGCGCGTGCACGTCGGCGGCGGCAGCAACGACAGCCTCGAATTCGGCACCGGCTTCGGCGGTCGCAGCGAGCGCGGCTGGTTCGGCGCCGACTACAGCTTCCGCAAGACCGAGGGCATCAACGCCTGCCGCGGCGCCGGCTTCCCGGTGTTCGCCGGCTGCTTCACCGACGAGCCCGACCGCGACGGTTACGAAAACCACGCCCTGTCGCTGCGCGGCGGCCTCGAGTTCAACGAACAGTGGAGCATCGAAGGCCAGGCGCTGCGCGCGGAAGGCGAGAACGATTACGACGGCAGCTTCGTCAACCGCTCCGAGACCGTGCAGCAGGTGATCGGCGGCAAGCTGCAATGGCGTCCGTCGGAAACCATCCACCTGCAGTTGCTGGCCGGCCGCAACGTCGACAGCTCGGATAATTTCCTCGGCGAAGTGCCGATGGGGTTCTTCAAGACCGATCGCGACAGTGCGACCTTGCAGGGCGACTTCACCCTGGCCGAAGGCCACGTGCTGACCGCGGGCTTCGATTGGTTGCGCGACCGTGTCGACAGCGACACCGCGTACGACGAAAGCGAGCGCGACAACAAGGCCGGCTTCGTCCAGTACCAGGGCCGCTTCGGCGCGCAGTCGTTCGAGGCCAGCCTGCGCCGCGACGACAACGAACAGTTCGGCGGCCACACCACCGGCGGCGCGGCCTGGGGCCTGAACTTCGCCGAGCGCTGGCGCGTCACCGTCGGCTACGGCACCGCGTTCAAGGCGCCGACCTTCAACGAGCTGTATTACCCGTTCTTCGGCAACGCGACCCTGCGTCCGGAAGAGTCCAAGACCTGGGAGCTCGGCCTGGCCTATCGCGGCGAGCGTTTCAACGCCCGCATCGACGGCTTCGACACCCGCGCCGACGACCTGATCACCTACGACTCGTCGATCAACCTGCCCAACAACATCGACCGCGCGCGCATGCGCGGCGCCGAGATCGGCATCGACACCACGTTCGCGCAATGGACCTTGGCGGCGAGCGCCAGCGTCCTCGACACCGAGAACCGCGTCGGCTTCTACCGCGGCAACGACCTGCCGCGCCGCGCCAAGCACAGCGCCCGCATCGACCTGGACCGCAGCTTCGGCAAGTTCCGCTTCGGTGCGACCGCGGTCGGCTCGGGTTCGCGCTACGACGACGTCGCCAACAGCACCCGCCTGGGCGGCTACGGCACCCTCGACCTGCGCGCCGAGTACGCGATCACCCCCGCGCTGAGTCTGCAGGCGCGCGTGGCCAACGTGTTCGACCGCGAGTACGAAACCTCTTCGTACTTCAATCAGCCCGGCCGCGAGTGGTTCCTGACCCTGCGCTACGCACCGGTCAACTGAGCGGTCGACCGATCTGCGGATCGTCGAGCGTCGACAAAAAGCCCGGCATCGCCGGGCTTTTTGTTTTTGGCGCAGAAACACCCACGACCGACGAACGCAGGCTCAGGTCGGCCGCAGCCCGCATTGCACCCAACTGCGGCCGGCGATGTCGGCGACCACGCCGATCATGCCGTGGCGCCAGCGCCCGTCCTCCGGCCCGGCCGCCAAGGCCTCGTAAAGCTGCGCCGGCACGCCGTCGGCGAGACTGCGCAGCTTGGCCGTCACTTCGGCATCGTCGCGGAACATCGCCTTGGCCACGACGAACCAACTCAACGCACGCGGCGAACCGTCGGCCGAGAACGACAGGCTGATACCGCTCGGCCGCGGCAACTCCGAACCCGGCACGACCCGGGCAAGCATGGCCATCATCGCGGCGCTGTCGCCGAGCACCGCACCTGCCATCCCTTGCAAGGCACGCCAATCGAGTTCCTGTGCGCGCGCGTAGAACTCGACGCTGCCGTCGCAGTTCACTCCGCTCAGACGCCAGCTCATCAGGTTCGAGCGGAACAACACATGCTTGTCGCGCCAGGCCGCGGGTAAACGCCCATCGGGCAGGTCGACGTAGAGCTTGGTCGCCGTGCCTTCGCCATGGCGCGCCGCCGCCCACGCCCCGAAGCTCATCGCACCTTCGCGCTGCAGGTCCAACCAAGGCCCCAAATCGCCTTGCCAATCCAAGGCCTGTGCCGCAAGCAGGAGCCGCTCGCGATCCGCCACTTCCGGCGCGGCGACTTCGGTCGCCCACCGCACCACCGGCTCGCGCGAGCTCCAGGAGAATTCGACCGGCATGCCGGTATTGGTCAGGCTGCTGAAACTGCCGGCCACTTCCGGCCAGACCGAACGGCCGAGCGGCGCGAGTACGCCGCCCAGCAGGCCAGCGGCGGCGGCGGCCTGCGCCGGCAGCACCGTGCCGAGTCGCCGCAAGGTGGCGGCGACCGGGCCGGCGATGTCGGCACCGAGGCTTTGCTGCAACGGCGCGAGCCAGGCCGCTCCGGTATCGCCGCGCGTGTCGATGACGGTATCGCTGCGCATGTCACTGCACCGCGACCAGTTCTTCGGTCTCGGCGACCCAGGCGCGCTGATCGAACTGTCCTTGCATGCCGACGAAGGTGAAGCGCCGCCGATAATTGCGCAGGTCCTTGTTCTTCAGGGCGATGCGCAGCTTGACCGGGTCGGTCTGGCTGCCGGCCATCTCGATGCGTTCGTTGCGCTTGTAGGCGCCGTCCTCGTACTTCACGTCGATATAGACGCGCTTGACCATCGCCGGGTCGAACACCGGGATGAACTCGAGCTGCAAGGCATCCTCGAAGCTGTCGTGGACGATCAGCTGCGGCACGTCGAGCTCGACCGGCGGCGTCGCCGGGTCCGGATTGGCCACGCCCTTGCGCCGCTGCACCAGCTGATAGGTCACGCCGCGGTTGGCCGGGCCTGGCTTGGCGCCGCGCAGGCGCCAGGTCTTGGGGCCGGACTCCTTGGTCAGCTTCAAGGTGGTCTTCGGCTCGGGCTGCGAGTAACCGCGCGCCTGCAGCTTGACGTCGATCGAGTCGACCACGTCCCAGTCGATATCGCCCGGGATCGCTTCGATATGGCGGAACTCGACGTGCTCGTAGGGGTTCACGAACATGGTCCGGTCTTCGGTCGAGGCGGCCGGGATCGTGTACGAGGTTCGGTCGGCGGCCCAGTCGGACTGCGGGTCGAAGTGGTACTGATACGACGCGTCGTAGTCGATGTCGCGCGTGGCGTTCATGAACACCTCGAAGCGCTTGACCCCGGTTTCGCCCGGCCCGAACACGAAGTCGGCATGCTTGTGATCGCGCGGCTTGCTCTTGTCGCCGTAATCCAGCGCCACCTGCGCCGACAACAAATTGATCGGCTCGAACGCGATCGGCATGCTGGCTTCGACCGCGAACTGGCGGAAGAACGGATCGTCGAGGTCGATTTCCTTGAAGTACTTCGACTTGTCGCTGAGATCGCCGAGCATCAAGCCGAAGAAGCCTTGCGGGGCATACGTGCGGCGCGTGGCCTCAGCGCGGTTGTAGCGCAGGGTCAGTTTCTTGCGCTCTTCCTGGCGCACGAACTTGAGCTTCAGCGACAGGCTCATCGCGGTCGGCGGCGTCGGCACCGTCGGTTGCGGTTGCGGTTGCGGTTGCGGTTGCGGTTGCGGTTGCGGTTGCGGTTGCGGCTGAGGCTGAGGCTGAGGCTGGGGTTGCGGTTGCGGCTGGGGCTGCGGTTGCGGTTGTGGCGTGATCGAAGCCGGCCGGGCCAGACGTCCGCGCCAGCGGCTCGGCGTGGTGCCGGCGACCCGGCCGATGACATGGACGACGCGATTGTCCGGGTCGCCGCCCATCGCCGAATGCGAGCCCGGACGTCCGCTGGCCGGGCTGTCGCCGTGCGCGTTGGCCGGGGTGATGGTGAAGTTGCCGCCGCCGCGGCGCACCACCGCGGCAGCGACTTCCAGCCGCCGCTGCGACAGCGCCTGGTTGTGCGCATTGCGCTGCGTTTCGTTCGCGCCGCTCACGTGCTCGTGGCTGGCGTACGCTTCCAGACGCACGTTACGCGGCGCGGGCAGGCTGCGCACCCAGGCCTCCAGGCGTGCGGCGCCGCGTTCGGGGCCGCTCCAGTTGCCGTCGCCCTCGATGCGCAAGGTGCCGGAAGCATCGCGGTAGCGCGGATCGGTCGTGGTGTTTTCCACATAGGCGCGGTATTGCTGCGACGGCGGATTGAGCCGCCAGCCGGCAGCGGCCGGCTTGTCGAAGTCGAAGAACAGGCCGAAGGTCTGCTCCTGCGTCGCCGCCGGCCATTCGACTTCGATGAGTTTGCTCGAGTCGGGATTGACAGTGACGGAGATGCGCCCCTGCGCATCCGGCGTCACCACTTGGCTCTCGACTTTCACCACCGCGCCGGCGCCGGTCACGGTGATGGTTTCGGCTAAGCCGTTCGCGGCCGGCGTGTGGGTGACCGACTGTCCCGCGGGCAAGGGCGTGGGTTCCTGCAATTCGACCGCGAGCGCGGCCGGCTGGATCTGCGGCGCGGTCGGCGCTGTGCCGCCGGTGCCGCCGCCGGTGCCGGTCGTAGTGCCGCTGGTGCCGTTGAAGCCGCCACCGGGCGCGGTACCACCCGTACCACCGCCCGTACCACCGCCAGTGCCGCCTGTACCTCCGGTTCCTCCGGTGCCGCCACCTGAACCACCGGTGCCGCCGCCGGTTCCACCCGTTCCGCCGCCCGTACCGCCAGTGCCGCCACCAGTGCCGCCCGTACCGCCACCGGTTCCTCCCCCGCCGGTACCTCCTGTACCGCCGCCGGTGCCACCGGTGCCTCCACCGGTTCCTCCCGTACCACCGCCAGTGCCGCCGGTACCGCCACCCGTGCCGCCGGTGCCACCGGTATTGCTGCCGGTTCCCGTGCCCGGGCCGGCACGCGCCGCATCGGTCGCCAATTGCCCCGGAGTCAGGGTCGGCTCGAACCACTTGCTCAGCAGATCGTCCTTGAAGAAATCCAGCGCCCACTTTTCCTGGTCGCGGCGGTCTTCGGCGTCGGTGAAGGCTTCGACCTGGATGTCGATGACGCCGTTCTGCACCAGCGACTCGAACGCCGCGTCGATGCCGGCCTTGAACCAGGCGTATTGGCCTTCGAGGCTGGCGCTGAAATGATTGAAGATGCGCTCGAAGTCGGCGGTGATGGTGACCCGCAAGGCCGGCCGCATCGCCAGGTACTTGAGGTCGTAGATCACCCCGATCGGGGTCATGCCGTCGCTGAGCGCCTGCTCCAGTATCGTCGCGCCCTCGGCCGACAGGCTGAGGCTGAAGGCAGCGCGGTTGGCCGCGTCCATCGACGGCACCGATGCGCCGAGGATGTGCTCGACCGCGTTGAAGGTGCCGGGCGCTGCAGGTTGCGCCGAGGTGCCGCCGCTGCCCTGCACGTTCAAGGCGATGCACTGCACCGAGCCTTCCTCGAAGGTCGCGGTGGTCAGGCGCACCGGCGGCGACACGCCGGGTTCGGAATTGAGCCGGCCCATGATCTTCGATTCCATCTGCGGCGACAGCTGCAGGGTGGTCACGAACATCACGAAACCGCCGCCTTTGTCGGCCGCGGTGGCGTCGGCGACGCGGTACTTGAGGAAACTGAATTCCTTGCGCTTGTCGGCCGCGCGCACGGCCAACTGCGGCGGACCCGGTAAGACCCAGAATTGGTTCTTGTCGGCGTGATCGCGGAACACGGTAATGCCGTCGACGGTGATCGGCTTTTCGAGGCTGAGCATGACGAACTCCAGAATTCGAGAGTTCCTCGCGGCGGCATGCGCGCGGCGGAACGATCCTTGTACGTGGGGACCTCACCGCCGCGGGGCGTAACCCGCGGCGGTGCGGCGACCTGGCGCGTTCGCTGCGCGCCGCAGCCCGAGACCGCGAAGTCGTCGCCGACCTCGGGCGCGCCGCGACGAGCGGACATGCATAGAGATCGAATCCAACGACTCCATCGCCACCGGATCCCCGCCTCCGCGGGGACGGACAGCCACCGCGAACCTCAAGGCATCTTCAACACCAGATCGGTCGCGTCGGTCGCGGCCCAGTTGGTGGTCTTGTTGGTGCCGTTTTCGAGCAGATAACTGGCCTTGTACTCGTAGCGCATGCGCGCCGGGTCGAGGTAGTCGTACTCGAACTCGCCGGTGGCCTGGGCGCTGTCGAACTCGAAGTCCTCGGCGAACGACAGGCCGCCGGCGAAGTCCTCGAAACGCAGCGACACCTTGGTGCGGCGCATCTTGCGCTTGGCGAAATCGGCCGGCGGCTTGACCGTGACGATGCGCCGGCCCTTCATGCCGGACTTCAGCATCACCCGGTTGCCGTTGGTCACCGACTCGGGGATTTCCTCGATGTCGCGGCCGTCCTTGTAGAGGATGCTGACGCTGTAGAACACGCCCTTGACCTCGGGGTTGCGCAGGTCCACGGCGAAGGTCTGCGCGGCGGAGCCTTCCTGGAACGACATCTGCTTTTCCTCCAGCAGGTCGTTGGCGCGATCGACGTAACGCAGGTCGACGAAGGCCTCCTGCACCTCGCTCCAGTTGAAGTTCGGCACCACCTGCACCACGCGCCGGGTCGGGAACGGGTTGCGTACCGTTACTTGCGGCTCGTCCTGGGTGGTCCAGTCGCGCACCACATCGCCGCCGGCGATGGCATGGAACACGGTGCGCACCTCGTAGTTGACCTTGGCCGGGTCGAGCATGAACATCTTCCAGCTGCCGCCCGGGGCATCCTTGGTCAGCCGCACCAGGTCGCTCTGGTTGATCTTGTTGGCCGGGTCGCGGTAGCGCAGGAACACATCGATCGAGCTGTAGCGCTCCCACGGGAAGTTCTCGGCCAGCACCGGCACGGTGTTGATCGTGTACAGGTCGCGCGGGATGATCTCGATGTTCTCGACGTCGTAGATCTGCGGCTTGGACTTGAGCTTGGTCGGCCGTTCGGCCGCGTCCACGCCCTTGAAGCTGACTTCGTACTCGACCTGCACGTCGCGTTTCATCGAGCCGCGTTCGAGCTGGCTCAGCCACTCGAAACTGGCCTCGCCGACGTTCGCGCCGAGCAAGGCGTTCATAGGCTTGTCGCCATAACGCACGCGCACGTTGATGCTGCCGATGTCGTCGGCGGCCAGGTCGGCGCGCGAAATCACCTTGACCCGGCGCTTCTTGAAGAAGTCGTTGTCCAGACTGATCTGCTTGACCAGGCGCTCGCGCGGCACGCTGCCCTCGCGGATGGTCTTGAACAAGGCCGCCAGATGGCCCTGCGGATAGATCGAACGCTTGATCGCGACGCGTTCGGAGAAGTTGACGTTGAGCTTCTTCTTGTCGACGCGCTTGTAGTCCATGCGCTTGTAGCTGAAGCTCGGCATCAGCGCGCCGATCGGCCCGCCGGCTGCCTGGGCCGAAGACTGCGCGGCGAACTTGCCGATCGCATCCAGGCCGCGCTCGAAGTCGGATTTCTTCTCCGGCGTCCACGGCGGCAGGCTGACCTGGAAGAAGGCGTCGGTGATCATGTTGCGCACCTGTGCCAGGGCGGCGTCGCGGCGGTCGATGATGCCGCGGGTGTCGTCGCCCTCGGCGACGAAGGTGTCGGCCTCCAGCACGATCGCGCGGTTATCGACCAATTCGTCGACCGCCTTGCCGATCTCGGTGGAGAAGAACATGTTGCCGCCGGAGAAGCTTTCGTCCATGTGCTTCTGGACCCGCTCCCAATCGACCTTCAGGCTGATGTTGTAGGCCGGGCGCAGGCCGAGGAAATCCAACGAGTAGATCACCGCCACCGGCAGGATCTCGCCTTCCAGGCACTGCTCCATGACCGTGTAGCCGTCCTGGTCCAGGCGCACCGAGAACGCGGCCTGGTTGGAGCCGTACAGGGCCGGTTTCGCCGACTGGTCGATCTTGAGCACGAACTGCGGGCCGGCGCCGGGCGTGGGCGCGACGTCGCCGCTGGCCTTGCCCAGCATCAGCAGCTTCACCGTGCCGTCTTCCAGCGGCACCGGCGCGATGCGCGGCTTGTTGCGCAGGTTCTCGCTGTTGGCGATCTCGCGGGCGAGATCGTCGAGCTGTTTCTGGCTGGCGCCGATGTTGCAGTCGAAATTGAGGAACCCGCCGGTGCCCGCGTCGCCGCGGAAACCGATCAGGAGAAACTGCGGCACGTCCATGCCGAGGGTGTTGTCGCGCACCGTGGTCAGGTGCGGCGTGGTCGGCATGTAGTACCACTGCTCGGGATCGGCATGGTCGGGGAAGACCGAGATGCCGTTGATCTCGCGAGTGCGGCTGTCGAGGAGAAGCATGATCGGACTCCTTCCGAGTCAGGCGTGATGGAACGTTCGGGTGACGCGTCGGCCGTCGCAGGGCCCGGCCAGCGTGTGGCCGGGCTGCGTGCGATCAGGCGGCCGGAAGCTCGAGGAAGACCGTCAGGTCGGTCTTGGTCTCCGGGCCCACCACCTTGCGTTTGCCGTCGCTGAGGAAGTAGGTGACCGTGGCCTTGTACTCCGGCGCGTCGCCGTCGTTGAGCGGCAACTTCCAGCTCTTCTCCTCGTCGCCGGGCTTGAAGCGCAGGTCGATGCGCTTGGGCCCGTGCGACAAGGCCACGCTGACCATCTTCAGCTCATCCCAATTGAGCAAGTCCGGCACCACCGCCACTTCCAGCGCTTCGAGCTTCTTGCCGACCAGGATGGTCGAGCGCGTCGCGACCTTTTCGGCCTCTTCCTTGCTGGTGCCGTCGGCGAACAAGGTGGTGACCGAGTACTTGACCTCGCCCAGGGCTTCGTCGACGACCGGGAAGGTCCAGTCGAACGAAGTCATCTCGCTCGACAACGTGACGATGCTCTTCTGCGCGTACTTGTTGACGGTATCGGTATAGCTGGCATCGACGGTGATCGAAGCGATTTCCCCGGCCAGATCGCCGGCGGCGCGGAAGCTGATGGTCTTCGATGCCGAGAACGGGTCGTCGACGTACAGCTCCTTGGCCTGCTGCTTCGCCGTCTTCTTGACCTGGCGGCCGTCGGCGAGCGTGTACAGGAACTCCAGGTCGATGTCGTTGGTGCGCGGCGCACCGATGATCTTGCGCAGCTGGAAGGTCGGCGTGTCCTTGGTCATGTTGAACTTGGCTTCGACCGGCTGCTTGCCGCCCTTGTAGCGCACCGTGACCTGGGTGCGCGGCACCTGGGCGAAGTCGATGTCGCCGGGGCCGATGTCGAGCGCGAGCACGCCGAGGTCGTCGACGTTGATGGTCAGGTTGGTGTCGTCGGTCTTGATCTCCTCCGACACCTGCTTGAACGTCGCGCCCTTGTAGTTGACCGTCACCTGGTAGGTGAAGTCGCGCTTACCCTCGTGCACGAAGGCCTCGAACTTGGCCACGTCGTCGGGCTTGGTAAAGACGAATTCCTGCACCTTCTTGTTCGGGCCGTAGGGGTAGCGGATCTTGACCTCGACGCTGTGGATCGGCAGGTTGGCGAAGTCTGCGTTGACCCGCATCACTACCTGCACGGTCTTGAGGAACTCGTCCAGGTTGATCTTGGAGTAGTAGTCCTCCCACTTCAGCGGCTTGTTCTTGTCGTCCTTGAGCGAGGTGATGGTCGGCAACATGCCCTGCGGGTTGCGGTTGACGATGACCGCCTTGGCCTCGCTCCACTCCACCCGCACGTTGGCCATCTGGGTCTTGTTGATGCTGCGACGGATGTCCTCGATGTCCTGGCCTTCCTGCAGCTCCTTGGTGTTCGGGTCGACCTCGGCGATTTCCTTGAGCAGGTTGCGCTGCACCGCCGCTTCCAGTTGCTTGTTGATGATCGCGCGGATGTCGGCCTCGAGCTTGGCGTTGTCCTCTGCACTGAGGTTCGGCGCCTGCACGAACTCGAAGTGGCTCTTGGTGACATCGTTCTTCCAGCGGCTGGAGCTGACCGCCTCGGTGTAGCTGTCCTCGCTGTACCAGTTGTCTTCGGTGTCGATGGTCTGTACGAAACTGTAGAACTCCGAGGCGTTCCAGGTACCCCAGGCTTTCATTTCCGGCAGTCGCATGTACAGGTTCATCTTATAGACGACCTGCACCGCCGAAGCCGAACCGGTGCTCAGGGTTTCCTTGAAAATCGCCGTGCCCAGCTCGGACAGCTCGACCATGAACGAGGCCACGTTCTTGCCGTAGATCGAAGGCTTGCCGGCGCCGCGGATCTTCTCGACCAGGGCGCCGCCCTCGGTCAGCAGCAGCTCGACGGTGCCGTCGGTCCAGGTCACCGGCGCGATCGCCACCTTGGGTGGCGTCTTGCCCTTGTACTTCTCGGCGAGCTTCTTCTGCAGCTCGGCGGCGATCTTGGTCTGCACGTCGGCGGGAACCGACAGCTCGGTGTCGAAGGCGATGAAACCGCCGAACTTCTTGCCCCCGTCCTCGCGGATCTGGCCGTACTCGACGAAGCGCAGCGCCAGACCGCCGCTGGCCATCTTCGCGAAGTTCGGCGCGTTCGGCATGATGTAATAGGTGAAGTCGTTGGCGTCGTC
Source organism: Lysobacter antibioticus (assembly GCF_000731095.1). Classification (GTDB taxonomy): domain Bacteria; phylum Pseudomonadota; class Gammaproteobacteria; order Xanthomonadales; family Xanthomonadaceae; genus Lysobacter; species Lysobacter antibioticus_B. The sequence continues at coordinate 192,968 of NZ_JMTZ01000014.1, read as the reverse complement.
GCCATAGACCACATGGTCGTGAAGCGTATCTACGTTGTCGATCTTAAGCATGGACCTGCTCCTTATCCGATGTCTGAAATGCGCGCGTTCCTGTTGCGCGCCTGCCTGTTCCGCGACTGTCCTGCGTGCCCTTTCCGTGCGATGTCACGACCGTGCTTCGCGACGCAACGTAGTTCGGTACGAATGATTCAAACGCCGACGACGCTTCGCACCGGACAACGATCACACTTTTTTTCCAACTGTTTTCAGCGACGTTTCGAGCGCGCACGCGCCCCCATCGATGCGCGCTTGCGGGCGCGAATCGGTGTATCGAAGACGAAGGGCATCGACGCGATTCGACATCGCGCGCGGCTCTCGTCGTTTTTCCCTGGCGGCATCGCCGCCGACGCAATGCGCGTCACCCACGGACCCGAACCGCTCCGCGAACGGCGTATGCCAGCGCGTTCGCGGTCGCGAGACGATCCAACCGGGCCGGCCGCCGCGCACGACGGCGACCGACCCGCAACTCTAGCTACGCGGCAGACCCCAATCGGCGGCATCGGCCGTGTACTGCTGTGTTCCGTCGGCATCGCCGCCGTCGTCGGTGTCGACCTGGCTTTGCCGGTATAAGCCGGCGCTCATCGCCTCATCGCCCTGGCGCGAGCGCAACGACAGATCGACCTCGACCGATTCGCTCTGATAGGCCGACGCACTGCGCCGCATCGGCGCGGCATCGGTGACGGCGTAGCGCACCGCCATCCAACCGTGCTCGCCTTGCAGTGCCTTGCGCACCTTCGCCGCCTGCTCGCCGTCGAGCATGACGTTGAAGGCAGCGTGGTAAGGCGGCACGCCAGACGATTTGCTGTGGGCCAGCGCGACATAAGCGCCTTGGCCGTCGCCGAGCATCAGGCTTGCGCCGTCGACCGTCACCGGTGCCTGCCGCAGCGTCACCCGCTCCAGCGGCAGTTGCGCGCGCCCCGCCAGTTCGACCCGGATCGCATCCAAGGTCGCCGCCGACACGCCCCAGGCGCTGGTCAAGGCCAGCATGACCACGCTGCCGACGCTCATCAGATTGAACTGCGGCCGGCCGTCGGCGCCGCTGGCCAGTCCCGGCGAACGGGCGCGGTAATGCCAGGTCGCCGCTTCGTCGGCCGGCGCCACCCACACGCCGAGAATGTCTTCGTAATTGTCGCTGCTGTCGCCGGCACTCATGTGCGTTCTCCGATCGTCGTCCTTGGGGCGTCGCTGCTGTGCAACTGCAGCGGCGTGTCGGGTTGCAGCACCTCGGACCAGGGCGACTGCGCCGACCAGCGCCAGCGATAGCCGGAACGGAACGGCGACAGCGACAGCCAGGTCCACTGCGCCTGCGGTGCGCTGCGGGTGAATCTCACCTGCCTGCGTCGTGCAGGCTGGTCGACGGCGTCTTCGGGCGCGATTTCGATCACCCGCTGCGGCGCGTCGTCGTCGAATTCGCAATGCAGGGCCAACTCGCGCGAGCCGCTGCCTTCGAAGCTGAAGGCATCCAGGCGCAAAGCTTCGGCGTCGACCGGCGCCATCGCCCGCTGGGTGCCGTCGCTGCGCGCACGCGCGTTGGCGCGGATGGTCGCCTGCTCGACGTCGGCCGGAATGGCGAAGGCGAAGCTGGCCGAGCCGCGGTCCAGGTTCGCGCGCGCCGACCACGGCTTGCCTTTGCGCAGGCCTTTGCACTCGACTTCGATGTCGGCCTGCTCGACGAACACCGGCTCGGCCTCCACCGGCACGAAACGCAGGCCGAAGTCGTCCGGCGCGACCAACAGATGCTCGCGGCTCGAGGTGCGCAGCGGGCCCTTGATGGTTTCGGCGCGCCCGTCCGACAGCAGCAGGGCCGTAGCCTGCCAGGCGTAATTGAGCTCTTCCTTCGGCGACAGGCGCAGGTCCAGGGTGGTCGGGCGATCCGCCGCTGCGAGTCGCGCCGAGGCCTTGATCGTGAACATGCGCGCCGGCGGCTTGGCCGGCACTTGCACGTCGACCTGCGCCTGGACGATGCCGATACGCCGCTCCGGCAAGTTCGGCCGCACCGTGATCGCACGCCAGCCGCTGCTCAGGCTGCGCACGTCGTGACGGCGCACCACCGTGTCGTGCAGGCTCGCCGCCGGCAAAGTGCGCAGCGGGCCGAGCGGGTCGGCTTCGACCGCGAACAGGCGCGGCGCCAGCACCGGCTCGGACAGATTCCAGCGCACCGAACCGGTCGCCATCGCCGCGGCATCGAAGACCACGCGCACGCCGGTGGCGGCGTCGGCCGGCGACGGCAGCAGGTTGGCATAGCGCACGACGAGGCGATCGATCAGCGCATCGGCGAGCGGCTCCTTGAGCAGATCGCCGGAGCTCGCCGCGAGGCCGAGGCCCATGCTCTGCGGCGCCTCGATCAAGCGCTGCCGCAACAGCGCCAGGTCCAATGTGGTGGTGCCGCCGCCTAGGGTCCTGACCGCCGCCAACAACGCGGCCGGATCGAAGTTCACCGTCAGCGGCAGGCGATCGGCGACGCCGCGCACGCGCAGCCAGGCCTGCCCGCCGACCGCGAGCAGGCCGCGCTGCAAGGCGGCGACGAACAGATCGGTGGCGGCGCCGTCCAGGCGTACCGCCAGCCCCGTCGACCCCAGGCTGGCACTGTCGAGCGGCAACAACTCGCCGAGCGACGGCGGCAGATCCAATGCCTCCACCGCACTCAGGCGCAACCAGCCGCCTTCGTTCGGCAACGCCGACAAGGCGAGGTTCTGGCCGGCATCGAAAACGGCGCGGCGGGCCTCGTCGAGACCAAACTCGGCGGCGAAGGCGATCGACAGGATCGAGAAGCGCTCCAGCCCGGCGTTGCCGCGATCCTGCTGGAAGATGTCGAGCCTCATCGGCGGCTCGCTGCCGGCGCCGTGCGCCGCGAGCAGCACCGGCGGCAACTGGAACGCGCCGGGGCGCTCGTAGGCGGCGAATGCGATACGTTCGCCGACTTGCATCGGCATGCGCCAATCGGGGCGGCCCGAGAACGACATCGCTCAAGCCCCCGCGATCAACACGGCGGGTTCGTCGGTGCGGCACCAGGGCGTGCTCGGCAGGCTCTGGCCCGATTTGTACATCACCGTCTGCCGGTACTCGTAAAAGCCTTCGCTGTCGCGGCGCAACAGGATGTCCATCAACGGCACCGGCACGTCGACGTCGACGGCGAGGTTGGCGGCGTCGAGCACGACGCGTTTGTTGCCGCGGAACTCGACGATGATGCTGGCGATCTCGCCCGCGGCGTGGCCGGCGTTAAGCAAGACCTCGGGCGTGGTCATGAGCCGCACTGGACGCACCGTTTGCTGGTCGATGGTCTCGTCCAAGGTGTATTTCATGATCGCCTCGCCGTCGGGAATGCTGCGCACCGAGGCGGTGTTGAAAATCGCATCGGCCGGCGCGCTGCCGCTCAGGGCGGCGGTCGGCTGGACCACGAAATCGACGCCCTGCTCCGGGGCGATCTCGACCGGCTGGCTCAGGTCCAGGCCTTCGATGCGACCTTCGACCAGGCCTTCGCCGCGCGTGATCCAGGTCGGCAGGCGGGCGATGCGCAACTTGCTCTCGGTGGCGTTGAGCAAGCGCACCGCCACCGCGCCGGTCTGCGGGTCGGGAGTTTCGATCGACTGGAACAGCTCGCCTTCCATGTCGGCGAAGTTGAGCTTGACCGGCACCATCACGTTCTCGTTGATGCCGGTCGACACCACCACGCTGCCTTGCAACAGGTTGGAGTTCGACAGCGACATCAGCACCGCGAACACTTCCTGGAAGTCGTCGAACTCGAAACGCTCGTTGACGGTGAAACCGTTGTCCCAGTCGATCGCGGCCGGCACCGTCTCGAAGCGGATCGCACCGTCGCGCATCAGCGCCAACTGCAAAGTCGAGCTGGCGCGCAGCAGGCGCAGGTCGAACTCTCGCTGCGGGTTGTCGGCGCTGGCCGGCACCTTGCTGGCCAGTTCGCGGCGCGCGGCGAGCAGGCGCTCGCCGTCGGTGACCGGGCGCACTTCGCAGGTCAGGTCGACCTTGGCGTCGTCGGCGTCCGCGCCCTGGTCGATGCGGAACGCCAGCGACGGCGCATGCGGCGCTTCGCTGCGGCGCGCGAGCTTGAAAGCATCCGGCAGGTAATAGATGCGCGCCGGGTCGCTCATGTCCTGGAAATAGGCATGGCTGCGGCCGCCGCCGGCCGGATAGCGCAGCGAATGCACCACCCAACGCGGCGCCGCCGGGCCGGGCTGGGCGCCTGACGGATACAGATAGGGATGCAGCACCGGCTCGAAGAACAGCGGGATCGCCCAGTCCTGCGACTGGTTGGATGCGTCGTAGCGCGGCTCCGGCGCCGGCTCGGGTTGCGGCTCGGGCTGCGGTAGCGGCTCCGGCTCGGGCTGGACGATGATCGGCTCGCCGTCGAAACCGCGGCGCTTGATGTGCATGCGCATGCCCGGCATCGCCGCGCCGCGCGCCATCATCGCCGGCTTGCTCATCTCGGGCTTGCCCATCGCCGGCTTGACCATCGCCGCCGGAGCCACCCGCAGGCTCGCCGCCGAAGCGCGCGACAAGGCCGCCGCCGACACGCTCGCCTGCGGCGCCCGCGACAGCAGCATCTGGCCCTTGATCATCATCAACTGGCGCTTGGGCGCATCCGGCGCCGGGCTGGCCGGCAACGGCACCGCCACGGTGTAGCCGCGCGAGATCAGCAGGCGCGCCTGCGACTCGCTCGACATGAACGCACGCAGCAAGGCATCGCGTTCGGCCAGGCTCAGGCGCAGCATCGCCACGCAGCCGCCGCGCGGGTCGTCGATCAACTCGCCGACCGGGAGGCGTTGCTCGATTGCGGTGCCGGCGGCGCGGTAGCTGATCACCGCGCTGCGCGCGACCGGCAGCATCTGCGCGCTGCGCGCGGCGTCGCCGATCTCCGCGGCCGGATAGGTTTCCATCGCCACGCTGACCGCCCACAGGCCGTCCTGGGCCTGCGCGACCTTGATCTCGTAACGGCCGCCCTCGTTGCGCACGCGATAGCGCGGCAGCCAATAGCGCTGCTGCGGGTTATGCGGATCCTCGAACAGACAGCGGTCGTCGGGCGTCGCGCTCGGGCTGATCGGATGCGGCGACTGCGAACGTACGAAACCGGCATCGGCCTTGATCGGAAACAAGCCCGGGCGCAGATCGTTCAAGCGCGGCCGCACCGTCCGACCTTCGAGTTGAGCGATGATCGCCGGTTGCGCGCGCAGCATCGCCGGGTTGATCCGCATCGCCGGCATGACCGCTGGACGCGCGACGACTTCGGCGGGCGCTGCGGGCGCCAACACGGCAGGTGCTATCACGGCAGGCGCCACCACCGCGGGCGCCGCGACGGGCATGGCGATCTTGATGGACTTGGCGGGGGCGACCGCGACGGCCGGACGCACGCCGGCGACGATCTGGTTGAGATTGAGCAGACGGCCCGGGGGCATGCGGTTCTCCTTGAAATCAGCGTCGGAACGCTGTCCGGCGAGGCGTTCCGGCCTCGTCGGGTCCTGGGTATCGATTGAGTGCGCCCACGGCGCCCATCACCTGCAATACAACGCGACGCCCGCGCGGCGTAGGACGTTGCATGGATGAAACGGATTCGGCGCATCGCGCATTCAGCACCGGCGACGCGCCTGGCGACGGCTAATCCAATGGCCCGATCGGCGCAGCGATACGGATGCGGGCGCAAAAAGAAAACGGGAGCGCCAGGCGCTCCCGTTTCCTGTCGCGACTTGCGACGACTTGCGATGGCGCCGCCGCGCGCGGCGGCGAACTGCGAGTACCCGCCTACAGCGTGACCAGGCTGAGCCCGTACAGCTCGAGAATCGGATTCACCGGCTGGAACCAGGTCGTCGCGGTGAACTGGCCGCAATTGTGGTCGAAACCGGGGAGAATGTTGGACGCCGAGGTCACGCCCTGAGCGTGCTCGTAAACGTCGATCCAACCGCCGCCGGAGTCGCCGTAACCGGCGCAGGCATTGGTCTGGGTCAGGCCATAGACGGTGCCGCCGGTCGTGTTCACGGTGACGTTCTTGGCGGTGATGAAACCGCATTGATAGCCGGTCTTCCAACCCGACCGGCAGACGATCGCGCCATGGAAGGCCTCGTTACTGCCGCGCACGTAGAAATATGCACCGGCGTAATTGCTCACCCACGGCAACACGTCGTGCTGCGCGCCGAGAGCCACCCAGGCCCGGTCGGCGCCGGGAAACTCCGACGCCGCGATGTGACCGGCTGGCGCGCCATCGAGCCAGATCGATTCGCCGACCGTGCCGCAATGGCCGGCGGTGACGAAGCCCTTGGTCGCGCCTTGCCGCACCGCGAAGCCGACCGAGCACGAAGACCCGCCGCCCTTCTGGTAAGCGCGGCCGGCGTAGACCGACGCAGTCGGTTGCGGCACGCCCTCCATGGCGGTGAAACGCAGCAAACCGCTGCCGGCGCCGCTGTGGGCTACGAAATCGATCGCACGCTCCATCTGCTCCGGCGCCACGCTGATCAGCACCGAGTTGCTGGCCGGGTCGACATGCCAGGCGTGCACGCCGTCGAGCGGCCGGCTGATGCCGGGCACTCGCGCCCGCGCGCTGCGATCGAGCCGCGCTTTCGCCGCTTCCAATTCGACCAGGCTGTAACGCACCTTGCGCAGTTGCACGCCCTCGAGCGTAAGCCGGGCGCGCGGATCGGACGAAGCGACGACCAATCGCACCTCATCGTTATCCCCGTGCTCGATCCAAGTGCCCGCGTAATGCGCGCCGAGGCGCCGCTGCGCAATCGCCGCCGTCGCCGGCGCCTGGCCTTGCAACTGCAGCCAGCGGGCGGCCTGGGTCGCGGATAAATCCAGATCGCGCTGAGCGGCGCCTAGCATCTGCGAATTGACCTTCATCTGCGATGCCCCGGCGGTAAACGCGACGCAGCAAAGCAAGGTCGACACCACAACGCCGGCACCGGTCCGGTCCAGCCAGTCTCGAACGATCGACATACCCATCTCCTTTGGTTTGAAACATCCAGCCGCGCGCTTAGGCGCGGTCGCGGTCCGTCGCGAATGTCGTCGGATGAGTACATTCGACGGACGCGCCCAGCTAACCCCATCCGCGCGAGCGATGCAGTTGCGCAGGTCACAGCGGCGTTAGCCACCGCATCACAAACCCGGCAAACGGCGGCGGCGCCGCAGTCGCTGCAGACGCGGGGCCCGCATAGCGCTGCGTGCGCTGCTCCGAAGACTCTGCGTATCGCGGCGATCGCGCCTGCTCCACGCCCGGCGCGGCCCCGGCCGGGTCGAAACGCTTCGTCGAAACGCATCGTCCCTGTTCAGCTCACCCGACAACGGGCGGCCTCGCGGGTCACAGCTACTGCGACAGGCTGACGCTTCGATAGACGACCAGTCTGGTGTCGACGACTCCCGGCACCGCAGCCGTTCGGCTGGCTTGCTGCGCCCTCATCGAACGCTCCCGGCGTCGCAGAACGTGCTGCGACGGATTGATAACGTGACTTGCCTCGCATCAGTTCCGGCCAATCGCGTGACTTGCATCGCGATCAGGATCGGCCTTCTGGCACAGGCGAAGGCTATCGAAGCAAAGCGCGTGCACGGCGGCCCCACGCCGCAGGCACGCGATCGAGCGGGCCACGGCGAACACGGGGATCGGCGCGGCCCGGGCAATCCAAGTCATCCACTCTCGTCATCACAGGACGGACCAAAAGATGAAGACTGTTTCGCCACCACAGCCGTGTTCGACCAAAGTCGTCGACATCGACCAGTTCTGGAAACTCGCCGACGCTCTGCAGGATGCAACCGTCGAACAGGCGAAGGACATGTTCTCCTTCGTCGAAACCGCCAGCCCGGATCGCCTGTTCTCGTTACTGGCGCAGTACCGCTACTTCACCGTTTATTACATCACCGACATCGCGCTGTTGATCGCCAGGCTGCAGCCCGGACGGATGCGCAGTTTCCTCGCCGACATTCTCCTCGACGAGTTGGGCGAAGGCGACCACACCCAAGCGCATCCGGAGTTGTACGACGAGTTCCTGGGCAGCCTCGGGATCGCTCATCCGCCGCTGGACAGCATGGCGCTGGCCGGCAACATCGCGTTGTTGGACAACGCCCGTTCCAACCTGATCGACCCCGCTTACAGCACGGCCTACGGCATCGGCTTGCGCGGCATGGGCGGCGAGTGCGTATGCCAGATCTATCTCGCTCGCCTGTACCAGCATTTGCTGCTCAATCCGTACATCCGACAACACAAGGACACGATCGCCTGGAAGTTCTGGGAGCTGCACGTCGGCGAGCACGACATCGTCCATCGCGAGAACCTGCGCAAGCTCATCAGCGACGAGATCGCGTCCATGGACAACGGCAGCGTCGAGGCCCTGCAGGACGGTTTCTGCGACAGCATGGCGGCCTGGACCTCGTTCTGGCAGAACATCCAGGACGCAGCGACGATGCCCGACGGCCATGACGCCGCCGAACGCGCCGCGGTCGGCGAAATCATTCTCGGACCGGCCGGCGACCGCGGCGGCGGCGCCATCCGTCAATTCCATCTGGCCATCGGCGTGCACGACCTGGAACAAGCCCGCCAGTTCTATTGCGATGTGCTCGGCGCGAAACAGGGCCGGTCGACCAGGAATCTGATCGACCTCGACTTCTACGGCCATCACCTGGTCATCCACCAGACGCCGGGCGGCAGCGAAGGCGCCGCGACCTCGTTCGGGTCTGCGTTCTACGGCGAGACCGTACGGGTGCCGCACTTCGGAGTGAACCTCGACTGGAAGGATTGGAGTTCGTTGGCCGACCGCATCAAGTCGCGGGGGCATGCGTTCATCGATCCGCCGCACGTGCGCATGCGCGACCTGCCCGGCGAACACGCGACCATGTTCCTGAGCGACCCGAGCGGCAACTCGCTCGAGTTCAAGGCCTTCCGCAACCATGATGAAGTGTTCTCGGTGATCTTCTCCGACAGCACCCGCGACATCTTCGGCCTGGATGCGCTGGTGGAGAAAGCCGCCACCGCCTGATGCGGCATGGAAGGAAGCCCGGTATCTTCGGGCTTCCTTCCACTGCGGCAGGACGCCTCTGATTCAGGCGCTGCACGAAGCGAGGAGCGGCTTGGCCAAGGCTCGGTTATTGGGCCAGATAACGGTCGGCGACGTGCAATGCATCGTCGATGATGGCCAACCCCGTCCGCAGATCGGCTTCGCCGATGTTGAGCGGCGGAGCGATGTGCACTCGGTTGAAGTGGACGAAAGGCCACAGCCCCTTGTCCTTGCACGCCGCTGCGAACTCGGCCATGGGCCGGTTGTCGGCGCCGGCCGCGTTGTACGGAACCAACGGCTCGCGGCTGACCGGATCGCGCACCAGCTCCAAGGCCCAGAACATGCCGAGGCCTCGCACCTCGCCGACGGACGGATGCCGGCTCTTGAGTGCTTCCAGCTCGGGCCGCACCAGCTCCTCGCCGAGGCGGCGAACGCGCTCGATGATGCCTTCCTCCCGATACACGTTCAGGCAGGCGACGGCGGCCGCACAGGCCAAGGGGTGGCCCGAATAGGTCAGGCCTCCCGGGAATACGCGGTGAGCGAAGATCTGGGCGATACGCTCGCTGATGATCACGCCGCCCAGAGGGACATAACCGCAGTTGACGCCCTTGGCGAAGGTGATCAGGTCCGGGACCACGCCCCAGCGATCGATCGCGAACCACTCGCCGCAGCGCCCGAACCCCGCCATGACTTCGTCGGCCACCATGACGATGCCGTGCCGGTCGCACAGCTCGCGTACGCCGCGCAGGTAGCCGTCCGGCGGAACCAGGACGCCGTTGCCGCCGACGACGGACTCCAGTACGACGGCCGCCACGGTATGCGGGCCCTCGACCCTGAGCACATCGGCCAGGTGAGCCAGCGCGCGCTCGCACTCCTGCGCCTCGGAGTCGGAATAGAAGGCCGAGCGATACGCGTACGGCCCCCAGAACTTGACCGTCCCGGGCATGCCGGGTTCGGCGCCCCAACGGCGCGGATCGCCGGTCAGCGATATCGCGCCGGCAGTGGCGCCGTGATAGCTGCGATACGCCGACAGGACCTTGATGCGACCGGTGTGATGCCTGGCGATGCGCACCGCGTTCTCCACCGCTTCGGCGCCGCCGCTGGTGAAGAACACCTTGTCGAGATCGCCGGGTGCCGCTTGCGCGATCAATCGCGCCGCTTCGGCCGTGGCTTCGTTCGCGTGATAGGGCGCGAGCGTGCAAAGACGCTCGGCCTGAGCCTGGATCGCGGCGATCAGCTTGGGGTGCTGGTGGCCGAGATTGACGTTGACCAATTGGCTGGAGAAATCCAGCCACGTCCTGCCGGTCTCGTCCCAGAAGCGGGAACCGCTGCCTCCGGCGACTACCACCGGATCCAGGGAGGCTTGCGCCGACCACGAATGCACGACATGGGCGCGATCGTTGCGATAGGCCGCAGAGGTCGCCGCGGCAGACGTCGCCGCGACAGTCGCAGTCTGTTCGGTCTGTATCTCGGTATCGGTCATCTTGGCATCGACTCCGATGAGGCGGGGATGGTGACCGGTTGAGGTTCGCACCGCCCGGCGATGGCCGTCGAGCGGCGGCGCGCGGCCGCCCCGGTACTGCGCGCCACGCGCTACTAGTTCAGCAGCTTCCTGCAGCCCGGGATAGCCCGCCCCGGCAGCCCAGGGCACGTAGCGGAGGAAGGCCGCGGCACGACCCGGCCGACCCCTCGATGTCGCCGCCGGCGCGACCGGCCGGCATCCGAAGACGCAGCGCCCAAGTGAGCCTGGGCGCTGCGCGACGACGACGCGCTTACTCGACCGTGACCGCCTTGGCCAGGTTGCGCGGCTTGTCGACGTCGGTGCCGCGCGCGAGAGCGGCGTGGTAGGCCAGCAACTGCACCGGAATCGCGTGCACCACCGGCGACAGCACGCCGACGTGGCGCGGGGTGCGGATCACGTGCACCGCCTCGGATTCGCCGAAGTGGCTGTCGAGGTCGGCGAACACGAACATCTCGCCGCCGCGCGCGCGCACTTCCTGGATGTTGGACTTCACCTTCTCCAACAGGCTGTCCTTCGGCGCGATCACCACCACCGGCATGTCGGCATCGACCAGCGCCAGCGGGCCGTGCTTGAGCTCGCCGGCCGGATAGGCCTCGGCGTGGATGTAGGAGATTTCCTTGAGCTTGAGCGCGCCTTCCAGGGCGATCGGGTAATGCACGCCGCGACCGAGGAACAACGCGTGCTGCTTCGGCGCGAAGCGGTCAGCCCAAGCGGTGATCTGCGGTTCCAGGTTGAGCGCGTGTTGGATGCTGCCCGGCAGGTGGCGCAGCGCATCGATGAACTCGGCTTCCTGCTCGGCCGAGAGCTTGCCGTGCTGCTTGGCGAGGGTCGCGGTGAGGATGAACAGCGCCACCAGCTGGGTGGTGAAGGCCTTGGTCGAGGCCACGCCGATCTCGGCGCCGGCGCGGGTGTAGTACACCAGTTGGCTCGCCCGCGGGATCGCGCTTTCCGGCACGTTGCAGATCGACAGGGTCTTGTCGTGGCCGAGCGACTTGGCGTACTTCAACGCTTCCATCGTGTCGAGGGTTTCGCCGGACTGCGAAATCGTCACGATCAGTTGCTTGGGATTAGCGACCGCGGCGCGATAGCGATACTCGCTGGCGATCTCGACCTGGCACGGCAGGCCGGCGATGGCTTCGATCCAGTAGCGCGCGGTCATGCCAGCGTAATAGCTGGTGCCGCAGGCGAGAATCTGCACGCCCTCGACGCCGGCGAACACCGACTCGGCCTGGGCGCCGAACAACTCCGGCGAGAACTTGCCGTCGTCCATTACCGCCTCGATGGTGTCGGCGATGGCGCGCGGCTGTTCGTGGATTTCCTTCTGCATGAAGTGGCGGTAGGGGCCGAGTTCGAGCGAGGCCAGCGACACGTCGGAAACGTGCACCTCGCGCTCGATCGCCGCGCCGTTGCCGTCGAACACGCGCACCTGGGCGCGGGTGAGGTCGGCGGTGTCGCCTTCTTCCAGGAAGATCACCCGGCGCGTGGCCTGCAGGATCGCCGAGACGTCGCTGGCGACGAAGTTCTCGCCTTCGCCCAGGCCGATCAGCAGCGGGCAGCCCATGCGCGCGGCGATCATGCGATCGGGTTCGCGCTTGCTGACCACGGCGATGGCATAGGCGCCGACCAACTCGCGTACCGCATTCTGCACCGCCGCCAACAAGTCGCCCCCCTGCGACTGGTGGAAGTGGATCAGATGGGCGATGACTTCGGTGTCGGTCTGCGACTCGAAGCTGTAGCCGGCCGCGCGCAAACGCTCGCGCTGCTCGTCGTGGTTTTCGATGATGCCGTTATGGACCACGGCCAGTTCGCCGAAGCTGATGTGCGGATGCGCATTGGCTTCGGTGACGCCGCCGTGGGTCGCCCAACGGGTGTGACCGATGCCCACCGAGGCGTTGAAGCCTTCGGCCTGGGCGGCCGCTTCCATTTCGCCGACGCGGCCGGTCCGGCGCACGCGGCGCAGGTCGGCGCCGTCGAACACGGCGATGCCGGCCGAGTCATAGCCACGGTATTCCAGTCGCTTCAAGCCATCGATCAAAACCGGTACCACGTCACGATCTGCGATCGCACCTACGATTCCGCACATGCTGGGGCAACTCCTTGGGGGATGTCCGCATTCTATCCGCGCCCCGTCGCGGACACGTCCGGCGGACGCATTGTCCGTCCGGACGGACACCCGGACGGCGGTGTCCGCCCTTAAAAAACAACAACTTGCAGTTGGCACGCGTTGTGCTTGGGTTATGGATAAACCGCCAAGCCCGAGTCCCACCGAAATGAGCATCCGCGACACTTCTGCGCAGGACCACCGAGTCGCCACCGCCACCGTGCAGGGGCGGCACCGTCGCCGCTGGCTGCTCGGCGCCGGCGCCGGCGTGCTCGCTCTGGGCGCGGGCGCGTGGCTGCTGTCGGGCTGGAGCGCGGGTGGCCGTTCGGTCGACGCCGAGCGTTTGCGCATCGCCGAGGTCAAGCGCGGCGAACTGGTCCGCGACATCGCCGCCGACGGCCGGGTGATCGCCGCCAACAGCCCGATCCTGTATGCGATCGCCGGCGGTTCGGTCGACCTGAAGGTGGTCGCCGGCGACGTGGTCCGCAAAGGCCAGGTGCTGGCCGAGATCGACAGTCCGGAACTGCGCAGCAAGCTCGCCCAGGAACAGGCCACCCTGGCCAGCCTGGAAGCCGAGGCCAGCCGCGCCGAGCTCGACGCCGAACTGGCGCGTTCGACCGCACGCAAGGAACTCGACCAAGCGCAGATTGCCCGCGTCGCCGCCCTGCGCGATCTGGAACGCTATCAGCGCGCCTTCGAAGGCGGCGCGGTGGCCAAGGTCGACGTCGCCAAGGCCCAGGACGACCTGAAAAAGTCCGACATCGGCCTGAGCCACGCCCAGGGCGACCTCGGCCGGCAGGGCCGCAGCGCCGCGCTGGACACCCGCAACAAGCGCTTGCTCGCCGATCGCCAACGCGCGATCGCGGTCGAGGCGCAACGCCAGGTCGAAGCGCTGACCCTGCGCGCGCCGTTCGACGGTCAGGTCGGCCAGGTCCAGGTCGCCCAGCGCGCCAACGTCGCGATCAACGATCCGGTGTTGAGCGTGGTCGACCTGAGCGTGTTCGAAGTCGAGATCAAGGTGCCGGAAAGTTTCGCCCGCGACCTGGCGATCGGCATTCCGGCGCAGGTCACCAGCGGCAACGGCCAACCGTTCGCGGCGCAGATCTCCGCGGTTTCGCCCGAAGTCGTCAACGGCGAAGTCGTCAGCCGCCTGCGTTTCACCGGCAAGCAGCCGCCGGGCCTGCGCCAGAGCCAGCGCCTGAGCGCGCGCATCGTCCTGGACACCCGCCGCAACGCGCTGATGGTCGAGCGCGGCCCGTTCCTGGAGCAGGCCGGCGGCAACAGCGCCTATGTCGTCGCCAACGGCGTCGCCACCCGCCGCAGCATCCGTACCGGCGTAAGCAGCCTCAACGCCGTGGAAATCCTCGAAGGTCTGCAACCGGGCGAGCGTGTCGTCGTCTCCGGCAGCGACCAGTTCGAAAACGCCGAAACCGTCCGCATCAGTGGAGAATGATCATGCAAACCCAACACCACGCCACCGACTTCCCGTTCGCCCCGCAGTGGAGCTCGCAAGAGCTGACCGACGCCGTGCCGCTGCGCCTGCATCAGCTGATCGATTTCGATCAGGCCCGCGATGCCGGCGACGCGCGCAGCGCCAACCAAGCCGCACCGCGCCGCCCGATCCGCATCCATCGTTACCTGGCCGCGTGCGCGCTGCCGATGTTCGCGATCCGCTGAAGCCCACCGCCAAAGGAAACACGTCATGCTCGACATGCGCCAGGTCACCAAGGTCTACCGCACCGAACTCGTCGAAACCCACGCCCTGCGCTCGCTGGACCTGCACGTACGGGACGGCGAATTCGTCGCGGTGACCGGCCCCTCGGGCTCGGGCAAGACCACCTTCCTCAACATCGCCGGCCTGCTGGAGACCTTCAGCGGCGGCGAGTACCGGCTCGACGGCGAGGACGTGCGCGGCCTGTCCGACGATGCGCGTTCGCGCCTGCGCAACCAGAAGATCGGCTTCATCTTCCAGAGCTTCAACCTGATTCCCGACCTCAACCTGTTCGACAACTGCGACGTGCCGCTGCGCTATCGGCGGATGCCGGCCGCCGAGCGCCGCCAGCGCATCGAGCAGGCCCTGACCCAGGTCGGCCTGGGCTCGCGCATGAAGCACTACCCGGCCGAACTGTCCGGCGGCCAGCAACAGCGCGCGGCGATCGCCCGCGCGCTCGCCGGCACGCCGCGCCTGCTGCTCGCCGACGAACCCACCGGCAACCTCGATTCGCAGATGGCGCGCGGGGTGATGGAGTTGCTGGAAGAGATCAACGCCCAGGGCACGACCATCATCATGGTGACCCACGACCCCGAACTCGCCGCACGCGCCCAGCGCAACGTCCACATCGTCGACGGCATGGCCACCGACCTCAAGGCCGAGCCGAGCCTGATCCGCGCCCCGATGCCGACGGCCTCCGTCGATGCCGACGCCACCCTCGCCTGAGACCGTCGCCATGACCGGAAACAGCCAGTTCGGCTACTACGTCCAGCTCGCCCTGCGCAGCTTCAAGCGCAACAAGGTGCTGACCGCGCTGATGGTGGTCGCCATCGCGCTCGGCATCGGCGCGGCGATGACCACCCTGACCGTGTTCTACGTGCTGTCCGGCGATCCGCTGCCGGGCAGGAGCGAGCACCTGTTCCATCCGCGCATGGATCCGCGCCCGATGGCCGGCTACACGCCCGGCGACGAGCCGCACGAGGACATGACCCGCTTCGATGCCGAGGCGCTGCTGCGCGAGAAGCGCGGCGACCGCCAGGCGCTGATGAGCGGAGGCGACGTCGCCATCGAGCCGCGCCGCGACGGCCTGCCGCCGTTCCGCCAGATCTCGCGCTACACCTCGGCCGACTTCTTCGCCATGTTCGGCGTGCCGTTCCAGTACGGCGGCCCGTGGCCGGGCGAAGACGATGCGCGCCGCGCCCGCGTCGCCGTGATCAGCAATACCCTCAACGAGAAACTGTTCGGCGGCGGCAACAGCGTCGGCAAATCGCTGTGGATCGACAAGAGCGAATTCCGCATCGTCGGCGTGATCGGCGACTGGCATCCGCAGCCGACCTTCTACGAGCTGTCCGGCCCGGGAGGCTTCGGCGAACCCGAGGCGTTGTTCCTGCCGTTCTCCACCAGCCGCGACCTGCGCATGAGCTCGCAAGGCAACATCGATTGCTGGGGCGACAACAACGTCGACGAGGAAGGCAACCGCAGCATCAACGCCAAGTGCGCCTGGGTGCAGTACTGGGTCGAATTGGCCACGCCGGAAAAAGCCGCCGCCTATCGCCAGTACCTGCAGAATTACGTCGCCCAGCAACGCAGCGCCGGGCGCTTCGAGCGCCCGACCGCGCCGAAGCTCGACGACCTGATGCAGTGGCTGGATTTCAAACGCGTCGTGCCCGCCGACGTGCGCCTGCAGACCTGGCTCGCCTTCGGCTTCCTGCTGGTCTGCCTGCTCAACACGGTCGGCCTGCTGCTGGCCAAGTTCTTGCGCCGCTCCAGCGAGATCGGCGTACGCCGCGCGCTTGGCGCGACCCGCACGGCGATCTTCGCCCAATGCCTGGTCGAAGCCGGCACCGTCGGCCTGGCCGGCGGCCTGCTCGGCCTGCTCTTGGCGCAACTGGGCCTGTGGGCGGTGCGCCAGCAGCCGGTCAGCTATGCCGCCCTCGCCCGCCTCGACCCGACCATGTTGCTCGTCACCTTCCTTTTGGCCGTCGTCGCCAGCGTGCTCGCCGGGTTGTTGCCGGCCTGGCGCGCCTGCCAGGTGACGCCGGCCATCCAGCTCAAGAGTCAGTGATCCATCTTCCGTCGAGGCTCGCCATGGATATCCGCCCCATCCTGTCCACCCTGCGCCGGCACAAGACCGCCGCCGCGCTGATCGTGTTCGAAGTCGCCTTGACCTGCGCGATCATCTGCAATGCGGTGTTCCTGATCGAAAACCGCATCGCCCGCATGCAGCGCCCCAGTGGCATGGTCGAGAACGAACTGATCCGGTTCTCGATCAGCGGCATCAACGAGAAAAACGGCGCCGATTCGTTGACCCAGTCGGACCTGGCCGTGCTGCGCTCGCTGCCAGGGGTCAAGGCAGCGACCGTGACCAACCAGGTACGCTACGGCAGTTCGTCGTGGAACACCGGGCTGGAGCTCAAGCGCGGGCAACCGGTGCCGACGGCCAACGCCACGACCTATCTCGGCGACGAGCAGTTTCTCAAGACCATGGGGCTCAAACTGGTCGCCGGCCGCGATTTCAACGCCGACGAAGTGCTCAGTTACCGCAAGATCCGCGAGCCGGGTTCGGACTATCCGATCGCTTCGGCGATCGTCACCCGCTCGCTGGCCGACGCGCTGTTCCCCGGCCAGGACCCGATCGGCAAGGTGTTCTACGGTTGGGGCGACTCGCCGACCCACGTGGTCGGCGTGGTCGAACACCTGCTGCGCCCGACCGAGCATTTCGGCCCGGCCAGCGCCGACTACTCGGTGATCTTCCCGATCCAGGTGGACTACAACAGCGGCATCTACCTGATCCGTACCGATCCGTCGCGGCGCCAGGAAGTGCTCAAGAGCGCCGCCGAAGCGCTGAGCAAGAACGGCCCGGTGCGCATCCTCGACATCGACAACGACACCCTGGAGAACATGAGCGACAAGTTCCATCAGACCGACCGCTCGATGGTCTGGCTGCTCGCTTCGGTCTGCATCGCCCTGCTGATCGTGACCGCGCTAGGCATCGTCGGCCTGGCCAGCTTCTGGGTGCAGCAACGGACCAAGCAGATCGGCGTGCGCCGCGCGCTCGGCGCCACCCGCGGCCAGATCCTGCGCTATTTCCAGACCGAGAACTTCCTGCTGACCAGCATCGGCATCGGCCTGGGCATGGCGCTGGCGTTCGCGATCAACCTGGCCCTGATGCGCTATTACGAACTGCCGCGCCTGCCCGGGTTTTATCTGCCGCTAGGCGCGCTGTGCCTGTGGCTGCTCGGGCAACTCGCGGTGTACGGCCCGGCCCGGCGCGCGGCGATGGTGCCGCCGGCGCTGGCGACGCGATCGGCCTGATCGCTCGCACCGCCAGGAAAATAAAATCGCTCGGCCGTGCCACCGATCCGCCCTTGGCCGTATCTGTAGATATCAACCCCGTCCGGGCACCGGACGGGACCGGGACTTCGCTTCCCGCCCCAACGTCATTCGCCACCACGGAGCCCACCATGACTCTTGCGTACCCCTATCGCCGCTCGCGCTCCGCGTTCCGTATCGCCGCGCTGTCGGCCGCGCTCGTCGGCGCGATCTGCCTGCCCGCCGCTCATGCCGCCGGCAACACCGCGACCGCCCGGGCCGCGACCGTCGCGCCGGCCGCGGCCAACGACGTCGCCGCACGCACGCGCCAGTTCAACGCCCTGGTCGACGAGCACTGGGAAGGCCTGATGCGCGAGTTGCCGGAGCAGGCCAGTTTCTTCGGCGACTATCGCTACAACGCGGCCTGGAGCGATTTCTCCCTCGCCGGCGCCAAGCGCCACAACGAAGCGACCCGCCGCTTGCTCGCCCGCCTCCAGGCGGTCGACAGCACCGGCTTCGCCGACAGCGATCTGCTCAATCACCGTCTGCTGGTGCGCTGGCTCGAAAACGACATCCAGGGCTACGAGCTCAAGACCAACCAGATGCCGCTGGACCAGTTCAACGGCACCCATCTGTTCCTGACCATCATGGTCAAGGCGTTCCCGTTCAACGACACCCAGCAGTACGACGACTACCTCGTCCGTCTGCGCGGGATTCCGCGCATCCTCGACCAGGTCACCGAGGTCGCCCGCCAGGGCGCCAAGGACGGCCTGATGCAGCCGCGCTACCTGCTCGACAAGGTCGCCGCGCAATGCAACGGCATCGCCGACGTCGCCGGCGAGGACAGCGTATTCGCCGCGTCGCTGAAGAAGTTTCCCGACAGCGTGCCGGCGGCAGAACGCGAGCGCCTGCGCAAGCAGATCCTCGAAGTCGTCGACCAGCAAATACGACCGGCCTATCGCCGCCTCGCCGAGTTCGTCGCCAAGGAATACGCGCCGCAAGGCCGCGAGCAATACGGCATCTGGTCGGTGCCGAACGGCGATGGCCTGTACCGCTATGCGATCGAACAGTTCACCTCCTCGTCGATGACGCCCGAGCAGATCCATCGCCTCGGCCTGAGCGAAGTCGAACGCATCGAACGCGCCCAAACCGAGATCGCCCGGCGCCTGGGCTATGCCGATCTGAAGACCGCGCGCAAGGCGATAGCGGCCGATCCTGCCCGCCACGCCCAATCGCGCGAACAGATTCTCGAGTTGTATCGCCAGTACATCGCGACCATGGAAAAGCGCTTGCCCGACCTGTTCGGCACCTTGCCGACCACCGCGGTGCAGGTGCAGGCGGTGGAAACCTGGCGCGAAAAAGAAGCCTCGTCGGCGCAGTACATGCCCGGCACGCCGGACGGCAAGCGCCCCGGTCTGATCACGGTCAACACCGGCGAGCCCGACAAGCGCCTGCTGACCACGGTCGAGGCCATCGCCTACCACGAAGGCGTGCCCGGTCATCACCTGCAATTGTCGGTCGCGCGTGGCCTGCCGGCCTTGCCGAAGTTCCGCACCCTGACCGGCCAGCTCGCCTACATCGAGGGCTGGGGGCTGTACTCGGAGGATCTCGGCAAGGAAGTCGGCCTCTACCAGGATCCGTACAGCGACTTCGGCCGCCTCTCGCAGGAACTGATCCGCGCCAACCGTCTCGTGCTCGATACCGGTGTGCATCACCAGCGCTGGAGCCGCGAGCAGATGGTGCAATGGATGCGCGACCACTCCGATATGGAAGACCCGATCATCCAGGCCGAAGCCGATCGCTACATCGCCTGGCCGGGCCAGGCCCTGGCCTACAAGATGGGGCAGTTGAAGATCCGCGAGTTGCGCGCCCGCGCCGAATCCAAGCTCGGCGCGCGCTTCGACGTCCGCGCCTTCCACGACCAGATCCTCGGCGGCGGCGCCTTGCCGTTACGCGAACTGGAAACACGGATCGATCGCTGGATCGCCTCGGTGCCGGCCGATGCGGCGCCGGCCAAGGTCGCGAAGTAAGCATCGCGCGGTAAACATCTGCAAGCGAACCCCGTCCCAGACGGACGACGGCCGGCCCCGCTCCTCTCGCGGCCATGCGAGAGGAGCCGGGGCGATCCGCGGCTCGCGGACTTGGCGTTTCCAAGGGCTGTCGCGATCGGCGCATGCCGAACATCGACGCCGCCGGCCGTTCCTCGCCGGCCCGACCTGCACCGCCGAGCCCGCGCCGTATACTGCGTCGACAACGAGTCGCCGCGATCCGGCGCCCGCTCCCGAACCACACGGATTCCTGATGCGCACGGTCCTGGTCATCGACGACAACCCGGCGGTCGGCACCGCGCTCGACCTGCTGTTCGGCCTGCGCGAGATCCGCGTGGTCACCGCTCAGTCGCCGGAGGAGGGCCTGGAACTGCTGACCCGCGAGGACATCGGCCTGGTCCTGCAGGACATGAACTTCACTGCCGACACCACCTCGGGCGAGGAAGGCGTGGCGCTGTTCCGCGCGATCCGCGCGCGCCATCCGGACCTGCCGATCATCCTGCTGACCGCGTGGACGCACCTGGACATCGCCGTCGACCTGGCCAAGGCCGGCGCCGCCGATTACCTGGCCAAGCCATGGGACGACCAGAAGCTGCTCGCCAGCGTCGAGAACCTGCTCGAACTCGGCGCCAGCACCCGCGAGGTGTCGCGCCTGCACGAACAGCGGCGCAAGCTGCAACGCGATCTCGAAGCGCGCTACGACCTGCGCGGGGTGGTGTTCGGTTCCGAACAACTGGCGCGGGTGATCGAGCTCGCCGGCCAGGTCGCGCGCGCCGACGTGCCCGTGCTCATCACCGGCCCCAACGGCGCCGGCAAGGAAAAGATCGCCGAGATCATCCAGGCCAATTCCTCGGTCAAGTCCGGCCCCTTCGTGACTCTGAACTGCGGCGCGCTGCCGACCGAACTGATCGAAGCCGAGCTGTTCGGCGCCGATGCCGGCGCCTACACCGGCGCCAACAAGATGCGCGAAGGCAAATTCGAGGCGGCCGACGGCGGCACCTTGTTCCTCGACGAAATCGGCAACCTGCCGCCGGCGGGGCAAATGAAGTTGTTGCGCGTGCTCGAAACCGGGCGCTTCGAACGGCTCGGCTCGAACCGCGAGCGCCAGGTCAAGGTACGGGTGATCAGCGCCACCAACGCCGACCTGCCGACGATGATCCGCGACGGCCGCTTCCGCGAAGACCTGTACTACCGCCTCAACACCATCCAGATCGATATTCCGCCGCTGGCCGAACGCCGCGACGACGTGCTGCCGTTGGCGCGGCATTTCCTGCGCGACAACGCGCTCGCCCAAGGCAAGCGCCTTAGCGAAGGGGCCGAGAGCGCGTTGTACGCGCATGCCTGGCCCGGCAACGTACGCGAACTGCGCAACACCTTGCAGCGCGCCGCCCTGCTCGCGCGCAGCGACAGCATCGGCGCGGCCGACCTCGGCCTGCCGGTCGCGCCGCCGCCGAGTGCGGCCAACGGCGGCGAAGAGCCCGACCGCATCGCCATCGAGGCCGCGCTCGAACGCGCGGGCGGCGTGCTCGCACAAGCCGCCGGCGAACTCGGCCTGTCGCGGCAGGCCTTGTACCGCCGCCTCGAACGGCTCGGCATCAAGCGCGACTGAGGTCCGATCATGCGCCGCCCTCCCCTGAGTCTGGTCTTCAGCGTCATTGCCCTGGCCTACCTCGCAGGCGGCGCGGCGCTGACCCTGTGGCTGTCGGACTACCTCGCCAATCGCTGGCTTGCCCTCGCCATCGTGGTGGCGGTGCTGGCGCCGCTGCTGATCTATCACGTCCATCGTGCCTTCGCGCCGATGAACTCGTTGTTCCGCGCCCTCGCCGGCTCGGTCGCCAGCTATCGCGACGGCGACTATTCGATCAGCTTCAACTGGACCGGCCAGGGCGATCTCGGCGACCTGGTCGCCAGCCACAATCGCCTCGGCGATGCCTTGCGCGAACAACGCCTGAGCCTGGTGCAACGCGAGCTGCTGCTCGACACCATGATCCAGAACACCCCGGTGGCGATGATGCTGGTCGACCCGACCCGACGCATCGTCCACGGCAATCTCGCCGCGCGCAAAATGCTCGGCGAAGGCCGGCGCCTGGAGGGCCAGAGTTTCGCCGACCTGTTGTCGCGCGCGCCCACGCCGATGCAGGAAGCCTTCGAGCGCGGCGGCGACGGCATGTTCTCGGTCGGGGATATCGAGAACGAAGAGATCTATCACCTCTCGCGCCGCATCTTCCGTCTCAACGGCCGCGCCCACGAACTCGTGCTGCTGCGTCAGCTCACCGCCGAGCTGCGGCGCCAGGAAGTGCAGACCTGGAAGAAGGTGATCCGGGTGATCAGCCACGAGCTCAACAACTCGCTGGCGCCGATCGCCTCGCTCGCCCACTCCGGCGCCGAGCTATTGCGCCGCGGCCAATACGAGCGTCTGCCGACCGCGTTGACCACGATCGAAGAACGCGCGCGCCATCTCGAAGGCTTCATCCGCGACTACGCGCGCTTCGCCAAGCTGCCCTCGCCGCGCCTGCAGCCGATCGAGTGGTCGCGCTTCGTCGAGCAACTGCGCAGCCAGGTCGATTTCGCCTACGACGGCGTGCAGGGCGAAGCGATCGCGCGGGTCGACGCCGCGCAACTCGAACAGAGCCTGATCAACCTGCTCAAGAACGCCCACGAATCCGGCTCCAAGCCCGAGGAAGTACGCCTGCAACTGCGCCGTGTGCAGGATGCCTGGCGCATCGACGTGCTCGACCGCGGCAGCGGCATGAACGACGCCGTGCTGTCCAACGCCTTGTTGCCGTTCTACTCGACCAAGCGCAACGGCACCGGCCTGGGCCTGGCCCTGGCGCGCGAGATCGCCGAGGCGCACGGCGGCCGCATCGCCCTGCTCAATCGCGAAGGCGGCGGCTTGTGCGTGTCGATGGTGTTGCCCGATTCTTGAGCCGCGGGTAGCGGCGATATCGGCCGAAGGCAGTCTTGCGGCCGGAGTCTGCAATCGCACTCCGTCCAGGCACGCAACCGACCCTGTTGCGGATCGACCCTGCCGCTTCGCAATCCACATCGCTGCCGCCGTCGGCTTCGCCGCGCACCTGCTTCATCGAAGCGGCGCAACCGAAGATCGTGACCGCAGTCATCGCGGCTTCGACGATCATGTCGCGAACATCGACCGAAGCCGCATCGACGCGATCGACGCCGGCTGGGCGTTCATCCCGACCCTCGGCAATCGCATTCTCGCGCACGCCTCGCATGGCGGAGGAAGTTCGCGATATCGCTTCGCTCACGGTTCGCGTTCGAGCCGACGCATAAGATCGATGTAGGGGAGCGGCCCTCGCGTTCGTTTCTAGACAGGACGCGCCTGAAACCCGAACGACGCAGGACACGTGCGCCCGCAAAAACCGAAGAAAATTCCAAACAACCGAACAGGAGATTCGCCAATGCTTAGCAAATCTACGCTTCTGGCTGCTGGTCTAATCGCATTTCTCGCAAGCTTCGGAGCTTGCGCGCGCAACGTCGTATTTTTGAACAATCCATCGCCGCAGGACGTGAAGGACGTCGGTCACTACCGGGTCAAGAGTACCGGCCAGCCGTTCTTCTCCGATCTCGTGTTGTTCGCCGCCAACATCAACGGCAGCACGCCCAACACGCCCGTGCTGTACTACAACACGGAGATGAGCGCGATCCTGAAGGACAATATCGACGCCGTCCGCCAATTGCAGGACGCCGGGATCAAGGTCCAGATCTCTTATCTGGGCAACCATCAGAACGCGGGCTGGTCGTGCAACATGACCGCCAAGACTGCGACCCGCCTCGGCAACGCGATGGTGACCGACGTGGTGAAGTACGGCCTCGACGGCATCAACGTCGACGACGAATACTCCAGTTGCTCGGGCAGCGCGAGCTCGTTCTATTCGGTGCTCAAGGCGATCCGCAGCAACCCGTACTTTTCCGGCAAGACCCTGAGCAAGGCGCTGTGGTCCGACTCGCAGTACTTCCGCTCGCCCAACAACGCCGCCAACCAGCTGACCGAAGGCTATGAAATGACCTACGGCGGCAGCGTCAGCTATCTGACGCCGTACGTCGGCTACGGCATGAGCAAGTCCAGCCTGTTCCTCGGCATCTCGCCGGAGTTCAGCTCGGCGTCGCAGGCGCACACCATCGCCCAGAACGTCGCCAACGGCGGCTACCAGGGCGTGATGATCTGGGCGCCGAACGCGTTCCTCGACAGGACCGCAGCCGCGCAGTACTACACCGAAATCGCCAAGGCGCAGATCGGCGCCACCGAGTCGGTGGAATACGTTCCCTGATCGATACCGCAGCGGCGTGACATGGCGCTGAAGTCTCTGGATCCCCGCCTTCGCGGGGATGACGGCTTGGAAAGCCGCCGCAAAATCCACCTGCCGTCATCCCCGCGCAGGCGGGGATCCAAGGCTTAATCCAAACAGGTCTCTGAAGTCACCGCACCCCGCTTTCGCGCAATTGCCGGCATCGCGGCGCGCCACAAAGCGCGCCGCGCTGCGTTTGCGACCGCTTACTTCTTCTTGACCGGCCGCTTCCAGCCTTCCACCGTCGACTGGCGCGCGCGCGCTACGGTCAGTTCTCCCGGCGGCGCCAGGCGCGTGATCACCGAGCCGGCGGCGATCGTCGCGTCCTTGCCGACGGTGACCGGCGCCACCAGCGACGTATTGGAACCGATGAAGGCACCGTCCTCGATCGTGGTGGTCGACTTGTTGACGCCGTCGTAGTTGCAGGTGATGGTGCCCGCGCCGACGTTGACGCCCGCGCCGATCAGCGCGTCGCCGAGGTAGGTCAGGTGATTGGCCTTGCTGCCGACACCCAAGGTGAGGTTCTTGGTTTCGACGAAGTTGCCGACGTGAGCGCCGTCGGCGAGCACGGTGCCCGGACGCAAACGCGCATAGGGACCGATCTGGGCCGCGCCCTCCACCACCACGCCGTCGAGATCGCAATGCGCGCGCACCAGGGTGCCGGCGCCGAGCTTGACGTCCTTGAGCCGGCAGAACGGTCCGATGCGCACGCCGTCGCCCAGTTCGACCTTGCCCTCCAGGATCACGTCGACGTCGATCTCGACGTCCTGGCCCACCCGGACTTCGCCGCGCAGATCGAAACGCGAGGGATCGGCCAGGCGCGCGCCCTGCAGGCAGACCGCGCGCGCCGCGCGCCACTGGTAGGCGCGCTCGAGTTGCGCGAGCTGCCAGGCGTCGTTGGCGCCTTCGACTTCGATCGGGTCGGCGACATGCACCATCTCGGCCGGGCTGTATTCGGACGCGGCCGCGGCGAACACGTCGGTCAGGTAATACTCGCCCTGCGCGTTGTCGTTGCCGAGGCGGTCGAGCCAGCGGCGCAGCGGCTCGCCGTCGGCGACGAGGATGCCGGTGTTGACGGTGCGGATCTCGCGCTGCTCCTCGTCGGCGTCCTTGTGTTCGACGATGCGGCCGACGCGGCCTTCGGGATCGCGGACGATGCGGCCGTAGCCGGTCGGGTCGTCCAGATCGGCGACCAGCACCGAGATGCGGCCCGGTGCGGCGAGCAGACGCTGCAGGGTCTCGGGGGTGATCAGGGCGACGTCGCCGTACAGCACCAGCACTCGCGCATCCTGCGGCACCCCGGGCATCGCCTGCTGCACCGCATGACCGGTGCCGAGGCGCTGCTGCTGCTCGGCCCAATGCAGGTCGTCCTGGCCTTCGAAGGCCGCACGCACCTGTTCGCCGCCATGGCCGTAGACCACGTGGATGCCGGCCGGACGCAGCGCCCGCGCGGTCTCGATCACGTGCGCCAGCATCGGCCGGCCGGCGATCTTCTGCAGCACCTTGGCGGTGGCCGACTTCATCCGCTTGCCCTCGCCCGCGGCGAGGATGACGATATGCAATTGATTCATCGAATCGTGAGCCATGGATTTCGGGTTCCTCGACGCGCACTCCGCGTCCGGGCCGAATCTTAGCAACTGCCTTGACGAGGATTCTGCATGCCCGCTGAGCGCGTTTCCTGGCGACCGACCGCCCTGGCCGCCCTGTTCTTCACCTTGCTCGCGGCGCTCGTGCAACGCCAGGACGCAAACTGGGACCTGCGTAACTATCATTTGTACACGCCGCTGGCCTGGCTCGACGGACGCCTGGGCTACGACATCGCCGCGGCACAGATGCAGACCTGGCACAACCCGATCGCCGACCTGCCCTTCGCCCTGTTGGTGCGGGGCGGCGCCAGCGGCTGGCTGATCATGCTGTGGCTGGCCCTGCCGAGCTTCATCGCCCTGCTGTTCGGCCTGCGCCTGCTCGACGCGCTGATGCCGGCGCAGCGCAGCCGGCTGCGCACCTGGATGGCGGGCCTGGTCGCGATCACCGGTGCGGCGGTGTATCCCGGCACCGCGGCGACCTTCAACGATCACATCGTCGGCGCCTTCGTGCTGGCGGCCTTGTGGTGGGCGGTCGATTCGTTCCGGCGCCGCGACGCCTGGGCGACCTGGCTGCCGGTCGGCCTGCTGGCCGGCATCGCCGCCGGCCTCAAGCTCACCGCCGTGATGTACTGCCTGGGCTTCATCGCCATGGCACTGTGCGCGGGGCCGCTGAAGCAACTGCCGGCGCGCCTGATCGCGCTGGCGATCGGCGGCGCGGTCGGCGCGGCCCTGAGCTGGGGGCCGTGGGGTTGGTACCTGTGGGAGCATCACGGCAATCCGCTGTTCCCCTATTTCAATCATTGGTTCCATTCGCCCGATGCGCTGTTCAGCGAGCGCCGCGACCTGCGCTTCCTGCCGAAGACCGCGCTCGATGCGCTGAACGTGCCGGTGCGCCTGCTGCGCAAGAGCAACGATTTCTCCGAAGCCTCACTCGCCGATGCGCGCCTGCTGCTCGGCTTGTGCGCACTCGCGGCTTGGCTGTGGCTGCGCGGCAAGCGCGGCGCCGCAGCGGCGAGCGCATCGTCTGTCGCTGCCGATGGTTCCGACCAACGGGAAGCCGCCGCGCCGTACTGGCCGCTGCTGGCCTTCGTTCTGGTCGGCTACTGCTTTTGGCTCGGCGTCTACAGCATCTATCGCTATCTCTATCCGCTCGAACTGTTGTTCTCGGTGCTCATCGTCGGCGTGATCTCGGTCGCATTCGCGCGACGTTGGTCGCGCACCGCGCTGGTGATCGGCGCGCTGTTGGTCATCGCACCGACCAAGCATCCGGGTTGGGGACGCGACCCGTTCCGCAGCCCGATGATCTCGGTCGAGTTTCCCGCGTTGCCCCCCGACAGCCTGGTAGTGACCAGCACCGAGACGCCGATCGGGCATGCGGTCGCGTTCCTGCCGCGCGGCGTGCCGGCGCTGGCGATACGCAACAACTTCATGGACCCGCAGCAATGCACCCGGCTACAGGCGCGCGTGGAAAGCCGGATCGCCGGCCATGAGGGATCGTTGTGGCTGTTGCGCCCGGTCGAAGTCGACACGGTCGCGGCCGAACGCATGAGCCTGTACGGCTTGCGCGTCGATGGCGCCTGCCGCCGCGTCGCCGACAGCCTGGCCGAGATCGAACTGTGCCCGCTCGCGCGGACGCCGTTCACTCCGATCTGTAGCGCACCACCTGGTCGGTGATCAGGCGCAGGATCTCGTTCGAGCGCCGGTTGACGGTGTCGAGGATCAGCCCGGTCGCGAGCAGGATGAACGCGGTCAGGGCCAGGGCCGCGGCGAGCACCGCGGTCGAGGGATGAGTGACCGCGCCGCTGAGAGTGTATTCGTGGACGACGAAGGCGCCGAAGCCCAGGCTCGCCAACCCCGCGATCAAGGCGGCGACGCCGAAGAACAGCAGCGGCCGCAGATCCTTGAACAGGAAACCGATCGTGCGCATCACGCGGAAGCCGTCGCGGAAGGTATTGAGCTTGGACTCGCTGCCTTCCGGGCGCACGCCGTAGGGCACGGTGCGTTCGCTGAGTACGAAGGCGTGGGCCATCGCGAACACGGTCATCTCGGTCTCGATCTCGAAACCGCGCGACAGCACCGGCATCGATTTGACGAAACGGCGCGAGAAGGCGCGATAGCCCGACAGCACGTCGCGCACCGGCTGTCCGAACAGACGGCCGATGCTCCAGCGCACCAGGCGATTGCCGAAGCCATGAAAGCGCCGGAACGAACCGCTGTCGTGGCTTTCCAGGCGCGTGCCGACGACCATGTCGGCGCGGCCCTCGAGGATGTCCTCGATCAGCATCGCGGCGCGATCGGCCGGGTAGGTATCGTCGCCGTCGACCATCAGATAGACGTCGGCCTCGACCTCGCGGAACATCGCCCGCACCACGTTGCCCTTGCCCTTCGCAGGCACGCGATGGACCCGGGCGCCGGCGGCGCGCGCGATCGCCGCGGTGTCGTCGGTGCTGGCGTTGTCGAACACCCAGACCTCGGCGTCGGGCAGGACGCGACGGAAGTCGGCGACGACCTTGGCCACCGTGCGGGCTTCGTTGTAGCAGGGGATGAGTACTGCGCTGCGCAAACCGCCGCTCCCGTCGTGCCGGCTGGTGATGGGCGCGATGGTACAGGGTCGCTTGGCTAGAATGCGCGCATGACCGCCGCCCCGCCCGCTTCCGTCGAGCTCGCCCCCGCCGAGATCGTCCCCGCCCTCGCGGCCGAGGCCGGCGCATGAGCCTGACCCGCCAGGGCCGCAATTACCTGATCTTCGGCGCGCTGCAGTACCTGATCGACTGGGGCGTCATGGTCGGCCTCAGCCACCTCGGCATGCCGGTCGAAGCCGCGAACCTGGCCGGCCGCATCAGCGGCGCCCTGATCGGCTTCTGGCTCAACGGCCGTTTCACCTTCGCCAGCGAAGACACCCGGGTCGGCCGGCGCCAGTTCGGGCGCTTCGTCATGCTCTGGATCGGAACCACCATCGTCAGCACCTGGGCGGTCAGCACGGTGGACAGCCACGCCGGCCTGCAATGGACCTGGCTCGCCAAGCCGGTCATCGAAGTGTTTCTCGGCGGCGTCGGCTTCCTGGTCTCTCGCCACTGGGTGTATAGGCGTTGAGAGGAAGGCGTTGAGAGGCAGACGCTGAGGGGCCGGAGCTGAAGAACCGCCGCTGACGAACCGACGTTGAGAGGCCATCGCTGAGTTCGGTGGCGCCGCAGCGACGGCGGCGAACCGCGCCTGTCTGCTACCGTCATCCCCGCGCAGGCGGGGATCCAGGGCCCCCATCGCAGTACAGTTCTGAAGTCTGTGGATTCCCGCCTTCGCGGGAATGACGGTAGGTGCTAGCGCTACATCTCTATCCCGTCGTCATCCCTGCGAAAGCGGGGATCCAGGGCTTCACCCAGACATGACTCTGAAGTCTCTGGATGTTCGGGCTCCGAAGTAGAGCCCGCCTTCGCAGGACGACGGTCCGAAAGTACCCAAGCACATCGCCGCCACTCGATCCCGAAACGAAAAACGCCGGCGCGAGGCCGGCGTTTTCGTTGCAGCGATGACCTGCTGCGCAATCGCGAAGCAAGACTCAGTGCTTGATGTTCTTGCGCAGACGCTCCAGCGCCTGCAGCTGCGCCATCGCTTCGGCGAGCTTGGACTGCGCTTCGGCGACGTCCATCTGCGGGCCGCGGTTGGCGAGCATGCGCTCGGCCTCTTCCTTGGCGGCGCGCACGGCGGCTTCGTCGATGTCCTGGGCGCGGATCGCGGTGTCGGCCAGCACGGTCACGACCTGCGGCTGCACTTCCAGGATGCCGCCGGAGACCGCGAAATCCAGCTGCTCGCCGTTCGGCAGGGTCACCACGACCTTGCCCGGCTTCAAGCGCGTGATCAGCGGCGCGTGGCGCGGTGCGATACCGAGTTCGCCGATCTCGCCGGTGGCGACGAGCAGCGTCGCCTCGCCGTGGAAGATCTCTTCCTCGGCGCTGACGATGTCGCAACGGAACGTAGTGGCCATATCTTTCTCGCTTTGCTCGTTCGACGGGAATCGAGAATGGGGAATGGGGAGTCGTCTAAAGCCGAAGCAACGGCCGACGTTCCGCTCTTACGATTCCCGAATCCCGACTCCCAAATCCCGAGACGCCGTCAGGCGTCTCAGCCCACGCCCATCTTCTTGGCCTTCTCGACCGCTTCCTCGATGCCGCCGACCATGTAGAACGCCTGCTCCGGCAGGTGGTCGTACTCGCCTTCGACGATGCCCTTGAAGCCGCGGATCGTGTCCTTCAGCGACACGTACTTGCCGGGCGCGCCGGTGAACACTTCGGCGACGTGGAAGGGCTGCGAGAAGAAACGCTCGATCTTGCGCGCGCGCGACACGGCCTGCTTGTCTTCTTCCGACAGCTCGTCCATGCCGAGGATCGCGATGATGTCCTTGAGCTCCTTGTACTTCTGCAAGGTGGCCTGGACGCGGCGCGCGGTGTCGTAGTGCTCGGCGCCGATCACGTTCGGGTCGAGCTGACGCGAGGTCGAGTCGAGCGGGTCGACCGCCGGGTAGATACCCAGGGATGCGATGTTACGGCTCAACACGACGGTGGCGTCGAGGTGGGCGAAGGTGGTGGCCGGCGACGGGTCGGTCAGGTCGTCCGCGGGCACGTACACGGCCTGGATCGAGGTGATCGAACCGGTCTTGGTCGAGGTGATGCGCTCCTGCAGGACGCCCATTTCCTCGGCCAGGGTCGGCTGGTAACCCACCGCCGACGGCATACGGCCGAGCAGCGCCGACACTTCGGTACCGGCCAGCGTATAGCGATAGATGTTGTCGACGAAGAACAGGACGTCGCGGCCCTTGCCGTTCTCGTCCTTCTCGTCGCGGAAGTATTCGGCCATGGTCAGGCCGGTCAGGGCGACGCGCAGACGGTTGCCCGGCGGCTCGTTCATCTGGCCGTACACCATCGCGACCTTCGAGTCCTTCAGGCTCTCAAGCTGGATGACGCCGGCTTCGGCCATCTCGTGGTAGAAGTCGTTGCCTTCGCGGGTACGCTCGCCGACGCCTGCGAACACCGACAGACCCGAGTGCTCGGTGGCGATGTTGTTGATCAGCTCGAGCATGTTGACCGTCTTGCCCACGCCGGCGCCGCCGAACAGGCCGACCTTGCCGCCCTTGGCGAACGGGCACATCAGGTCGATGACCTTGATGCCGGTTTCCAGCAGCTCGTTGCCCGAGGACTGGTCGGCGTAATCGGGAGCCGCGCGGTGGATTTCCCAATGCTCGGTGGCTTCGACCGGACCGGCTTCGTCGATCGGCTCGCCGAGCACGTTCATGATGCGGCCCAGGGTGCCCACGCCGACCGGCACCGAAACGCCCTTGCCGGTGTTGATGGCGATCAGATTGCGCTTGAGGCCGTCGGTGGAACCGAGCGCGATCGCGCGCACGATGCCGTCGCCGAGCTGCTGCTGCACTTCGAGCGTGATGGCGGTGTTCTCGACCTTCAGCGCGTCGTACACGCGCGGCACCGATTCGCGTGCGAACTCGACGTCGACGACCGCACCGATGATCTGAACGATCTTGCCCTGGCTGCTGCTCATCTTTGATTCCTCAGTAACTTTCAAATGCTGCTCGTGGTCGCTGGCCTAGGCCGCGCCCACCGGATGGTTTAGACCGCCGCGGCGCCGCCGACGATTTCGGAGATTTCCTGGGTGATCGCCGCCTGACGGGCCTTGTTGTAGACCAGGTTCAGGGTGCCGATCAGCTTGCTGGCGTTGTCGCTCGCCGACTTCATCGCGACCATGCGCGCGGCATGCTCGGAAGCCACGTTCTCCAACACCGCCTGGTACACCAGCGACTCGATGTAGCGCGTCAGCACGTGATCGAGCACGGTCTGCGCATCGGGTTCGTAGATGTAGTCCCAGTCGTGCTTGGCGACCTGCGTTTCCGGCGCCGGCAGCGGCAGCAGCTGATCGAACGCCGCGCGCTGGGTCATCGTGTTGACGAAGTCGTTGTAGCTCAGGAACACGCGATCGATGTTGCCGGCGCTGTAGGCGTCGAGCATGACCTTGATCACGCCGACCAGCTGCTCCAGGTGCGGCTTGTCGCCCAGATGGGTGACCGAAGCGAGCATGTTGACCTTGATGCGGCGGAAGAACACCGACGCCTTCTGGCCGATGGTGACCACGTCGACCTCGACGCCCTGCTCCTGCCACTTGCGGATTTCGCCGAGCAGCTTGCGGAACAGGTTGTTGTTGAGGCCGCCGGCCAGGCCGCGGTCGGACGACACGATCACATAGCCGACGCGCTTGGGATCCTTGCGCTCGACCATGTACGGATGCTTGTAATCGGTGTTGGCCTGGGCCAGGTGACCGATCACTTGCTTGATCACGCGCGCGTACGGGCGCGAGGTCTTCATCCGATCCTGCGCCTTGCGGATCTTGGAAGCCGAGACCATTTCGAGCGCGCGCGTCACCTTGCGGGTGTTCTGCACGCTCTTGATCTTGGTTTTGATTTCTCTGCCGCCGGCCATTGCTCGCTCCGCTCGTGGGATTGGGGGTTCGGGGTTCGGGATTCGCTGAAACGGGGATCGGGATCGGCTGCGCCGAATCCCGAATCCCTAATCGCGAACCCCGGCCTTACTCACCAGGTCCCGGTCCGCTTGAACTCTTCGATGCCCTTCTTGAAGGCGCCTTCGATTTCGTCGTTCCAGTCGCCGCTGTCGTTGATCTTCTTGACCAGCTCGCCGGCGGTGTTGGTGAAGTGCGCGTGCAGCGCCTCTTCGAACGCACCGATCTTGGTCACCGGCACGTCGTCCATGTGGCCCTTGTCGACCGCGTAGATCGACAGCGACTGCAGGGCGATCGACATCGGCGCGTACTGCTTCTGCTTCATCAGCTCGGTGACGCGCTGACCGCGCTCGAGCTGCTTGCGGGTGGCTTCGTCGAGGTCGGAAGCGAACTGCGCGAACGCAGCCAGCTCGCGGTACTGGGCCAGGGCGATACGGATGCCGCCGGACAGCTTCTTGACGATCTTGGTCTGGGCCGCGCCGCCGACGCGCGACACCGAGATACCGGCGTTCACGGCCGGGCGGATGCCGGCGTTGAACAGGTCGGTTTCCAGGAAGATCTGGCCGTCGGTGATCGAGATCACGTTGGTCGGAACGAACGCCGAGACGTCGCCGGCCTGGGTTTCGATGATCGGCAGCGCGGTCAGCGAACCGGTCTTGCCCTTCACTTCGCCGTTGGTGAACTTCTCGACGTAGTCGGTCGACACGCGCGCGGCGCGCTCGAGCAGGCGGCTGTGCAGGTAGAACACGTCGCCCGGGTAGGCTTCGCGGCCCGGCGGGCGCTTGAGCAGCAGCGAGATCTGGCGGTAGGCGACGGCCTGCTTGGACAGATCGTCGTACACGATCAGCGCGTCTTCGCCGCGGTCGAGGAAGTACTCGCCCATGGTGCAGCCCGAGTAGGCGCTGATGTACTGCATCGCGGCCGATTCGGACGCGGTCGCGGCGACCACGATGGTGTGGGCGAGCGCGCCGTTCTCTTCGAGCTTGCGCACGACGTTGGCGACCGAGCTGGCCTTCTGGCCGATCGCGACGTACACGCACTTAATGCCGGTGCCCTTCTGGTTGATGATCGCGTCGATCGCCAGGGCGGTCTTGCCGGTCTGGCGGTCGCCGATGATCAGCTCACGCTGGCCGCGGCCGATCGGGATCATCGCGTCGACGGTCTTGTAGCCGGTCTGCACCGGCTGGTCGACCGACTTGCGCCAGATCACGCCCGGGGCCACGCGCTCCACCGGAGCGGTCATGGTCGCGGCGATCGGGCCCTTGCCGTCGATCGGCTCGCCGAGGGCGTTGACCACGCGGCCGAGCAGTTCGCGGCCGACCGGCACTTCCAGGATGCGTGCGGTGGTCTTGGCGATGTCGCCTTCGCGCAGGTGTTCGTAATCGCCCAGCACCACGGCGCCGACCGAGTCGCGCTCCAGGTTCAACGCCAGGGCGAAGGTGTTGTTCGGCAGTTCGATCATTTCGCCCTGCATCACGTCGGCCAGGCCGTGGATGCGCACGATGCCGTCGGACACCGAGGTGACCGTGCCTTCATTGCGCGCTTCGGCGGCCAGCTTGACCTTCTCGATGCGGGTCTTGATCAGTTCGCTGATTTCGGACGGGTTGAGCTGGGTGCTTGCCATTGTCGTTTCCTTGGTCCTGCATCGCGATGGGGCGACGCGCGGGTGCTTTCTTTTGGTTCGGGAGTCGGGAATGGGGAATCGGGAATCGGAAGAGCTACTGCTTCGACGATTCTCTATTCCCTATTCTCTATTCCCGGCTTAACCGGCCAACGCCGTCTGCAGGCGCGCGAGCTTGCCCTTGAGCGAGCCATCGATCACCACGTCGCCGGCATCGATCACCGCACCGCCGATCAGCGACGCGTCGACGGCCGTCTCGACTTCGACCTTGCGGCCGAAGCGCTTCACCAGCGCGGCCGTGATCGATTCGAGTTCGGCCGCGGGCAGATCGCTGGCGGAGGTGACCTTGGCCTTGACCACGCGGTCGGCTTCGGCGCGCAGTTCCTCGAACTGACCGGAGATCTCCGGCAGCAGCGCCAGACGGCGGTTGTCGGCCAACAGCGCGAGAAAGCGCTGGAAGGCTTCGTCCGCGCCGTCGATCGCGACCAGGCCGACCGCGTCGGCCAGGGTCAGCTGCGGATGACCGAGCAGCCCCTGCACCTGCGGATCGCCGGCGACGCGCGCCGCGAAGGCGAGCGCCTGGGACCATTCGGCGGAGCGGCCGGCGTCGTTCGCGGCCGCAAAAGCGGCGCGGGCGTACGGACGTGCGAGGGTAAGGTTCTGGCTCATCGCGTTGGGCTATCCGATCAGATTTCTGCGGCCAGCTCGTCGAGCAGCGCCTTGTGGGCGTTGGCGTCGATTTCGCGCTTGAGCAGCTTTTCGGCGCCGCTCACGGCCAGCGTGGACACCTGCTTGCGCAGATCCTCGCGAGCGCGATCGGTGGCCGCGGCGATTTCGGCGTCGGCCAGCGCTTTCAGGCGCGTGCCTTCGACGACGGCGTCGGTCTTGGCCTGGTCGATGATCTGATTGGCGCGCTGATGCGCCTGATCGATGATCTCGTTGGCCTTGGTACGGGCTTCACGCAGCGCCGCGTCGACGCTTTCCTGCGCCTGCGCAAGGTCTTTCTGGCTGCGTTCGGCAGCCGCAAGACCTTCGGCGATTTTCTTCTGGCGCTCTTCGATCGCTGCGTTCAGCGGCGGCCAAATGAACTTCATCGTGAACCATACGAGGATCGCGAAGGAGAGCATCTGACCGAAGAAAGTCATGTTGGGATTCATGACGGGTCCTCGACGTTGCTTACGTTGGGCCGGCTAACGCCGGCCCGGGTTGCCGAATCGTGCCCCGGTCGGGGCACGGTTCTGCCTGATCAGCCAGCGGCGCCAGCGAGCTTGACGGCTTCGATCAGCGGGTTGGCGAACGCGAAGAACAGGGCAACGGCGAGGCCGATGATGAACGCGGCGTCGATCAGGCCGGCCAGCAGGAACATGCGGCCCTGCAGCATCGGGACCAGCTCCGGCTGACGCGCGGCGGATTCGAGGAACTTCGAACCCATGATCGCGATGCCCAGGCAAGCGCCGAGCGCGCCGAGGCCGATGATGATGCCGATCGCGATGGCGGTCAGACCCTGAACGTTGGCGATGAACTCCATGGTGCTTCTCCTGGTAGAGGTAGTGCTAAACGGTGAAGGGAAAACGAATGAGGGGTGGTGCGCGTCGAGCGATGGATCAATGACTTTCGCGGGCGCCGGCGATGTAGACGACCGTGAGGATCATGAAGATGAAGGCCTGCAACAGGATGATCAGGATGTGGAAGATCGCCCAGGCCGCGTTGGCGATCACGCCGGGCACGAACGTGTAGATGCTTCCCATCAGACCGGCGATGAGCATGAACACCAGCTCGCCGCCGTACATGTTGCCGAACAGTCGCATCGCGAGCGAAACCGGCTTGACCAGCCACTCGATGATGTTCATGACGAGGTTGACCGGCACCAGCACGAGCTTCATCGGGCCGTGCGCGTGGAACGGCGCGGTGACCAGTTCCTTGCCGAAGCCGCCGACGCCCTTGGCCGAAACCGCGTGGCCGATCAGGATGAAGAACACCGAGGCCGAGATCGCGAACGTGGTGTTGAGGTCGGCGGTCGGAACGGCGCGGAAATACGTGTGGTGCGCCGCTTCCGGACCGGCGGTGACGTGGACCAGCCAGCCGAACAGGTCGAGCGGCAGCAGGTCCATCGTGTTCATGAACACGACCCACATGAAGATGGTCAGCGCCAGCGGGGTCACCGAACGGCGGTCGCCGTGGAAGGTGTCCTTCACCTGGCCGTCGATGAATTCGAGAATGATCTCGACGAAAGCCTGGCCCTTGCTCGGGACGCCCGCGGTGGCCTTGCGTGCCGCCAGACCGAACCACAGGATGAA
Organism: Lysobacter antibioticus; assembly: GCF_000731095.1. Taxonomy (GTDB): domain Bacteria; phylum Pseudomonadota; class Gammaproteobacteria; order Xanthomonadales; family Xanthomonadaceae; genus Lysobacter; species Lysobacter antibioticus_B. The sequence goes on along the minus strand of NZ_JMTZ01000014.1, from coordinate 156,915 downwards.
GAGCAGGCCGAGCACCAAAGCGACGATCCACGAGTCGAAATTGAACTTCGACATCGCTTCACTGCCAAAGACCTCACTGGTGTTGTGGGTCAAATGGTGCTTGATGTATTCGTTCAGGCCGCCCGAACCGGTCTGTTCACTCACGAAAGACACCTTATCGTTTCAAAAGATTGGCCAGTACGAAGGCCAGCGTCGCCGCCAGCAGCCCCACCAGCATTGGAAGCGGAGGTAGACGCCACCAGGCCATTCCGAGCCCGAGCACCGCCAGTACCACCACCCATTTGAATATGACTCCGGCCAACAACCGACCCACTACCATCCCGGCCGGCTGCACGCCTCCCCCCAATGCCATCCTGGCGGCCACGAGGCTGCCAGCGACCGTCGCGCCGCCGCCGACCGCCGCCGCCAATGCGTGGGACGCACCGAAGGGGTAGAAGGCCAGCGCAGCCAGCGCCATCGCGCCGAATTGCCAGGCAATCGCGCGCGACGCCAACCGGCGACCTGCGGACAAAGGATCGTGCACGCGGGACTCGTCGGTATGGGGTTGGCGCAAAGCGCCCGGTAGAGCCGCAAAAGTATAGAACGCGGGCGCAGTTGCGGCAACCGGCGTCGGTCATACCTGTGCGCAGCGCCCGGTAGTACACGGCATCTATGGCGGCGGCGGAGAACTTCATGGCCGCGACTATGGCCCGCACTGCGCGGCCGTTGAATTACCCGGCAGGTAAAGCGCGCGCCGCGGGCGGCCGCATCGATAGCCGGGATCTATCGTATCGAGCATAAAGGTCGATTTGATTTCCGAAGGCAAAGGCGTATTGTTGAGAATAATTCTCATTTAGGCCATCCCCATGAGCAAGACCCTCAGCTTTGCCTGCGTGCATTTCTCGGTCGCGTTCCTCGTGGGCTACCTGATGACCGGCAGCGTCTGGGTCGGCGGCGCGCTGGCCCTGGTCGAACCGGCCTGCAACACGGTGGCCTTCCACTTTCACGAGAAGATCTGGAAGCGGATCGAACGCCGCCGCGCCGCGGCCTCGCCGGGCGCCCTGGCGACTTGATCGAAATCTTTGACGAAGTTCGGAACCTTTCGCGAAAGCACCGGTCAGTATCTGTGAACGCCCGCCGCCTCTCTCTCCTCGTCAATGGCAAAGCAGCGGCGGGCTCCCCCGAAGCCCCGGCATGACCCGCCGGGGCTTCGCCTTTTTGCGGCAAGGGTCACGTTCGAGGCATTGCGACTTTGCCGCAACGGTCAGCACCGCTTTTTTTCACCGTCACTGCACTTCTTGCGCGGCATTCATGGACCCGCCAGTACATCAAACCGTACTGCGCTTCCCCCGCAACGGAGTGATCCCGTGAACCCGAAACTTTTGCCACTGACGCTCGCGTTGGCCGCGACGAGCGCTTTGTTCGCGCAATCCGCGCATGCCGAAGACGATCGCTTCACCGTACGTTTGGGCGCCATGTCGGTCGAAGGCAGCGGCGAACTCAGCGCCGGCACCACCTTCCGCGGCGAACCCTACCGATTCAGCCAGGACTTCGATTTCGGCAGCCGCGAAACCGTGCCGCGCATCGAGGGCGTGTTCCGCTTCAGCGAGCGCAACCGCCTGCTGTTCAACTACTTCGGCTACGACAAGAGCAAACGCGCAACCCTCGGCGAGGCGATTTCCTACGACGACACCACCATTCCGGCCGGCAGTTTCGCCGAGGCCAAGGCCAAGTTCGAACTGGCCAGCGTGATGTACGACTACGCCGTGGTCGAAACCGAAACGGTGAGCTGGGGTCTGCAGATCGGCGTGGAGTACGCCAAGCTCGAAGGCAAGCTGCGTGCCGAGGCCGGCGCCGACAACTACCGCACCAGTTCCAGCGAAGACGGCTATGCGCCGGTGGTCGGCACGCGCCTGACCCTGTCGCCGAACGACCGCTGGCGCTTCGTCGTCCAGGGCCAGTACCTCGACGCCGATTGGGGCGATTTCGGCGATTACGAAGGCGACATCAGCCGCGCCAACGCCCTGGTCGAATACCGCTTCACCCCGGCGATCGGCGCCTTCGTCGGCTACGACTGGTTCAAGATCGACGCCCGGCGCGCAGGCAACGACGGCGTGATCGGCCTGGACCAGCGATTCAAGGGGCCGATGGCCGGCGTGACGTTCTCGTTCTGAGGCCGCGTTTGCTCATGCGTGCGGCGCATTCGCGCCGCACGCGCAGCGATCTGGAACGCCGTGATGCGACCAAGGCAGGAGCGGCGCAAGCCGCGACAACGCAGCCCCATGATGGTCGCGCCGGTCGCCGCCGGTTCGCGGTCGCGGCTTGCGCCGCTCCTACCCTGGGATCGCTAGCCCGCAACTCAGATCGTAATGCGGGCGGCGCCCTGCCGACGCTGCCCGCCGAGAGCTGATCAGCCCTTCTTCTTGGGGATATACAAATCGGTGATGGTGCCGTCGAACACCTCGGCGGCCATGCCGACCGATTCGCTCAGGGTCGGGTGCGGGTGGATGGTGTGGCCGATGTCGGCGACTTCGCAGCCCATCTCGATCGCCAGGCCGATCTCGGCGATCAGGTCGCCGGCGTGCACGCCGACGATGCCGCCGCCGACGATGCGGTGGGTGGCTTCGTCGAAGATCAGCTTGGTGAAGCCCTCGGTGCGGCCGATGCCGATCGCGCGGCCGCTGGCGGCCCACGGGAACTTGCCGATGCCGACCTTGAGGCCCTTGGCCTTGGCCTCGCTCTCGGTGACGCCGACCCAGGCGATTTCCGGATCGGTGTAGGCCACCGACGGAATCACCCGCGCCACCCACTCTTTCTTCTCGCCGGCGGCCACTTCGGCGGCGAGCTTGCCTTCGTGGGTGGCCTTGTGGGCCAGCATCGGGTTACCGACCAGATCGCCGATGGCGAAGATGTGCGGCACGTTGGTGCGCATCTGCCGGTCGGCCGGAATAAAGCCGCGTTCGGTCACGCTGACGCCGGCCTGGTCGGCGCCGATCTTGCCGCCGTTCGGCGCGCGGCCCACCGCGACCAGCACACGGTCGTAGACGGTCGCTTCGAGCGCGGCGGCCTTGCCGGCTTCGGCGCTTTCGAAGGACACCTTGATGCCTTCCTTCAGCGCCTCGGTGGCCGCGGCCTTGGTCTTCAGATGCACCGCCACGCCTTGCCTCTTAAGGCGGTCGGCGAGCGGCTTGACCAGGTCGGGATCGGCGCCCGGCATCAGCTGGTCCATGAACTCGACCACGGTGACTTCGCTGCCCAGCGCGCGGTACACCGTGGCCATTTCCAGGCCGATGATGCCGCCGCCGACGACCAGCAGTTTCTGCGGAATCTCGGCCAGCTCCAGCGCGTCGGTGGAATCCATCACGCGCTGGTCGTCCCACGGGAAATTGCCGAGCTTCACCGCCTGCGAACCGGCGGCGATGATGCATTGCTCGAAGCGGATCAACTGAGTGCCGCCCTCGCCCGCAACTTCCAGCTCGTTGGGCGAGACGAAGCGGCCGGTGCCGGAGACCACGCGCACTTTGCGCTGCTTGGCCATGCCGGCCAGGCCCTTGGTCAACTGGCCGACCACTTTTTCCTTGTACTTGCGCAACGCGTCCAGGTCGATGCTCGGCTTGCCGAAGCTGACGCCGTAATCGCCGGCGTGCTCGGCCTCGTCGATGACCGCGGCCGCATGCAGCAGCGCCTTGGACGGAATGCAGCCGACGTTGAGGCAGACGCCGCCGAGGCTGGCGTAGCGCTCGACCAGCACCGTGTCGAGGCCGAGGTCGGCGGCGCGGAACGCGGCGGTGTAGCCGCCGGGGCCGGAGCCGAGCACGAGCATGCGGCATTCGACGTCGGCCTTGCGGCCGCTCGCCGCGGCGGCGGCCGGCGCGGGTGCGCTGCTTGCCGTTGCCGTTGCTGCCGCAGCGGGAGCCGCAGCGGCAGCGGGCTTCGGCGCTTCGGCCGGCGCCGCTGCGCTGTTGTCCGCGGCCGGCTTCGGCGCCTCGCCTGCGCCTTCGGCTTCGAGGATCGCGATCACCGCGCCCTCGGAGACCTTGTCGCCGATCTTGACGCTGATCGACTTGACCACGCCGTCGGCCGACGAGGGCACTTCCATCGTCGCCTTGTCCGATTCCAGCGTGACCAGGCCCTGGTCTTTCTTCACCGTATCGCCGACGGCGACCAGCAATTCGATCACCGGCACGTCGTCGTAGCCGCCGATGTCGGGAACCTTCACTTCGATGTTGTTGGCCATGACGCTGCGTCCTTTGTTCTATCTCGGGCCGACGGCGCGCTCGAAGCGTCCGTCGTGGGGGCGGCCATCGCAGCGCGACGGCCTGGCATGGGGCGGCGCGTACGCCGGATCAGCTCGCCGGCGCCGATGCGGCTTCGGCCAGACGCTTGTCCAATTCGTCCAGCGATTCTTCCAGCGCGCGCCAGCGGCGCTCGCGCTTGGACTCGCTTTCGTTCGCCGCCTCGGTCATCAGGCCGACCTGTTCCATGATCGATTCGCCCGGCCCGCAATCGGGGCGCACGCCGCTGATGCGCAGGCCGTCGACGACGAAGATCAACTGGTCCTGCTCGTGGAACTCGGCGGCCTTGCCTTCCGGCGCCAGCGTCGACAGCGCGCGCTTCCAGCTCGCGACCAGGCGCTGGGCCAGAGCGGCCGGCATCGGCGCCTCTTCGTTCTCGACTTCCTGGTCCACCCGCAGTTCCAGCGCCGAGCTGCGGCGCGAGGAGCTCCAGGCCGCGACACGCTCGCTGGCGGTGGCGTGGCGCAGGGTCCAAGCGCTCTCGCCCGGAATCAGCATCAGGCCGCTCTCGACGCCGCGCGCCGGCAGATAGGTCAGACGCAGGCCAGGCTCGGCCTTGGCCGCGAGCAGTTGCTCGACCGCCGAGCCGTGGTTTTCGGTAGCCGGCGGCCAACCGCGGCCCAGGGACACTTGGCAGCCATCGGCGGCATGAGCCAACGGAGCGGCCAGCAGCAAGGCGATCAGGCCGATGCGGCCAAGACGGCGTGGAGCGGAGACGTTCGGTATGCGGCTCATTACGGCGGGAAATCCTATGGAGAACAGCGGGCGTCGGGGCGTGGAGCTTGCGAGGCCGGCGCGGCCGCAATGACGTGTCCCGGTCGTGGACCGGAGCGCATCGCGGCGGCATCGCCGGCGTCGGGCGAAATCGGCATGGCGGCCTGGCACGGTAGCCTGCTCCGCGCCGCCGCCGATGACGGCAGCGACGCGATACGCACTACGGAACCTAAACGGGAAGCCATCGCCGACGCGTGCCGCGCTTACAACAGCACGCGGCGCAGATCGGCCAGCAACTGCGCCAGGTAGGCGGTGAAGCGCGCGGCGGCGGCGCCGTCGATGACGCGGTGGTCGTAGGACAGCGACAGCGGCAGGAGCAGGCGCGGCACGAACTGCTTGCCGTCCCAGACCGGCTTGGTCGCCGACTTGGACACGCCGAGGATGGCGACTTCCGGCGCGTTGACGATCGGCGTGAACGAGGTGCCGCCGATGCCGCCGAGCGAGCTGATCGAGAAGCAACCGCCGCTCATGTCGGCCGGCCCCAGCTTGCCGTCGCGCGCCTTGGCGGCGAGCTCGCCGGTTTCCTTGGCGATCTGCAGCACGCCCTTCTTGTCGCAGTCGCGCACCACCGGAACCACCAGGCCGTTCGGGGTGTCGGCGGCGAAGCCGATGTGGAAATACTTCTTGAGGGTCAGGTTTTCGCCGGAGGCATCGAGCGAGGCGTTGAAGTCGGGGTACTTCTTCAGCGCGGCCACGCTGGCCTTCATCAGGAAGGCGAGCATGGTCAGCTTCATGCCCGACTTCTCGTTCTCCTTGTTGAGCGCGACGCGCAGCGCTTCGAGCTCGGTGATGTCGGCATCGTCGTGCTGGGTGACGTGCGGGATCATCGCCCAGTTGCGCGCGAGGTTGGCGCCGGAAAGCTTCTTGATGCGCGACAGCGCGACCGTCTCGGTCTCGCCGAACTTGCTGAAGTCGACCTTCGGCCACGGCAACAGGTTGAGGCCGCCGCCGTTCGAGGCCGGCGCGCCGCCGGTCGCGGCGACCGCGCCGCCGCCCTGCATCACGCCCTTGACGAAGGACTGCACGTCTTCCTTGCTGATGCGGCCGCCGCGTGCGCTGCCGCTGACTCGACCCAGGTCGACGCCGAGCTCGCGTGCGAACAGACGCACCGCCGGGCTCGCGTACGGCACCTTGTCGGGCATGAGTTCGTCGGCGGTGAACGCCACCGGCGGGGTGCGCGGCGGCATCGCTTCGGGGTCGGTGCCGGCGTTGGCGCCGGGGATCGCTGCAGGGGTTGCGGCAGGCGCGGCCGGGGCTTCGGCCTTCGCTGCGACCGGGGCTTCGGCTTTGGCAGGAGCGGGTGCCGCAGCTGCGGGCGCGGCGGGTTTTGCCGGCTCTTGCGGCGAAGCAGGCGCTGCTTTGGCTTCCCCTTCGGTGGGTTCGATCAGCGCGACCACGCTGCCTTCGGCGAGTTGGTCGCCGATCTTGACCTTGAGCTCGCGCACCACGCCGGCGAACGGTGCCGGCACTTCCATCGTGGCCTTGTCCGATTCCAGCGTCACCAGTCCCTGGTCCTGGGTGACCGTGTCGCCGACCGCGACCAGCAGTTCGATGACGGGTACGCCGTCGTAGTCGCCGATGTCGGGGACGCGTGCTTCCTTCAGCTCAGCCATTTCGTGGGGCTCCGCAATGCGCGAAAACCCTATTGTGGCGGTTGCAGGCGGTCACGCCAACCGCGTTGCCGGCCAATACCCACTAAAGGCCTAAGCGGCACCGGGACGCACACCGGCGGTGTCAGCGTACGCCCCAGTACTGCCGTGCGCCGGTCACGGCTTGGCGGATTTGCCCGACTTGGCCGGCGTCGACTCGACCTGCAACAGATCCAGCGGCTGGCCCTGGTAGCGGTATTCCAGTGCGTCCTCGAGTACATCGAGCGCGCGCATCTGCCGGCACAGGCCTTCGGCGCGGCGTCCGAGCGCGTCGGCGCGCGGCTGCACCGCGGCTTCGATCCTGGCATCCAGGTCGTCGAGCTTCTGCAGACGGCCGACATCGCCGCTGAAGGCGGCGGTGACCGCGCCGCCGACGACCTCGCCGATCACCGTCGGCAGGGTGTCGCCGAGCGCATCGCCGATGCCGTCGCCGAGCGCCTTGCCACTAAAGTGGGTCGGGGTGATCACCCGGCTCAGACGGGCGTCGAGCTGCTGGCGCGCCTTCTCGACATGGGCGCGGGTGCGCTCGGGATGGTTGCCCAACGCCGCGGCGACCTCACCGAGCGCGGTGAAGGCGATGCCCGCCGCTTCCCGGCCGATCAGCTGCGCTTCCGGCATGGCCGCGCGGGTGCCGCGTTCGAACTCGGCCAGGCGGCGCGCGTCGGCGGCGTCGAGCGCGATCCAGCGGTCGTCGACGAACAAACGCCCCTGGCGCATCACGATGGCCTTCGGCTCGCCGCTCTCGCGGGTCAGGATCAGGCTGCGCTCGTTGAGGGTCAGGAAATAGCCGCTGTCGATTTCGCAACTGGCGTCGACATGGATGTTGGAGGCGAAACTCGAACCGCAGGCCAGCGTCAGTGCGGCCAGGGCGGTCAGTCGGAACGTGTGGGACGGGCGCATCGTCGGGTCCTCGACGGTGGAGTGCGTTCAGGATGCCGCAGCGCCGCCGCGCCGGCCCGTGCCGATGGGCGGCGTGACCTTCGTCATGGCCGTTGGCCTTGCCGGCTGTGGCGGTTGGATCGGCGGTTGGATCGGCGGACGGGTCGCCTGCTCTGCGCCGATCCAGGCCGATCGCCGCGCAAATGCACCGATACGGGTGTGCATTGCGTTCCCGGCATGGAACGCACCGGTTCGCCGATCGCTCATGCAGAGAAGCAAGCATGGCATGGCGATGCGGCGGCTTTGCGCAATCCGATCGCTCGGCGCCCGCGTCGACAACGAACGCGCCAGCGCCGCGCGACATCGTTCATCGGTCGCGACGAACACGCGAAACCCTTGTGGCGCGTGCGATCTGCGATGAATTCCTGCGCATTGACAGCGCTCGCAAGCGACGATTTTTCGCGTGCATGCATTACGAGATGAACGCAGGTTCATGCAAGTCGCGCACGGTTCATTTTGTTCATTTTTCCCTTGAAAACACGTGTCTAACACGATGCTCGCGTGAAAGTTCCTTCACCCGCGTTCGCGCGGCAAGTTCGGTTCATGCGTGCATGGCTATCTTGCGCCTCGCCTCCCCCAAGGCATCGACACAACACAACAACAGGAGATATCTCCATGATGCGCTTTCGTCATTTGACCCTTGCCCTGATGGGCGCCATGGCCTTTGCCCCGGCCGCCTTCGCTCAGGATTCCACCACCACCGACACCGCGAGCGGCAAGCGCTTCGCCGTCGTCGGCGGTTACGCGCTCAGCCAGCCGACCAAGAACCCGCTGATCGGCGGCGTACGCACCGATCTCGACGGTGAAGGCGCGGCCACGCTCAGCGCCAGCTACTACATCAACGACAACATCGCCATCGAGGCGTGGGGTTCGGCCGACAAGTTCGGTCACCGCGTCAACGCCGGCGGCGGCAAGATCGGCAGCGTCGATTCGCAGCCCATCGCGCTGAGCGGCCAGTACCACTTCCGTACCGCCGACAGCACCGTGCGTCCGTTCCTGGGCCTGGGCTACTACGAAGCCAACTACAGCAACGAGACCCCGATCGCCGGCCAGCGCCTGGGCGTCGAGAACGCCAAGGGCGCGATGGCGACCGCCGGCGTCGACCTCAACATCACCCCGACCTGGTTCGCCCGCGCCGACGTGCGCTACATGCAGGGCAAGTCGGACGTGAAGCTCAACGGCCTCAAGGTCGGCGAAGCCGAGCTGAACCCGGTGACCGTCGGTATCGGCGTCGGCGCACGCTTCTGATCGCCTGATCGCATCGTTACGCAACACCCAACGGGCTCCTTCGGGAGCCCGTTGTCGTTTCGACCGCTATCGCTCGGTGCGTTGTCGTCGCCAACGCTCAGGCGAAGGTCTGCGGATCGGCCACGCGGATCAGGTAGAACGCGGCCCCGCTCGGATCGCTCAGGCGCGCGATGCGGTCGGCGCCGGCGTCGAACGGCGCCAGCAGGACGCGACCGCCGAGCGCCACCGCGCGCGCGACGCAGGCATCGACATCGCGCACCTGCAGATAGATCGACCAATGCGGTGCCATGTCGCCCCACTCCGGTCCCATCTGCATTAGGCCGCCGAGCCTGCGCCGATCGTCGGAAAACACCCGGTAGCCGCTCGCCGCGGCCGGCTGCGCCTGCATGCGCCAACCGAACAAGCGCCGGTAATAGGCTTCGGCGCGGTCGAGGTCGCGCGTGGCCAGTTCGGCCCAGCACACGGCGTTGTCGACGCCGAGGCGGTCGACGCCGGGATGCGCGCGCTGCTGGGCGAGCAGGAAGGCGACGCCTTCCGGATCGCTGCACACCGCCATGCGTACATGCTCCATGAGCTCGAACGGCGCGGCGATCAAACGCCCGCCCAGCGCGACGGCGCGCTTGGCGACGGTGTCGCAGTCGGCGGCGCGGAAATACACGCCCCAATGCGGCACGCTGCTGCCGTCCGGCCCCGGCCAGGCGCCGGGCACCAGGCTGTAGGCGCCGGCGACGTCGTGGCCGTCGAGCTTGAAGATCGTGTACGGACTGCTGTCCGGCATCGGGGTGCGTTCGATGGTCCAACCGAACAAAGCACAATAGAACGCCTCGGCCGCGACCTGGCCGTCGGTCGCCAACTCGAACCAACACGGCGCTCCCGGCGCGTGGACGAGCGAGGTCATCGTGGCTCTCCCCCTGACTACCCCTCGACACTACGCCGTGGCGAAGAAATCGTCATGGCGCGCTGCGGCGAAAGCGCTGCGCTGCGGTGCCTTGGGTGAGACAGCAGGAGTTTCGGTGAGCCTCGGCCAGAACGGCACCGCGCTCAGGGATGTTCGGCCTCGACGTGGACGCGTTCGCGGCGCAGCAAATACAGCCCGCTGGCGACGATGATGGCGGCGCCGATCCAGGTCGTCGAATCGGGCAATACGCCCCACAAGCTGAGGTCGAGCAATACGCCCCAGATCAAGGCCGTGTACTCCAGCGGCGCGATCAGCGAGGCCTCGCCGAGGCGGAAGGCTTCGGTGACCGCGTATTGCCCGATCGAACCGGCGACGCCGAGGCCGGCGATCAGCCACAGGTCTTCGCCGCGGATCGGCGCCCACGCAGGCAAGGCCAGGGCGCCGGCGCCGAGGGTCAACATCACCATCAGCCAGACCATCATCGCCTGGGTGCTGTCGGTGCGCGACAGCAGGCGCACGGTAATAGCGCTGACCGCATAGCCCAACGCCGCGGCCAACACCGCCAGCGCGGCCAGACTCAGCATGCCCTCGCCGCTCGGCCGCAGCAGTACCAGCACGCCGATCAGGCCGATGCCGATCGCGACCCAGCGCCGCGGCCCGACCCGTTCGCCGAGGATCGGCCCGGACAGCGCGGTGATCAGCAAAGGCGCGATGAAGAAGATCGAATACGTCGTCGACAGCGGCAACCGATGCACGCCGTAGACGAAGGTCGCCATCATGCCGATGCCGAGCACGCCGCGCAGCAGATGCAGCGACCAGCGCACCCGCAACAGAGGCTTCAGCCCGCCGCTGGCCAGCGCCCAGGTCAGCACGAACGGCAGCGAGGACGCGCCGCGCAGCGCGGCGACCTGGAAGGGTTGGTAGTGCGCCGACAGCAGCTTCAGCAGCGCGTCCATGATCGAGAACATCACCACCGCGACCAGCATGGTCGCCATCGCGCGACGGCGATGCGGATGCGCCACGCTCATGACGAGCGCAGGCCGGCGCAAGCGGCGTGCCGGGCGCAGGACAGGAAGCGGTGGTGTGACGAGAAGGACATGTCGGCCGATCGAAGCGGGACCGTCTATCTTGCCCGGCGCGCCTGCGCGCGTCATCCGGCCGACGGCGGACGCGATGAGACCGGGACGATGCCGCCCGGGCCGGCGCCGACAGAGCCAGCCGCGGCAGAGCAGGATCAGCCGCGCCGACGCAGCCGGCGTCCGAGCCCCACGCTGTAGGCCTGGTAGTAGCCCAGCAGCAGGCCGCCCACCGCGAGCAGGCTGCCTTGCCGCGGCAACCAACTGGCATGGTCGCTCCAGCCATGCGCGGCCTGCCACAGGCCGAACACGATCCGCGCTGCGACCACCAGGGTCAGGCCCAGGATCAGCCAGCGGTTCGGTGTGTAGTACAGGCTCTGGGCCTCGTACTCGAAGCGGGTCAGGCAGACGCCAAGCAGACCGAGCAACAGGCCTGCGCCCCAGCCGAGCGCGGCATACAGCGGCGCATCGGCGATCCAGTAGCCGACCAGCCAGGCGCTGACGAAGAAGATCAGCAGCGACAGCAGCGACAAGGCCGCCGCCAGCCGCACCGCCCACGGCAGGGCCCGGCGCCGGGCCTTGCCGTAGCGATAGCGCTGGATCAGCCCGAGCGGCAACAGCACCGCCCACAGCATCAGCAGGAGGAGCAAGGCCAGCGGAATCAGCAGCAACAGGGGCATGGCCGCAGCTTAGCGGCAGGCCGGGCCAAGGCCGCGCGAAGGAGGCGGCATGGGGATGGCGACCTCACCTCGTAACCCCATGAGGCTTGGAGCGCTCACTTTTTGCCCGTCATCCCCGCATAGGCGGGGGTGAGCGGACGTGGGTGCGAGCCACCGGCTCGCACGGCCGTGAACGCCAGGGTGCGATGCGCCCTGGCCGGGCCGCAGACGTAGAGACTTCAGCGCTCTACTCGGACGAGCCCTGGATCCCCGCCTTCGCGGGGATGACGGAATCGAGAAGGCGGTCGTGCTGGGGACGACGAAGTCGAGAGCGACGGCCGCGGTTCGGCGGCCGTCCCGGGCTCGCCTCAGGCCGCCTGGCCCAGACTGGCGATGTCGATGACGAAGCGGTAGCGCACATCGCCCTTGATCATGCGTTCGTAGGCCTCGTTGATCTGGGCGATGTCGATCAGCTCGATGTCCGAGGCCACGCCGTGTTCGGCGCAGAAATCCAGCATTTCCTGGGTTTCGCGGATGCCGCCTATCAGCGAACCGCCGAGCTTGCGCCGCTGCATGATCAGCGCGCCCGCGGCGACCGTCGACGGCGTTTCCGGAATGCCCAGCAGGACCATGGTGCCGTCGAACTTCAACAGGCCCAGGTAGGCGTTGTAATCGTGATCGCCGGACACCGAGTCGATGATGAAATCGAAGGAACGCGACAGCGTCTTGAAGGTCGCCTTGTCGCGGGTGGCGGCGAAGGCCTGCGCTCCCAGCGCCAGCGCCGCCTCGCGCTTGGACTCGGAGGTGCTCAGCACGGTCACCCGCGCGCCCATCGCCACCGCGATCTTGACCGCCATATGGCCCAGGCCGCCGAGGCCGACCACCGCGACTTCGTCGCCGGCCTTGACCCCGTAATGCTTCAACGGCGAGTAGGTGGTGATGCCGGCGCACAACAGCGGCGCGGCGCGATCCAGCGGAATCGACTCGGGAATGTGCAGCACGTAGTCCTGGTCGACGGTGATGCGGGTCGAATAGCCGCCGTAGGTCGGCGCCCCGGTGCCGCGCTCGCGCGAGTTGTAGGTGCCGGTCATGCCCTGGTCGCAGTACTGCTCCTCGCCGGCCCGGCACTGCGGGCATTCGCGGCACGAATCGACGAAACAGCCGACGCCGACCGCGTCGCCGAGCTGGAAGCTCTTGACGTTGGCGCCGAGCCGGGCGACCCGGCCGACGATTTCGTGACCCGGCACCATCGGGAAGGCCGAACCGCCCCACTCGTCGCGGGCCTGGTGAATGTCGGAATGGCAGACGCCGCAATAGAGAATGTCGATCAGGACCTCGTTCGGGCCCGGCTCGCGGCGCTCGATCGAGAACGGAGCCAGCGGCGTGCGCGCATCGACGGCGGCGAAGGCGGCGGTTTTGTGCATGAGGTCGGATCCTGGAAACGGGTGAACGGAGTTTATCGGCGCCCCGATGAGCGGGGCGTCGGCCCGCCGCAACAGTGCATATCGCCCCCGCGCTTGCGTTACCCTTTGCCGGTTCTCCCCCCAGCGAGTGTGCCATGCCTTCCTTCGACGTCGTGTCCGAAGTCGACACCCACGAACTCACCAATGCGGTCGACCAAGCCAACCGCGAACTCGGCAACCGTTTCGATTTCAAGGGCGTCGATGCCGAGTTCGTCCTCGACGACAAGAGCATCACCCAGTCGGCGCCGAGCGAATTCCAGCTCGAGCAGATGACCCAGATCCTGCGTGCGCGCCTGATCGCGCGCAACATCGACGCCCGTTGCCTGGAATTCGGCGACGTCGAGACCAACCTGGCCCGCGCGCGCCAGAAGATCACCGTCCAGCAGGGCATCGAGCAAAAGCTGGCGAAGAAGATCGCCGCAACCATCAAGGACGCCAAGCTCAAGGTCGAGACCCAGATCAACGGCGACAAGCTGCGCGTCACCGGCAAGAAGCGCGACGACCTGCAGGCGGTGATGGCACTGCTCAAGGGCGGCGAATTCGAGCGCCCGCTGCAGTTCGACAACTTCCGCGACTGAGATGAGCGCGATGGCCCCGTCCGGCGACGACCCGATCGCGGCGACCCGGCGCTGGCTGGAGCGCGCAGTGATCGGCCTGAACCTGTGCCCCTTCGCCAAGGCGGTGCTGGCCAAGGGCCAGGTGCGTTTCGTCCTCAGCGAGGCCACGACCACCGAAGCCCTGCTGGAAGAGCTGGCCTCGGAGCTGGTGCTGCTGGAGCAGAGCGACCCGGAGCTGATCGACACTACCGTGCTGATCCATCCGCACGTCTTGAACGAGTTCCTGGACTTCAACGATTTCCTGGAACTGGCCGATGGCGTCGTCGCGGCCTTGGACCTGGAAGGCGAGATCCAGGTCGCCAGCTTCCACCCGGACTATCAGTTCGCCGACACCGCCTACGACGATGTCGGCAACTGCACCAACCGCTCGCCTTACCCGACCTTGCACCTGTTGCGCGAAGCCAGCGTCGAACGCGCGGTCGCGGCCTTCCCCGATCCGGACGTGATCGTCGAACGCAATCTGGCGACCTTGGAAAAGCTCGGCCTGGAGGGCTGGCGCAAGCTGATGGCGGGTTGATTGGCTAACGCTCGGTGGACGGCAGGGGCGACGGGCAGAGCAGAGCAAATCCCCCTTCCCCCCTTTTCCAAAGGGAGGAACAGCCAGCGCGACTTAATGTATGGATTCGCTGGCAGGTTGCAGACTCGGGGCCGCTCGCCACGGCTAGCACGTTCGCATCGGCTTGAAAGTCCGCGAGCGACGGATACATCCGATGGCGAAGAGCACCTGCCCGGAAGCACTTCCCCCCTTTTGCAAAGGGGGGGGCCAGGGCGGGAGTTGCTCTTGCCCTACACCAGCCCGACCAGCCCGCGCTTAGCCCGCAGCCGCCGCGCGCGCGCCCAGCGCCCTATCCAGCAAAACGCGCGCCTGCACCAGCGACTCGGCGATGCGGTGCCCCAGGCCGCGCAATTCCGCGCGCGGCGGGACCAGGTCGGGCACCTGGATCGGCGTTGCGCCGGCGGCGAGCGCGGCGCGCACGCCGGGCTCGGAATCTTCCAGCACCAGGCAACGGCGCGGATCGACGCCGAGCTGCCGTGCAGCCAACAGATAGATGTCCGGCGCCGGCTTCGGATGCTCGACGTCGCTGCCGGTGACGATCACCGCGAACCGCTCGATCAGGCCGCTCGAAGTCAGCTTCGCCAGCGCGCGTTCGCGACGGGTCGAGGTCGCGACCGCCTTCGGGATATCGTGCGCATCGAGCAGGTCCAGCAAGTCGATCAAACCGCTCTTGAGCGGCAGGCCGGCGGCGACGCGCGCGTCGTAGAGGCGGTCGCCGGCGTCGCGCAGGCGCAAGGCCGTGTCGGCGCCGAGGCGCTCGGCGAGCATCGCGTGGCTGGCGCGATCGTGCATGCCGACCATGCTCAGCCACAGCGCGTCGTCGGCTTCGATCGACTCCTCCACCGCGGCGGCGCGCCAGGTCTCGAGCATCGCGCGCTCGCTGTCCAGCATCAGGCCGTCCATGTCGAACAACACCGCATCGGGGACGAAATCGATCGGCGGCAATCCGGACTCAACCACGGAACAAGGTCTCGATATCGGACGCGTCCAGCCTGCGCCATTGCCCGCTCGGCAGATCGCCCAGCGACAAGCCGCCGATGCGGCTGCGGTGCAGGGCTTCGACATGGTTGCCGACCGCGGCGAACATGCGCCGCACCTGGTGGTAGCGGCCTTCGGTCAGAGTCAGGCGAGCCTGGCGCGGGGCGACCACGTCGAGCACGGCCGGCGCCAACGGCGTCTGTTCCGACTCCAGCATCAGCTCGCCGCTGGCGAAGATCGCGCCCTCGTCGCCGCGCAGATCGGCGGCCAGCGTGGCCTCGTAGACCTTGGCCAGCTGCGCCTTCGGCGACACGATCCGATGCAGCAGACCGCCGTCGTCGGTGAACAACAGCAGGCCGCTGGTCTCGCGGTCGAGCCGGCCGACCGAGGACAACAACGGCGAACGCGCGCGAAAACGCGGCGGCAGCAAGTCGTAGACGATGCGTCCGGGGTCCTTGGTCGAGCAGGTGTAACCGACCGGCTTGTGCAACAGCAGGGTCAGGCCGGCCGGCGGATCGAGCGGCTCGCCGTCGAGGCGGATCGCCTCGTGGGCGACCTTGTCGTCGGCGTACAGCACCTCGCCCTGCGCATCGGTGATGCGGCCGGAACGGAACATCGCGGTGACGTCCTTGCGGCTGCCATAGCCCAGGTTAGCGATCAGCTTGACCAGTTTCATGCGCGCGCCTTGCCCTGAGCCTTCGAATGCTTGACCGCTTCGACGACCTTGAAGCCGCCGCGCTGGGCGACGATGCGGACCTGGCCGAAGCGTTCGTCGAGCACCGATTCGTAGGGCAGATGGCGGTTCGCCACCAGCCACAAGCGGCCGCCGGGGTTCAACGCTTCGGCGGCGACGGCGATGAAGCGGCGGCCCAGGTCGGGGCGCTCGTCGCGGCCCTGGCCGTGGAACGGCGGGTTGCTGACGATCACGTCGTAACCGCGGTCGAGGCCGGCGGTGACGTCGTGCCAGTGGAATTCGAGCTCGGCCGTCGTCGCCACGCGCGACAGATTGGTCCGCGCCAGTGCCAGCGCGCGCGCCTGCGCTTCGTACAGGTCCACGGCGACGATGCCGGGGCAGCGCGCCAACAATTCGGCCGAAAGATAGCCGTAGCCGGCGCCGAGATCGGCGGCGCGGCCGCGCAGATCGCTCGGCAGGTGCGCCGCGAGCAAGGCCGATGCGGTGTCGATGCGGTCCCAGGCGAACACCCCGGGGCGGCTGACGAAGCGGCCGCCGAGGATCTCGCGCGGCGCGTCGAACGCCGCCCAGGCCGCGGCCTGGGCAGGATCGGCCGCGCCGTCCAGCGGTGCGGTCCAGAACGCGCGGCATTTGCGCTTGGACAGGCTGCCGACCGGGCCGGCGATGCGCCCCAGGTCGGTCTCGCCGGAACGCGCGCCCTCGTCGTTGCGCATGCAGGCGAGCACGCGCCCGCCGGGTGCGGTGCGCGCGATCGCCTGGGCGAACAGCGCGCGCGCCTCGTCTCGCTGGCGCGGCGGCAGCACCAGCACCAGCGGGAAGCGCCGGGCCGGGTCGAGCGTGTCCAGGTCGACTGTGTCCAGGCCGGCGCGGTGCAAGGCGTCGACTTCGGGCTTGAAGCCCTGTTCGCAGACCAGGCCGGGGCGCGGCTGCTGACGCAGGCCGATGCCGTCGCGCGCGTGCAGGAACAGCGCGCCGCCCTGTTCGGGCCAGCGCAGCACGCCGTCGGCGAGGGGCTGGAAGAGGGTGTCGAGCGCGTCGTCGGAGCGGTCAACGCGCATGCGGGTAATTCTGAATGGCGGTCATCGCACGGATTTTACGCGCGACCGCGCTAGGGTGTCGGCATCGCATCCAACGGAATGCATGCCTCATGCGCCTGCCCGTCCTGATTGCGGCCCTGTTGATGCCCGCGGTGGCCTGGTTTTCCCAACAGGGCGTGTTCGGCCCCGACAACGGCACGATCTCCGACCGCTACCCCACCCTGCTGGTCGCGGCCGGCTACGCCTTCGCGATCTGGGGCCCGATCTTCCTCGGCGACCTGATCTTCGCCTTCTGGCAGCTGCGCGGGCGCTATCGCAGCGCCGACAGCCTGCGCCGGCTGCGCCCGGCCGCAGCCGCCGGCTTCACCCTGACCGCGCTGTGGATGCCGATCTTCTCCCAACAGTGGTTCTGGCTGGCCTTGGCGGTGATCTGGCTGGCTCTGGCCTGCCTGGCCCGCTGCGCGGTGCTGCTGTCGCGCGACAGCCACCCCCTGCCCGGGCAGATCGCCTGGGCCAAGTTCCCGATCTCCTTACATGCCGGCTGGCTCAGCCTGGCCGCGTTCCTGAACACCGCCCAGGTGATCGTCGCCTATCGCCTGTTGCCGACCGACGACATGCTGGCCTGGAGCCTGGTGCTGCTGGCCGCAGCCGCCGCGCTGCTGTTGCTGTTGAACGCGCGCATGCGCGGCAACGCCGGCTATACGATCGCCGCGCTGTGGGGCCTGGCCGGCGTCTACGTCGAACAATCCGGGTCGGTCTTGCATGGCGCGCAGATCGCCGCCTGGGGCGCGGTGGCGATCGCCGTGTTGTTGCTGGCGCAGACCTTATGGTTGCGCCTGCACCCGCGGCACCGGGTGTTTTCCGGCCACCTCTCGCCGGGCGAGTGATCGTCGTCGGCGCGTTCGCGCTGCGGCGTCGTTGCGGCTGCGCAACAGCGGCTTCATCGCCACGCAACGCCGCGACCGCGAGGATGGAACATCGTCCAGCCCAAGGAGCGACCCACGATGCGAGCCCTTTTCATCGGCGGCACCGTCGACAACAGCGAACTCGATCTCGACGACGGCACGCCGCCGCGCCATTACCCGCCCGACACCGGCAGCGGCCACTCGCGTTACCGCTTGCACCACGTCGGCTTGCGGCAGAACGATACGGTCTATGCGGTGTATGCGGCACCGGACCTTGCCGACGGTGAGGTCGAGCGGGTCGCGCAGGAGCGCGGCTATGCGCGCCGGTTCCAGGCGGAGCCGCAGGTCAGCGAGTGACTGAAGACCGGTGAGCCTCACTGCTGCGCGCGCCCCTCTCCCGCACGCGGGAGAGGGGCTTATCGAAGCCGAAGTTCAGTGAGGTGGGCTCGCCGAACTCAGCCCTGCAATTCGCGCAAGGTCACCGACGGTGGTGCGTCCAGTACCCGGCGAGTGGCGAACATGCCGGCCGCCAAGGCCGCCAGCACGCCGGCGGCGGCGCCGAACGCGGCCATGCGCGCGTCGAATTCCCAAGGCAGATCGAACACCTGCACCGCGACCACGCCGGCCAGCACCGAAGCGGCGATGGCCGCGGTCAAACCCGACAGCAGACCGATCGCGGCGAACTCCGAGGCTTGGGCCAGGCGCAACTGGCGCCGGCTGCCGCCGAGCACGCGCATCACCCCGCCTTCGAGCAAGCGTTCGTCCTGGCTCGCGCTGACCGCCGCCATCAACACCAGCACGCCGGCGACCAGGGAGAAATAGAACACCACCTCGACCACGGTCGAGACCTGGTCGGCGGTGCTGCGCACTTGCTTGAGCACCTGGTCGATGTCGATCACCGACAGGTTCGGGAAGCGTTCGACCAACTGCGAGGTGAAACGCGTGCGCTCGGCCGGCACGTTCATCGCGGTGATGTAGCTCGCCGCATAACCGTCGAGCGAACCGGGCGAAGCGATGACGAAGAAGTTCGGGCGGAAACTTTCCCAATCGACCTTGCGCAGGCTGGTGACGGTGGCCTGGAAGTTCTGCCCGGCGATGTCGAAGCCGACCTGGTCGCCGAGCTTCCAGCCCAGCTCCTCGGCGAAACCTTCCTCGACGGAAACCTCGGGCCGGGCTAGCTTTCGCGCGGCCCAGAACTTGCCGTCGACGATCTTGTTGTCCGAGCGCAGGCTGTCGGCGACCGACAGATTGAATTCGCGCTCGGCCAATTGCTTGGCGCGCTCGCCGCGCTCGGCATAGTCGGCGCCGGTGACGGCCTTGCCGTTGTGCGCGACCAAGCGCCCGCGGATCATCGGAAACAGGGTCGGCGCCGGCAGGCCTTGCTCGCCGATGAAACGGCGCACGTCGGCGATCTGGTCCTGCTGCACGTTGATGATGAAGCGGTTCGGCGCATCGGCCGACAACGACAGCTGCCAGCGATCGAGCAGATCGGTGCGCACGAAGGTCAGCAGCAGCAAGGCCATCAGGCCCAGGCCGAGCGCCGAGACCTGGGCGATGCTGGTGCCGGCGCGGCGGCTGACGTTGGCCAGGCCGTAGCGCAGGCTGCCGCGCAAGCGCGAACGCAGGCGGCGCACCACCACGATCAGGCCCCAGGCCAGCAAAGCGAGCACCGCCAGGGTCGCGGCGATGCCGCCGAGCATGGCCGCGCCGAGCGCGACCGAACCGGCCTTCCACCACAGCAGCGCGCCGAGGCCGAGCAGGCCGACGATCGCGACCACCCAGGCGCTGGGCTCGGTCGGGTCGAGATCGCGGCGCAGCACGCGCAGGGCCGGCACGCGCCGCAGCGCGAGCACCGGCGGCGCGCCGAAAGCGAGCAACACCACCATGCCGACACCGAAGCCTTGCACCGCCGGCAACCAGCCCGCGCCCGGGATCGACATCTTCAAGGCTTGTTCCAGCCAACCGCCGATCAGCCATTGCAGGCCGAAGGCGAGCGCGACGCCGATCGCGCTCGCGATCAGACCCAGCAGCACCATCTCGCCGACGTGAATGCCGACCAGGGTGCGCTGGCTGGCACCAAGGCAGCGCATCACCGCGGTGCCGGACAAATGGCGCTCGCTATGGCGGCGTGCGGCCATCGCCACCGCGACCGCCGCCAACACCACCGAGACCAGCGCGGCCAAACCGAGGAAACGCCCGGCGCGGTCGAGCGCCGAACGCACTTCCGGACGCGCGTCGGAAATGGTTTCCAGGCGCTGGCCGCGTTGCAGCGCGGGCTTGGCCGCGGCGACGAAACGCTCGACCGCACCGGGCGCACCGGCGACGACGAGGCGATAGCGGATGCGGCTGCCGGGCTGGACCAGCCCGGTCGCGGGCAGATCGCCGGCGTTGAGAAACACCTTCGGCGCGATGTTGAAATAGTCGAGCGAGGCATCCGGTTCCTGCACCACCAGCGCGGCCAGGCGCAGGCTGGAATCGCCGATCGCGATGCTCTGGCCGATCTGCGCGCCGAGCGTGTCGGCGCCGGCGCGGCTCATCCACACCGTGCCCTTCGCCGGCACGCCCTGCGCATCGCGTTCGGCGCCAGCGGCGCGATCGACGATGCGGAAACTGCCGCGCAAGGGAAAGCCTTCGCCGAGCGCGCGCAGATCGCCGAGTTGCAGACGTTCGCCGACCCGGATCATGGTCTGCAGTTCGGTGGCTTCGGCGCGGCGCAGCGCCGGCACCGACGCCGCCCGGCGCAGGGCGCCCTCGATCGGGTGATCGGCGCGGATCACCGCATCGCCGCCGAGCAGGCGATTGGCTTCGATGGTCAACGCGCGTTCGGCGCGATCGGTGACGAAGCCGACCGCGGTCACCGCCAACACGGCCAATACCAGCGCCGCGAGCAGGATGCGCACGTCGCCGGCCTTGAGGTCGCGGCGCAGCTGCCGCCACGCCAACGACACGGTGCGGGGCATGCCGCTCACTCCTGCACCAGGCGGCCGCTGTCGAGGCGGATGCGGCGATGGCAGCGCTCGGCCAAGTGCTCGTCGTGTGTCACCAGCACCAAGGTCGTGCCGGCATCGGCGTTGAGTTCGAACAGCAATTCGATGATCGCCTGGCCGGTGTGGGTGTCGAGATTGCCGGTGGGCTCATCGGCGAACAACAACGACGGCCGGGTCACGAAGGCGCGCGCGAGCGCGACGCGCTGCTGCTCGCCGCCGGACAACTGGCGCGGGTAATGATCCAGGCGCTGGCCCAGGCCGACCTTGGCCAGGATCGCTTGCGCCGGCGCGAAGGCATCGCGGTCGCCGCGCAGTTCCAGCGGCAGCATCACGTTTTCCAACGCGGTCAGCGATGGCAACAGCTGGAAGCTCTGGAACACGAAGCCGACTTTCTCGCTGCGCACGCGCGCACGGCCGTCCTCGTCGAGCGAGGAAATCGGTTCGCCGTCGAGCACGACCGTGCCGCCGCTCGGCGAGTCCAGGCCCGCCATCAACGACAGCAGGGTGCTCTTGCCCGAGCCGGAGGCCCCGACGATCGCCACGGTGTCGCCCTTGGCGATCGAAAATCCGACCCCATCGAGGATCGTGAGTTCGCCGGACGGCAACGCCACACGCTTGCTCAGCCGGTCGACCTCGAGGGTCGGCACCGCCGCACGCGATACCGCTTCAGCGTGCGTCCCGTCGCGACCCTTCACGATGGAATCGGCCATGATCGAATCGGCCAGGTTGGAAGCTGCCATGATCGTCCTATCTGTTTGCCTCGCCGTATCTTCGGGAGACGTTATTAAATGAGTTTTAAGAACTGCAACCGCGAGGGCTTCGATTTCGGGGATCGCGACGGCGCGAGCGCCAGCGTCGCCAGCATCGCCCCGGACCGCGCCTGCGGCCCGGCCGGCGATATCGCAGCCCGGAAAGAACGATATGCGGCATCGCCGGGCCGCGTTCAATGGGCCGTTGGTCGTGGCGCCCGCGCCGCGCTGCTGGCCGCGGCCGTGCTGCTGAGCGCTTGGGCGCCGCTGCAGGCGCAACCGGCGACCGCCCCACGAGCCTCGGCCAAGCCTGCGGTCGCCGCACCGGCGGCCAAGGCGGCGCGCACCGTGCTGTTCATGGGCGACTCGCTGTCGGCCGGCTACGGCCTGGCCGCTTCGCAGGGCTGGGTGGCGCTGACCGCCGAGCGCATCGCCAAGACCAAGCCCGGCTGGAAGGTGGTCAATGCCAGCATCAGCGGCGAAACCACCGCCGGCGGCGCCTCGCGCATCGCCGGCGAACTGCAGCGCAACCGTCCGGCCGTCGTGGTGATCGAACTGGGCGCCAACGACGGCCTGCGCGGACTGCAACTGGCGCAGAGCCGGGCCAACCTCGAACGCATGATCGCCGCGGCCAAGGCGGCCAAGGCACAGGTGCTGCTGATCGGCATGCGCATGCCGCCGAACCTCGGCAAGGAGTACACCCAGGGCTTCGAGCGCAACTTCCGCGAACTGGCGAACCAACACGGCACCGCCCTGCTGCCGTTCCTGCTCGAACCGATCGCCCTCGACCGCGCCGCATTCCAGGCCGACAACCTGCACCCGATCGCGAGCGCGCAGCCGAAGCTGCGCGATCACGTGTGGACTCGGCTCGGGCCGATGTTGAAATAGCTGCGAATCGAAACGGGCGCGAAGGCGTCCGCTTCAGGCGCTGTGGCGGGCCGCGGTCGAACGGGCCCGTGCGTGCGGCTTCTCGGCATCGCGTCCGAGATAGGCCTTGCAGCGGAACTGGTCGATGTCGTTGATGCGCAGGATGTTGCGCTTGCGGCTGACCAGGCCGCTGCGGTGCCAGGTTTGCAATTGCGCGTTCAACTTGGGCCGGCTGGCGTTGACCATCGCCGCCAGGATGCTCTGGGTCGGCGGCAGGGCGACCTCGAAACTGTCCTCGCGCGGACGCGTCTGCGACCGCATCAGCGACAACAGATACCTCGCCAGGCGCGATTCGAGGCGATGCAGGCACATCGTCTCCAGGCTTTCCACCGCTTGCCGCAAGCGCATGCACAACGAGGCATGGGCGCGTTCGATGACCGCCGGGTCCGCCGTCAGGCTCGGGAAGTGGCGGCGCGACAGCAACAGCACGCGGGTCGGACTGTAGGCCACCGCGGTGAAGGTATGCGAGTGGTTGTCGAGCAACGGCGTTTCGTCGACCGTTTCGCCACTTTCAATGGTGTCGACGATGAGCTCCTGACCATCGGGACCGTACAGCAGCTTATAGATCCGCCCGTGAATGACGAAGGCGAGGAAGTCGCTGGAATCGTTCTTGAAGAACAGCGCATCGCCTTCTTCGAGGTTGAGTTCGGTGGAATGGCGGGCGATGTGTTCCAGCAGCGTCGCCGGCAAACCGCGCAGGAGGTTGCAGCGATCCAGGCCCCAGCGGCGCCGGCGCACGGCGATGTTGTCTTCGAGTGTCACGCACATACGGGCGGCCGCGTGCCCGAGCTGGCGGTTGCGTAAGTCCGGGCGGCGACGAGGCCGCGATCATGGTGGCCGCGCATGCGGCCGATGGCACGTTGCATAACGCCCCCTGTGGATCGTCTGCGTTCGGAGCCTGCGGCGAGCGGCGAGATCCGTCGATCGAGCTGTGTCGGAGGTGCGGCGCCGTTGCGGCGCCGCCAGCGCGAACCCGGCACGCAGGAGCCGGTACGATGCCGGCGCCAGCAGCGGCCCGGCATCGTGTCCCTTGCGGATTACGCGTACGGCGACGGCTTGAACGAGGTGAGCACGGTCAACAGGCTGGTCAGGTTGTCCGCCACGCCGGTCTGAGCGACCTTCTCGGTGGCGCCTGCGGCGGCGGTGGTGTCGACGCTGTAGATCTGCATCACGCCCTGGTTGGCGGCGGCCAGCGACAACGAATTCTGCTGCTGCTGCGAGGAAACCGCGTTCTCGAACAGGATGCCGGTGGAGTGCGCGGCGGCCTGGAAGATCGAGCCCATGGCGAAGGCCGGCGCTTCGCCGATGACCTTGACGTTGGACTGGGTGACGGCGTCGGTGATCTGGTTGTTGACTGCGGTGGGAAAGGCCATGAAGAAATCCTCGGTTGGCGATTACTGGAAAGCGAATGAGCCCGGATGCCGGCCCGGCTCAGCGCGAGCGCGGACCGGCATCTTTGGCCTGACCGTCGCGGTCAGGCCCGAACGGCTGCGAGGTATGCGAATCGAACCGATTACGGCTTGAACGCGCGCAGCACGGTCAGCAGGCTGGTCAGGTTGTCCGACACGCCGGTCTGGGCGATCTTTTCGGTCGCGCCGGCGGCGGCGGTGGTGTCGAGGCTGTAGATCTGCATCACGCCCTGGTTGGCCGCCGCCTGCGCCAGCGTGTTCTGCTGCTGCTGCGCGGACACGGCGTTTTCGAACAGGATGCCGGTCGAGTGGGCCATCGACTGGTAGATCGAGCCCATCGCGAAGGCAGGCGCCTCGCCGATGACCTTGACGTTGGACTGGGTGACGGCATCGGTGATTTGATCGTTGACGGCGGTAGGGAAAGCCATGTTGAACTCCTTGGAGGGATGAAGTACGGCCGATGCCGTACGTGTTGGAAGAACGAGTCATCTATCGCGTTGTGAAGCCGATGCTGGCGCCTTGGCGGCGTGTTTTAGTTGTTGTCCCGATCGGGTTTTGCAGCGGAATTTCCGCTGTTTTCCGCATCGGCACGCGACTCGTCCGATGGCGCGGAATTCTGGGTCTTCGGGATCAGGCCGTTGTCCTTCGCGGCGTCGATCACGCTTTGCAGTTGTTTGGCGAGCGGCCCGAACTGTTTGTCGAAGCAGGCCTCGACTTCGAGCTGGACGAGGTGCGCCAGTTGATCGGCGATCTGCGCGATCATCGGCCGCTCGCCGGCGGCGCCTGCGTTGCCGGGCGGCGGCTTGGGCGGACGCAGATCGTCGAGCGAGGTGGCGCGCTCGACCGCGCCGAGCACCGCCGCCTCGGCTTCGCGCTCGGCGCGTGCATCCTTGCGCACCGTCGCCTGGGTACGGCGCAGGCTTTGCTCGATCACGTCCTCGATGCGCTGACGGCCGGATTCGATGAGGTTGCCGGCCTGCGAACGGCCGAGCTGTCCGACCGTCGGCGCGCCGGCCGGCGCCGCTGCGCGCGCCTTGGAATCGGCGTCGATCGCATCCAGCGCCGCGCTCACCTGCACGCGTTCTCCGTCGCTGAGTTCGCGGCCGAGCACGTGCAAGGCCAACAGGCCGACGTGATGGTCCAGTTCGGTGCGGATCGGATCGGCGGCGGTTCGGCTCATCGAGGCACCATTGAGCGCGGCGCCATTGAGCGCGGCGCCGTTGACGGCCGCTGCGCTGGCGAAGCTTGCATCGGGAGGGGCGGCGGACATCAGCGCGCTCCCAACTGCTTCAGCAACGCGCTCAGCACCTGCTGGGGCTGCACGCCGACCAGCTTGGCCAAGGCCGTCAGGACCTGCTCGGGCGACACCCCGGCCAGTTTCGTCAGCGCTTCGAGTACGTCCGGGCGCAGGAAGCGCTCGATCAGCTCGTCGCCGTCCGCGGCCGGCTCGGCCGGCGGCGCCGGATCCGCTACCGGCGCGGTCGCCGGCGCCACCGGCGGCGCCGATGCCGGCGCGAGCGCGTGCTCCATCGCCTCGCTCGATGCGGCGTGCGCCGCCGATACGGCCTGCTCCACCGCCTGTTGCGACGCCGCTTGCGCAGCCTTGACCGCCGGCAGATCGAACAGACCTTCCAGTTCCTCGTGCAGCAGGTAATGCAGATTCTCGTCCATTGCGAACTCCGGTCTTACAAGGGATGCGATACGCAATGCGGTCGCCGATCAGGCCGGGCTGGGCTTGCGCGTGACGGTGACGACGGACGCCGGCGCCTTGTATCCGGCGATCGACGCAGTGATTTGCCGCGTGCCGGCAAAAGCCGCGAGTGGGCCGACCGTGGCCTGCCAGTAGGCGGCCGAGACGCTGGCGACCAGTTGTTGCAACTGCGCGCCGACGTTGCCCTGGCTCGACGCGGAGGCCTCGAAAGGCACCAGGTCGTAGGCCAGCAGCACGATCGTGCGCAGGAATTCGTCCTGGATGTCGCTGTGTTCGAGGCCTTGCGCATCCGAGCCGAGCAGGTAGGAACGCCAGTTGATGAACAGGTTCAGGGCCCGGCACAGCGCCGCGAACCAGACGCTGCGCACGCCGCTGTCGCCGGCCAGGGCTTCGACCAAGGCCTGGAATGCGGCATAGGCGCGGTCGAGGTTGGCGACGCTCGCGATCAGCGCCATCGCCGCGGCCAATTGCTCCTGGATCACCGGCTTGCCGGCGACGAACAGATCGGTCAGCGTCGCGGCATCGCGCACCAGGCTCATGAGTTGGGCGATCTGCGCGGCGCTCAGGGCCTGCAGGCCGGTGAACATCAGCCTGTCGCTCGCGACGCGCAGCAGGTCGGTGTCAACATAGCCGTCGAGGCCGCCCTGGGTCGAAGCGAACCATCCCGGAGCGCCGGTGACCGCATGCCCCCCCAGATGGGTGTCGAAGGCGATGAAGGGGTACTTCGCAGCGACGAAGCTGCGGTAGTGGCAGGCGTGGCCGAGTCGGAACCCCAGCAGGCTGGCGTTCGCCGTCAACAGCTCGTAATAGCTCGGGCCCTGCTCCGACGACGGCAGATCCAGCGATTCGCACAAGGCCATCGTGTTGCGTTTGCCGGCGGAGTCGACCCGCTCGCGCGTGCGCGCGCTGGCGACGTCGTAGCGGCGCAAGGTCAGGCCGTCGCAGGTCAGGCTGTCGTTGCGGAACATCTCGTCGAACAATCCCGAGACGTCGTAGGTCCGATGCGGCGGCGTGCCCGCGCTGTCGCGCGCCTCCTCGGCCTGGCGCCCTTTGGCCGCGGCCAGGCAGGCGAAGACATAGTCCGAATAGGCGCGATAGAAACCCGTCGCCGGCAACCGCAACGAATAGGCCATGGCATAGCCGATCGCCGAGCGATTGTCCGAAGACAGACCCGCGTCTTCTCCGCACTGGATGTGGTTGGTCAGTTGCAAGGCACGCGCGCCCGCGCCGGCACCGAAGAAACGGGTCAGCTCCGGGCTCGGTTGAACCTGCTGCTGCGCAGTCAGAAACGCGAACAACTCGGCGTAGTGGCCGCCCCTGTTCCCGCTGCCGGGCAGGTCGATGCCGATTACCTCGCCGAGGCTCGGATCTTCGAACAGGGGCAGGATCCTGGCGCTCAGATCGCGTTCGAGCGCCTGCGCGCCGGCGTAGACCGCCGAGGTCCGCGCCAGCAGCTTGTACTGGGTCTGGCGGGCTCGGTTGTAGCTCGCGACGACAGCATTGGCCGCGCGGATCTCGTCCTCGCCGATGGCCGTCTGCACATGGGCGACGCCCTGCTGTTCGAGATAGCGCAGGCTCATCGCCATCCACTGCAGATAGCGTGTTTCGCCTTCGGGCTCGGCGCGCAGCCGTTTGATCGCGAACGAGCGTGCGCAGCAGGCATCGTCGAACGGCGTGTACTGGCCGGCGCTGTAGATCTTGCGGTTGAAGTAACGCAAGGCCGGCATCAGCTGGTCGAGCGTCGTCGAGGTGTTCGGCTTCGCGCCCTTGACCAGGGCCTCGAGCGCGCCGCGCACGGTCTTGTACAGCACCGGGTCGGTGGCGGCGATGCCGCGGCGCAGGTTCAGGCCTAACCAACGGGTCAAGCAGACGCAGGCGATGTAGAGATTCTCGGCGATGCATTCGCCGCGCTCGTAGCGCGCGCGGTTGCCGCTGGCGGCCAGGCTGGCGAGCGGATTGCTCTCCTCCATCCACGACAGCGCCTTGAGAAACAAGGACACCGCGCCGCGACCGGCCTGGGCGTCGTCGGCTTCGCCACCGCCGAAGGCCGCGGCCAACGACAGTTGCTGGCCCTTGGCGATGGCGACCGTGGCCTGCACTTCGACCGTGCCGTCGCGGCCCTGCACCTTGTACGCGACCGGCAATTGCAGCGAGTCGCCGGCCACCGACGCCGCATCTTCGACCGGCAGGATGCCGGCGAAACGGCTGTGGTAGTCGAAGCGATAGCTCGGCAATGTCAGCGACGGCAAGGCGAAATAAGCCATGGCCCGGGTCCTGTGGGTGCGGTGCGGCGACGGCGGGCCGACGCGGGCGTGCGTTCACGCCCGCGCGGGACGGCGCGGCGGTCAACTGCCCTTGCGGTTCTGCAGCAGCGAGGAGTACTTGGCGATGCTTGAATCGATGCGGTCGATGGCGAAGCTCGCCGACTCGGCTTCCATCGCACCGGCAGCGGCGGCAACGGCGGCGGCCGCGCCCATGAGGATGTCGGTGGCGAGAATGCCCAACGCGTCCTCGGCGGCTTTCTCGAGGTGGTTGTCGACCAGGTCCTGGGTCATTTGCCGCATCAGGATGCCTTGGCTGGCCAGCGCGATCTTGCTGACACCGTCGAAATAGGCCGCGGCCGATTGCGCCACCAGGCCGGCGGCCTGGCTGATCATCATGTCCGGCCCGGTCGCGATCTGCGACGGCGCATACGACGCGGTCTCGGCGTTGGTGAATTGGACCGCCTGCACGATCTGCTGATTGAGCGCGTCGGTCGGCGGCGGAGCCGGCGTCGGCGGATCGACGCTCTTGGCGACCGCCAGGCTGCGCGCCGCGGCCAGCGGCGAGGGCGGTGGCGTCGCAGGAGTCGCAGGAGTCGACGGCGGCGTGCCCGCGGCGGCGGCCGAGGACGGTGCCGCGGCGGCGCTGGCAGGCGACGTCGCGGCGGCATCGCTCGGCGACGTGGCACCCGCTGCTGCGGGTGCTGCGGGTGCCGTCGATGCCGCGGGTGCGGCAGCGGCGGGCGTTGCCGTAGCCGCCGGCGCGCTCGGATCGACAGGCGCAGCCGGCGTAGCGGACGTCGCCGGACTCGCACTTGCGCTCGCGTCGGCCGGCGTCGTTGCGGGCGTCGTTGCAGGCGTATCTGCGGCAGCCGCGGGAGCCGTCGGCGCGTCGCTCGGCGGCGGCGCAGCGGTGGCCGCTGCCGCGGTCGCGGCCGGCGTATTCGCCGGGTCGGGCGCGGCCGGCGCCGCGGATTCTGCAGGCGCAGGCGACGCCGCGGCAGCGGGCGCGGTGGCGGCCGGCGCCGGAGTCGTCGCGCTGGCGCTGGCGCTGGCCGCTGCGGCATCGGCGGCGGGCGGATCGATCGGTGCGGGAGGTGTGGTGGCGTTGATGATCATGGCGGCGGGTATCGCTATAGGCGGCGTGGCAGCGGATGCCGCAATGGGCAGCGTGGGGCTGGCCGTAGCGGTGGAGGGTGTCGGCGTGGACGATGCGATCGACGGTGCGGACGATGCTGGCGGTGGCGCTGCGCTCGCGTTGCGAGCCGTTTTCTTGCCCGACGCGTTCTTGCTCTTGCCGGGCCGTTGTTTCATCGCCGGGCGCTCCCACAACGAGGGTCGCGAGCGGGAACGGGCTCATGCCCTCGCCTCGCCGGCGCCAGCGCCGACGCAGCGAGCGTCATGGCTTCTCCCCGATCGCCATGATCAGCGCAACCGCCTTGGACACCACCGCGCTCGAGATCTGGTTGAGCACTTGCTGGCTGTGTACGGCGTTCTGCAGCGACAGGCCGGCCGAATGGCTGGACACTTGATAGAGGGATGCGATCGCTTGCGCGGGCGCTTCGGCGACCACCTTGACGTTGGTTTGGGTGACAGCGTCGGTGATCTGCGAATTGACGGAGGTCTCGTCGGCCATGAGCCTGTCCTTGAATGGTGCGGTTTGAAGGGGTCGGCATGACCGGCGCCGGGGTCGCGCTGTCCATTCCGTTATTCGTCGTGGGTCTGATTGGGAGGAACGCCCGGCCAGTACCGTTGTGAAACGAGATTTGACCGATGCGCTTGCAGACCCCGCGAACGAGGTCTCCGCCCCGCCCGCTCGAACGCGCTCAGTCGCGCGCCATCGCAGTCTTCAGACGGTTGCGCAGCAGCTCCACGCGCTTGCGCGCGAGCGGCTGGTTGATATGGAATTTCTGGGCGATCACCGGGTACGGCAGATCGTCGATGAAGCGATAGGCGAACAGGCGACGCTGTTCGCGGCTCAAGCGCGAGACCGCGGCGACGACGCGATCGAGTTGCTGGTCCAGTTCCAGCTTCTGCAGCGCCGACAGGCCGTCGTGGGCGAAGCCGCTGGCTTCGCTGTCGATCTCGCGGTTGCGGTCGAACACCTCGCGGTCGCGTCCTCGCCGGCGCACGCTGTCGAGAAATACGTGACGCAGCACCACGAACAGGAAGCCGCAGGGATCGGTCACGGTCTGCGGCGCGCGGCGCATGAACAGCAGGGCCTTGATCGCGGTATTGGCCAGCAATTCCTCGGCCTGGTCGCGCTGTCCGTCGGCGAAGCGGCGCGAACGCGCCTCCAGTTCGGGCAAACACATCCGCCAAGCGTTGGCGAACATTTCGTCGGCGACCTTGAGGTCGTCGCGCTCATTCTTGGGACGTTCCATCTCTCGCTTCTCCTGTGTCGAGCACCTGAGAGCGAGTCTGGTTAGGGGGTCTGGCGATGGCTGTTACTTGGGTGACACGCGCCTGCTGCTGAGGGCGATGAACTGCGCACCCCGTCGCGATACTCGACTTCCGTTCCCGTTTTCGTCGACGCGTTGCGATTTCGTCACCTTCGCCGGTGTCCGCAATACGCGTCGGATGCCGTTGCGCGCGCGGGGCGGCAAGGCTGCGAGCGTCACGGAAGGCGCGTGCGCCGCGACACGTCGGCGCGGCGTTTCAAACGATGTTCGATGCCCGTCCGGAGGGCCGCAGGCGAGTGGCGAATCGATCGCCGCGCGCCCGACGAACGCCTCGGAGCCGCGACTGCGTCACAGATCCGCGTCGACGACCGCGCAACATCACAACGCAGCGGCGCGCCTGCGCGATGGCGCAGGCCTTGCTTACGCGGCGCGGCCTTGCGCGCCGCCGTCCAAGCCCAGACCGCGCAGAGCGCCGTCCCAACCCCAGGTCAGGGCGCAGCAAGCCGCGACCACCAGCCCCCAGGACACGCTGCCTTGCGGCAAGGCCTGCAACGGCGCCTGCAGCGCCGGCAACCAGTTCGCGCTGGTCGCCATCATCATGCCCATACCGATCACCAACAGCAGGCCCAGCAAACCGCCTTGCAGCAGGCGTTCGAGGCGATCGCCGGCGGTCGCCGCGGACTCGGCCCGGCGCGCGACCTGCGCGGCGAAACCGTAGGGAATCGGCTCCATCACCGGCGCACGCAGCGCCCGGCTGAGCAAACGGTACTGGGCCAGGCGCGGATCGCCGGCGCTCATCGGCATGCCGGCGCGCTCTTCCTGCAGCGCGCGCTCCTGCAGCCGCCACTCGCGCGCGATGCGTTCATCGTCGAAACGCGGTTCGTGATCGGAAGGAATGCCGTTACGGTTCATGCGAATTCTCCCAACCGGGCTTCGAGGCGCTGGCGCAGGCGGGCGCGAGTCCGGAACAGATGGCTCTTGATCGTGCCCTCGGCCAGGCCGGTCATGCTGGCGATTTCGCCGATGGGCACTTCTTCGAGGTGATACAGGGTCAACAAGGTGCGTTGCAGCGGCGGCAAAGCTTCGATTTCGGCGTGCAGCCCGGCGGCGATCTCCTCGTCGGCACAGGCCGCCTCCAGGTCGAAGCCGTCGCTGACCATGTCGAGCGGCGACAAGGCGTCTTCGTCGTCGGCGACTTCGAGGATCGGAATGCGCTTGCGTTCGAGATGGCGCTTGGCGACCGAATAGGCGACCTGGCCGATCCACGACTTCAAGGGGCTTTCGTGGCGGTACTGGTGCAGGCACTGGTGCACCCGCAGGAACGCCTCCTGGCACAGCTCGCGGGTGTCGTCCGGGTGCCGCACCATGCGCTGGATGATGTGCCAGCACAGCCCCTGATAGTCCCGCACCAAACGCTCGAAAGCGCCCGGCGTCTGGGCCAGGACGGCAGCGACCAGACTGCGGTCGTCGTTGATGGGGAGGCCGGTCATCCCACTCAAGATGCGGTCAGGACGCAATCGGTTGCAGTGACGAGGATATCCATCGCGATATGACAACGGTCAACTTCCGCATGGCCAGGCCGGACCGGCCGACCCCGCCGGCCACCCTGTAACCGGCGTAGTTCACCGCGCCCAGCCCCGGCCGCAGCCCCATCGCCCGGGCCTGCAACCGATCGCCAGGTACCCGTATCCATTACCTCGTGACCCGAACCCGAAGAGACTGCCCACATGGAATTCGAACTTCTTATCCCCATTACCCTGTTCATCTGCATCGTCTTCGCGATCAAGATCGTCGTGGACGCGCGCTTCCGCAGTAAGTTGCTGTCGACCGGCGGCGCCGAAGAGCTGTTGCGCTCGATGGCCCGCGACGAAGACATCCGTCGCCGCCACGGCGCCTTGCGCTGGGGCATCGTCATGGTCCTGCTGGCTCTCGCCTTCGGCATCATCGAGGCCACCGGTTGGCGCGAAGCCACCCCGGGCATGGTCGCGGTGCTGCTCGGCGCCTGCGGGTTGGGCAATCTCGCCTACTACTTCATTTCGCGCAAGCTGAATTGACCAAAGTAGTAGACCTTCCGTGCCGGTCTCGGCCGGAAGGCGGTTTCTTGCGGGTGCGGAGGCGGCGATGATCGCCGCTTCTGCTCCGGAGCCCCGCATGCGTCCGCTCACATCGCTGCATCTGTTCCTTGCCTGCCTGTTCGCCGTCGCCGCCTCGTGGCCGTCGGTCGCCGGCGCCGCGACCGACGCTCCCGACCGAGGTCATGTTCCCGACCGCCGCATCGTCATGACCGTCGACGATCTGCCCTGGGTGCAGTTGCCCTCGGTGCCGAGCGCCGAGGCGATCGACGGCCACCGCCGCCTGGTCGCGGCGATCGAGCGCGCCGGCGTGCCGGCGATCGGTTTCGTCAACGAGGGCAAGCTCGAACACGACGGCCAGGTCCAGCCCGAACGCCTGGCGATGCTGCGCGACTGGCTCGACGCCGGCGCCGAGCTCGGCAACCACGGCCACGGCCACCTCGACCTGCATGCGGTCGGTCTGCCGGCCTACCAGGCCGACATCCTGCTCGGCGAACGGCAGTTGCGGCCCTTGTTGGAACGCGCCGGCCGCGCGCCGCCGCGCTGGTTCCGTCATCCCTATCTGCGCGCCGGCCGCAGCGCGCAGGACAAGGCCGATCTGCAGCGCTTCCTCGCCGGACACGGTTACCGCATCGCGCCGGTCACCGCCGACAACACCGATTGGATCTGGGCCACCGCCTACCTGCGAGTCGGCGAATCGCCCGATCTGTCCAGGCGCGAGGCGCGCAAGCTCAAGGCCAGGCTGCGCGGCGACTACGTCGAGCACATGGGCGACAAACTCGACTACTACGAACGCCAATCGGTCGCCCTGCTCGGCTACGCCCTGCCGCAGATCTGGCTGATCCACGCCAACGCGCTCAACGCCGATACCTATGGCGAGCTGATCGCGATGATGCGCAAGCGCGGCTACCGTTTCGTCGACCTGGACGAAGCCATGCGCGACCCCGCCTTCGAGCGCAGCGACGCCTACCTCGGCCCGCTCGGCCCCAGCTGGCTGCACCGCTGGGCCACCGGCGAACACCCGCCGGCGAGTGTCCTTGCCGGCGAACCGGAGACGCCGGCCTGGGTCATGAAGCTGGCCGGGGTCGAACCGGAATGAGCGCTGCTCGTGTCAGAGCGGCGTAAGCGGCGACCTGCGCCGGCCGTTGCAACGCCGCGGTCGCGGCTTGCGCCGTCCCTACCCAAAGCCGTGCGCCGTCACGACCGATCCAGGGCGGTGCGCAGCACCGGCACGGTGGTCACGTCGTCGACCCCCTTCAACGCGGCGACCCGCTCGCGCAGGTCCGCCAGCTCGCTCGGCGAATGCGTTTCCACCAGCACCATCAGATCGATCTCGCCGGCGACGCTGTGGATCAGGCGCACCTGCGGCAGTTGCGCCAACGGCGGCACCACGTCGTCGCAACTGAAGCCCTCGCCATAGCGCAGCAGCAACCAGGCCCGCAGCGGATCGCCGCCGCTGCCCAGGCGCACGGTGTATTGGGCGATGACCCCGGCCGCCTCCAGGCGCTGCAGGCGCTCCTGCACGGTGCTGCGCGACAACCCCACCGCCTTGGCCAGGGCCACCGTCGACGAGCGCGCGTTGTCCTGCAGCAGCGCGATCAGCTTGCGGTCGGTGTCGTCGAGCGTCTTCATCGCAAGGGCCATCCATCCGGCGAGAACGCCGGCACTATCGCCGGCCTGACCGGCATTCTGCCGGGTTGAGACCGGCGCAGGCGAATACGCACGATAAGCCATCGCCTCGCACCCTGACCGGACCCGCACCGATGGCCGCCTCCGGCTTCGCCGACCTGCCCGCCCCGCCCTACTACGCGGTGATCTTCTCCTCGCAGCGCAGCGCCGCGGACGCCGAAGGCTACGACCGCACCGCCACGCGCATGGCCGAACTGGTGCGCGACCAGCCGGGCTTTCTCGGTTTCGAATCGACGCGCGGCGCCGACGGTTTCGGCATCACGGTCGCCTACTTCGACAGCGAACAGGCGATCCGCGCCTGGCGCGAACACGCCGAGCACACGGTCGCCCGCGACCTGGGCCACCGCCGCTGGTACCAGCGCTTCGAGCAACGCATCGCCATCGTCCAGCGCGCCTACGGCGGCCCCCACCTTCCTGCCGACTGAACCCCACTCATCACCCGAGCGACCATGACCGAGCCGAACCGCATCGCCCTGATCCCCATCGACGTGCAACGGGGCTTCGACTACCCACCCTGGGGCCGGCGCAACAACCCCGACATGGAAGCCAACGGCCAGCGCCTGCTCACGGCGTGGCGCGAACGCGGATGGCCGCTGATCCACGTCCGCCACGATTCGATCCATGCCGGCTCGACGCTGCATCCCTCGCACCCCGGCAACGCCTTTCGCCCCGGCTTCGAACCGCGGCCGGGCGAAACCGCGATCGGCAAGTCGGTCAACGCCGCCTTCATCGGCACCGACCTCGACCTGCGCCTGCGCCGGCTCGGCGTCGACACCGTCGCCCTGTTCGGCATCAGCACCGACATGTGCGTATCGACCACCGCGCGCGTTGCCAGCAACCTGGGCTACCGCACCATCGTCGTTGCCGACGCCTGCTTCTGCTTCGACCTCGCCGACGCCGACGGCAGCGTGATCCCGGCCGAAGCGGTCAGCCGCGCGCATCTGGCGACCTTGCGCGCGGAGTTCGCCGAAGTGATCGACAGCGACGCGCTGATCGCGAGGATCGCTTGCACACAGAGATGACACCGCCGCCGCAGCGAAGCTATCGGCGCCCTCTCCCGCGATGCGCGAGAGGATCGGGGCGAGGGCAAGCGCATTCGAGCCGCCGCCTCGCCGAAGCAAAACGCGCTTGATCGAAACCACTCGACGAACGAGCGGCACCGTCATTGGAAGAAACCTCTCTCCCTTCGATCGCACCGCACCGCTCACGGGGCGACGAACGGTATTGCATCCGGTTTTTCGCGGGCGTATCGTTCGCGGCCTTCGTCCTAGCGACGCATTCGACCGACCTCCTTCCGTGCATTTCACACTCGACATCGCCAAACAGAACGCACCGCGGCCCTCGTGCCACGGCCTGTTCGATCGCGCGTCGACGAAGCGCGGTCGCCTCGACGTTCTGCACACGCCGGACTGACTCCCTTTACCACGGGAGATCGGTCGCCCCGATCTCCCGAGGAACGCGAACGCCCTCGGTTCACCACCGGGGGCGTTTCAGTTTCAGCGTCCGCAAAGGGAAAAACCAAGCAATAACGCGAGTCCATACCCCCGAAGCATCCGAGAGGAAAGGGGATGAGCCGTCGAGGCGCTTCGAGCGCTGTGTCCCGATGCTTCGGCACGGGCGGCCGATCGTGGAACCGCAGACATGGGCGCTTGCGCCCGAACCCATTGCCGATTGGCGACAGTCGGCAATACGAAGCATCCGATGAAACGAACGACAGCGGTACGGGCTCGCAGCCCGTCCGGTGCGCGCGGCATTGCCGTGGCGTATGCCGACGTCCGCGGATGGATGTTTCTCAAACCGACGGTAGCTCAGCCTGGTAGAGCAGCGACGTAGTGCGCGGGTCATCGGTTCGAATCCGATCCGTCGGTCTTTGGATATAGCTCAGTCGGGTAGAGCAACAGCTTTCGATGCTGTCGGTCGCGGGTTCGAGTCCCGTTATCCCTAACTGCCTTCCAAGCAGTTAATCAGGAACGAAAGTTCCGATCCAGGAAACGCCCCGCGCGGCGTTTCGCCAAACGCCGCGTTCGCGCGGCGCGCAACGGAACGACGCAGCGGCGACATCGCCGGACCCGCGCCCTCGTGGCGCGCGACGGTGCGGCGCAAGCCTCGCGACAGGGAACGTCGCGAACGCGGGCCGCATCGCCTCCCGCCGGCAGCGCGCGGGTTTCGCGATGACGATGCCAGGGGCGTTTCCTACCTATTGCTCTCGTCGGCGCTCGCGCACGACGGATCACCGCGCCGTTGCGACGACCGATTCGGTCGCAGCGGCCATCACCACGGATCGGGCCCACCGGAACCACAAGGAGAACACCATGTTCTGGATGAAGAAGGTCGTGGTCGGCGATGCCGAGCGCGCCCTGGTTTACCGCAACCGCCGGATCGAGCGCGTGCTCGGCCCCGGCGTGCATCGACTCAGCAACTGGCAGCACCAGCTCGAAGTGACGGCGCATTCGATCGTCGACGCCCAATACAACGGGCGCGACGCCGATGCGCTGATCGCCGGCCTCGGCGCGCGCCTGGACGAACACTTCGTGCTCGCCAACCTGGGCATGCAGGAGATCGGTCTGGTGCTGCGCAACGGCAGGATCGACGATGTGCTCGCACCTGGCACCCGCCAGCTGTACTGGAAGGGGCTGGCGCAGATCGAAGTGCGGACCATCGTCCTCGGCGACGGCCTGGCGATCGAGCCGGACGTCGCAAACCGCTTGCGTCAGCTCGCTTACCTGGACCGCATCGCGGTCGCCGGCGCGGTGCCGACCGAGTCGGCCGGGCTGTTGTTCGTCGACGGCAAGTTCGTGCGCCGTCTCGAGCCGGGCGCCTATGCGTTCTGGAATTTCCGCAAGAACGTCAGCGTCGAGGTGATCGAGCTGCGCATGCAGGCGATGGAAGTGTCGGGCCAGGAGTTGCTGACCCGCGACAAGGTATCGCTGCGCGTGAACCTGGCGGCGAGCGTGCGCGTGACCGACCCGGTCGCCGCGCGCACCCGCGTCGCCAAGCACGCCGAGCACGTCTATCGCGAGCTGCAGTACGGCCTGCGCAAGGCGGTCTCGTCGAAGACGCTGGACGAGCTGCTCGGCGACAAGGCCTCGCTCGACGCCGACATCTTCGCCTACGTGCGCGGCCAGGTCGCCGGCATCGGCGTCGAAGTGCTGGGAGTCGGCGTCAAGGACGTGATCCTGCCGGGCGAGATGAAGGAGATCCTCAACGGCGTGGTGCAGGCGGAAAAGACCGCGCAAGCCAACGTGATCCGCCGCCGCGAGGAGGCCAACGCCACGCGCAGCCTGCTCAACACCGCGAAGTTGATCGAGGACAGCCCGGTGCTGATGCGCCTCAAGGAGCTCGAGGCGCTGGAGAAGATCACCGAGAAGATCGACAAGTTGACCGTGTTCGGCGGTCTGGAGGGTGTCATGACGCAGTTGGTAAGCCTGAAGGGCAAGGGCTGAGCGCAGGGCCGGGCGGCCATTCCGTCCGGGTTCCGATAGCGCGTCGGCCTACAGGAAAACGCGAACGCCGCTCCCACGGGAGCGGCCATCTCATCGTGCCCGAGGGCGCGATGGACTATCGGATGAAGAATCCTCATGCGAAACGATATGTACAAAGTGATCGTCGAACGGCCGCGGCGGGGTGGATTCCACGCTTCGCGTCCGCCCCGCGACCCGAACGACGAGCGCCAACGCGAGAGCCTCAAGTTCCGCCATCGCCACGACCCGAAATGGCTGAACGAGAACCTGAAACCGCTGCAACGCTACCTGGAACGGCAGCTCGGGCGGCGCTGGGATTTCGTCTACTCGGAACTGTGCGGACAAGTCGACCGGCGCAACACCGTGCAACAGCACATTCACCAACACCTCGAGGATTTCGTGGCGATGCGGGTGCACCGGGTCGACGGCGAGCTGTACGCCTTGCGCCGTTACGGCGGCCTCAAGACCCTGGCCGAGTCCTGGCACGACCTGTACGTATGCCCGGACAGCGGCTGCCTGATGCGCAACGAAGCGGCGATCCGCTTGCGGGTCGAACGGCGGCGCGCGCATGCGCGGGACGTGCAACACCGCCAGCAAGGGCTGGAACCGGAGGTGCGCAGGCTCGGGCCGACCGCCCAGCTGCGTCGCATCGATGGCATCTGGTATGCGATCGAGTTGGCACCCGTGCCTGCGTCCTGGCAGCGCCAGCCGCGTCACGGTGCGCACGGCACGGTTCGTACCTTCGCCCACGACCTCGTCACCGGCCAGCCAGCCGGCGACTGCGCGGGCCGGCGCGAGCGCCTTTACGCAGACGCCGGCGTTTACGCGCAGCGCAAGCGGCAACTCGGACGCAACGAACTGCTCGAACACGGACTTAGAAACAACGACCTGCCGGACGCCTACGACGCACCCGCCCCACGGCGCCGGCGCCGGATGGGCAAGTACCGCGGACCGATCCGTCCCGGCGGTCGCCACAAGGAACATTGAATGACTACTACATCGAACTACGAACTGCTGCACGCCGACGAAGGCGCGGTGCCGGTCAAGGCCTGGGTCCGCGGCGTACCCGTCGACGAAGGCGCGAAGCGACAACTGCGCAACATCGCCGCCCTGCCCCATGTCGGGCCCTGGGTGGCGGTGATGCCGGACGTGCACCTCGGCAAGGGTGCCACCGTCGGTTCGGTCGTGCCGACCCGCGGCGCGATCATCCCGGCCGCGGTCGGCGTCGACATCGGCTGCGGCATGGCCGCGGTGCGCACCACGCTGCGGGCCAAGGACCTGCCCGACAGCCTGGCCAAGCTGCGTTCGGCGATCGAGCACTGCGTGCCGGTCGGCAACGGCCGCGGCGGCGAGCACCGGCGCCTGCCGGACAGCCATGCCACGCGCCTGGCCAAGTCGGGGCTGGCGCAACGGCTCGACGCCATCCACGCCAAGCACCGCAAGCTGCGCACCGACAAGCTCGACAAACAGATCGGCACGCTCGGCGGCGGCAACCACTTCATCGAGGTCTGCCTCGACGAGGCCGGCGCGGTGTGGGTGATGCTGCATTCGGGGTCGCGCGGCACCGGCAACCTGATCGGCAGCTACTTCATCGAACTGGCGCGACTGAAACTGGAACAGCGCGTGCTCGGCTTCCATCTGCCGGACAAGGACCTGGCCTTCCTGCTCGAAGGCGAGCCCTTATTCGACGACTACATCGAAGCGGTGTCGTGGGCGCAGGACTACGCCCGCCACAATCGCGAAGCGATGATGGACCGGGTCCTGCACGCGATGCGGATCCAGTTGCCGAAGTTCCAGTTGGAGAAGACCGCGGTCAACTGCCATCACAACTACGTGCAGCGCGAGCAGCACTTCGGCGAGCCGTTGTGGGTGACCCGCAAGGGCGCGGTCAGCGCCCGCGAGGGCGAGCTCGGCATCATCCCCGGCAGCATGGGCGCGCGCAGTTTCATCGTGCGCGGCAAGGGCGATGCCGACAGCTTCCACAGTTGCAGCCACGGTGCCGGCCGGGTCATGAGCCGCAGCGAAGCCCGCCGGCAGATCACCTTGAAAGACCACCGCGAGGCCACGGCCCACGTGGAATGCCGCAAGGACGCGGCGGTCATCGACGAGTCGCCGGCAGCCTACAAGCCGATCGAAGCGGTGATGGCTGCGCAGTCCGACCTGGTCGAGGTGGTCCACACCTTGCGCCAGGTGGTCTGCATCAAGGGTTGAAGCGCCTGTTGCGCTTGCGACGCCGCCCCTCGTGGGCGGCGTTTTTTTGCCCGCGCGAGGCGATCAAAGACCTTGTCGCCCGGCTCCCGCGTTCAGGGCGAGCCGCACCCATGGTTCAGCTTTCTCTACGCCTTTTCCGCATTCGCTGAACGCCGCGCGCTTGTCTGAACATCCTGTACGCATCTTTGCGACTGTGCTCGCGTTTCGTCTGTGCGCTGGCAGCTTTTCCAGGCCCGCGACGCAGCGAAAAACGATATCGTGCGGATGCAAGGGGAATGCCAACGGACTGAGCTTATGACGCATCGCAATTCCGACCGGCTGTCCTTTTTCCACTCCGACGACGAGTGCGAACCGACCCCGACAGCCGCGTCCGCGGCGGCGCTGTCCCACGAAACCCGCGAGCTCGCCATCACCTATGGCCTCGGCGCCCGCCTGCACCACGGCGAACGTCATTGGCTCGATATCCGCGACGACCTGGCCCGCGGCTGGGAACGCCTGTGCGGCCGTAACTGCGTGCCATGGACCCAGGTCGAGGGCGACGTCGAAGGCGCCTGGCGCTTGGTGCTGGCCGACTGATTCCCTACGCCGGCGTCGTCGCGGCGGACAAATCCCCCGCCGGCGCCTCCCTGCACCGGACGAGTGGGCGATGCACCCACTGAGCCGCATTGCGTGCGCGGCCCGGGTCGAGAAAACGATGAGCCCCGACTGGCTCAGGCGCGCGCCGGCTGCGGCCGGCGCCACTGCCATTTCAGGTTCACCCCGAGCGTGCCGATCACGATCAACACCACGCCGAGGCTCTGCACCGGCACCAGGCTGTGGCCGTAGACCAGATAATCGAGCAGCAGCGCAATCACCGGATAGATGAAGGCCAGCACCGCGATCGTCGCCACCTGCAGGCGCGGATACGAGGTGTAGAACAGCACGTAGCACACGCC
The DNA here is from genome assembly GCF_000731095.1 of Lysobacter antibioticus. Taxonomy (GTDB): domain Bacteria; phylum Pseudomonadota; class Gammaproteobacteria; order Xanthomonadales; family Xanthomonadaceae; genus Lysobacter; species Lysobacter antibioticus_B. Next base: position 116,334 of record NZ_JMTZ01000014.1, on the reverse strand, counting down.
GCTGTGGATCAGGCCCAGGCCGGCGAGCCAGAACCAGTGATCGCCCGGCACCCACACCGCGGCGTAGTCCGCAAACGGCGCCAGCATGACGATGCCGACCAGGCATTGGATCAACACCACCGCGAACGGCCGCTCGCGGCTGATCCGGCGCGACAGCAGCAACGAAGCGCCGCACAGGATCGCGGCGACGAAGGTCAGGCCGACGCCGATCAGATAGCCGCTGCCGGCGCTGTTCCAGAGCTTGAACGGGTCGGCCGAACACAGCACGCCGACGAAGGCGATCGCGGTCCAGCCCAGGTCGGCGCTGCGCGTGCGTTCGCCGTAGAACATCGCCGCCATGCCCATGACCACGAACGGGAAGAAGTGGTAGACCATGGTCGCCACGCCGATCGACGAGCGCGCCATGCCGGCGAACAGGGCGACCCAGTTCAGCACCAGCAGCACGCCGCTGAAGATCGCCGAGCGGATCAGCGCGCGTTCGCCGAGCAGGCCGCGGAACAGACCGCGGGCACCGCCCCAGGCGATCAGGAAGGCGCTGCCGAAGACGCAGCGGAACAACACCGCGGTGATCGCGTCCTGGCCGCTTTCGTGCACGAACACGCCGACCGAACCGATCAACAGCTCGGCGATCAGCAACTGGATCAGGGCGCTACGCGACTCGCTCGGGGTGACGGCGTTCATGGCGGCAACGGCTGGGGGGAAGGACAGCCTAGGCCGACGCTGCCGACCGATACAGATTCAGTTAGGATCAGATTCGACCAGTACAGATCCGGGCTACCGTGCTGTTCCGCCGGCCGAGAACACGGCGATCGCCCCTGCCCCGAGAGAGTCGTCGCATGGCCCAGGACCTGCTCTACGAACGCCTTGCCGACCGCATGCGCCGGCAGATCCAGCGCGGCGTGCTGCGCGCCGGCGAACGCCTGCCCTCGCTGCGCCGGCTCGGCCGCGACCAGCGCATCAGCCTGGCCACCGCGGTCGAGGCTTATCAACAGCTCGAACGCGAAGGCCTGATCGAGGCGCGTCCGCGCTCGGGTTACTACGTGCGCTCGGCGCCGATGCAGGCGCCGCGCAGCCCGCGCGCCCGGCATCTGTCGCGCGCGCCGATGCCGGTGCGCAACCCGGCTCTGCTCGGCGTGCTCGACGTGCAGTCGCGCCGCGACCTGGTGCCGCTGCACGCGGCGACGCCGGCCCCGGCCTTCCTGCCGAGCGCGGCCCTGGCCGCCTCGATCACCCGGGTGATGCGCCGCGATCCCGGCACCGCGCTCGGCTACACCGTGCCTCAGGGCCTGCCGGAACTACGCGAGCGCATCGCCCAACGCTACGGTCAATGCGGGGTCGAGATCGACCCCGACGAGATCGTCGTCACCGCCGGCGCGATGGAAGCGATCAGCCTGACCCTGCGCACGGTAACCCGGCCCGGCGACATCGTGATCCTGGAGACTCCGACCTATCACGGCCTGCTGCAGGCGGTCGCCGCGCAAGGCCTGCGCGTGCTCGAAGTGCCCAACCGTCCCGGCCTGGGCATCGACGCCGCGCAGATCGGCGAACTGCTTGAGCGCCATGCCGTGCGCGCCGCCCTGCTGGTGCCCAACTTCAACAACCCGCTCGGCAGTCTCACCGGCGACGCCGACAAGCGCGCGATCGTCGCCGCCTGCGCCGCCCACGGCACGGTGGTCATCGAAGACGACCTGTACGGCGAACTGGCCTACTCCGGCGAGCGCCCCTCGCCCTTGCGCCGTTACGACGACGGCGAGCACGTGGTCACCTGCGGCTCGTACTCAAAGATGCTCGCGCCGGGACTGCGCGTGGGCTGGATGATCGGCGGGCGCCGCACGCAGGAACTGCTGCGCACCAAGAGTTTCTCCACCGTCGCCACCGCGACCCTGCCGCAAATGGCGCTGATCGAGCACTTCGCCCGCCACGACGTCGAACGCGGCCTGCGCCGCCTGCGCCGCGCGCTGGCCGACAACGCCCAGGCCTATCGTCAGGCGGTGCTCGATCATTGGCCCGACGGCACCTGCGTGGCCGAACCTGCCGGTGGCATGACCTTGTGGATCGAACTGCCCGACGACATCGACGGCCAAGCCTTGTTCGAGGCCGCGCTGGAACGCGGCATCGGCACCCTGCCCGGGCATTTGTTCTCGAACCGTGGCGACTACAGCCACCATATGCGCCTGAGCTGCGGGCAACCCTGGGACCGCAAGATCGAGACCGCGCTACGCACGGTCGGCGAATTGGCGAAGGGGCTGCAGGGTTGAGGCGACGCAAGGTGGTCGGCTCGCGGTCGCGGCTCGCGCCGCTCCTACCCTTTGCTTGCGCAGTTGCTGGGTAGGAGCGGCGCGAGCCGCGACCGCGCAGTAGCCGATCGCTGCGCAACAGCATGGTCGGCGCCATTGCCGAAAGGCGACGGCGCGCATTCGCTCCATCGCAAACAAAAAGGCCGCCCGAAGGCGGCCTTTCGCACCGTCGCCAACTGGCGACGTTTAACCACTCAATCTTCGGCAATCCGATTCATGCCGTCAGCAGGCTAGGCAGAAACTGATCCAACGCCGTCTTCACCTGTTCCACGTCGAGGTCGGGTTGCGAAATCGCCCGCATCGCCAGGCCTTCGATCAGGCATTGCAGAATCAACACCCGCGTATCGACCGCGGCCTTCGGAATGCCGAGACCGCCGTCCTTGGCGCTGCGCGCGAACCAGGCCGCGAGATCGGAGCGGAACACCCGGTCCGAGGCATGGGTGGCGGCGGCGATTTCCTCGTCGCGCGTCGCCTCGGCGGTCAGCTCCAGGAACAAGGCGGCGCTGGTGATGTTGGGATCGTTGGCCTGCCATTGCTGGAAGACTTCGGCGATGCCCGACACCAGGTCGCTGGTCGCGTGCAGCTTGGCGATATCGGCCCGCGCCTCTTCGAGCTGACGCTCGATGATCGCCAGGATGATGTCGTTCTTGCCTTTGAAATACCGGTAGATCAGGCCGGCGCTCATGCCGGCCGTATCGGCGATATTGGCCATGCTCGCCGCATGGAAACCATGCACGACGAAGCATTTCTGGGCCGCGGTCAGGATGCGCTCGCGCTGAGCCAGCGCGCGCGCCTCGGCCTTGGCGGTGGGCTTGCCCGGGGTGCTCATTGGCTGCGCTCGTTCCAGCCACCTCCAAGGACTTTGTAGAGCGTGACGCGATTGGCCTGTTCGGCCCGGCGCGTCGACACCAGGCCCTGTTGCGCGGCATACAGCGTGCGCTGCGCATCGAGCTGGTTGAGGTAGCTGTCGCGGCCGGCCTTGTAGCGCGCGGTCGACAACTGGTCGGCGCGGGTCGCCGCTTCGACCAGGGCTTCCTGCGCCTGGCGCTGTTCGGCCAGGGTCGCGGTCAGCGCCAGCGCATCGGCGACGTCGCGGAAACCGGACTGGATCGCCTTCTCGTACTGGGCCAGGGCGATGCCCTGGTCGGCCTTCGCCGAACCCAGCCCGGCGCGCAGCTTGCCGCCCTGGAAGATCGGGATGTTGACCACCGGGTTCACCGTCCACATGCGCGTGTTCGAGTCGAACAGCCCCGACAGCTCGTTGCTGGAGCTGCCGAGCAGGCCGGTCAGGCTGATCGACGGGAAGAACGCGGCGCGCGCGGCGCCGATATTGGCGTTGGCCGCACGCAGCAGATGCTCGGCCTGTTGCACGTCGGGGCGACGCAGCAACACCTCCGAAGGCAGGCCGGCCGGCAAGGCGCCGATGCCGGTGGTGCCGTCGGTCAGGCGCTGCGGCAACAAGGCCGCATCGACCGGCTCGCCGACCAGCAGGTTGAGCGCGTTGATGTCCTGCGCGACCTGGCCGGCGTAGCGCGCCGCATCGGCGCGCGCGGTCTCGACCTGGGTGCGGGCCTGGCTGACTTCCAGCCCCGACACCGCGCCGAGTTCGCGGCGCTTCTCGGTCAAATCGTAGGCGGCCTGCTGATTCTTCAAGGTCGCTTCCGACACCGACAACAGCTCGCGGTCGGCGGCCAGGGTCAGGTAGGCGTTGGCGACTTCGGCGATCAGGCTGAGCTGGGCGCTGCGGCGGTTTTCCTCTTCGGCGAAGTAACGCTGCAAGGCGGCTTGGCTGAGGCTGCGCACGCGGCCGAACAGGTCGAGCTCGAAGTTGGCGATGCCGACACCGGCGGTGTAGACGTCGCTAACCTGGCGGTTGTCGCCGCCGCTGCGCTGCAGCTCGGCGCTGACGCCGACCGCGGGCAGGCGGTCGGCGCGCTGGATGCGGTACTGCGCCCGCGCCTTCTCGACGTTGAGCACGGCCACGCGCAGATCGCGGTTGTTGTCGAGGGCGCGGCCGATCAGGTCTTCCAGGTTCTGGTCGACAAAGAAGTCGCGCCAGCCGATGTCGGCCACCGCGACGGCCGAAGCCGTTGCGGGGTCGGCCGATGTCGTCGACCCGGCGGCCGCCGGCGCGGTGCCGGCGAACGCCTGGGTGGTCGGCGGCAACGGCCACTCGCCCGGGATCGCCGCATCGGCGGCGGGCAACTTCGGCGCCAGGCTGACGCAGCCGGTCATGGCCAGCGTCACCGCGAGCGCCAGGGCATGGATGGCGAACTTATTCATGGCTCTGCGCTCCTTCCGCGGCAGGCTGCGAGGGCGCAGGATTCTCCTTGGCCGCATGCTTCTTCTTTCTCACGAACAGCTTCTCGACCACGACGAAGAACAGGGGCACGAAGAAGATACCGAGGAAGGTACCCACGACCATGCCGCCGAGCACGCCGGTGCCGATCGCGCGCTGCGCGCCGGAACCCGCGCCGGTGGCCAAGGCCAGCGGCAACACGCCGAGGCCGAACGCCAGCGAGGTCATGATGATCGGGCGCAGACGGTCGCCGACCGCGGCCAGGGTCGCCGCGATCAGGTCCATGCCCTTCTCGAGGTTTTCCTTGGCGAACTCGACGATCAGGATCGCGTTCTTGCTCGACAGGCCCACGGTCGTGAGCATCGCCACCTGGAAGTAGACGTCGCGCTCCATGCCGCGCATCCAGGTCGCCAGCACGGTGCCGAGGATGCCCATCGGCGCAATCAGCAGCACCGAGGTCGGGATCGCCCAGCTTTCGTACATCGCGGCCAGACACAGGAACACGATCAGCAACGACAACGTGTACAACAGCGGCGTCTGCGCACCGGCCTGACGCTCCTGGTACGACAGGCCGGTCCATTCCAGACCGATGCCCGCCGGCAGTTGCGCGACCAGCTTCTCGACTTCGGCCATCGCCTCGCCCGAGCTCACGCCCGGCTTGGCTTCGCCGTTGATTTCCAGTGCAGAGACGCCGTTATAGCGCTCAAGACGCGGCGAACCGAACTCCCAACGGGTGGTGGCGAACGCCGAGAACGGCACCATCTCGCCCTTGTCGTTGCGCACGTACCAACGGTTGAAGTCGGTCGGCGCCATGCGGAACGGCGCATCGGCCTGGATGTAGACGCGCTTGACCCGGCCGCGGTCGACGAAGTCGTCGATGTACTGGCCGCCCCAGGCCGCCTGCAGGGTCGAGTTGATGTCGGCGATGTTCAGGCCCAGGGCCGAAGCCTTCTGGTTGTCGACGTCGACGCGGAACTGCGGCGTGTCTTCCATGCCGTTCGGACGCACGTTCTGCAGCAGCGCGCTTTGACCGGCCGCGCCGAGGAACTGGTTACGCGCGGCGACCAACGCATCGTGGCCGAGCGCACCGTTGTCCTTGAGGTAGAACACGAAACCGTTGGAGTTGCCGAGTTCGAACACCGCCGGCGGCGCCAGCGCGAACACGAACGCGTCCTTGATCTGCATGAAGCTGCCCATGGCGCGGCCGACCACGGCGTTGACGCTGTTGTCCGGCATCGGCGTCTTGCCGAAGCTGGTCAACCAACGCCAGCGGTCGCCCCAGGTCGCTTCGCGCTCTTCCCACGACTTGAGCTGCGAGAACGCCATACCGGCATTCTGGCCGTTACCGGCGAAGCTGAAGCCCTGCACGGTGAACAGCGAGTCCACCGCCTTGTCGCCGAGGAACTGCTCTTCGACCTTCTTGAGCACTTCGCCGGTGCGTTCCTGGGTGGCGCCGACCGGGGCCTGCACGATGGTGAACAAGAAGCCCTGGTCTTCCTGCGGCAGGAACGAGGACGGCAGACGGAAGAACAACACCGCCATCAAGGCCGCCATCGCCGCGAACACCATCATGAAGCGGCCGGTGCGGGTGACGATGCCGTGCACCGCGCCCTGGTACTTCTTGTTGCCGCGGTCGAACTTGTCGTTGAACCAGCCGAAGAAGCCCTTGTCGGAAGCGTGGTGCCCCTTCTCGATCTGCTTGAGCATGGTCGCGCACAGCGCCGGGGTCAGCACGATCGCGACCAGCACCGACAGCGCCATCGCCGAGACGATGGTGACCGAGAACTGGCGATAGATCACGCCCGTCGCGCCGCCGAGGAAGGCCATCGGCACGAACACCGCCGACAGCACCAGGCCGATGCCGACCAGCGCGCCGGTGATCTGGTCCATCGATTTGCGCGTGGCTTCGATGGGCGACAGCCCTTCTTCGCTCATCACGCGTTCGACGTTCTCGACCACGACGATGGCGTCGTCGACCAACAGGCCGATCGCCAGCACCACCGCGAACATGGTCAGCATGTTGACCGAATAACCGAACAGCGCGAGCAAGCCGAACGTACCCAGCAACACCACCGGCACCGCGATCGTCGGGATCAAGGTGGCGCGGAAGTTCTGCAGGAACAGGTACATGACCAGGAACACCAGCAGGATCGCTTCGAGCAGGGTCTTGACCACTTCCTCGATCGCCACGCGCACGAACGGCGTGGTGTCGAACGGCGTTACCGCCTTCAGGCCCTGCGGGAACGAGGGCTTGAGCTGCTCGAGCTCGGCCTGGATGGCCTGCGCGGTGGCCAGCGCGTTGGCGCCGGTCGCCAGCGAAATGGCGATACCGGTCGCCGGCTTGCCGTTGAAGCGGGCGATGGTGCTGTAGTCCTCCTGGCCGAGTTCGACCCGGGCCACGTCGGACAGCTTCAACACCGCGCCGCTGCTGTTGGCGCGTACGACGATGTTCTGGAACTGTTCGGCCGTCTGCAGACGGTCCTGCGCGGTGACGGTGGCGTTGAGCTGCTGGCCCTTCACCGACGGCGTGCCGCCGAGCTGGCCTACCGCGACCTGGGCGTTCTGCGCGCGCAGGGCGTTGATGACGTCGGTCGGGGTCAGCTTGTAGGTGTTGAGCTTGTCCGGGTCGAGCCAGATGCGCATCGCGTACTTGGTGCCGAACAGCTGGGTGCTGCCGACGCCGTCGACGCGGGCGAGCGGGTCGACCAGGTTGGCGGCGACGTAGTCGGCGATGTCGGCGCCGCTCATGCTGCCGTCTTCGGACACGAAGCCGATCACCAGCAGGAAGGCCGAGTTCGCCTTCGACACGCTCACGCCCTGCTGCTGCACGATCTGCGGCAGCAACGGCGTGGCCAGCTGCAGCTTGTTCTGCACCTGCACCTGGGCGATGTCGGGGTCGGTACCGCTTTCGAAGGTCAGAGTGACGCCGGACTGGCCGTCGGACGAACTGGTCGCCGACATGTACATCAGGCCGTCGATTCCCTTCATGTTCTGCTCGATGATCTGAGTCACCGAGTTTTCGACGGCCTTAGCCGAGGCGCCGGGGTAGGACGCGTTCACCGATACGGTCGGCGGCGCGATGGTGGGGTACTGCGAGATCGGCAGCTGGGTGATCGCAATCGCGCCACCGAGCATGATGATGATCGCCAGGACCCAGGCAAAGATCGGGCGATCGATAAAGAACCGTGCCATGAATTTCTCCGATTACTGCTTCGGCGCGGCGGCGGCCGCGGCCGGCTTGGCCGGCGCTGCGCCCTTTTCGGTCGCGTCGACCGGCATGCCGGGGCCGATTTTCTGCAGGCCTTCGACGATGACCTTGTCGCCGGCCTTCAGGCCGCCTTCGACCAGCCACTTGTCGCCGATGGCCTGGCTGACCTGGACCTCGCGCGGCTCGACCTGACCCTTGGCGTTGACGACCATCGCGGTCGCCGCGCCCTTGGGATCGCGCGAAATGCCCTGCTGCGGCACCAACAACGCGTTCTGGCGCACGCCGGTACCGACCAGGGCCCGCACGTACATGCCGGGCATCAGGATGTTGTCGGGGTTCGGCACCACCACGCGCAGCAGGAAGCTGCCGGTGCCTTCGTCGACGGTGACTTCCGAGAACGCCAGCTTGCCTTCGATCGGGTACTTGCTGCCGTCTTCGAGCAGGATCGTCACCGGCGTGGTCGCCTCGGTCAGGGTGCCGGCGGCGATCTGCTTGCGCAGGGCGAGCAGTTCGGCGCTGGACTGGCTGATGTCGACGTGGACCGGGTCGAGCTGCTGCACCACCGCCAGCGGTTCGGCCTGGTTGGCCGTGACCAGCGCGCCCTGCGTCACGGCGGACTTGCCGATGCGGCCGCCGATCGGCGAAGTGATGCGCGCACGGCCCAAGATGACGCTGGCGCTCTGCACCGAAGCGCGGCCCGCCGACACGTCGGCCTGGCTCTGCTTGAGCGTGGCGACCGCGGTTTCGTCGTCCTGCTTGCTGACCGCGTCGATCTTGACCAGGTCGCTGGAGCGGCGCGCATTGAGGCGCGCCGAGTTCAACGCCGCTTCGCCGCGCGCCAGAGTGGCGCGCGCGGTTTCGAGATCGGCGGCATAGGTCTTGTCGTCGAGCTGGTACAGCGGCTGCCCGGCGCGGACCAGGCCGCCTTCGGTGAACAGACGCTTCTCGACGATGCCGTTGACCTGCGGCCGGACCTCGGCGATCAGCGAAGCGCTCGTGCGCCCCGGCAGCTCGCGGGTCAGGGTGATGGTCTCGGGCTTGAGGGTCACCACCGTGACCTGGCCCTTCTGGCCGCCGGGACCGCCTGGGCCGCCTTGTTGATCGCCGCCCTTGCCGCAGGCGGCGAGCGCCAAAGCGAGCACGGAGACAGTGAGAATTGCCTTATAGGACATGGACTTGCGCGACGGCATGGGGGAGCCTCAGGACGTTGTGGCGGTCGGACGGACCGCGGCCACTTCAAAGAATGAACGATCATTCTCTTTTTTAAGCCGACTCAGGTCAAGCCGCCCCAACCCCGTTCAGGCGGGTTTTCCATGCGTTTTTCGGGCTTCCGGCGCGTTTTTGTGCAAAGCAGCGCCGAAAACGCTCATTCGGCAAGGCCGAGCGATCGGGAGGGCTTGGGCTTTCGGCCGAGTCGGCAAAGGCCGGATTGCGGGCGGAGCAGCCATGCCGGCATCGGACGCCGTGACGCGGGACCGCGGGCGACTACCGGCGGCGAGCCATCAACTGAGTGAACGGTCGAGCGCGTCAGCGCGCTCGCGCCGCGCGAGCAGGACATGCATGACGACGGGATTGATCAACAGACAGAGCACGAGCAAGTGCGTGTCGATCAGCCCGAACAGCGGCGAGGTGTAGGACGCGCCGATCAACAAAGACCACAACCAGCTTGGTCGTTTCAGCCGAGGCAGCAATCGTCTTGCCACGAGCTCGGCCAAAGCGGCGACGAGCATGAAAGGCAGAGCCACGATAGGCGCAAAGACGATGAACATCATCGGCGACATTTCGGGCTGCCGGTCGATCGCGAAGTAGTAGAGCATCCTGATGATGGATAGGACGGGCGTACTGGTGAACACGCCAAACACAAGTAGCACCCAATAGCGGCGTGTGCTCTCACGCATTTGAAGTCCTCCATGAAGATCGTCACTCCCACCCACCAGAAAAAAGGAGGTTACTCATTCCAAAGATACGTGCGCCACCTGCCCTTCTTAATTAATAGCCTCCGTGCACATAAAAAATCAAATCAAACCCTGGCGACAAATCCAACCAGTGCAATTCCAATCAACTGACTTATTACGACCATCGCCAGCAAGTTCTTCCGGATGAAGATAGCAACCATCGCACCAGCGACTAATGAAGCAATAAATGTAACTACTACAATTGTTACGACCATTTCCAGATCTATTCTGTGTAATGCTCGCATTGCCAGCCCTTGAATTGTAAGCACCAGCCAAGTCAATCCAACAGCCAACATCATACGAAAGAAATAGCCTCGCCTATTTTTCTGGTGATCCATAGATCCATCCCCGAGAAGAGTTGAACCAGTTGCTACTACCCTCTTGAATAGCGCTATCTAACATAGCGCTTGGCAGACCGTAGAGCCTGCCCATCTCACGATGACTGAGATACATCGAATTCAGTAGTGAAAGAGCCTCTTCGCGTGAAAGTTCCTGCCCCCGCGAATAGCCTGCCGCTTCGTATTCGCGCTTCAATTTCGAGTCAAGCGTCGCGCACTCCAAATAGTCTTTCCAAGGATGCTTGGGGCCAACGCTGTTTGGCTTGATAGCGTCCACAAGACTTTCCATTCTATTTCCAGCCTTCCTGATCTGACCTCCCCACCCGGGCAAATCCTTCAGCGAAAGTGGATTAAAATCCAGCACATACATCCAGTGATAGTCCTGCATTCCCCCACCGCGGTAGTAGACAGTGACGGTCAACAACCCATGCGGATCGATGTGATTTGCAGAACTTGATTTCGCATATGCATATGTACCCGGCCCACCCAATAGGCCAATCGGATCACTCTGTACATACCGACCGGTACCGGCATCGTAGTCCCGGAAGTAGTTGTAGCTCATCCCTGTAGCCGCATCAAAGCGTTGGCCCGGGAACCGCATATCGAACACGAACGCGGCACCGTCCTGATCCGGGTCCTGGTTCGGCGGGTTGTTGCCGAAGGCTTCGCCCTTGGCGTCCCAGGTCCAGACCGCTACGTTGCGGCTCGGGTCGATCACCGCGCGCGGGGTGCCCAGGTGGTCGGGTTGCACGTAACGCAGGGTCTGCGCGCCGCCGGCGCCGACCATCAGGCCGACCGGGGCGTCGCCCAGCCAGATGACTTGCTGCTTGGTCGCGCCGTTGGCGTCGTAATCGCCGAGCCAATGGCCCGCCTCGTCGTACAGCGTGTAGCTGGTGATCGCACCGGTGGCGTTGTCGGCCCGCGAGACCCGCTCGCCCTTGGCGTTGTAACGGTAGCTAGCCTTCACCACGCCGGCCAGCTTGACCTGGCTCATGCGGTCGTTGGCGTTGTAGACGAACTCCCTGGCCGTGCCGCCGATGCTGGTGGTGTTGCCGACCGCGTCGTAGCCGCGGCTGACACCGCCGACGTTGCTCAAACGATGACTGGTGCTCGGGTAGGTGTAGTCGGTAGTGATGCCCGCGTGCAGCAAGCTAGTGCGGTTGCCGGTTGCGTCGTAACCGTAAGTCTCCAACGGTGTTCCGGTCGGGCCGTCGCGGGTGATCTTGAGGCGACCGAGGGTGTCGTAGTCGTACTTTTAGTCGTACTTGGCCAGGAACGCGCTTTGCAGGCCGTCCTTGAGTTCGGTCAGCTCGCCGACTTCGTTATAGCCATAAGCCAGCGACAAGCCACCGGCGGCGCTGTCGAGAATCGTCTTGGCGCGGTAGTCCTGGTCGTAGGTGCGCGCCAGGCTGCGGCCGTTGCCGTAGGCCCAACCCGCGATCGGGCCGAAGGGCTCATAAGTTGCGTTGTTCAACAGCACGGTCCGAACGCCGCCAGCAGGTGTCACGCCAATAGCGTTCACGCGACCTTGGCTGTCTCGAACGTAATCGGCGACGGCGCCATCGGGATAGGTCAGAGTCTGCAGTTGCCCAGCCAGGGTGTAGGCATAGCGCAAAGTGAAACTCTGACCGTCCACCGACTGCACCTTGCGCACGACCTGACCGAAACGGTCATAGCAGTACTTGAGTTCGGTGCCTTCGGTGCGCATCGCGGTGACCCGCCCGATGGCGAAGGTCTCGCCGGCCGTGCACACCGAGTTGACGGTGTCGTAGTCGTACTCGACGTCCGTGTTACCGCTGCCGTAGGACGCGGTCTTGGCACGACCCAAGGCGTCGTACGTATAGGTGTGCGCCTGGGCGTCGTTCGCGTCCTGCTTGCTGGTGACCTGACCGGCGGCGTTGTAGCCGTAGTTCGTGACGCCGGTATCGGGACTCGACAGCTGGGTCTGATCGCCGAATTCGTTGTAGCTGTAGCTAGTGTCCAGACCCTTGGGGTCTGTGACTTTCGTGATCCGATCCAGGGCGTCATACCCGTACTCGACCTTCGCGTTGATGCCACCCGCGTCCTGCAGAGTCTTGACTAGCCGATTCAGTGGATCGTAGTCGTTATCGGTTTTCCGCCCCAAAGCGTCCGTCGCGATGTCGGCATTGCCATTGGTATCGTAGGTATAGCCGGTGCCGAAACCATCAGCCGATTTCGATGTCGCAAGCTGGCCCAGTTGGTCGTAAATGCTGGACAACGTCCGCTTGAGACTGCCGTCGACTCCCGTAGTGTCTTCTTTTATGCGGTTTCCGGCATTATCCAGCGTGTAATGGATACGGTTATTCGCGTCGTCATAGACATCGGTAAGTCGCTGAGCGGCGTCGTATACATACCTAAGGTACGAGCCATCCGGCCGAACAAGCTTCTTGACCAAACCGGTAGGCTCGTACTCGATTCGCAAAATCGCGTCGTCGCTTTCCACGCCATCGTTGGCGCCCCGGACTTTGCGCGACACCAGCCAACCACGAACGTTGTACTCGTAGTCCGACACGATGCCATTGGCATCGATGAGCGTAAGCACTCTTCCGGCCGCATCGTATCGCAGAACTTCCCGCGACTGGCCTAGGGCATTGGTAAGTTTGCGTAGATCGCCTTTACGATAGTTACATGTTGCCGGGCCGGTGGCGCAGCCCGGCGCGTCAGCTGAGTAGTAGTCGTACGTGGTGATATCCGAGACGTCGTTTCGGGGACCATTCTGGGACTTGATCATGCCGATGAAGGCGCATGTACCGGCATCGACGTCGGCCTGCTCGCAATAGGCGGCCTCCGTAGTACGCACCTCATTAGAGGACGGGGCTATTTGATCAACCGCAATCGCCTGGCCACGCGGGTTGTATCTCCACGTAGTCTTCTGCACCAACGCAGCGTTTGCATCATAGACCCGTTGCTCGGTCGGAACAGCAAAAATGGCATCCCAGTCTGTTTGAACGGTGCGCTTTCTACCAGCGGCGTCGTTGGCGGCTTCTATTTTTTGCACGGTTAGTCCGCGAACATTATGGTCGTAATCCGTTTTCACTCCGCGCGGATCGGTCTTTACATCCACATATCCGTTGGAATCGTAGGTGTAACTGGTCGTTCGAGTGGCACAACCCGAACATTGCTCCTGAATCGAGGATGCCTTCTTGACGCCTAGAGAAGTGGAGAAATGTCGCTTCTCGACGCTACCCTCGGGCGTGGTGATGGTCGCTGAGCCATCGGCGGCGTATTCCGATGAGAACTTGTCTACACCGCCGGCATGCTCGGTAGACTTAGCCCGCCCGTCGGCGCCATAAGTGAAAATCGCATAGCGCTGGCCGTCTTCGCGGGTTATTCCAGTCAGCGCATTCGGCAGGCTGAGCCCGGACGTATAGGCCGTCTCGTTGTAGTGGTAACGCCGTTGTGCGCCACCTGGGTAAGTCACGTTATCCAGGCGCCCCAAGGTATCGTAGGCGTAAACGTACTCGGCACCCGCGGGGTCCAGCACCTTGCTGACGCGAAGGTTACTGTCGTACTGAAGATTGAGAGATCGGCCGTCCTGAGATTGGACACGAGTCAACAAATAGTCGCTCGGAGTATTCGTGACGACCATGCCTCCGTTGTACGTAAACGCGACAGATATGCCATTCGCCCTCGAAATCAGAATGAGGCGCCCAAGCCGATCGTACTGTTCGACTTCACGCCCATCGCGCGCGGTGTAAGTCCAGCCCACGAGTTGACCGGAGGAATCGTCACGTCGAACGACCGTTGCGAATACGTCAGCATCGGCACGCCATTGGCCTGCCACGTAATCGAAAACGACGGCAGCGCCGTCCGGCCGAGAAAGGACTACGGCCTGTAGGCCCAAAGAGTCGGTCATGTGCTGGAGACGATAACTATATGTATGCCTCCAGTTCCGGCCTATCTCCTGCAATGTCCTGTATTCGTGACTGTTGTAGTGGCGTGAGAAAGAAAGCAACGGCCCGGCATCCAGGTCGTCCTCCCTCTGATATTTATTGCCGATCGCGACATTGATGGGATTGCCGCAATGGGTCTTCGGCGCAGAACACTTCTCGGGCCCAAGATTCTTGTCTGGATTATAGGGATATGCCGTCGCGAACCCGTACGCGGTACCGCCGCATGGCCGCCCGGGCGACATGCTTACGACTTTCCCACCATTGGTTTTCGGATCCATCAGTTTGTACGAGTAGCCGCAATGGGCATAACCCGGCCAAACACGTTTCCAATCGTTCCACCACGCCTCTATCGTCGCCGGAATCGAAGGATGAGGCCCATTATCCGCATAACTGTTATGCCGATACGGCGGACCATAATGTTGAGTCTCCTGGGCCGATACCTCGGCGCTCGCGCTGATCCATCCAAGTGCAGAAAAGGCTACAGCAGCGAGCAATCTATCCCTGAGCATAAATTTCCAATAGATTCAAAAAAGACCGGATGGATGAAGGCGTTAGCCACTAACCGGCCGCTGTCGAGCATCAGCCCCACATCGGCTTATAGACGAAATCATGTATGCACGAGGCCTGCCGAAGCTTGGCATTCGGCAATGGAATTCTATCGACTACTGCAGCGAATACAGCCGCTAGTGTAAGGGCAACAGGGTTTCAGTCTTACGCAACGATTGCCATGGCTCAAGAAAGAAGCTGGCAGGCGCAGAGCCGGGCTGGCAAAGAGGGGTCGCGACCGTACTGATCGCGAGGCGCATGCTACGGATCGGTCAGGATCAAGACAAGGCTTTAAGGCGTGCGTCCGGGCCGCGTAACGACCGATGGCAGGTCGATGATTGATACCGAGATGGTTGTCACTCGCCAGACCCTGTCGATGGCGCCTCGGGAAACGGCGTCGAGACGGGACAAACGACGACGCCATCCCATTCCAGCGGGATGGCGCCAGTCGATGGATGCGACGAACAGAGACGCATACGCGCCCCTGCTCACCGAGACGATCAGACCTTGCCGGACGCCGGCAAACCCGCGATCTGCCGCAGCGCGGCTTCGAACTGTTCGACCGGCTGGCCGCCCTGGATCAGATGGCGGTCGTTGATGATCACCGAGGGCACAGCGCGGATACCCTGGCTTTGGTAGAAGCGCTCTTGCTCGCGGACGTCGTCGGCATACTCGTCGGACGCCAGCACCGCGCGGGCGCGCGCTTCGTCGAGCCCGGCTTCGGCCGCAGCGCGGGCGAGGATGTCGTGGGCTGACACGTCCTGGCTGTCGGTGAAATAGGCCTTGAGCAGGGCGTTCTTGAGCGCGTGTTCCTGGGCGGCGCCTTCGGTGGCGGCCCAGTGCAGCAGGCGGTGGGCGTCGAAGGTGTTGTAGATGCGGTCGCGTGCGTTGAACTCGAAACCGACCGCGGCGCCGCGCTGGCGCAGGGCATCGCGGTTCTGGGCGAGCTGCTGCGGGGTCAGGCCGTATTTGTGCGCCAGATGCTCGTCGATGCTCTCGCCTTCGGGCGCCATCTGCGGGTTGAGTTCGAACGGCTGGAAATGCAGTTCGACCTCGACCTCGTCGCCGATCCGGGCGATGGCTTGCTCCAGCGATTTCAGGCCGACCGCGCACCAGGGGCAGACCACGTCGGAAACGAAGTCGATCTTGACGCGCGGCGTCGGGTTGGAGGCGGGCTGGGTCATGGGAAGGCTGCGCACGAGGCGGTTGGAATGAACCTTCACGATGCGGCCTGAACCGATGAGGTTCAACCGGCTCCGTGCCGCACCAGCGGATCGGAGCGTTCCATCGGCTCAGCCCAGCGCGGCCTCCGTATAGCCCTTGCGCAGCTTTTCCTCGATCAGCTTGATGACTTCGCGCTCGGCGCGTTCCGGCGTGTCGAACTGCTTGATCAGTGTTTGCCCGCGCGTGCCGACCCGGCCGAACACCACGGTCATCTCGCCCTCGTGCTGACCGATGCGCCAGAACTTGTTCGAGCTCCCCTGTTGCAGCAGGAACTCGCGCAGGACCGGTGCGGCCGTCGGCGTCGACACGGCCGCCTCCGGCACAGCCGTGTCCATCGGCATCGAAACGGTCTCGACCTTGCTGGCGGTATCGTCGGCCACGGCTGCATCAGCGGCCGGCGCTTCCTCGGCCGCACCGTGATCGGCCTGCATGCTGGCTTCGATGCGTTCCAGCATCGCCTGCGGGTTGCGCAACCACTCGCTCGATGGCAGGTCGATCACCCGCCAACCGAAGGCGCGCAGGATGCCGGGGCGGAACACATAGCGTTCGCGCACGTCCACGGGCACCGCCTCGCCGTCGACATCGGGCGCATCGAGCAGGATCGCCAGCGCATAACCTTCGCCGCCCGGGTCGGCGATGCCCAGGTCGCAGCGGAACTGCGAGCGCCCGACATGTTCGTGGACGACATGGCCGCGTTCGCGCAGGGCGCGCAACAGCGCGGCGCGGAAGGCGTCGCGCTTCGGCGCACTGGCGAAGGCCCGCTCGGCGCCGGGGTTCAAGGCGCCCAGCACGGTCTGCGAGCGTTCGGATTCGCCGCGCGCGCTGGCCTCGGCGAACTGCAGGAAGGCGCGCAAGGCGGCGGCGCCGTCGTTGTGGGTGTTGGTGATCGCGTCGGCGCGGATCGTGCTGACCACCGCCATGCGGTGCTTGGCACGGCTGAAGATCACGTTGAGGCGCTTCTCGCCGCCGCGCTGGTTGATCGGACCGAAGTTCATCAACATACGGCCGTCGGCGCCGGGCGCGTAGCAGATGCTCAGCAGGATCAGGTCGCGTTCGTCGCCCTGTACGTTCTCCAGGTTCTTGACGAACAAGCCGCAGAACTGGTCGTCGTCTTCGCGCAGGTACTCGCGCTCCAGGCGCATCGCGAAGTCCGCGTCCTCGGCCGCCAAGGCCTCCAGCGCCGATTCGATCTCGCCCTGTTGCGCTTCGGAAAAGGCGACCACGCCCAGGCTCAGGCCGGTCTCGCGGCGCAGCAGCTCGCGCACCAGGCCGGCGATGTAGCGCGCCTCGGCCAGGTTGCAGCGGTTGGCGTAGACGCCGTCCTCGACCCGGTGGTGGCTGATCGGCCGCGCCAGCAGCGCGTCGACGCCGGCCACCGCGGCCTGCGCTTCGGCGGCGCGTACGCTCAAGGACTCGTCGACGCGCGCATCGAGCCGGCGATCGGGGATGGTGATCAGGCGGCCATCGTAGAAAGCGGCGTTGGAGAAACTGATCAGCGCCTCGTGACGGCTGCGGTAATGCCAGGCCAGCAAGGTCGCCGGCAGGTTGCGCGCGGCCTGGTTGAGCAGGCTGTCGGCGTCGAGATTGATCGCGATGCGCTCGCCGTCCTCTTCGGCGACGACCTGCATGTCGTCCTCGTCGCCGGCCGCGGAGAAGAAGCTGGTCGGCGGCAACTGCATCTCGTCGCCGACCACCACCGCCTGGCGCGCGCGGCTCAGCGCCGGCACCGCTTCTTCGGTCGGGATCTGGCTGGCTTCGTCGAAGATCACCACATCGAACAGATCGGCGGCGAGCGGCAAGGTGTCGGATACCGACAACGGGCTCATCAGCCAGATCGGTTTCAGGTCGTTGACGACCAGCCCGGTATCGCCGCCGGCGAGTTCGCGGATCGAGCGGTAACGCATGCTCTTGCCGAACTCGTGTTCGAGCTCGCGCCGGCCGGTCGCGTAGCGTTTTTTGAACAGCTTGCCGTCGCTGTCGAGCTGGCTGGCCGACAGCGAGGACTGGCGCACGTGTTCGAGGAAGCTGCGGTGCAGGGTCGCCCGCACCACCGCGGCATTGCGTTCGAGCAACTGACGCTCGGCGCGGGCGACGCGCTGCGCTGCGTCGGCCAGGGTACGGCCGTCGAAGCGCGCGAGTTCGGGTTGCTCACGGTACAAGCGGGCCAGCGCCTCGTCGGCGACCAGGGCTTCGAGTTGCGGTGCCGGCAGATCGACCTGCTGCATGGCGTGCGCATAGGCCGGACCGGCCTGATGGACCGCGCGCAGCGACGGCAGGAAATCCGGCAAATCGTCGAGGCTCTCGCGCAGGTCGCGGGTCCATTCCGCCAGCTCGCCGAGACTTACGTTGTTCGGCATGTCGAGGCGACCGTCGACGATCTCCTGCAGGCGCACCAGCGGGGCGGCGTACTCGGCTTCGCGGGCGGCATGGGCGAGCGGGTCCGGCGCCGCGCGTAAGCGTTCGAGCAACTCGCGCAGCACCGGCGAGGCCGCCGACGCGCTGGTCCATTGGTCGAGCGTGGCCAGGCAGGCGGCGGCCGCAGGCGTGTCCAGGCGTGCGCGCAGGCGCTCTTCGGCCTGCGCATAAGCCGCGTCCGCCTGATGGTGAGCGGCCTTGGCCTGCAGCACCTGGCTATAACTCGGATGTACCGCGTGCTGGGCGAAGTCGTAGCTGCGCGACAGCACGCCGCGCAGGCGCCACCACGACGGCTTGAGCCAGCGCAGCAGCGAGGCTTCGTCGCGGCGCGCGATCGCCAGGGCCGCCTCGGTGTCCTGCACCGAGAACGGCGCGCGCCAGTGCACGGTGCCCTGCCCGGCTTCGGCGCGGCGCCGGTCCAGGCCGTCGAGTTCGTCGCGCTCGCGCCGCAGTTGCGCGCTTGCGGTCGAACCGGCATCGAGCAAATCCGGATGCGCCGCCAATCGGGCATCGCGCAGTCGCCGGGCCATCGACGACGCCTGCACCGCGTCGGCCAGACCCCGTTGAGGATTCAACAGGCTGCTCTCGTCCTCGAATGCGGCATCGAGGCGGTCGAGCAGCGGCTCGCACTCGTCGAGGCAGGCCACGGTCTGTGCATAGGCGCGTTCGTCGCCGAGCAGACCCGCCGACAGGCGCGCGAACGGATGACCGGCGAGGCGATCGAGGCCGAAGCGCTCCTGCATCAAGGCGCGCAAGCGCTCGCCGGATTCGCGATTGCGCTCCCACACCGCATAGTCGGGCAGACGCTCGCGTTCGGCCGCACCGATCTCGGCCTGCATCGGCGGCAGCTCGATCGAACGCCGCAACAGGCTGCGCACGCTGCAGGCCAAGCGTTCCGGCATCTGCGTCATGCCGCGCTCGTAGCCTTCGATCCGGCCGAGTTGCCCGGCCAATTCGTCCAGGCTCGCGGCGCGCGACTGACTCAGGCGCTCGTGCTGATGCGGCTGGGCGACCCAGCGTTCGTAACCCTCGCGCAGGTTCTGCACGAAGGCCTTCTTGTCGGTCTGCGAATCGTGGATCAGGCAACACAGCTCATCCAGGCCGGCCTGCTTGAGACGATGGAACACCACGTCCAGCGCCGCGCGCTTCTCGCACACGAACAGCACGCGCTGGCCGCGGCCGGCATAGTCGGCGATCAGGTTGGTGATGGTCTGCGACTTACCGGTGCCGGGCGGCCCCTGGATGATGAAACTGCGGCCGCCGCGGGCCAAGGCCACCGCGGCGGTCTGGGTGGCGTCGCTGGCGATCACGTTCCACTGCTCCGCCGGCGCGATCGGCGGCGGCGCGGCGATGTCGACCTCGCGCGGCTCGATCGAGAACACCTTGTCGAAGGCCGGGTTGGCGGCGCCTTCTTCGATCAGTTGCGCGTAGTCGCGCACCAGCGACATCTTGCGGTAGTTGAAATTGGCCAAGGTGACCTGGGTCAGGTCGAAATCCCAGGCGTAGGCATGGCCGTTGTCGTCCTGCAGGGCGTAAGTCGTGTGCTCGACCTCGTCCGCACTCGCGCTCATGTGCAGCGGAGTCGGCGTCGGGGCCGCACCGACCGCGCCGCGCAGCGGCAAGGGGCTCGGCTGGACGTGCTGGCGGAACAAGGCCAAACCCAGCGGACGGTAGTCGTCGCGTTCGTAACTGAAGTCCGGGCGCTGACCGTCGCTGCGCACGCGTCCGCCGCTGCGACGCTGATACTGTTGCAGGCGTTGCACCGCCTTGCGGCGGATCAGCTCGATCGCCGGCTTGCGTTGCAAGCGCAGCTCGACCCCGGGCTCGGAGGCGCGGATCTGCGCGGCGAGGTCGGCATGGATCGATTCCAGCGAGACCTTCTGCAGGTCGACGGTCTCGGGCAGGCGGATGTCGTAGAGCTGGCGCAGGTAATGGCGCAGTGCCGGGTTGAACTCGGCTTCGCCGTCTTCGCACTGGATGACGTACTGATCGCGCACGCCCTTCTTGCGCACCAGCTCGACCGGCAGCCACAACAGCGGCGAGACCATGCGCTGTTCGGGATCTTCCTTGAGGTTGTGCCAGCGCAGGAACGCGACCACCAGGCGCAGATGGCTGAAGCCGTACTCGGCGCGGTCGCGCCGGGTTTCCTGGGCGATGCGGTCGAGCGCGCCCGGCAGATACGGCTGGTCTTCGAAACGCAGCCAGCGATGCAGGCTGACCGCCTTGCCCGCGATCACCTCGTCGGCGAACTCGCCGCTCCAGGTGCACAGCTGTTCGGGACGGATGCTGCCGAGCTGCAGCACGATCGGCACGCTGGCGATGGTCAGGTTGACGCTGGCCTGGGTCGGGCGGAACTGCAGCAGGCGATTGCGCCGCGACAGGTCGAACAAACGGTCGCGCAGATGCGACAGCACCGCGACGCGGCGCGAGACCTCGCCCTGGGCGCCGGACAGGACGCGCTCGACATCCAGGCTCACCGGCTGATCGCGATAAGTCTCCAGGCGGCGCACGATCGAGGCCAGGTCGGTAGCGCGTTCGTGGCGATTCAGGGCGGTCATCTCGACCACGATCGCGGCGAGCACCGGGTTCAGGCGCGGGTTGATCCGGAACAGGTTCTGCCGTTGCGCGGCGAACAGTTCCAGGTCGTCGCCGTCGTCGAAGTCGAGCCCGCAAGCCAGGCTGGCGAGCACTTGCCCGAGTTGGAAGATGTCGCCGATTTCGTCGTGATGGCCGAGCGCCAGTTCCCACGAGGTATAGCCCGGCAGGTACACCGGATGCTCGATCGGCTGCGCGGCATCGCGCTGGGTCTGCAGGTTCTCGACCCGTGCGCCGTGTGCGGCGTCCTGGGTGACGCGCAACTCGCCGACGATGTTCAAGGTCGAGCCCGGCGGCGGTTGCAGGCGTCGTATCGCGTCCAGTTCGAGCCGCGGCAGGCGTCCGTCGGCTGCGCGCAGGCTCAGGCCCTGGCCGGCGACCTGGACGATATCGTCGGCGCCCAGCGCGGCGACGCGTCCGTGCGCATGCAACTGCGCGACCGTACGGAACAGCGGCAAGGCCAGGAACAAAACGTCGTCGGTGGCCAACCCGGCACCGCGCTGGGCTTCGACCACCGCACGCAGGCTGCTCGCCTGGGTCGGCAAGGCCGGCTCGTTCGCCGGTCCGTTTAGCGTCTCGTTCTCGGGCTCGTTCATGCGCTCGGTTCCTTGTCGAGGCGGCGCGCGAGCTTGTCGAGTTCGCGTTTGCCGAACCCCGCGTCGCGCTTGAGCGCAGCAATGAACTCGCTGCGGCCGCCCATCGTTTCGGCCAGGCGCGCCGCCTCGAATACCGCCGCTTCGCGCTGCGCTTCGTCGATCAGGGCGAAATCCAGCATCACGCAGTGCAGGTAACGGCGCACGCTGTCGTCGATACGTTCGGCGCTCAGTTCATCGTCGCTGGCGACCGCTTCGTCGGCACCCCAATCGGGAAAATAGGCGCGTGCCTGCTGTTGCCCCAGTTCGCCGCCCAAGGCTTCGAGCCGCAGCAGACGGGCGATGAAGCGCCGGGTCAGCGCGCTCAATGCGAGTTGGTCGAGCAGATCGAGACGATCGGCCGACAGCGGGCCTTGTAGGCGCCGGCGCAGCCAGGCATCGGTATCGGCGGCTCCATGCCACCAGCGTTCGACCGCCTGCGCGCGCAGATAGCTTTCCGGATGCGAATGGCCTTCGGAGCGGCGCCCGTCGGTCGATTCGAGCTCCTCGGCCTGGCGCAGGTAGGCCGCCGGATCGACGCTGCCCAGGCCGGTGTGCACCTTGACCAGGATCGCGATCGCCGGCGTCGCCGACTGCGCGGCGATCGCCGCGCCGCGGTCGGCGTAGATCTCGGTGTAGAGGCTGTACAGGCGCGCGCTCTCGGCATGGCTGGCGGCGGCCTGAGGGTCGGCCATACAGTGATCGAGGATGCGCTGCGCGGTGTAGTAGTCGCCGCCGTCGAGCGCCCACAGCC
The DNA here is from genome assembly GCF_000731095.1 of Lysobacter antibioticus. Lineage (GTDB taxonomy): Bacteria > Pseudomonadota > Gammaproteobacteria > Xanthomonadales > Xanthomonadaceae > Lysobacter > Lysobacter antibioticus_B. The sequence goes on along the minus strand of NZ_JMTZ01000014.1, from coordinate 94,157 downwards.
GGTAATGCGCGAGCTCGTGACCGAGCAAGGCGCTCAGTTCGGTCGCGTCGAGACGTTCGAGCACCGGCCCTTGCAGAACCACATGCGCTTCGCCGGGCAGGTACCACAGGCTGGCGCCCATCGCGCCGTCGCTGGCTTGGTACAGGGTCGTCGCCGCCTCGATGCCGAGCCGTTGCATGACCGTGGCGCAGATCGCATGCGCCTGCGGGTGCGATTCCGGCGTCAGGCGGTAGGTCTTGCGCAACAGTTCGGCGCGCAGTTCCTGGGCGTGCTGGGCCTGCACGCTGAGCGAGGACGCCCAGGCCCAAACCTCGGCTTCGGCGCGCTTGAGATGCGCGACCAGGGCCGCGTGATAAGGCAGCGGCGCCAGCGCGGGCGCTGCCGGCGGCACCGTCGCACTGTGCGTGTTGCCGCCGTCGGCTGTGCCGATGCCGTCCTGGACCTCGTTGCTTGCCACCACGATCCCGCGCTCCCTCGAATGTCTGAACGCCGCCCCGCGGATCGCGCCGCAGGGGCGGCGGCCCGATCACGATACCTCGCCTCGATGCAGGATGGTCGCCGCAGCGCAGCGCGCGTGACGGGGCTGCGAAGCGGGCGCGACTTTGCCGCAACTGACCGTTGCCACGGCGGTGCTGGCGCCGGCGGGTACGACTGGCCACACTGTCCGCTCACCATCGCCTGTCCGCGGCTGCGGACGCGCCGTCCACGACGGCGCCGACGATTCCAGTTTCCCGCGCGGCCGCATGCATCGCATGCCGGCGCGTTTTCTCCGACGAAGCTTGCCATGAGCGCCACCGCCGCCGTTTCCGCCCCGATCGCACGCCCGCTGTGGCAGGGACGCGCCTGGGTGCTGGTCGGCATCGTCCTGTCGGCGTTCACCCTGCGCACCGCGGTCACCTCGCTGACGCCTTTGCTCGACGCGCTCGGCCGCGAGTTCGGCTTCGGTTCGACCATGACCGGCGTGTTCGGGATGGTGCCAACCGCTGCGTTCGCACTGTTCGGCGTGGCGACGCCGGCACTGGCCCACCGCATCGGCCTGGAACGCGCCGCCCTGCTGGCGATGGCGATGGCCGCGCTCGGCCTGCTCGCGCGCGCCTTCGTCGGCAGCACCGGGCAATTGCTGATCGCCTCGGCGTTCGCCTTGGCCGGCATGGGCATCGGCAACGTCGTGCTGCCGCCGCTGGTCAAACGCTATTTCGCCGATCGCGTCGGCACGGTCAGCACCGCCTACATCACCGTGCTGCAGCTCGGCACGATCCTGCCGGCATTGGCGGCGGTGCCGCTGGCCCAGGCCGCCGGTTGGCGCACTTCGCTGGGCTCGTGGTCGCTGGTGGCGGTGGCCGCGGCGCTGCCGTGGATCACGGTGTTGTGGATGGAGGCGCGCGGCCGCTCGGCGCAAGCGCGCGCGCTGGCGCGGGCCCACGACGATGCGGTCTGCGTCGGCGACGAAGCGCCCGAACTCGGCACGCCCGCGGCCACCACCCCGCCCGGCCGGGTCTGGCGTTCGCCGGTCGCCTGGGGCATGGCGCTGATGTTCGGCATGACCTCGCTGGTCACCTATTCGATGTTCACCTGGCTGCCGAAGCTGCTGATCGAAGCCGGCGGCAGCCCCGCGCTCGGCGGCAGCATGGTCGCGCTGTTCTCGACCCTGGGCATGATCAGCGCGCTGTGCATGCCCGCGCTCGCGGTGCGCATCGCCAATCCGTTTCCGATCGTCATCGCCTGCATGCTGGCCTACCTGGGCGGCTTCGCCGGCCTGCTGCTGGCGCCGATGCACCTGACCTTCCTCTGGGTCGGGCTGATCGGCCTGGGCCCGAGCACCTTCCCGCTGTCGCTGACCCTGATCAATCTGCGCACGCGCACACCGGCCGGCTCGGCCGCGCTGTCGGGCTTCATGCAGGGGCTCGGCTACACCCTCAGCTGCCTCGGCCCCTTGTTGTTCGGTTGGCTGCACGACCTCAGCCACGGCTGGGCGTGGCCGTTCGCGATGCTCGGCGCCTGCCTGTTGGTGCTGGTCATCGGCGGGCGCCTGGCATGCAAGCCGCGCATGCTCGAAGACAGCTGGTAACGCGCGCCTTGCGGTTCTGGCCGCTGCGCCGGGCCTCGATCGCGGCGAGGGCTGTTTCGAGCACTGCGCGCACCGCAAGGCGCGCTGACGACGGCGCTCCGTTTCGTACTCGCACCACGCATCGCGACCCCACGGCGAGCGCCGGACGGCCGCTGTCTGGCCGTCAACGAATGGCATTGGTGCGCAGCGAACGCGGCGCCGTTTGATAACGAGACGGCGCTGCCGGTCTGAACCGGCGGCGGCTGAAGCGCACACCGGGCGCGGCTTGTTTCCACGCGAATTCCTCAGCGAACGAAGCGCTTCAACGAAGTCGAGGCGCTCCGGTGAATCGATCCTGCCCGTGCCAGCCATCGGGTGCGACCGCCGCCGGTGATCCTCATGCATGACGCATGGCGCCGCATCGGGCCCGGCAGCGCAACGCATTCATCGCAGTGAAATATTCGCGTCTACAGCGCACCACAGCGCCGGACTGGAAGCGTCGGCACAGATCGACGCATCGCAACGCGCCGGTTTCCGGCAACGGGTCACGTAAACCCTGCGGTTGCTCACGACAATGAACGAACGGGATCCATACGCGGCTTTCCACGGACTACACACTCCGAAGGAGATCGTTCGATGCATGTGCACTCACTCGCCGCAGCCCTCGGCTGTTCGCTGCTGCTGACCTCGGCGCTGGCCGTCGCGGCCGACCGTCCCGACCTCGAGGTTCTGCGTTTCGAATTCGACAAGACCCAGGCGCAAGTGCTGGCGCAAGCCCGGCGCGCGTCCTATCCCGAGTATTTCCGCCGCGCCTATGCGCGTTATCCGAACCTGCCGGCCGGCTCGCTGGAAGCGATCGCTTATGCCGAAACCGGCTGGAACCACGTCGCCCCCGAAGCGCAGAACCCGCGCGATGTGCACATGCCGCGTTCCTACGGCGTCATGGGCCTTTATCACGGCGGCGGTTTCGCCGATCAGGTCGGCGAAGGCGCGCGCCTGATCGGGCGCAGCGCGCAGCAGGTCATCGACGATGCGCAAAGCAACATCCTCGCCGGCGCCGCCCTGCTCGACCGCGCGCTTGCCGCCAGCCAGGGCGAACAGCGCAGCCGCGCCCTCGCCCAAGCCGAGGATCTGGCCCCGGTGCTGGCACGCTACGCCGGCTACGGCGCCTCCACTGGCGGCATCGCCGACTACGCGCGACAGAGCTTCGCTTATGGCGTGCTGCAGACGCTCGAACGCGGCGTCAGCGACCAAGGCGTCGAGATCCCGGCGCAACCGCTGCGGCTCGAACGCGCCTTCGGCGCCGGTCAGTTGCAGAAACTGCGCGCGCCAACCCTGTTGATCGACGCCGGCGCCGACAGCGTCCGCGTCGACCGTACACTCGCCGATCAGTTGGCCCGGCCGGCCGTCGATGTCGGCGCCAAGGCCGTCGATTTCGGCGAAGCGATCTGGAACCCGGCCAGCCCGAGCAACTACAGCACCGCTTCGAACGCGATGAGCGCGGTGATCCTGCACACGATGGAAGGCTCCTACGCCGGCTCGATCGCCTGGTTCCAGAACCCGAGCGCGCAAGTGTCGGCGCACTATCTGATCCGCAAGTCCGACGGCCAGATCACCCAGATGGTGGCGGAAAACCGCCAGGCCTGGCATGCGAAGTACCACAACTACTACACCGTCGGCATCGAGCACGACGGCCGCGCCGCCGATGCCGGCAACTGGTCGGCGGCGATGCTCAACGCCTCCGCGCGCCTGACCAAGAGCATCTGCGCGCGCCGCGGCATCGACTGCCGCACGGCCTGGAACGGCCCCGGCTACGACAGTTGGCATCTGGTCCCCGACAGCGTGCGGGTCAAGGGCCACGGCATGCTGACCCAGAACGAGAACCGCTACGACCCCGGCAAGTACTTCCCGTGGTCGAGCTATTACGGCCTGATCAACGGCGGCGGCACGCCGAACCCGCCGGGCAAGTACTGGGTCGACACCTTCGCCAATGCCACCGGCTACAAGTGGCCGTCGACCCTGACCCCGGTCGGCACCCTCTACCAGGGCACCCACTACGTCTACTGCAAGGCCTGGGGCCAGGAAGTGCGCGTCGGCACCAGCTACAACCACTACTGGCTCAAGACCGATCTCGACGTCGGCCCGGCCGGGGCCTGGGTGTCGGCGTATTACCTGAGCCGCTGGGGCAACGATGAGGCGCGCGACAACAACGGCGCGGTGATTCCGGACTGTTGATCCAACCGGCGAGCGCATCGCCGCGGTGCCCTCGTCCCGATCGGGCGAGGGCACCGCAACGGCATGAACGCCGCGCCACTGCGCGAACGGCCGCACCCGAGCTTTCCCGGCCAGCGGCGCCCTCGACGGCCCAGCTGGCGATTCACCCGATCGCGAGAACACGATGAAACGAAAGATGATGCTGTGCGAGCGGATCATGTACGTCGACCGCGAAACCCCGTTCACCCTGGTCCAGGCCGCGCGCATCCGCGGCCGGCTCGATCCGGAGCAGTTGCGCCACGCCCTCGACCGCATCCAGCTCAAGCACCCGATGCTGCGTTGCGCCGTGCTCGACGGCGACTCGCCGCAGATCGTGCTCGAGGACGATCCCGCGCCGATCCCGCTGCGCCTGGTCGCGCGCGAAAGCGACCAGGACTGGCTGCGCGAATCGCATATCGAACGCGAGACCGCGTTCGCCAGCGATCGCGCGCCGCTGATGCGCGCGGTCTGGATCCACGACGAAGACGGCGGCGAGTTGCTGCTGACCTGCCACCACTGCATCTGCGACGGTTTGTCGATGGTGACCCTGCTGCGCGAGACCCTGGCCCTGTGCGACTGCCCGGACCTCGATATCGGCCGCCATACCAGCGTCAACGGCATGGAGGACTTGCTGCCCGAGGAAGTCCTGAACGATCGCCGCGCCCACCGCAACGCGCGCTGGAAGGCGATGGCGTTCCGTCTGTTCTTCGCGGTGCGGCGCAAACGCACGCCGATACCGCAGGGCGAGTTTTATGTGCTGCGCTGGAAACTGCCGCGCGAAGCCAGCCAGGCCCTGGCCGAGCGCGCGCGCGCCGAAGGCGTGACGGTGTTCGCCGCCATCGCGGTCGCGTTCTCGCTGGCGTTCCGCACCATCCGCAGCGACCGCGCCAACGGCAAGGTGTTCGTGCCGGTCGACATCCGCAAGTTCCTGCCGCGGCTCAGCGCCGACAGCCTGTTCGCGTCCGCGCCCGGCGCCATCGTCGCGCTCGACAACCGCACCCCGCCGGACCAGATCGACGAACTCGGCTACTGGAATCAGGCGCGCGCGTTCAAGGCCCGACTCAACCAGCGCATCGAGCGCCTGACCCGCAACGTCTACGAGTTCTTCATCGGCCTGGAGCTGCTGCATTCGGTGTTCGACCAGTTCATCGCCGAGCGCCGCTCCGACCTCGATGCCTACGACGTCACCCTGTCCAATGTCGGCCGCATCGAGATGCCGCGCGACTACCACGGCTTCCACCTGGAAACTGTATACAGCCCGAGCCTGCACCTGCCCTGGCGCACCACCACCTCGGTGCTGATGTCGGGCTTCGCCGGCGAGCTGGATTTCAGCTTCATGTCCGACCTGCACTCGTTGCCGCGCGAGCAGGCCGAAGCGATCCGCGACCACGTCATCGCCTCGCTGTGGGAGCGCGGACGCACCGCCAATCCGGCCGAGACCGACATCCTGTCGGTGCGGGAAGCCGCATGAAGGTGGACCGCGACCTAGGCGCGGACGCGCCCTACGGTCCGCCGCCCGGCGACACCGCCGTCGAACCGGCCAGGACCCCGCGCGCGATCGATCCGCGCGCCTTCGGGGTGGTGTTCGTGCTGTGGCATCCGGATGCCTCGCACCTGATCCATCTCGACGATGCGCATGCCGCTTGTCGCCACGTCGTCGCCGTCGACAATTCGCCCGAGGCCGACGCTGACTTGCACGAGCGCCTGCGCGGCGCCGGCATCGAGGTGGTGTTCAACCGCAACGCCGGCGGCATCTCCGGCGCCTACAACCGCGGCGTCGAGGCCCTGCTCGCGCGCGGCTGCCAGGTGGTGTTCCTGCTCGACCAAGATTCGCAGCTCGGCCCGGAATTCTTCGCCCGAATGATGCAGGCCTGCGCCCAGGTCGGCAGCCAGGCCTTCGTGCTCGGGCCGAAAGTGTTCGAGGCCAACCTCGGCCGCTATCTGCCGGTGTTCTCGCCGGCCGGGCGGATGCCGCGACCGGAACGGATCGACGACCGCGTCGAGGGCCTGATCCCGACCCTGTTCGTGATTTCGTCGGGTTCGGCGATCTCGGCCGCGGCCTATCGCGAGCTCGGCGCGTTCCGCGAGGACTACTTCATCGAGTACGTCGACATCGAGTACGGCCTGCGCGCGACCCGCCAGGGCATCCCGGTCTACGTCAACGCCGCGGTCGAGATGCGCCAGCAGGTCGGGCGCTTCGTCAAGCGCGGGATATTTTCGACCAGCAATCACGTGGCCTGGCGCCGCTACTACGCCTCGCGCAACGCCGTGCACGCGCTGCGCTCCAACGCCTCGCGCTGGTCGGTGCATTGGCTGATCGAGTTGCTGACCCTGCACCAGGTGCTGTGCGTGCTGGTGTGCGAGGAGCACAAGCTGCGCAAGATCGTCGCCATCGCGGTCGGCTATGTCGACGGCGTGTTCGGCCGGCTCGGGGCGTTCGAGGAACGCCATCCGCGGCTGGCGGCGTTCTGCCGGCATTGAAGTGCGGGCGCAGCAGATGAGCGGCCGAGGCGGGCGTCGGTCGTGCCAGGGCGTGGTCGCGGCTTGCGCCGCTCCTACCCTGAAGCGGAGCGGTAGGAACGCTCAGCCGCCACCCGTGGATCAGTAAGCGTCGCTGCCCAGACGGATGTCGATGCCGAGCGCGGCGGCGACCGCTTCCATGTTCTCGTCGTCGCGACGCAGGGTGATCCAGCCGGCGTACATGTCGCTGCCGGTGTCGCGGTTCCACAAGGTGTAGCCGTGTTCGCGCAGGCGCACGAAGGCCTTGGCCATCAGCTCGGGCACATCGGTGGCGTCGAGGAAGTCCTCGTCGGTGGGGTCTTCCACGCCCCAGTCCACGCTGAGGTTCCAGCGCGAGGCCAGTTGCGCGATCGAATCGATGAAGGAGCCGGTGTCCTTCCAGTCGACGCGATAACCGGAGGTCCAGTCGATCACCTCCTGGATGGTCTCGGCCGGCTCGGCGTCGGCGTCGTCCTCGCAGGTTTCGCGGTAACGCGCGAACTGCTGCAGCGCGGTGTCCTCGTCGCCGGGGTTGATCAGCAGCATCAGCTGCCAGACCAGGGCCTCTTCGTCGAGTTCCTCGTCGCTGTCGCCACCGGCGAATTCGATTTCGTCGCCCTCGTAGTCGGATTCGTTGTCGGGTGCGCTCATGGGGTGGCGTCCGTAGGGGAAGGGAAATGGTGCGACCTGGCGGCCGGATTGGAAAGCCGGGGCGACGGACGGATGCGGCGGGCCCGGCGTAGCTGGGCCAAAAAACGAAAAAGCACGGCGTGGCCGGGCCCGCGAATGCAGCAGCCTGCCAGCGGCGAGCCCCAAAACGAAGAAGCCCGGCTTGCGCCGGGCTTCTCGATGCCACCCTGCCTTGCGGCGCGGGTAGCGAGGTCAGCGTTGAACCCGAGGGTTCAGACCGCCTGCACCTGGTCGGCTTGCAGGCCCTTCTGGCCCTGCGTCACGACGAAGGAGACCTTCTGGCCTTCCTGCAGGCTCTTGAAGCCCTGGCCCTGGATCGCGCGGAAATGCACGAACACGTCATCGCCGCTCTCACGGCTGATGAAACCAAAACCCTTGGCGTCGTTGAACCACTTGACAGTACCGATCTCACGATCCGACATGTTGCTTACTCCTTGAAACGTTGTGTTGGAATGCCGCTTTCACGGCGTTGGGGCTGGTTGCAAGGAGGAAGCGAGGTGGAACGATGGAGTGGATCAGCGATCTACGGCATCGGGTCACGACCTACGGTGACCCTTGACGAACTCAGCTCGTACACCGTAGTGGCCCGCGATGGGAAAATCAATTGGAGAAACGCACCCGCGTTCATTCGATTAGGCGATCCAGTGCACGGTTTGGAACATGCCGCTTGCAGCCGGGCGGTGCCAAAGGCACCCCGCAGGCTATCGCCCCAGCCTCATCCAATTGATTTCATTGAATTTTACGATTTTACTTCTGGCGATTGGACGACTGGGCGCCGGATAAACCGAATCCATTCGCTGCATCGAACCTGAACGACGTTCATATTCGATCGTCCCGAACCGATACCAAACCGGGGGCGATCCAGGCCCCGGGCGGCCCGCGGAACCCCGATCAGCGCCGATCCGCCCTGGGACCCGGGCCGGCGACCACCCGGTTCGAGGCTTCATCGGCCCTCGCCGCCGTCCTCGTCGGACTGCGTCTGGGCGCGACGCCAGATCCCGTACTCGGCGCGGTTGAGGCGAAACTCCTGCAGCGCGAACGTCGCCGCGCCGCGATCGGCCGCGCTCGACTCGGGATCGGCGGCGATGGCGAGCAAGGCTTCCTTGAGGCGCTCGCTGCGGATGCCCGAACCGAGCACACCGGCGATCGCTTTCGCGCGTACCTCCGCCGAGTTGTCGAGGATCGCGCGGTGCAACAGGTCCTCGACCTGTTCGCCGTCGTCCCATTGCGCAAGTTGCAGCACCGCCTGTGCGCGCAGGTTCGGATCGGGGTGACGCGCCAGCGCCGCCAGTTCGGCGACCACCGGCGCGGCGTCCTCGCTCGGCATCGTCGCCGGGGTCAGCATCGCCACCAATTCGCCCATGCGCTGCGGGTCGCCGCCGCGCTCGAGCTTGGCCAACAACGTCTGCCGCACTTCAGGGCGGTCCATCGAGTACGCGCGCAACAGCTCCAGTCCGTCGCGCTCGTCCTCGGGCCGGGTGCTGGCGCTGAGCGACAAGGCGAAACGCAGCACCTCCTCGCCCGACACCGCATTGAGCAAGGACAGCAGTTCGCCGCGCGCGGCGAGGTCGCGTTCGTTGCGGTAGCGCTGCAGCAGACTTTGCAGGAAAGCCGGATCGCGGCTGGCGCGTTGCCGCAACGACTCGAAGCTGATCCGCTCGTTGCCGAGCACCAGGTATTCCGGACTCGTCGCCGCATCGACCCCGGCCGGCTGCTGCGGCGCCGGTATCGAGGGCGGCGCCGCCGCCGGCGGTGCGGCCGTTACCTCGCGACGCGCCACATAGGCGCCGAGCGCGGCGCCCAGGACGGCGGAGATAAGGGCGACCAACAGCACCTGGCTGGATTTCATACGCGTTTCAAACCGGCGGAACCTCGTCGCAGGATAACGCGGCGCTTGTTCCGCGCTGCATTCCGCGCCTGCGAAACGAATCCGCCGGCACAAGCGCAACAAAGCCCCTCTCCCGTGGACGGGAGAGGGGTTACTGAGGGCAATCGGACTACGACCGCCCTCGGCGCATCAACAAGGCGGTGCGACGCGACCGTCCGAGCCGGTGTAGGTGTAGGCATCGGGAATGAAGCGACCGCTGCCGATCCGGTTCCAGATGTTGCTGGTGCCATAGGTGCCGGTGACCGAGGTACCGGTGGTCTGGCACTGGATCGTCACCGCGGTGCCGTCGGCCAGGCTGCCGACGATCGAGTACGAAGTGCCGGGACCGGAACGCACGTTCAGCGGGGTGCCGTTGGTATTGACCGTGCCCGAACCGGTGCCGCCGCCACTGCAGCTGTTGCGGCTGGTGTAGTTGGTGCTGTTGCCGCTTTCGTCGAAGTACTTGATCAACGCGCCGTTGAAACGGATGCGTTGGGCACTGCCGTTCAAGCGCTCTTCGAAGTGCAGGTGGGCGCCGAACGAGCCGCCGGTGTTGCCGACGGTGCCGATCGCCTTGCCGGCGGCGACGCTCTGGCCGACCGAGACCGAGTACGAATTCAGATGCGCATACAGGGTGCTCCAGCCGCCGCCGTGATCGATCACCACGTACTTGCCGTAGCTGGTGTCGCCGAGGTTGCGCACCACGCTGACGGTGCCGCCGACCGAGGCGACCACGGTGTCGCCCTCATCGTTGGCGCGATTGAAGTCGACCGAGTTCTGCGGGCGGTGGTTGGAGCGGGTCTGGCCGGCCCAGGTCTGGCCGCAGGGAAACGGCATCTGGAAGTTCGGCGCGGCCTCGGCGGCGGTGGCGAACAAGGCGGCGAAGGCGAACAGCGCGGACAGGCCGCGAAGTCGGATACGTCTTGCGTTGACTGCGTTCATGGCGGGGATACTCCATCGGTGATGGCCGCGCCGTTGCCGGCGGCGCGACGCGGTTGAAGGGGGTCAGTGCAGGATCTGGACGTCGTCCAGATAGAGGTTGACGTCGTAACTGGTCTGCTCGCGCAGGAACCACACCGCATCCAGGCGCACGCTGGCGGCGTCGATCGTGCCGTTGCTGGCGCCGGCCCAGGCGTTCCACTGCGCGGCATCGCCGAGCGACCATTCCAGCCAGGTCCATTGCCCGCTCGGAATCGCACGGCTGATCGCGCGCTCGGTGCCGTCGCTGTCGTCGATGCTCAGGCTCGCGCTGAGGCCGCTGGCGCCGGTATAGACCCAGAAGCCGACCTTGCCGCCGTTGCGGACCAGCTCGACGTTGTTGGCCGGCGTGCCGCCGCCCGACAACAGGCGCACCGCCCAGGCGCTGGCGACGGCGGGGTCGTCCTTGAGCAAGACCCGCAACGAGCAACTGCCGTTCTTGCGCGTGGCGCAGTCCTGCTGGGCCAAGGATGCGGTCGACACGCCGATCGTGCTGCCGGACGCGGTCGGCGCGCTGGCGAAACGGCCGACGCCGCTCTCGAAGCCGTCGAGCACGATCGCGCCGCCGCCCGGACCGCCGCCGCCCTCGTTGGCGAGGAAGGCGTTGCGCATGCCGCCGGGGCTGTTGTTGTTGTTGAAGTAGTGGTTGGCGATCCAGCGCCAGGCGCGGCCGTGGTTGGCGGCCCAGCGCTGCGTGCCCCATTGGCTCATGCCGCGGCCATGACCGAAACAACCGCGATTGCGCCCGACCTCGTCGGACAGACACGGCCAGTTATTGCGCGGCGAACCGTTGCGGCCGTTGCCGCAGCTGAGGTCGTTGTTGACGCAGGACAGGCCGTCGCTGGGGCTGTCCCAGGCGTTGTTCTCCGAGGAGTACTCGCTGAAGGCCGCGGTCTTGCCGTCGCGGGTCAACAGCACGCCGCGCGTGGCCGCCGCGGCCGCGACCGTCGCCGACACGCTGTCGGCGTTGAAGGCCTGGCAGGAGGTGCTGTTGCAGATGTCGTAGCGGCTGTTGACCGGGTGGGCGACGTAATACGCCGCATAGCTGCGGTAGGCGACGGCGCCGGCGGCGAGCGAGTCGGCGTCCCAGGACGGGATCCACTCCTCGTCGAGGCCGCGGCCGACGTAGTCTTCGAAACCGTAGACCGACACGCCGCTGCAGGAACGCCCCGAACAATTGGTGCCGACGCGGATGCTCGACGGCACCGGCACGCTGACCGCCTGCGCGATCAGGCGCTGCGCGATCGTGACCGAGGCCGGGCGCGCGGGATCCAGCGCAGCGTCCGCCTCGGCGGCGGCGTCGGATTCGGCCTGCAGCGCATCGGCGGCCGAGCGCGGCCGCTGCTGGTCTTCGCGCTGACGCGCGCGCACTTGCACGTGGCTGCGATCGATCACCACGGTCGAACCGGCGCCGGCTTCGAGATCGACGATCAGGTGGCGGCTGTCGTTGAGCAGCGGCAGGCCGGTCAGGCGCTGGCTGCGATACCCCTTGGCGCTGACGGTGATTTCCACCGTCGCCGGCAAGGCCTCGTTGTCGCGCGCCAGGGCCCGCGGCAGTTGCGCGGACAACTCGAAATAACCCTCGCCGTCGGCGGTCGTGCCTGCGCCTTGGCTGCTGCGCACCTGCGCGCCGGCGACCGGACGGCCGCTGCGATCGTAGACATGGCCGCTGAACACCGCGCACTGCGCGCAAGCCGCGGCCTTCAGCGCCAACAGATCCAGGGCTTCGGACGGCATCGACGGCGACAGCCACACGGTCACCGGCAGTACCGGCGCGGCGTCGATCTCGACCCGGGTGCTGAGGCTGTCGTAGCCGGGCGCGCTGACGATCAGCTCGTAGCGGCCTTCGGCCAAGGCCGCGACGCGGCCGCCGCGGGTGGTGATGCCGAGGTCGTGCACGCGCGCTTCGGCGCCGCGTGCGATTACGACCAGGTGCGAATCCAGCGCGCGGCCGCTGACGCTGTCGCGTACGCGGATATCGAGCGCGCGGCTGGCGGATGCGCTGTTCGATGCCGGCGTGGTCGAGCCGGCGCGGCTGGCGCGATGCGCCGCGCCCGGCGTGCGCAGCCATTGCGCGAATACGGCGCCGGCCAGCAGCAGGGCCAGGACCGCCAACCAGGTTGGCAGGCGACGCGGCGATCTCGATGGGCGCGGCGCTTCGGGCGCTTGCGGGTGCTCGGACATGGACGATCCCCTGTGAGTGACGAAACCGTCCGCAGGCGCGCTTCACGCCGATCGGCGGTGCGAAGTGGTGCGCGTGCGGCCGCGATGATCCGAAGCGCGCAGGCCGGTTGCGGGGGGCCGGCCTGCGCCGAAGCGCGCAGGCCGGTTGCGGGGGGCCGGCCTGCGCGCGGAGGGATCGGTGGTGAAACTCTCGGATCAGTGCTTGGTCGGATCAGTACTTGACCTGGACGTCGTCGAGATAGAGGTTGACGTCGTAGCTGGTCTGGTCGCGGTACAGCCAGATCGCGTCGAGCTTGACCGTGCTGGCGGTGATCGCGCCGTTGGCGTTGCCGACCCAGGCGTCCCACTGGGCGGCGTCGTCCAGGCGCCACTCCAGGTAGGTCCAGGTGCCGGCCGGGATCGCACGGCTGATCGAACGCTCGGTGCCGTCGCTGTCGTCGACGCCGAGCGCGGCGCTCATGCCGGTCGCGCCGGTGTAGACCCAGAACCCGACCTTGCCGTTGGCGCGCGTCAGCGTGGCGTTGCTGGCCGGCGTGCCGCTGGCCGACAACAAGCGCACCGCCCAATCGCTGGCGCTGGCGGTGTCGTCCTTGAGCAGCACGCGCAGGGAGCATTCGCCGTTCTTGCGGGTGGCGCAGTTGCGCTCGCCGAGCGAAGTCGCGGCGATACCGGTGGTGCTGCCCGAATAGGCCGGGCCGGTGTCGAAGTGGCCCACCGTGCTCTCGAAGCTGTCGATCACCGTGCCGGTGCCGCTGCCCGGGTTGAGCAGGTTGTAGTAGCGCGCCCAGTCCCAGTTGATGCCGGGGTCGGTGTGGTCCTGGCCGCTGTAATGCTGGTGGCCCTTGACCTTGACGCTGGTCGGCAACACGTTGACGCCGCTGCCGCCCGGGCCGCGGAACGCGCTGGCGCAGCTGATCGCGCTGTAGCGGGCGCAGAAGTGCCGGGTGAGCGCCGCCGAGGCGTTGTACATCGCGCTGGTGTACCAGCTGGCGTTGTTGATGAAGCCTTCGTGCTCGATACCGAGCGTGGTCTTGTTGTGGATGCCGACGTGATGCGAGGCGCGGTCCTCGCGCACCATCTGGGTGATCTGGCCGTCCGAGCTGCGGATCAGATAGTGCGCGCTGACACTCTTGGGGTTGTTCTGGAACCAGGAAATGCTGCCGGCGTAATAGCCCTGCATCGTGTGGATGGTGACCGAGTCGTACGAGGTGCGGGGGGAGTGATAGGGCGACGCCACCCACAAGGCCGGACCGTAGTCGGTGCTCTTGGTGTCGGCGCTGTCGAGGCCCGGCGCGGTCAGGGTTTCGCTGAGCGGGTCGATGGCGTAGTCGCCGCTTTTCAGGCCCTGCGTCTCGACCCGATCGCGGGCCAGGTCCAGGCGCACGAACGGTGCGCGCAGTTGCACCAGCTTGCGCGCGTCGAAGGCGCGCTCCCAGGCCACCGGACGCTCCGGCACGACGATGCCGCGGTCGTTGACGCCTTTGTCCTGGGCCAGCAGCACGTCGAAGGCAAAGCTCGAACGCGCGTGGTCCTGGATGGCGCTGCGCGCGAGCGCGTTGCCGCCGCGGGCGAAGCCGGCATAACGCTCCAGCGCCGGGCGCGTGGCCTCGGGCGTAGCCTTCGCACCGACGCCATCGGCGCGCAGCTCGCGATCGAGCAAGGCGGCGGCAGCGAGGATGTTGCTCAAGGGATCGCGCTGCACCCGCGCCGCCGGCACGCCGAGCAGCCGGGCGCCCTCGCCGACCTGGTCGGCGAAGCCTTCGCCGCGGTACAGGCCCATGACGCCGTAGGAGCGCGGCATGTGTTGGTGCTGCTCGCCGTATTGGGCTGTGCTCGGCTGCAGGTGCTGCCAACGGCTCATGACGTAGGCGACCGATTCGAGCGTGCCGGCCGGGATCGCCGGATAGCGCGCATAGGCCTGGCGGAAGTAGTCGGCGTAGACGGCGCGGTCGACCCGCGCCAGCGATTCCTCGACCTGCAGACGCTGGGCCAGGCCCCGGTCCTCGGGCGCCGGTCCGGCGATGGCGAGCCAGGGCGCGGCGAGGGCCAACAGGCCGACCACGGCGAGCGACAGCGACGACGGCAGGCAGGCGGCGAACCGGCGTTCGGAATATTTGTTCATTTTTGTTTCCCCATGAGAATTAAAAATTCCCCGCGGGGTCCTTGTACTGCATTTGCCAGACTGGCAAGTGCTGTTCGAGGCGGTTTTGCGTAGCAAAATCGCGATTCGCGACTTCCATCACCCCTGAACTGCGCCGGTTGGCGCCCGGTCTCACGAGCGCCGATCCGGCCTCTCCCGCTGCAGGAAGCACGCTGCGCTGCACCGCGTCATCTTCCTCCGGCGGCCGGCGGCCTTCATCCTCGGGCTGACCCCAGTGGGGTCTCCCGGCTCCGCGCCTGCTCAGCCCGACCGCCCCGCCGCGGCCCGGAAACGTACGAGGCCCGGACATGCCGGGCCTTGCGAGGGCGAAACCAAGTGCGGGTGCGGCGGCGTGTCGCCGCGAACGGCCAGCGAACTCAGTTAGCCGGCGCGAACTTGATGTCCGACGGCGCCACGGCTTCCAGCGTTTGCACGGTCTTGCCGAGCCTGCCGTCGGCGGGATCGCGCTCGATCACCACCAGGTTGCCGCTGTGTTGGTTGGCGACGATCAGATGGCGGCCATCGGGCGAGAGCGCGAATTCGCGCGGCCCGCGGCCTTCGCTGCTGCGGCGCTGCAGCGCCGACAAACGCCCGCTGTCCGCATCGACCGCGTACACGGCGATGTGGTTGTCCTCGCCGCGGTTGCTCGCATACAAAAAGCGGCCGTCGGCGGACAGATGCAGCGCCGCGCCGGCATTGCCGGTGCTCCGGCCCGGGTCCATCGCCAGCGTCTGCACCGGTTGCAGGCGGCCATCGGCGTAGTCGAGCACCACCACCTCGCCGCTCATCTCCAGCGTCAGATACGCATGCCGTCCGGAGGCATCGAACAGCAGATGACGCGGGCCGCTGCCGGGCGGCAGTTCCAGGAACGGCGTCGCCGCCGCGCGCAGCGGACGTTCGCCGCTGCGCGCCGGGTCGTAGCGATAGGCATAGACCTTGTCGGCGCCGAGGTCGGCGGCGAACACATGCCTGCCGTCCGGCGACGGCACCGCGGCATGCACATGGGTCGACAGCTGGCGTTCGCGATCGGCCTGGCTGGCGCGATGGGTCAGCACCTGCACCGCCGACTGCAAGCGGCCGTCGCCGTCGACCGGCATCACCGCGAGCGTGCCGCCGGGATCGGCGTTGACCGAATAGTTGGCGACGAACAAATAGCGCCCGTCCAGGCTCAGCGCCGCATGCGCGGGCTCGTCGCCGAGACAGTTGGCCTGCGACAGCGGCCGCGAGCGTTCGCCTCCGCGCGCGAGGGCGAAGCTGCTGGCGCGGCCGACCGGGTCGTCCGACTCGGGGCCGTTCTCGTTGACCGCGAACAAGCGGCGGCCATCGGCGGAAAAGGCGAACCACGAGGGGTTGTCGGTCTCGATCACTTCCAGCGGCTGCGGCTCGATGCGCCCCTGGGCGGGGTCGAAACGATAGCGGCCGATGCCCTTGCAGACCGCACCGGTGTAGCAGCCCACCAACAACTCGGGTTGCGCGCGCTGTTCGGCAGCGGTGGCGGGTGCGGTAACAAGCGTCATCGACAGGCTCCAGGCAAGCAGGGGGGATCGCAGGATCATCGGGCTCTCCGGCGCCGGCGGCGCGACGCCCGATCCTGCACCAGCGCGCGGCGATGGCCAAGCCTGGGCGGTCGCGGCGCTTACCCTGTAATTTCACCGCAGCCGTCGCGGCCGGCAGTGGGGCGAATTCGCCCGCGGTTTCCCGCGTTTGTCCGGACGCCGGACTTTCACGGCGCCCCGGGCTCACCGCCGGCATCGACGCGGCCGCGCAGGCACCGCGCCAAAACCCGCCGCCGCGCGGACTGGGCCGGGCACGACGGTGCGCGTATCCTGAGCGCCGAATCTCCAACGCCCCGGTCGCCCCGCGCCGGGTCGGCCTCGTACCACGTCAGTTCACTACCGAAAGAGCGCCAGCATGACCGACACCCCGCCCGACCGCCTCTCCAACGACACGCGCAGCCCCTATTACGACCCGGCCGTGCTCGAACGCGGGATCGGCCTGCGCTTCAACGGCGTGGAGAAGAACAACGTCGAGGAATACTGCGTCAGCGAAGGCTGGGTGCGCCTGCCGGTCGGCAAGTCGCTCGACCGCCGCGGCAACCCGATGACGATGAAGGTCAAGGGCCAGGTCGAGCCCTATTACCTGACCGAAGCACCGCAGGCCGACTGAGTCCGCCTGCCCGCGCCGCGCCGTTGCCCACCGGGGCACGGCGCGTCGCGATGTTGTTTGCTGACATTTTTTTCGCGGGCGATGTCTTAAACCCGCCTCCTGGATCGTCGATACAGCAACAGCCCCCGAATGCCGCGCCCGCGGCGGGGCGCACCGCTACGACCTTCCGGAGATCCGCATGTCCCTCGCTGCCAGCCTGTTGTTGTTCAAGCTCGTCTTCATCGCCGGTCTGGCGTTGTGGCTCACCGTCGTCGCGTTCAACAACCTCATCGCCTTCCGCAACGGCGTGTTCGCGCTCGGTTCGATCATGCGCATGGCGCCGTTCGAACAAGCCCCGGCGATCCAATCGCCCCTGCTGTCGCGCAGGATCGAGCAAACTTCCTGGCACCGCGCCGCATTCTCGATCGTGCTCGGCGCCGAGATGGTCACGGTGGTGCTGTTGTGGGCGACGGTCGCCGCGCTGGCCGGCCTCGCCACCTCCGCCGACGCGATCATCCTGGCCAACCTGGCGCTGACCGCGCTGATGGCGACCAGCTTCCTGATGGCGGTCGGCGGCAGCTGGTTCGCCTATTACATCCGCCAGGACAACCTGCAACTGATCCACTTCGTCCTGGTCGCGGTGGCCGTGCTCGGCCTGCTCGCGGTCAATCTGCGCCCCTGAGCGCAGCGCCCGGGCCTGCTCAGGCGGTGGCGGTCTCGCGCCATTGCTCGCACAGCCGGCGCATGTCGCCGGCCAGGGCCGGCACCGGTTGCGGCAAGCGCAGCGCCGCTTCGAGCACGGCGCAGGCGCGGTCGCGGTCGCCTTCGGCCGCGGCCGACAGGCCGCGCGCATAAGCGCCGAGCGGATCGGCCTGGGCCAGCACCGGCGCCAGCCATTCGCACGCGTCCTTGGCGGTGCCGCGCATCAACAGCAACTGCGCCAACTGGAAACGGGCGACGACGAATTCCGGCAACACCGCCAGCACCGCGCGCAAGCGTTCCTCGGCGCGATCGAACAAGCCGAGCTGGGCGTGTTGGATCGCCAGCAGGTACTGCACGTGCAGATTGTCCGGTTCGCGTTCGAGCACGCGCTGCAGCAGGCGCACGGCCTCGACGTCGCGCGCCTGGTGAATGGCGTCGAGCGCAAGCCGCAGCAGGTCGGCGGTGGCGAGCCGGTCGGGGGTCATCGGGGCCTGGCGCCTCCCCGGCGCCGGCATTCGTAATGAACGCAGATTGTGGACCAAGCCGGGCCAACGGAAAACGACGGCGGTCATAACGAAAAGCGAAGACGCACTTGCCTAGTGTGGCCATCGCCGTCGCCTCGACCCCATCGCTCGCCGGCCGACGTTCCCAAGACGCACAACCCGATCAACGGAGGATCACCATGTTGCTGCGCAACCGCCCCACCCCCACCCGCTTCCCGGCTGCCGCCCTCGCCTGCGGCATCGCCTTCGCCCTGCTGCTGGGCGCCTGCGGCAAGAAAGTCGAACGCGCCGACGCGCCGGCTTCGGCCGAAGCGATGTCGATGCCGATGCCCGCGAAAGTCATGATGGCCGAGCCCGACCAGTCGGCCCCCGCCAACACCGAGAAATACGCCGAGATCGAACCCAACCCGATCCACCGCGCCGCCGAGCAACCGGTCTCGACCTTTTCCATCGACGTCGACACCGGCAGCTACGCCAACGTCCGCCGCATGCTCGCCGCCGGCGAACTGCCGCCGAAGGACGCGGTGCGGGTCGAGGAGCTCATCAACTATTTCGACTACGGCTACCCGGCGCCGGACTCGAAGGACACGCCGTTCAAGGTCAGCACCGAGCTCGCGCCGGCACCGTGGAACGCCAAGCACGTGCTGATGCAGATCGGCATCCAGGGCTACGATGTCGACCGCAGCGAACTGCCGCCGGCCAACCTGGTGCTGTTGATCGACACCTCCGGCTCGATGGACGAGCCCGACAAGCTGCCGCTGCTGAAGAAAGCCTTCGCCCAGTTGGTCAAACAACTGCGCCCGCAGGACCGGATCTCGATCGTGGTCTATGCCGGCTCGGCCGGCCTGGTGCTGCCGCCGACGCCAGGCGACCGCGGCGGCGAAATCCTCGACGCACTCGAACGCCTGCAGGCCGGCGGCTCGACCAACGGCGGCGACGGCATCCAGTTGGCCTACGCCACCGCGCGCCAGGCCTTCATCCCCGACGGCATCAATCGCGTCCTGCTCGCCACCGACGGCGACTTCAACGTCGGCACGGTCGACCAGAAGGCGCTGGAGACCCTGGTCGCCGACCAGCGCAAGTCGGGCATCGCCCTGAGCACGCTCGGTTTCGGCAGCGGCAACTACAACGACTCCATGGCCGAGCAGTTGGCCGACGTCGGCAACGGTAACCACGCCTATATCGACAGCGCCCTGGAAGCACAGAAAGTGCTCGGCGAAGAACTCGGCTCGACCCTGCTGACCATCGCCGGCGACGTCAAGATCCAGGTCGAGTTCAACCCGGCGGTGGTCGCCGAGTACCGTTTGATCGGCTACGAAAACCGCCTGCTGCGGCGCGAAGACTTCAACAACGACCGCGTCGACGCCGGCGAGATCGGCGCCGGCCACGACGTCACGGCTTTGTACGAAGTGGCCCTGGTCGGGTCCGGCGGCGAGTCGGTCGATCCGCTGCGTTACGCGGCGGCCAAGCCGGCCGGCGAGGCCAAGGCCGGCGACGGCGTGCGCAAGGACGAACTCGCTCTGCTGCGCCTGCGCTACAAGCGTCCCGGCGAAAACGACAGCCGCCTGATCGAGACCCCGTTGCGGCGCCAGGACATCGCCGCGCAAGCGAGCGAACGCCTGCGCTTCGCCGCCTCGGTGGCCGGTTTCGGCGACCTGCTGCGCGGCGGCACCCACGTCGACGCGAACTTCGGCTGGGACGGGGTGATCAAACTCGCGGCGGATGCGCGCGGCGACGACCGCAACGGTTATCGCGGCGAATTCCTGCGGCTGGCGGAAACGGCGCGCGGGCTGCAGGCCTCGGCGCCGGCGCGCGGTGCGGCGGTCGTCGGGGAATGAACTGCGGGCATTCCCTCTCCCTCTCCCTCTCCCTCTCCCGCTTGCGGGAGAGGGCTAGGGTGAGGGCGCTTTTTAGCTTTGCCCTGAATAACTAGCTACGGCCGCACCAGCGTTACGCGCCCCTCATCCACCCCCTCTCCCGCACGCGTGAGAGGGGCTTCGAGCGGCAGCGATCAGGCGCGCTGCGCCACCGCGGTGTCGCGCTTGTGGAAGCCGACTGCGTAGTACAGCACTACCAGCAGGATCAGGAACGCGGGGCCGACGTACAGCGCGACGCGGGTGTCGGGGAAGTAGGCCATCAGGCCGACCACCAGCACCAGGAAGGCCAGCGCGACCCACGAAGCCACCGGATACATCGGCATCTTGAAGGCCAGGCGCGCGCGTTCCTCGGCGCTGAGCGCCTTACGGAAGCGCATGTGCGAAACCAGGATCACCGCCCAGGTCCAGATCGCGCCGAAGGTCGAAATCGAGGTCACCCAGACGAACACTTCCTTCGGCGCCAGGTAGTTCAGCAGCACGCCGAACAGCAGCGCCACCACCGACACCAGGATCGCCGCGCGCGGCACGCCGCCGCGCGAAGTGTTGGCGAAGAACGCCGGCGCCTGCTTCTGCTGGGCCAGGTTGTAGAGCATGCGGCCGGTGCTGAAGATGCCGCCGTTGCACGAGGACAGCGCCGCGGTCAGGACCACGAAGTTGATGATGCCGGCGGCCTCGCGGATGCCCAGGCGCTCGAAGGTCATCACGAACGGGCTGCCGGTGGTGCCGAGCTCGTTCCAGGGGTACAGCGACAGGATCACGAACAGCGCGCCGACGTAGAAAATCACGATGCGCCAGAACACCGAGTTGATCGCATCGGGAATCGACTTGCCGGGGTTGGCGGCCTCGCCGGCGGTCAGGCCGATCATTTCCACGCCGAGGTAGGCGAACATCACCATCTGCAGCGACATCAGCACGCCCTGCGCACCGTTCGGGAAGAAGCCGCCGTGCGCCCACAGGTTGCTGATGCCGATGGCCACACCGTTGTTGCCGAAGCCGAACACGATCATCGCCAGGCCGGCGAGGATCATCACCACGATGGTCACGACCTTGATCATCGCGAACCAGAATTCGAACTCGCCGTAGGCCTTGACCGTGATCAGGTTGACCGAGCCCATCGCGATCAGCGCGGCCAGCGCCCAGATCCACTGCGGCGTATCCGGGAACCAGACCTGCATGTAGATGCCGACCGCGGTGATCTCGGCCACGCAGGTCACCAACCACAGGAACCAGTAGTTCCAGCCGGTCAGATAACCGGCGAGCGGCCCGAGGTAGTCGCGGGCGTAGCGGCTGAAGGAGCCGGCGACCGGGTTGTGCACGGCCATCTCGCCGAGCGCGCGCATGATGATGAAGATCGCCGCGCCGCCGAGCAGATAGGCCAGCAGGATGCCGGGGCCGGCCAACTTGATGGCATTGGCCGAGCCGAGGAACAGGCCGACGCCGATCGCGGCGCCGAGCGCCATCAGGCGGATATGGCGTTCGCTCAGACCGCGATGAAGTTCCTGCTGGTTCGTCTGCATCGGCGAGGCTCCCGGAATCGGTCCGGCACGACGCCCGCGCTGCGCTCAACGCGGCCGGACCGGAATCGGCGAAGCATACCCTGGGGTGAGGCGGTGCGGCAGGCGGGCTGAAGCGACTCCCGGCCGAAACCCCAAGCCGCCTCGATTCCCCTTCTCCCTTTCGATTGAAGCCCCTCTCTCGCTTGCGGCGACCGCAGGGAGTGCAAGGCTGAGAGGGGTTGGGGTGAGGGCACGCGAGGCAATTATGGCAACACGCCAGCCTTCATCCGTCCCTTCGGGCCACCTTCTCCCGCTTGCGGGAGAAGGGAAAGGCAAATGCCCGCTTGCGGGAGAAGGGAAAGGCAAATCCCCGCTTGCGGGAGAAGGAAAGTGAGGAAACCTCCCGCTTGCGCGAGAAGGAATGGCTCGCGGGAGAAGGGCAAGCCCGCCTCATCCCGCGCACACCTCAACTCTTCAACTTGTACCCGGTCCGGAAGATCCACCACACCGCGACCAGGCACAGCAGCATGAAACCCGTGGTCATGCCGACGCTGAGGACGATGTCGACATCGGACTTGCCGTAGAAGCTCCAGCGGAAGCCGTTGACCAGGTAGACCACCGGGTTGAACAGCGAGACGCTGCGCCAGAACGGCGGCAACATATCGATCGAGTAGAAACTGCCGCCGAGGAAAGTCAGCGGCATCACGATCATCATCGGGATCATCTGCAGCTTCTCGAAGCCGTCGGCCCACACCCCGATAATGAAGCCGAACAGACTGAAGGTGACAGCGGTCAGGACCAGGAACACCGCCATCCAGACCGGGTGCACGATCTCGAAATCGACGAAGAAGCGCGCGGTGATCAGCATCAGGATGCCCAGCATCACCGACTTGGTCGCCGCCGCGCCGACGTAGCCGGCGATCACCTCCAGGAACGACACCGGCGCCGACAGCAGCTCGTAGATCGTGCCCGACCATTTCGGCAGGTAGATGCCGAAGGAGGCGTTGGAAATGCTCTCGGTCAGCAAGGCCATCATGATCAGGCCCGGCACGATGAAGGCGCCGTAGCTGACCCCGCCGATCTCGACCATGCGCGAGCCGATCGCCGAGCCGAACACGATGAAGTACAGCGAGGTCGACAGCACCGGCGTGGCGATGGACTGCATCAGGGTGCGGAAGGTGCGGTGCATCTCGAAGAAATAAATCGCCTTGATCGCGTGCCGGTTCATGCGCGCACCTCCGCGCCGGCCTGGCGCGGCGATTTGACCAGGTTGACGAAAATCTCTTCCAGCGAGCTCTGGCTGGTGTGCAGGTCCTTGAAGTCGATGCCGTGCTCGCCCAGGCGCCGCAGCAGGGCGGCGATGCCGGTCTCCTCGGATTGAGCATCGAAGGTATAGACCAGCTCGTGGCCGTCGTCCGACAGGCTCAGCGCATCGCTGGCCAGGGCCTCGGGCAGGGTCGACAAGGCGGTCTGCAACTGCAGGGTCAGCTGTTTCTTGCCGAGCTTGCGCATCAGCGCGCGCTTTTCCTCGACCAACACGATCTCGCCGTGGTTGATCACCCCGACCCGGTCGGCCATTTCCTCGGCCTCGTCGATGTAGTGCGTGGTCAGGATGATGGTGACGCCGCTGTCGCGCAGCTGCGACACCATCGCCCACATCTCGCGACGCAGCTCGACGTCGACGCCCGCAGTCGGCTCGTCCAGGAACAGGATGCTCGGCTCGTGCGACAGCGCCTTGGCGATCAGCACGCGCCGCTTCATGCCGCCGGACAGGGCCATGATCTTCTCGCCGCGTTTTTCCCACAGCGACAGGTCGCGCAGGACTTTCTCCAGATACGCCGCATTCGGCGCCCGCCCATACAGGCCGCGGCTGAACTTGACCGTGTCCCACACCGTCTCGAAGGCATCGGTGTGCAGTTCCTGCGGCACCAGGCCGATCGCCGAGCGCGCGGCGCGGTAGTTGCGGACGATGTCGTGGCCGTCGGCGAGTACCTGGCCGCCGCTGGGATTGACGATGCCGCAGACGATGCTGATCAGGGTGGTCTTGCCAGCGCCGTTGGGCCCGAGCAAGGCGAAGATCTCACCGCGTCGGATGTCGAGGTCGACGCCCTTGAGCGCCTGGAAACCGCCGGCATAGGTCTTGGTCAGGCCCTTGATCGAAACGATCGCGGGCGCGTCGCTGCGCGCATGCGCGGACAGCGGGGAAGCTTCGGAAACGGACGGCATGGACACTCCGCGGAGGCGATGACGCGGACGACGGCGCGAGAGTCGCGCCGGGCGCGTGCGGTCGCCCAGTGTACGACCGCCGCGCGCCGGCGGTGCAGGCCGGCGCGCGACTGCGTGCACGCTTCGAGCGTCAGTGCGCGGACACCAGCGCGTCCAGGCGTTCGAAGCATTCGCCCCAACCCGGGATGACCTGCTGTTCTTCCGCCTCGACGCGCTCGGCGATCGAACCGAAGCGCATCTCAAGGGTCAGCAAGGTCTTGCCGGCACCGTGTTCGGCGAAGGTCACGGTGACGCGCGACTGCTGCGAAGGCTTGCTGTCGTCGTCCCAATCGTCGATGTAGACCAGGCGCTCGGGCGCGACGATCTCCTGATAGGTGCCCTTGATCGGGTACTCGGCGCCGTCGGACGCGACCATGCAGATGCGGAACATGCGGCCGACCGCGACGTCCATCTGCCGCACTTCGCTGTTGAAGCCGTGCGGCCCCCACCACTTCGCCACCTGCACGGGGTCGGTCCAGGCCGCGAACACCAGTTCGCGCGGAGCGTTGAGGACGCGCTGCAAGGTGATGCGGTGGTCGTCGACGCTGTGGGTGGTGCGGTCGGCGGAAGCGGTTTCGGCGGTGCTGGAGCCATCGAACGTCATAGGAATTCCTCGGGCGAAAGGGGAAGCCGCGCGCCTCGGTTGGCGCCGGGCCTTGCAGGGCCTACATCTAAACCAATCAGCTAATTAACCTAAAAGGAAAGTATAGCGACAAACCGACGCGGTCAAGCCCTTCGTTTCGATCGATTCGGGGCCGTGACCGGGCGAGCCGCCGGGCCTCAGCCAGCCTGGCCGCCCGGGGGCTTGCGCGGGCGCTTGGGCCCCGGCGCCGATTGCCGGCCCTGCGCGGCGTCGATCTCGTCGATCCAGCCGGCGCGCGATCCGGCGAAGGCATCGGCATAGGGCACGTAGGGTTTGATGTCGAGCACCGGGGTGCCGTCGAGCAGGTCGACGCCGCGCAGGATCAACGCGCCGGGTTCGACCGCGACCAGTTCCACCGCCGACAGCCCCAGCGGATTGGGCCGGTGCGGCGAGCGCGTCGCCAGCACGCCGCGCTTGGGCCCACCGCGCGGCGGCTTCACCTGCGCCTTCCAGCCCTGGCTGCGATGAAACGCGAAGATCAGCCAGATGCGTTCGAACCCGGCCAGGTCGGCATAGGCCTCCGGCGCCAGGTCGTCGACGAATTCCAGCCGCGCCTCGACCACCTCGCCGCTCTGCGTGCCCTGCACTACCGTCGATTGGTGCGGCGCATCGATGCGCTGCGCATACGGCGAGCGCAGGTAGGCGATGGGGCGGCAGGAGAAGACTTCGGACATCGGGCGTGGCCAGGCATTGCGGATCGTCCGCATTGTCGCCGCAGCCCTCGCCGCACGTCGATCACCGCAGAGATAGGCGTCGTCGCTGCAGCCGGGATCGCAGGCCCTGCGATGGCCGCCCGGCAGATTGCCGCACCGATGCAGTGGTGCCCTGCGCATTCATCCGGCGAACGCCACGAGCGGATGCGATGCATGAGTTTCGTCACTGATGCATCGCGCGGCCACGGCGTTATGCTCGGCGCCGCAGTCCTCGCGGCGCGCTCCCCAGCCCTCGCCGCTACGGACCCACCGACGAACGCCTTCCTGCCTGCCCCAGAGGACGCCATGAAATATCTGGTCATGATCTACAACGACGACAGCCTGATCGAAGCCCTGCCCGAGGGCGAGTTCGGCACGATGATGCGCGGCTGCCTCGCCCACGCCGATGCGATGCGCGACGCCGGCGTGCTGCTGGATTCGCAGATGCTCGCGCCGCCGGCGCAGGCGACCACGCTGCGCACGCGCAACGGCCGCACCACCTTCATGGACGGCCCCTTCGCCGAAGCCAAGGAGTACCTGGGCGGCTTCAACCTGATCGAAGCGGCCGACATGGACGAGGCCGTGCGCATCGCCGAATCGTTCCCGTGGAGCCGCACCGGCCGGCTCGAAGTGCGCCCGGTCATGGATTTCGACGACGTGCGGCGCGAGTTCGCGTCCTGAGGGACAGCTGATCTGACTTTGGTATCACCTGCGTTTGATTGTCTGTGCGAACACGAACCGACATCAATGACGGCGATACCGCCCCATGCCAGTCGCTCTGCGAACTGAGGGCCACCCGGTCGCGGCTCGCGCCGCTCCCACCCTGGAGCGGCGGCACCCAAGGGGTAGGAGCGGCGCTCGGATCGATTCCAAACCGATTCAGGCAATCCATACGTTGAGGCGATGACCGCTTTCCCGTCCCGGACCCGTTGGGTTCGAGACGGGGGACTCATCATGCGCGCTCATTCCATCGCGCTCGGCGCCGCACTGGCACTGAGCGTCGCTTCGCCCGCCTGGGCTCACGGCGGCGGCCTCAATGCCGAGGGCTGCCATAACGATCGCAAGCACGGCGGCTACCACTGCCATCGCGGCCCCGCCGCGGGCGGTGGCGGCTTGCGACCGGCATCGCCGCGCGCGCCCAACCGCGCCTCGTCGTGGGCCGCCGACAACACGGGCTCGGCAGCCGACGACGGCGGCACTTACGCCAACTGCAGCGCCGCGCGCGCTGCCGGCGCCGCACCGGTACGACGTGGCGATCCCGGCTACGGCCGGCATCTGGATCGCGACGGCGACGGCGTCGCCTGCGAATGAAGCACCCGCGAACGCGGCGAAGATCGTGAATTGGCGGCAACGGAATCTCCCGCATACGCGGGTTTAACGCCTTGTCGCTGGCGGCGATGCGGTGGCAGGCGGAGAATCGGACCGTATCCCCACCGCATCGGAGCCCGTCATGAACCTCCGCATCGCCTTCGCCGTCCTGCTCTCGGCCGCCGCGCTGATGGCCGGGGACGCCGGCGCGAAGTCCCGCAGCGTCACCGATCCCGACGCGCCACGCGCCCTGCCCGAACAGGGCCCGGTCGCCGTGCGCTGGGAAGACCCGGCACAGTTCACCGAAATCCGCTACAGCCGCAACCGCTTCGAGGCCGTGCGCGGCAATTGGGTCGAGCAACTGGCGCAGCACTTGCGCACCCGCGCGCAGAAGCGGCTGCCGGAAGGGCAGCGGCTGGAAGTCGACATCGCCGACATCAAGCGCGCCGGCGACTTCGAGCCCTGGCACGGCCCGCAGTTCGACGACACCCGCTTCATCCGCGAGATCTATCCGCCGCGCATCGTCCTGAATTTCAAGCGCCTGGACGCCAACGGCCAGGTCGTCGAGGAAGGCCAGCGCACCCTGCGCGACATGGGCTTCATGATGGGCGCGCGCAGCGTCAGCGACAGCGACCCCTTGCGCTACGAGAAGCGTCTGATCGACGACTGGCTGTCACAGGAATTGAAGGCGCCGGGCGTCTGAGCGCTCGCGCCTTGAGCGCGGCATCCCCTGAAACGACGATCGCCCCGGATGCATGACATCCGGGGCGATTTTTTTTAGCCACTGTCGATGCCGGCCACTGCCAACAGCCTCGATGGCGCCCCGCAGATGGGCATCGCCCGATTATGGCGATGCCCGGCGCAGGGACTTACTGCTGGGCGGCGTGCGGTTCCGCATTCGGGTCCATGTAGAACACTTCCCAGGTGTGGCCGTCGAGGTCTTCGTAGCTGCGCTGGTACATGAAACCGTAGTCCACCGGGTCCTTCGGGATGACCGCGCCGGCGGCGATAGCCTTTTCGACCAGTTCGTCGACCTTCTCGCGACTCGCGGCCGACAGGCCGAGCAAGGCCTCGACGCTCTTGGAGGTGTCGCAGATCGACTTCTTGGTGAAGGACTGGAAGAACGGCTCGACCAGCAGCATCACGAAGATATTCTCGCCGACGATCATGCAGGTGGCGTTTTCATCGGTGAACTTGGCATTGAAGGTGTAACCCAACTGGGTATAGAAGGCGACCGCGCGGTCGAGGTTCTTGACGGCGAGGTTGACGAAGATCATGGGCTGCTCGGACATGGCGAATCCTTGGTCGGTTGGAGGGAGGTTCGGCGGGCGGGGGGATAGGATCCGTTTCCTGCCTGCTTATGACAACGACGAACCAAGATCGGCGCAATCGACACGGTCGCGAAATTATTTTTTCGCGCCCTTCGTCACCCCCTACCCTAGGCCCTCGGGCTCGCCCCTAGCCTTCCTCCTGTAGGAGCGGCGTGAGCCGCGACCACGGGACGCGCAGAGACCGCATAGCCGTCGTCACTGATCGAAGCTGGGGGACTGCCGCAGGGTAGGAGCGGCGCGAGCCGCGACCGCGCAGCTTGCCGTGGCAGCGTGTCTGGCCGCAAATCGGTGAAGCAACATCAAGAGCTAAAGCTTCCGTCCGTTGACGCGGCCGCCCCAACCAGGAGCGGCCGCATCATCGCATCAAGCAGCATCAATCCTTTTCGGTGCCGACGACCTTGCCGGTGTTCGGATCGATCTTGACCTCCACGTCCTTACCGCTCGGGCTGTCGGCTTCGGCGTTCCAGATACCGTCCTCGTAGTCGACGTCGTGAACGTTGGTGTAGCCGGCCGCAGCCAGCGCCGCGCGCACGTCGCGTTCGCTCATGCGCGCGACCTGCTCGTTGGGATAGATCGTGCCGGTGCGCGGGTCGAGACGTACTTGTACGCGGTTGCCGTCGCCGCTGCGCGCATCGGCATGCCATACGCCATCGCCGAACTTGAGGTCGTTGACCTTGGTATAGCCCTGTTCGGCCAGACGCGTGCGGATCTGGTGTTCGGTCAGGGCTTCGCTGCCTTGCGGAGACTGCGCAACGGCGGCGGGAATGCAGGCGGCCAAGGCGAGCGCGAGCATGAGCGGCTTCATGGCGTACTCCTGTGCGTGGGGGAGTCTCGATTTTCGACAGGCCGCGCAAACGCGGCATGAACATTCGCGTGTTCATGCGGTCATCGCCGATGCAAGGAAGGCTTTAGCTGAATCTTTTCTCGCACGGGTGCGATTTCAGGAAGCGCTCATGCGTTCGTCACCCGGACCTAACGACGACGCGACAGACGAAGCGAACAGGCGGATTCGCGGTCGCGACTCGCGTCGCTCAGGTCCCACCCTGTGTATCAACGCGATGATCGCGGATTGCAGTATCGGGCTGTGCGACGCCTCCCCGCTAAAATGCCGGCTGCCCCGGCATCGAAATCGCCCGCGCTCTGCGCGGTCGCGTCAGGGCGTGGGCGGCTTCCGCACGCGGGCAACCCGAAACTACCAAGGAGCGGTATGAACCGAACGTCGCTATCGCTGTGCCTGACGTCCCTGATCCTGAGCTGCGCTCTGCCGGCCCTGGCCGCCGGTGCCGGCCAGGCCGTCCGCTATGAAACCCAATTGGCCAAGGCCAGCGCACCGCAAACCGCATCGAGTCCGCACGCCCGTCGCATTGCCCGCGTCGACCAGCGGCTCTCGCAGCGCTTGTCCGCGGCCGCGGGCGTCTCCGCGGGCCGGCCCGCATCGCCCGATGCGCGCCTGGGCTTTTCCCTGTTTCCCGATGTCAGTTTCGAAGCCGAACCGCTGTCGTACGTCGAACGCGCCGACGGCACCGCGACTTGGACCGGCCGGGTGGTCGGCCGGGACGATGCACAAGTGGTGTTGAGCGTCTATGACGGCCATGTCCACGGCCGCATCGACCTGGGCACCGACCAGTTCGTGCTCGAAGGCCCGCTGCAAGGCAAAGCCTTGGTGACCCAGATCGACCCGGGTTCGTTCGCCGGCAAGCTGCGGCACGAGGACGCGCTGAGCCTGAGCCGCGCGCGCCCCGCGGCTGCGGCGAAACGGACCGATGCGACGGCCGACGGCCAAGCGCTCGCCAACAGCAGAGTCGACCTGCTGTTCGTCTACACCGACCGCGTCAACTGGCTGCACCACGGCAAGCTCGGCGGGCCGCCTTCGCCGGAACTGGTCGCGGCGATGCAGAGCCTGGTCGACGACGCCAATGCCTCGTTCGCGGCCGCGCAAGCCGGCGGCTCGCTCAACATCGTCGGCCGCGTGCGGGCCGAGTCCTTCCACGAGCCGGTTCCCGCCAACCCGACCTTCGACATCTGGTCCGACACCCTCGGCCAAATGCACGCCAGCGTGGCGCCGTTCGCCGATCTCGACTCGCTGCGGCAGACCTATAACGCCGATGTGATCGTGCTGCTCGTCGATGGCGCGCGCATGCCGGCCACCTGCGGCGTGGCCAGCATTCCGCCCGACCAGAACAGCGCCAACTGGCGCGACTCGGTGGTCATCGTCAACGTCCGCTGCGCTATCGGCGACCGCACCTTCACCCATGAACTCGGCCATGTCTTCGGCGGCCACCACGAAGGCGAGGCCCCTCCCAATGCCCTGCCGCCGCTCAATCACGCCCAGGGTTTCATCAACTCCAGCGCGCCGTTCCGCACGCTCATGGCGGTCGGCCCGCTCGGCAGCAGCGTCTGCACGACCGCCCTGTGCTCACGCATCAATCGCTGGTCCAGCCCCAACGGTCACTACAATGGTTACGTCCTCGGCGCGTCCAACACCAACATGAAGGCGGCGGTGGCGGCGATGTTCCCGACTGTCGCGGCCTACAGCGACATGACGCCCTGACCGATCGTGTCGCGCAGCGCGCCGGCTCGTCCGGCGCGCTGCGTCGCGGTCTTGCACGGCCGGGTGGCCGTCGAATCGGGGCGGACATCGCTCCGCCCCGATTCACGCCGCCGCCGGCTTGGCCAGCAGGCGCTCGATCGCCTCATGCAACTGCGGATGCGCCGGCACGCGGATATCGAACTCCTCGCGCAGCACCTCGATCACGCTGTCGGCATCGGGCAGTTCGCGGCGCACGCTGTCTTGCCCGAGCCGGTGCACGGCGAAGCTGCCGTTGTTGAAGGTCTTGCGTAACCCCTCGCCGGTGCGGGCGACGAACAACTGGCCGAGGAAGGGCGATTCGGGATGCGCCGAGACGTACCAATTGCCGACTACGAAATCGATGTCGACCTGCTGCTGCAGATCGAACACGTACATGGCCCGCCATTCCTCGCCGACCTGGGCGCGCAACACGTACTGCCCGTCGCGCGGTTGCACACGATAGAACTCGTGCGGCGTCGCCTGCGCTTCGTCCGTGTCCAGGCGCAGCGGCGCGGTCGGCACCATGCCGCCGAAGCCGACGTCGGCGATGTAGCGCACGCCGTCGATCGTCACCAGCACCAGCAGATGCGTGCGCGCCGGCAGGGCGTCCTCGGGGCCGCCCATCAGCACCCGGCCGGTCAGGCCACGCGCGTCGAAACCCAGTTGCTGCAGCAGGGCCAGGAACATCCGGTTGAGTTCGAAGCAATAGCCGCCGCGGCCTTCGTGCAGCAGCTTGCGCTCCAGCGAGGTCAGGTCGATCGGCACCGGCATGCGCAGCAAGGTCGCCAGGGTCTCGAACGGAAATTCGGCGGTATGCCGCCGCTGCAACTCGCGCAGGCTGTCCAGGGTCGGCGGCGGCGCGCTGCGGTAGCCCAGGCGTTGCAGATAAGTGGTGATGTCTTGCAGGCGTGGCGACATCGCGTGGCCCTCGATCGCGTTGAAGTGCGGCCCACGGTAAGGCCTCAAGTGCGATTGAGGTCAAGCGTCGTTTGCGCATTCGATTAACGCCATTGCGCGAACGGTGCGTATCGCCCGGCGACGGTCGGCAGCGCCGGACGCGCGTTCAGCAGCGCGCGTCCGGCCCTGCGCACCGCCGCGGCGGATGCGCGGCGGATACGTCGCGCCGGATCCGTGCCGCGGCTCAGGCCGCCAGCGCGGCGTCGTATTCGGTGGCGAATTGCAGCGACGGACGCTCGCCGCAGCGCTTGATCCAGGCCTGCACCGCCGGGTCTTGCGGCGCGCTGTCGGGGAACCAGGCGAACGGCGAGTGCAGCAGCAGGTCGGCGGCGGTGTAGTGGTCGCCCATCAGATACGGCTGGTCGGCCAAGGCCTTGGCCAGCCGCTCATGCAGCTGCTGCGGGCCGCGGAAGGTGGCATGGACATAGGGATGGCTGATCTCGGCCGCCCCCAGCAGCAGCACCGGCTCGACCACGCCGCCGTACCAGCTCAGCCACGACAGATAACGGCCGCGGTCCTTGTCGCCGATGGCCGCGCCGAACTTGCGGTGCGCGTACAGGTCGGTGAGGTAAAGGATGATCGCCGGGCTTTCCCAGATCTCCACGCCGTCGTGGATCAACAGCGGCACCTTGCCTTCCGGATGCGGGTTGCGCGCATCGCCGTCGAACGCCTGGCCCATACGCTGGATGTCGACCGTGCGGACCTCGACGTCGGCCAGGGCGTCGAGTTCCTTGAGCAGCGAGATGATGCGCGTCGAGCGGGAATGCGGTGCGTGGATCAGAGTGAGCATAAGGGCCTCGGAGTGATGGGTACCGGTCTTGCGCGGCAGGACCAAGATAACCGCCATAGAGGACAGAATCGGTCCTCAATTCGATCCGGGCCGAAGCTTTCGATCGCCGGGGATACGGGCCGAGCGGAACAGCCACACGGTGGTCACCGCAGTTCGCGGCAAGCCGAAGGCCGGCCGCCGGCCGCGCACGGCCGGGCGAACTCGGGTGGAGTCGAAGTCTTCGGGAAGCGAAGCGGGCCGCGAATCTCGCAGCCAGCGCAGGCGCCAAGGCGACCTGCGCAGACCGAGACCGGTCAGACGCCGATCAGGGGCGGGCTTGCACCGGCCGGTACTGTTTTTTGTCGCCGTAGGTCTTGCCCTTCGGATCGACGTTGGCGCAGAGCTTGCCGTCGCACAGGGTTACGTCGGCCTGGTTGTAGGCGCGCAGCAGGTCGGCGGCGACCCGGTTCTCGTTGATGTCGGCACGGTACTGCCACAGCAGCCAACCGCCGCCCGCAAGCAGCAACAGTACGCTGCCGAGTGCCGCACCGACCACTTTCCAGATCAGCTGCTTGTGCAGCCACTCCATGCGCTTGAGCTGGGCCGCCAGCGATTGCGAACCTTCCTGCAGCAGCCCACCGGCGTCCTGCAGCCGGCGCTCGTAGGCGCCGACCGGCTGCGACAGGCCGCTCTCCAGCTTGCCCATCACCGCGCCGGGTAGATTGCGCAGGCTCTCGTCGGCCGACTGCCGCACTACCCCGGGCACTTGCTGCGCGAGCTGCTGCAACTGCTGATAGACCGCCCGTTGGTGTTGCTCGATCTCTTCGCAGCGACGTTCGAACTGCTCCATCAAGGCCGCGGTCTTGCTGACCAGGCCCATCAACTCGTCCTGTTGCATCCAACCGCTCCTCGGTGCGATCTCAAACCGTGCCTGTCTGTCTAAGGTACCGCTGCCTCACACCACTCGATGGCTCGATCAGGCCATGCGCGGGCCGCTGCGCGCCGGCGAAGCCTGCTCGGCCGCCTGCGCCTGCTGCTGCACCGACGCCTGTTGGGCGAGCGCCTGTTCCTGCCGGTCCACCGTCGCCACCGCTTCCTCGCGCAGCGCGCGCCCCGGCGGCGCCGACGCGGCGTCCTGGGTCATTTGCCGGAAGGTATCGCGGTCGCCGTTCTGCGACGCCGCCAGCATGCGGTCGAGGAAGGTCGAGGGGTCGCCACTGATAGAGGTGGTGGCGTTGCGGAACGGAATGCCGGGGCCGGACGGCTGCTCCCTGCCCGGATGGATGTAGTCGGGAATGCTCTTGCCGGGTGCATAGGGATTGAGGTGCAGCGGCGCCGAATGCCGTTCCGGCACGGCCGGCGCGTGGCGCTCTTCCTTGCGACCGGGCTCGCCGGCCTTGATCGGGCCGCGAATATCGTCGATCGCATCGCCGACCCGTTCGAGCGGATTGCGCGAAATATGGGTGACGCCCTTTCGGGTGCTTTCGACGTCGCCGCGGTACTTGTCGATCATCGGGTCGTATTGCTGCGCCAGCCGTTGAGTCTGCGGATCACTCAGCACTGAACGATCCGGTTTTTCGTTCGCGTCCTCATTGAGGAAGTTGTGCATGCTGTGCGAAGTACCGACCATGTCCTTGACCGCGCCGGCCATATTGCGCGCGTCGAAGACACTGCGGTTGTTCTCGTAGCCGCGGTCCTTCATCGTCGCGACTTCCTGCGACGTCGCGTAGACCTTGACCTTGCCGTAGTGGTCGCTGGCCGCACTGACCGGGTCGCCGGCCATCACATGGTTGGTGACGCGGTTGCCGCCTTCGGGGATGCGATAGCCCAGGCTGACCGCGCCATAGGCATTGAAGGTCTCGCCGCGCAGGTCGAAATGGTGAGCAGTGATCTGGGCCAGAGTGCCGCCGAGGGAATGGCCGGTGACGGTGACTTCCGGGGGGGAGGACTTGCCGATGCCTAGCACCTCCGCATGCTTCAATGCATAACGAGTCAGAGCGATGGCATCCTCAGCCTGAGCATTGGTGCGGTTCGTGGCCATGCCGGCATCGGCCAAACCATCCTTGACCATTTCTCGATCAAATTCGGTGCCGCGGTGAGCGACAATGATCTCGCCCGTGTCGGAACGCTGATAAACCGTTCCTTGATAACCCGAAGGCTTGTCGACAGTCTTGAGCACCTTGTAGTGCACACCGTCGATTACAACGCCCTTCTTATTCGAGCGATCCTCGTAAGCATCGCTGGCAAGATCAGCATACTGCTGGCTATTGAGAGTCATGGCGTCCTAGCCTTCGGCGTCAAGCTGATAGTGAACAATTGATCCTGGAATTCAGGTTTGTACTTGCTCCGGTCCACTTCGCCGTGATCGGAGAACTCATCCGGATCATTGCCTGGATAAGCCTGCTTCACGTAGTAATTCGTACGTACCTTCTGGGCGATCAGATCATCGCTCCACAAGGTCGCAACATAGCTGATATCGGTTTTTGCGCCAGTGGCTTTAACCCAAGTGTTCACGCTCATCAGGCGCCAATGGCAGATGCCCCTACCAAGATAGTCTTCATCGAGCATCGCGTCGGCATAAATCGTCGCGGTATACGTGGATTCGTCGACCTTGGAGAACTCCATCGCTATATCGCTCCCAGGCTTCAGCGGCACGCCGGCGATCGGATCAGGAATGTAGCTGCACTCCGTAGCCTCATAGCTTGCGAATCCCTCCACCTTGGCGAACGGCCCCGGCGCATCCGCTACCTTCAGCACAATCTGGTACGGCTGCTTCGGAGCCGGATTGCGTTTGTACTTGGCCTCCATCTCAGCCGTCGAGGGAGCGGAATCGGGCGAGGATTTGTCGGAAGTCATTGCAGTCTCGG
The DNA here is from genome assembly GCF_000731095.1 of Lysobacter antibioticus. Classification (GTDB taxonomy): domain Bacteria; phylum Pseudomonadota; class Gammaproteobacteria; order Xanthomonadales; family Xanthomonadaceae; genus Lysobacter; species Lysobacter antibioticus_B. Next base: position 59,375 of record NZ_JMTZ01000014.1, on the reverse strand, counting down.
GAGCGCTACAGGCGGAAGTACTCAACGCCAGCAGAAGACAAAAGGTGCGAAGCTCACCGCGCATCGATGCCTCCATGGCAAGAGATGATTAAGGGACGGGCCGGGGGCGGCAGTACCGCGACGGTCCCGACCCGGGTCAAGGCCGGGCCTTTATGGGTCCGAGCCTACGTCAGGTGGGAGATTGCCGCAACGGCAACCGAAAGTTGCGATGGCCTTGCCAGTCGTGAGAGTGCGACCGCCCAAGGCCATGTCGCAAGCTCTGACCCTGCGCTCAGGGTGTCACCGCCGCTGGCGTCAGGGTGGCGCTGAACAGTTGCCCCTGTAGTTCCGGCCTGTACCAATTGGGATCGGCATTGCCCAAATCGCTGCGCTCGGACGGATCGTTGCCCGGATACTCGTCCTTTACAAAGTAGCTAGTGTCAGCCTTTAGCCCCCGCAACTCATCGCCGCTCAAACCCACGACGTATTCGATGTCCGTCTTGGCGCCGGTGGCCCGGATCGAGGAAGTCACACTCATCAGTTGCCAGCGACATACGCCCCTGCCGAGATAATCCTCATCCAGCATCGCATCCGCATGGATCGTGGCGGCAAAGGTGTTCTCACCGATTTTGCTGAACTTGATCGGCAAGTAATAGTAAGGAACCTTCGACACACCGGAGATCCCTTCGGCGATATAGCCGCAGTTCGGCGCCTCGTAGCGGATCGAGCCTTCTGCTTTGGCGAACGGCCCCGGCGCCTCCGCGACGCTAAGTGTGACCCGGTAGGTCTGCTTCGGCGCGGGGTTGCGACGGTACATCGCTTCGAGCTCTTTGGTCGTCGGGAACCCGGTGTCGTAGCAACCGGACACTGTCGTCGCCAGCAGCGCGGAAAAGATTAGAGGGACTATGGTTCGCATCGATGCCTCCATGGCAAAAAAAGTTCGGACTACGCGACGATGGCGATGGCGATGACTCGCCGGTCTCGACTCGATCGGTTCTTATGCCTCGAAGCCTACGTCAAGCGCGTGCACGCAACAACGGCAACTGAAAGTAGCGCTGACGTCGTCGGCGCTACAGTTTCCGATGCAACAGGCAGCTGCAAACGCGCACAGAAGCGCAATGGGCTTGATGACACATGAAGATCTAGAGACCTTCCGGCTGAAGGCCGACTTCGGTGAGCCGCGCCAGGAACCCTGCGTGCGCCGATTCCGGTAATGGATCTATCGCCACTACCAACGCATGGAACCAAGGGTTGGCATGCGCCGTGTCGAAACTGAAATCGACGGCGCAGCGCTCGGGTTGATCGTAGGCATCGCGCAACGCAGCGACGATCGCATCGCCGGCATCGTCGAAGTTGCCGGCACCGAAACGGTCTTCGATCGAACGCAAGGCGAAGCGGTAGGTGCGTGCGCTAACCGGCCGGGGCGGATGCATGGCGAGGGTTTCAAGTCGTCAGGGCACGCCTGTGCGAGGAGCACGCACAGGTCACCGCGAAGGCCTTACCAGATCAGATCGTCCGGCACCTGGAACCGGGCGTAGTACTCGTCGTCCTCGCTCGGCGGCGTTTCGGCCTTGGGCGCGGCATGATCCAGCACGATCATCGACGGGTCGCGGGCATACACCTTTTCCGCGGCGGCGCGCGGCAGCAGCTCATAGCCCTGGTCGTGGCGCGCGATCACCAGCGCGCCGCTCGCCAGCTGCGTGCGCAGCGCGGTGTTGATCAGCACGTTCTTGATCTTGCCTTCGTCGGTGAAGCCGTACGCGATCTCGCCCTCGCGCTTGACCTTGTGGGTCTCGACGATCTGGCGGACCTGCGCGCGCAGCTCGTGCGCCTTCGCCTGGGCGTTGCGCTCGGCCGACAACGCGCGGTCGCGCTCGGCGCGTTCGGCACGCAGCCGCTCGCTCTCGATCTGCTCCGCGGTCGGCGCGGGCGGCGCCTTGCCCTGGCGCTGTTTGGCCTGCTCGCGCGCGACCTGGGACACCTGGGCCTTCTTGACCAGGCCGGCCTTGAGCAATTGATCTTGCAATGGATTTCGCATGGGATGGAGTCTAGTACGGCGGGCCTGACGTCGGAAGCAGCCGAAGCCTGCGAACCCGACCCTGCCGGAGGCGGCTTGAGCCCGGATTCAGCCGCCTAACGAGACGGTGGTCGCTGCCCGGGCTTCATACGAACGGCTGGATCGGCTCGAAACAACGGATGACACCATCATTCCCCAGCGCATGGATGGCGCCGTCGAACTGCGAGCAGGTCATCCAGCGCAGCCCGACCCCGATACCGCTGCCAGCATCGAGCGTCGCCACGTGCTCGAAGGTGCGGACGTCGACCAGGAACACCAACCCCTGGTCGGCGCCTATCGCGAGCAATCTCGGGTCCTTGGTCATGGAGCAACACAGCAGATGGTAGGTCGGCCGTCGGCCCCCATGTCCGGTCTCGTGCCAGATGCTCTCGCCGCGCTGGGCCTCGAACCGCTCCGGGTCGGACAAGAAGAGATTCGCATCGTCGGCCGAGAGTTTGTGGTGGCGCAATCGGCCATAGGCGCCGAGCACATCGACGCTGGGCCACTCGAACATGGACCGCTGCTCGACCTTGCCGGTCTGCGTATCGATCCGGATCACCACGCCTCCGTCGCAAACGCCTACCAGGTGCTTCGTGTGTTCGACCCAGGCCAGGTCGTAGACGTGTTGGCGACTCTCCAACGGGATGTCGGTGCGCAGCGGCTTGTCTGCACTCAAGTCCAGGCGGCAAACCGAGTCCGAAGTTCCGCACAGAAGCAGCACCTCGTTGGACTGGAATATCGCGCCATAGACATCGGAAGGTCGGCTGTCGGAGCAAAGCAGGCGCCAGCGCCCGTGTTCGCGACGCAGGACGCTGTAGCCGCCATGCCCGTAAACGACGGCATGCATGCCGTCGGGCGATTGGCTGATACCGAAGGGATCGGCGCACCTGATTTTCAGCTTCGCATCGGGGGTCAACGGCGAGTCCCGCTCGGGCTCGGACACCTGCAGCGACACGAAGACATTCGCCCCGGCAAGCAGCACTTCGTCCTCCCGGGCGGTAGCCACGGTGTACTTCTTCGGATGCTTGACGAAATTGCGGACGACCCCGTCCCTGACCAACTGCAGGCGGCCCTCGCCGTTCACCACGACCGCGGCATCCATCTCGCGCTCCTGCAGACGCGTGCTGGGCAGCATCGGATGGTGGAGCGCCGCCGACCACGCCAGCGCATACACCGGCAGGTCGCTGAAACCCGGTCGGCCACTGACACTGGTATAGATCCACGGCCGTTGCTGCGCGTGGCTCTCGGTAATCACCTCCTGCCCGCACTGGCCCAGGCTTTCGACGATGGTCGCGTCGTGCCGCAACAACGCCGCTTCGAGCTTCTTGCAATAGGTGCTGTTGCCGCCCTTCCCGTCGTAGGCCGGCTGCCCGGCACTGGTCGAGTAGGCGATGACGACGTCGTCGGCCTGCGCGGCCTGCTTGAGCCGCTGCGTTTCCCGCGCGCTGATACGGGTGAAATCGAGCATCTGCTGCGGGCTCCACCGAAGGGCCGCGTCGCGGCAGGCGTCGATCGTCACTACCTTCGGGCCGCGCCCTGCCTTCAGCGCGTCGACGACCTCCAGCACCGAAACCCCGCCGCAATCCAGGCTCAGCGGGGTCGCAGGGAACACCGAATCGACCGGCATCAACACGCCGTAGCCGCCGATCTCGACCGCATGCCCGGCGTAGTGCACCACGCTGAAGACGCGGTCGCCGGCGTAGCCGTCGACTCTGGCGCGCAAAGCATCCAACGCCGCCCTCAGCTCCGCAGCCGTCGGATCAGTCAGCAAGGTCGAGTCGAACCCGCGCGACCGCAGCGCGGCATGGATGCGCTTGGCATCGTTGACCGGATTGGGCAGGGCAGCCTTCGCGGGCCGATAGGCGGCCACGCCGATGCAAAGCGCAATGCGGTGTTTCATCCGAGTCCTTTCAGAAGTGGCTGCCGATGCCAGGCCGGTTGCAAACGACAGTGAAGACAGCGCCCCTCAACCGCCCGCCATCTCGATCAACTTCGCCACCGTATTCAAGTTGCGCGCGGTGCCGGCCTTGGCTGCGGGGATGACGAGCTTGGAATCGGCCATGCCGTCGCCGTAGTGCACGTAGATCTCGCGCTCGCCCAGGGCGATTTCTTCGCCGTTGCGATGCTTGACCGCCGCCAGCGCATCGGCCGGCGGCGGCGCGTCGAGAAAGATCAGTACCGCGCGGTTCGGCGCGGCGCCCACGAAGGGTTGCGCGGCCAATGCGCGCGCCAGTTCCGCCGGGGTGCGCACGATCACTCCGACCGGCTTGCCGGCATACACGGCCAAGCGCTGCTCCAAGGCCGCCTGCGCACGCTTCGCGGTCATGGCGGTGCGGAACAGCACGTTGCCGCTGGCGATGTAGGTGCGCACGTCCTCGAAGCCGGCGGCCTCGCACATCGCGCGCAACTCGGCCATCGGCAGCTTTCCGGTGCCGCCGACATTCACGGCGCGCAGCAAGGCGATATAGGTGGGCATGGGGCGGCAGGATACGGCAAGGCCGGCGGCCTGTTCAGCCGCGCACGAGCCGCAAGGCTCCGCGCATTGAAGCCCCACGGGCAGCGCGCCGGCAGTCGCAGGCGCCAGGCATTGATATCCCTGAACAGGCGCGTTGCCGGGCCATCGATGCGGCCGGCTTGGCCGGATCGCCGAACCCACCGCGTTTCTTGTGACTGCGCTCCCACTTCAGGCCCCTATGCCTGACTGGGGCAGCGCCTCGCCCACCCGGGCCGGACCGTTGGTCGCGTCGGTCGGAGACCCCGATTTCCTTCGCTCCCACAGTCCGCCTATAGTCGGCGAATCCAACCCGCTCGGCAGGAACACGGCTGCGCCGAGCGCCTTACCCATTCGTCAGCCTTTCAACGCCAAGGAGAATCTCTATGGCAGGCCCCACTCCCACCGTCATCAACGGCGGTACCGTCCCGCCCGGCAGTCCGCCGCCCGATCTGTCGCGCAGCACCCCCGACGGCAAGGGCATCGTCTCGCAGGAACTGTTCCGCCAGGGCGACATCGTCATCAGCCGCGAGCAAGTGACCGGCGGCGACCAGTTCAGCGATTTGCTCGTCATCAACGGCGGCGCCGGCGACGACAACGTGCAGGTCAGCCAGCGCGCCAACGGCGTGCTCGACGTGCAGATCAACGGCCAGCCGTACGAGATCACCCTCGCCGCCCAGCAGCAGCTCGGCGTGCGCGGTGGCGACGGCAACGACATCATCCACGCCGGCCCCAACGTGCGCGTCAACATGGACGTGCAGGGCGGCAACGGCAACGACACCATCACCACCGGCCGCGGGCGCGACCGCGTCGACGGCGGCGCCGGCGACGACACCATCAGCACCGGCCGCGGCCGCGACGACGTGTTCGGCAACACCGGCAACGACACCATCGACGCCGGCGCCGGCAACGACGTGGTCTACGGCGGCGACGGCAACGACATCCTGCGCGGCGGCCAAGGCCGCGACTACCTCGAAGGCGGGCGCGGCAACGACACCCTCGAAGGCGGCCAGGGCAACGACATCCTGTCCGGCGGCCAGGACAACGACATCCTGCGCGGCGGCCAGGGCAACGACCGCGTCTACACCGGCGCCGGCGCCGACACGGTCGACAACCGTTCCGGCCGCGACACCGTCTACAGCCAGAGCGGCGAAGACACCGTCACCGCGGCCCGCGGCGCGCGCAACGACCAGATCCAGGTCGACATGACCACCAACGTCGGCGCCACGGTCACCGTCGCCGCCGGCTCGTCGGACGCCTTCCGCCAGCGCGTCGAAGCCGACCTGGACATGCTGCGCTCGTCCAACAACGGCCGCGAAATGCTCAGCGAGCTGGACCGCAACGCCAACCCCGCCATCGGCACCGGCCACAGCGTCAGCATCACCGAGCTGAGCAACGAGATGAACGGCTACGCCGGCCCCTCGCTGACCAACGACGCCTTCCTGCAGACCGACCCGGCCACCGGCGTGACCACGCGCGGCGCCGGCATGGACTCGGTGATCAGCTACAACCCCTCGTTCCACAGCGACTTCTTCGAAACGCCGACCGTGGTGCTGCACCATGAGATGTCGCACGCCTACAACATCACCGGCGGCACCCTGCAGCAGGGCGTGTACAGCGGCACCGGCCCGGACTCGGGCAGCGTGCGCAACTTCGAGCGCCAGGCCGTCGGCCTGGACAACAGCGGCGTCGCCTTCGACTTCGACCACAACGCAGCCACGCCGGACACCAAGACCAACCCCCGCAACCTGACCGAAAACGGCATGCGCGACGAGATGGGCCTGGCGCGCCGGCCGGACTACAGCGTCGACGCCAAGAGCGCGTTCTCGGCCCCGGGCAACCCCAGCGCGACCGGCGCCAGCCCCAACGGCGGGCACAACCACAGCCACGCCCACCTGGACGCGCTGTTGCAGGCGATGGAATCCGGCGACCGCACCGCAACTCGCGAAGCCACCCGCGCCTTGGCCGAACAACCGCCCGGCCAGGCCATGCGCCACGAAGCCATCCACGCCGTCGACCGCCAGGAACAACAAGCCCAGGCGGAAACGCAGGCCCAGGCGCAGCAGCAAACCCAGGCCGAACCGGCGCAAAGCGCCGGCGGCATGCGCCGATGAGCGACCGCCGCGCGCAGCCCCCGGGCCTGCGCGGCGCGCCCACACCCACCTGTGAATCAACGACCCATGCCGAGACCCGCCCGATGACAGCGAAGCACACGACCGCCGCCCGCCCGCGATACGCGCTCAAGGCCTCCGCCGTGTTCGCCGCCTCGCTGGCCGCCGCCTGCGCGCATGGCCTACCGCATCCTGCAGAAGACACCCGAATGAACGCTCAGCCCGACACCACCACCGCCACCGCCGACACCCGCCTGCGCGTGCAGGACGGCCAGGAAGCGAGCCTGCACGCCGAGTTCCACTACAGCGCCGACGCCAACACCCTGCTGGTGCGCTACCGCCTGCGCAACGGCAGCGCCGACCGCGCCCTGGCCGTGTTCGACCGCGGCGTGTACGGCGACCGCGCCGGCGCCACCTTCAACCCCGGCCCGGTCGGCGCACCGCGCGTCGAACAGCAAGACGGCGGCACCGTGCTGCTGCACGCCCCCGGCGCCCCCGCAGCCACCGCCGCGGCCGACCCGCTGGGTTCCGCCCCGCTCGCCGTCGAACTGAAGCCCGGCGGCGAACTGGCCGACCAGTTCGTCCACCGCTTCACCGGCACCGGCGCCCCCAAGCGCGTGCGCTGGTGCGTCGCGGTGGCGCCGTTCGACGAAAAGCAGTTCCGCAATCCGGTCAAGACCAACCACGGCCCCATCTGGACCGCCACCGGCGACACCAGCGCCGGCCGCCAACTGCTGTGCACCCCGTGGTACGACGTGGGGACGGCGCGGTTTGTTGAGTGACTAAGCGACAGACCCGCGATAGATGCGAATCGGGCCGCGAAAGCGGCCCGGTTTTTTTGGGGATGACGGACAGTGGCCGCCCGGGCCGGGCGCCGCTTCGATCAGCGCAGAACACCGCCGTCCGTGCACAGCTCCATTCCGGGAACGGGCTGATTCACGTCGGCGTTGTTGAGAGCCTCGATGTCCACGACCGCCTTGTTACCGCTGTTGAGCTCGCCGCGAAGCTTTCGATACTCCTGTTCCGACGCTGCGACCTCCTGCGGCGACATCGACCACTGAAGCGTTTTCATCTCGGTGTCGAGCGCAAGTTCCGAAGGCGCAGATTCTGTCGTGGCTGACCGAAGTTCCTTTGCGAGCCGGTAATACGCCAGCGATGTCGCGGAACTCCGCGTTACAGCCTGGCGCAGCAAGGGCGTCATGTTGGGCGCGGTCAACTGCGGCGCATAAGCACGGGCAAGCATCAGGTTGGCTTGAAAGCTACCGTTCTTGGCTACCCGTTGCACGAGGCCGGGCCCTTCGCCCTTATAGACCCGAAGCTCGTCCAATGTCGCAAGGGCCTGATTGTTCCCGAACGCCAAGCCAGAGCCGTACTGAAGCATCGATGACACATGACCCTTCAGCGCGGCCTGACGCCAGAGCGAAATTCGCTCCGCGGGCGAGATCGAAGAGACCCCGGTGCAATATTCTCCGCGGATTCTCGCCAAGTCGGTCATGGTCGAAACCGTATCGGTTCTGGCTTCCGCAGCAGACTTCGGCGCCCTGCGAAATGCCTCCATCCGACTGAGATACGCGGCGTTGTCCTCTGCGCCGACGCAGAAGTCGAATTCACGCGCCAGCTGGCACGAAGCCACCGGGTCCCCCTTAGCGATCTTCTCCCGCAACGCGGGTATCGCTTGCATGAGGGTGGCGCCACGCTTGGGCAAATCAGCTTTAAGCGGTTGCACGCCTTCAGGCGTTGCTGCTTCGTTCTGTAAAGGCGTATCGGCCGGCGTTCGCGGGGGATCCTTATCGGGCACCTGCCCCGGGTCCGAGCATGCGGCCAGCAGAAGAATCCATCCCAAACAAGTAGCTCGATGCATAGTCGATTCCCTGAGGGTGGCGCGGAGACATCCACGCCACCTGGTTTCATTTAGCGCGGCTGGATGTAGATGTCGCATCTGTCAGGGGTGCAAACCATCTTGTAGCCGTAACCGCCAAGACCACCCGTACCATCAATGACGGGCACCTCCATGCCTTTAATATAGTTCCACATATCGTAGAAATCATCAGCAGCATCGCTCCCGCCGACGGTAGCGTTCGGGAATAGATATGTCTTTGAGCTGAGCTGTTCTTTCGACTCTGGAATCAAATTTTTGCGCCCATCACGCGCCGTGTTCGGTATGCGCACCCAAGTCTTTTGCACTGAGTCCCATCCGTACATAGCAGACGAGCCATCTTGCCACTGAAACTTCACATAGACACGCAGCCCCTCTGATCCGAACCACGTGCTAATCAGCTGAAGGGCGTCAGCCGCGCGGTTATAGAAGTCACCGGTAGAATTGAGGTTGATCCAGTATGCGATGTCGTCATCGTACGACGATGTCGTTATTGCCTCGTACACATCACTGGGCATACCCGGGGTATTAGGCGGAAGAATTATGGATTCATGCGACGCTGCGCGCATGTAATTTCCGACGTCCGCTACGCCTGCAGCAACGTTGGATTCGACGGGCACTTCCTCCGCCCACTGCTCGAACGGGTCGAACTCCGGGTTCCAGCTTCCCGTCACATTATTTCGATACTCGTACTTTCGGACTACGCCGTTTCGGAGGTCTAACGCATACAGCGGACCTTGGCTGGCCATTTCGGTAACACTCTCCCACGCAAGCTGGTTCATCTCTGCGGCCGAGCATCCGAAGCAGTACTTTCCTATGGCTTGTGCTTGCATTGAGGCCATTAGAAGCATGCCTCCAGCGACAGCGATCCATTTCCTGGCGTTCTGTTTAGCTGTGCACTTCGGCCGTGAGGACTCCGAGCGGTTACCCAGCTCTGCACATCCAACTGCAGCAATCTGTAACTGGTCGTTCATGGTGCAACTCCTTGTTGACGAAACTACGGCACAGGCGAGCGAGCCTGCGCGTTGCGGGGAACAATTAGATGAGATGGGGTCGCGGCTTGAGCGGTGTGCATCGCTCTTTCACGATCCACCTAGATGCAGAGACACAGCCGGCGCTGAACGAAAAGACAGCTGCCCGAATACTGATGGCGAAACCTCGGAAATTAGACAGAACACGCGCGACTTCCATATCGCCCTTCATTTCATTGGGAACTTCGTATGCATCGATCAGATGCATCGAGTCAGCACACCGGCGGCTCATTGCCATCCGATAGAAGCGTATGCACCTTCGACGTTCGAATCAACGGCTACTAAGAGTTGCGCATTCCTAATAAGTGACAGCACTACGCGCTAAAGATCACGGTAGCGAATCGACAAATCACTCGTTACGATCTTTCATCTAGTGCGGCACTTACTCACGCACAGCACCTGCATCGCAACAGAATCAGCAGCGAGACTTAGGCGGCGGAAATATCTGCCGCTTGATCTGATTCAGAACCCTGCGCTGCTGCCCTTCCGACAGCAATCCAAAGGCCAGCACCATCTGGGCAAGCAGATCCGAATCCGTGAGTAGGTAGGCGACCGGCACCCCCAACTCGTCTGCGATGCTTTGCAGAAGGGCCAGTTCGGGCTCTTCACCTGGCTTCAAGTAACGAAAGAATCGGGAATTTTCGAGACGAGCACTTAGGACTGCATCCATGCATCTACTCCTTAAGCAGGCGGCAAGTAGAACCAGCTGACATGTCCAGATCAGACACACCCTAACTTTCCAATATGGAAACACAAAAGTCAACCATTTTGGAAAGGAAAGTCCTTGCCGATTTGGTCAGACTCCGGCCATGGATACTTTCGGTTCTAGGTTGCGTGGCCTGCGCGAAGCTCGCGGCTGGTCCCAGGAGAAGCTGGGCTTCGAACTCGAGGTCACAGGGGCGACTGTCTCCAAGTGGGAGACCGGGCGGGCCGAGCCCAATCTGGGGCACCTTGAGTTGTTCTTGCAGGTGTTCGCCCAGGACAACGTGACGCTGGATTGGCTGATCACGGGGAAGAAGTCCGGGTCCACAAAGACCGATAAGGTCCGCAAAGCCAGTGAGCCGTCCCCTCGGGCGGCAGACAGTCAGGACGAGCAGGCATTGCTGGCCCGCTACCGTCGACTGCCCGCCAAGAAACAAAAGATGTTGCTAGGCCTGTTGGAAGACTAAGTACCTCTACGCCCGCATCGGACGCAGCCATGGCGAAGCCCCAGTGATCGACCTTCCTTTTGAAGTTGGCGCGCTTTATCACCGCGGCAACGAAATTCATGGCTTGCTGGGTGGCCAACGGCAAGGCGGGATCTCTACGCCAAAAGACCAGCCCTTCATCATCGCCTTCACCGGCGAGGCAGGTAAGTCGCACGGCTACGAGGACTTCTGGGATGACGAACGTGTCTTTCACTACTTTGGTGAAGGCCAAAGCGGGGACATGCAGTACACAGGCGGCAACCGGGCCATAGAGAACCATGTAGCCGACGGCAAGAGGCTGCTGCTGTTTCAGATGATGGGACGCGGCAAGCCATATCGTTACCTCGGCGAGTTCGTCAAACAGTCGTCCTACCTGAGGCCCAATACGCCGGACACTAGCGGCGCTTTGCGGACCGCGATCGTCTTTCGCCTAGTCCCAGTAGAAGACGGCGCCTTCTTTGCCGGCAACAAGGTCGCAGAGCCCCAGACCCCGTATAAGACGCTCGACAGCACCGTCTCTTCGCGACTAATCGAAGTTCGCAACAAGCAGTCCTTGTTCCGTCGGCGCCTGCTCGGCCTCGAGAAGCAGTGCCGGCTGACCGGCATTCAAGATCTGCGCTTTCTTCGCGCCAGCCATATCAAGCCCTGGGCAGCCTGCACGAGTGGCGACGAACGCACCGACGCCCACAACGGAATGCTGCTGACACCACAAGCGGACCTGCTGTTTGATCGCGGCTGGATCACCTTCGAAGGCAAAGGCAGCCTCATCGTCACCAGTGACCTGCCGGCCGACGTGATAAAGCGCTTGGGTCTGAACCTGCGCCAAGGGCGGAACTGCGGCTTGTTTAGCGAGAAGCAGGCGTCTTACTTGGACTACCACCGCTCGCAAGTATTTGAGCGGCGCTACCAGAAGAGTCTTGATCCCATCGACGATCTTATGGGTGAACTAGTCGGCTCAGTAACTTGAGGCGAGGCGGCTCAGTCGCCGCCCTCGCCTGCCCTGCCCACTGGACCGCCCCCGGTCAAGCCTTGCTGCCGGTGGCGACCGACTCCGTTAGGCGAGCCTTGAGGTCGGCCACGGCCTTGCGCTGCTCGGGCTTGAACAACAGGGCCCAAGGTCAGGATAGCCTCGGCCATGGTGTCGGTTTCGGCATAGAGGAAGGCGAGCGGGACGCCCAAGGCTTCGGCGATGCGGCGCGCGGTCGCCAGATCGGCGTCATGGACCGCCTTCTCGTAGCGGTTGATCCGCACGGCAGCGGTTTCTTGCGGTAGACCTATGGTCATGCCCAGCTCCTTTTGCCCAGACTTAAAGAACAGTCGTTCGCTTTAACTTAAGCGATAGCAAAAAGAATCACCCGGCAGACGAGACTCGTCAATTACGATATTCGTAATTACGATAAACGTAATACACCAGCACCACTTAGCAATACTACTATAAACGAAGGCGGAAAAACTGCAGGGCCAAGCTCAAGACCAGAAAACTACTTCTTATCAGTAATTGCCGTAATTCCTTTTATCTGAAACCACTTTTTTGATGGAAGCAGATTAGATTTAAAACGATTTCCTCCAACTAACACCGAAGATATTATCAACTTCTCCATGGCTTCCTTAAGACCGTCCTCCCTATAGGCCACCGATGGGCTTTCATCCGTAATACACGGAACGGATGGATGTCCGATGCAAGTCAAATATTCGTCAAAAGTATCCCGAGCGATCATCATGCCGTATATGCGCCACGCATACTTTTTACCCAAATAAATGCCATCAGAAGCTCTATAGCTCACTCTTTGTAGAGACTTGTTCAGCTCTGTTTCTCGCAGTTGAGCTCCAATCAAACTCGCTACATAAAAGCTAACGTCCTTATTTACGTCATTTGCCTTGGCTGTAGCCGACATATCGACTACATTTTCCCCATCCTCGACCCTATAGCCGATATTGTACCTCTCCCCTACCACAAGCTCCGGCTCTTGATTCGCGATAAATTTATAAACCGTGCTTGTTGTTTCGGGCGTAAATCGATGTAGAAACCCTCCGCCAGAATAAGGCTCTATTACGTAATTTGTAACGATCAGAACCGGCGTCGTTAAAAGATCTCTCGACTTCATAAAGCACCCTGCACTGCCCAAAAGAAAGATCAAATAACCCAGAAATTCTTTTACATTACTAGCCGAAATCCAGTGAGCGATTGTCTCGGGTGTAGAATCTGCCCACGACATAAGCGTCGTTATTGAGCTCCTCGGCGATCATTGCCGTGCCTAATATCACTTGACTCTGTGACGGCGCCGCCTCAGAAAACTCCACTACCAGACGTTGAAAATTTTGGCTCCGAGGGGCTTCCATACCCTTATCCTCAATGGTGTCTAACATGACAAAACGAGGGTGCCTAAAATAACTTTTCTGAGTGGCGGCGGAGTGGAATCCAAAGAGAAAAGCGCTTTTCAGGAAGGCTCGAGAACTTGCCGAAAAATAGGTATGCCCGTCCACACTAATTTTATTGTCCGCAAAGCTGAAATCCACTTTTTGTGGATTCTCAAACGAATCTTGGCGCTTAAGATCTTTAGAGAGCAATATCCTGACATTATCAGATATCGACATATAAGCATCAGCTAGACGCGCCCTTTGAGTATAAACCAGCTTCTCATTCTGGCCCTTCAGCCAAGACAGTCGATCATTTAGCTCTCTTTTCTGAGTAGACAAGGCGTTTACAACCTCAATCATTTTCGCCTTTTCTGTTATATCTTCATCCCGCCTATCTAAGTAACCGAGCCGCTTATAAAGCTCATTGAGCCGATGTTCGTTTTCGTTAGTAGGGCGTTTTTGAACTGCCGTGTATCTGTTCGCAGCTGCTTGCCATTCAGACGCAGCAACTAGGAATGAAGATTCCGCCTCAGCAAAACGGGTCACCCTGTCTTCTTGCAAGAGTTTTGACTGACGTAACTGAAGAGCTGTTTCATTTATCAACCCCCCGATTCGCTCTGATGCAATGTCGTCGTCATACGGCGCCTTACATAGCGCGCAAACCCCGTGCTCACCTGCGATTATTGCGGCATAGCAAGCTGGACACGCTGTAAACTGAGCCGTCCCTATCTCCTGCGCAATTAGAGCGGAGTCCTTCAGGGCAGTTAGCTTTTCTTCCAAACTCCGAATAAAAGCGTCGGAATCTGCCATGGCCAACTCGATGGAATCCTTTTCTTCCCTTAGCGCCGCGACTTTCTTCTGTTTATCTACTAACTGTAAATAAGTTTCCTCTTGGGCTTTCAACGTTGGGCTGGAGCTTTGCCCCGCGGCCTCTTTTTGAATCCTTGTCAACTCATTCTCAACGCTTTGCCGTTCTGCTTCATTTCTAACGCGTTGCTCTGCCACCCAATCAAGTGTTAGATCATGACCAGCCTGACCAAGAGCTTTGTAGAGGCTATTAAGCTCCGCCGCAACTGAATCATATCGTTTTCCAACATCTCGAATTTCGAGTTCATTCCCGTACAATTCGTTGTCGAAGGCCCCACAAAGCAACCTCCCGACGGCCTCTCGAATCTTTGAATTATCAAACCCCTCATGAGCGAATAATTCGTCAACTGGGCTTAGCTGATCACCATAGAGCAACCTCATTACCTGATGCATAGTGATGTTGCCACTATCCTCACTTGCGGCCTCGGGTATATCAAGCAATCTAAATAATACCTGTGAAAAACTCTCTTTTGATTGCGATCGGATATATGGGTAACGCTCCCATTGCGATCGGCCGGCGTTCACAGCATCATCATAATTGCCGAAGAACACCTCCATCGCCTGTCGCGGACTTGCGGAAATCAAGCGCGAGAGCGTAGCCACTTTTCCACTCAGTTGGACTTCTATCGTTACCCGCTCGCACAAGAGAGCCGTTTCACTCCATTCATTTACGTCACCGCCCAGACCATAATGAATAAAATTTAGTATTGTTGATTTTCCGGACGAGTTTTCTCCACGAATTATGTTAACTCCCGCGTGAAACCTCTCATCGTATACTTTATTATTGGCCCGCTCAATAACCATCCGGCGAATCATTAGACTCGGATCAAATCGCGTCATAACGATACTCCAGTAGCCCAGTCCTATCCTTTAGTCCATTAGGCCCCAATAAGGCATAGTCTGCTATTAGCACCTGAATAAACTGCATTATTTCGGTCTCCTGTCGATTTATCGCATCAATTCTCTGCGACACGGCCTCCGGCTCGACAAGATCCGTCTCGACAACTAGTTCATTCTTGAAAGACTCAGCGTCAAAGAATTCTTTCGCAATCAAAGTGCCAATGGCAGCTCTCTGTATTCGCTCCATACGGCCGAAGATCAACGCATTATCGGGCTGCCTTTCATAGCGCCCCTCGCCGACCTTGTGAGCAAATTTCTTTATCGAGGTGTGCTGCCGCGCAAGACGAACATCTTGGAGACGGAAGAAGAACAACATATAGAAATCGGCGATGCGGAGTTGGTCGTAGTGCCAAGCAATGCCTGACTCCATCAACCTTCGCAGTCTCAGAAAGCGGAACTCTGTATGAAATACATCGAACGCAGGTTGAAAAGTGAGGTAGTTCATACATGCCACCTCAATCTGCACTGCTCAGCCAACCAGTAAATCATGCCCATTGCTGTGCGATGATCTAGAGCAAATACATCTATACCTAGTTCGTCTATCGCAGGGACTATTATTTTTTGGTCAATTAGCTCGTCAAACTCAACTGGCCCTACCTCTGACACCAGAGGAAATATCTGGTGTGAATACTTGTATTCAGCCATCGCAAGAAGATGCGCAAATATCTCTTGCGCGGATGCATAGAGGGACCACTTTTCTAACAGCTTAGCGAACTGCTCTTTCATTTCTAGAGCAATCATGAGCTGCGCAGTGCGCCCAGAAGCTTCTAGCTTCGCCTCTAGGCCAGCGATACCATCCTCAGGAACCTTCTTCTGAAAATATCGAAGCTGCTCAATAATTTCTGACGAGCAACGCCCATCGGCGACTTCCTGCAATAGCCGCTCTTTGAGCTTCTCTAACTTGGATAGTTTCGGCGGGACGGGATGATGATGTACCTCCATCTTGTCGCGACCCACGACATCGCCTCCTGCGGAGGCTCCTTTTTGGTTTACATTCATTAGCGACACCTACCGATGCGCCCGTGTCACTTATTAATTTTGTCGCGTCCGACTATATCGCCACCAGCGTGGGTCTTACTTTGATCCACGACAGTTGCTTGGCCGCTGGCCCGCTGATTCTTGAAATGCAAGGTCAGAAGCGAGCCTGAAACAGCGCCAACAACAAACGAGACAATCTCGGAGATATACGTAGATAATGCGTCCATTCGTCACGCCCCCAGCGTGCTACGCGTCTAAAGAATCCAGAAGAGCTATAAAAACATGAGAACTCTATAGCGCAAGGACAGACTATTGTCCACGCCAGAATGAAAAAGAGCGACCAATGGCCGCTCTTTTTCATTTTTTACGTTTAGCTCAAACCCCCAACGGATTCGGCTTCTCCACATCAATCTTGTACTGCTTGATAGCCCGAGCCACGTCCTTGCCGGTCATCTTGCCTTCCGCCGCCAGGGCCGCGATGGCGGCGTGGGCGATGTAGTAGCGGTCGACTTCGAAGTGGCGGCGCAGGTTGGCGCGGGTGTCGCTGCGGCCGAAGCCGTCGGTGCCCAGCACGGTGTAGCGCATCGGCACGAAGGCGCGGACTTGTTCCGGGTACATGCGGATGTAGTCGGTCGCGGCGATCGCCGGGCCTTGGCGGCCTTCCAGCAGCTCGGTGATGTAGGGCTTGCGCGGGGCCTTGGCTTCCGGGTTGAGGCGGTTGTAGCGCTCGGCGTCGGTGGCGTCGCGGGCGAGTTCGTTAAAGCTCGGGCAGGACCAGATGTCGGCGGTGACGCCGAAGTCCTTGTCGAGCAACTCGGCCGCGGCGATGGCTTCGCGCAGGATGGTGCCGCTGCCGAGCAGCTGCACGCGCAGTTCGCCCTTCTTCGGCTTGCCGGCGTCCTTCAGCAGGTACATGCCCTTGATGATCCCCTCGGCGCTGCCCTCGGGCATATCCGGGTGGGTGTAGTTCTCGTTCATCAGGGTGAGGTACCAGTACTCGTCGCGCTGCTCGGTCAGCATGCGCTGCATGCCGTGCTGGAGCAGGGTCACCACTTCGTAGCTGAAGGTCGGGTCGTAGCTGCGGCAGTTCGGGATCAACCCGGCCTGGACCATGCTGTGGCCGTCTTCGTGCTGCAGGCCTTCGCCGTTAAGCGTGGTGCGGCCGGCGGTGGCGCCGAGCAGGAAGCCGCGCGCGCGCATGTCCGCCGCCTGCCAGGCGCTGTCGCCGATGCGCTGGAAGCCGAACATCGAGTAATAGATGTAGAACGGCAGCATCTGCAGGTCGTTGGTGCTGTAGCTGGTGGCTGCCGCCAGCCACGAGGAGAACGCGCCGGCTTCGGTGATGCCTTCTTCCAGCACCTGGCCGGTGGTGTCTTCGCGGTAGTACATCAGCTGGTCGCGGTCGACCGGCTTGTACTTCTGGCCGTGCGGGGCGTAGATGCCGAGCTGGCGGAACAGGCCTTCCATGCCGAAGGTGCGGGCTTCGTCGGCCACGATGGGCACGATGCGCGGGCCGACCTGCTTGTCGCGCAGGGCGATGTTGAGCGCCTGCACGAACGACATGGTGGTGCTGATTTCGCGCTCGCCGGTGCTCTTGAGCAGGCGGTCATAGGTTTCGAGCGGCGGCACGGCGAGCGAGGTGCTGGCCTTGCGGCGGCGCTGCGGCAGGAAGCCGCCGAGGGCCTTGCGGCGCTCGAGCATGTATTCGACTTCCGGCGACTTCTCGCCGGGGTGGAAGAACGGCACGGCGCCGTCTTTGAGCTGCTCGTCGCTGACCGGGATATTGAAGCGGTCGCGGAACAGGCGGACGGCTTCGTCGTCCATCTTCTTGGTGCCGTGGGTCGGGTTGAGCGATTCGCCCGACGCGCCCATGCCGTAGCCCTTGACCGTCTTGGCCAGGATCACGGTGGGCATGCCCTTGGTGTTCACGGCCTCGTGGTAGGCGGCGTAGACCTTGTGCGGGTCGTGGCCGCCGCGGTTGAGGCGCCAGATGTCGTCGTCGGACAGGTTGGCGACCAGCGCGGCGGTTTCCGGGTATTTGCCGAAGAAGTTGTCGCGGGTGTACTTGCCGCCGAAGGCCTTGCAGTTCTGGTATTCGCCGTCGACGGTTTCCATCATCAGCTGGCGCAGCTTGCCGGTGGTGTCGCGCGCGAGCAGCGGGTCCCAATAGCTGCCCCAGACGGTCTTGATGACGTTCCAGCCTGCGCCGCGGAACTGGCCTTCCAGCTCCTGGATGATCTTGCCGTTGCCGCGCACCGGGCCATCGAGGCGCTGCAGGTTGCAGTTGATGACGAAGACCAGGTTGTCGAGGCCTTCGCGGCCGGCCACCGAGATGGCGCCGAGCGATTCGGGTTCGTCCGTCTCGCCGTCGCCGAGGAAGGCCCAGACCTTGCGGTCGGACTTCGGCATCAGGCCGCGGCCTTCCAGGTATTTCCAGTTGCGCGCCTGGTAGATGGCGCTGATCGGGCCCAGGCCCATCGACACCGTCGGCACCTGCCAGTAGTCCGGCATCAACCAGGGATGCGGGTAGGAGCTGACGCCGCGGCCGTCGACTTCCATGCGGAAGTTGTCGAGGTGCGATTCGCTCAGGCGGCCTTCGAGGAAGGAGCGCGCGTAGATGCCGGGCGAGCTGTGGCCCTGGATGCCGATGAGGTCGCCGGGGTGGTCGCCTTCGGGGCCGCGCCAGAAGTGGTTGAAGCCGACGTCGTACAGGGTGGCCGCCGAGGCGAAGCTGGCGATGTGGCCGCCGAGGTCGCCGGGCTTGCGGTTGGCGCGCACCACCATGGCCATGGCGTTCCAGCGGATCAGCGAGCGGATCCGCCATTCCATCGCGGCGTCGCCGGGGCTCTTGGCCTCCAGGTGCGGCGGGATGGTGTTGATGTATTCGGTGGTGGGCTGGAACGGCAGGTGCGCGCCGGCGCGGCGCGTGACTTCGACCATGCCTTCGAGCAGCTGATGCGCGCGCTCGGCACCGTCGCGGGCGATGACGGCCTGTACGGACTCGACCCACTCCTGGGTTTCGGTCGGATCGGGGTCGTTCTGGAGCAGGTCGTGCAAAGAGCTGGCAAGCGGCTGATTCATCGATCTCGCGGCCCCGTGGCCGCGCCTCAAAGGTGGGGGACGGATTAGAGCACCGAGTCTAACAAACGGTGACGGGGTTACGGCTTGCGGTGGCGGCTGTAAAGGGTGGAATAGTCCGTTTTGGCTAGGGGTGTGCTGGGGGTGGCGGGTGGGGTTGGGCGGGTTGGCGGGGATACGCGGGCGTGTGGTTTGCGGGATGGGGCCCGTTGCTGTGCCGCTCTTAGGGTAGGAGCGGCGTCCCACAGGGATTTCCTTTGGTCACAAGCCGCGACCGCGGGGTTGCCCGTGGCGGCGAGGGCTTGGATGGCGACGGTTCTTCATTGGCGGGCCCGGCCGGTCTGCCGGCAATTGGCGGGTTTCGCCGGTTTATGCGGCGGCGCGGTCGCGGCTCGCGCCGCTCCTACCCTTTGCTGCGCCGCTTCTGGGTAGGAGCGGCGCAAGCCGCGACCGCAGGGTTGCCGGTAGCGGCGAAGGTTTGGGTGGCGTCCGTTCTATATCGGCCGGCCGGTGTGTCGGCTATTGGCGGGTTGCGCCGGCCTATACGGTGGCGCGGTCGCGGCTCGCGCCGCTCCTACCCCTTTTGCTACGCGGTCGGTGATACGGGGGCGGGACGAAACCCGACACGCGGCGTGTTCGTTTCCCGATGGGCCCGCTTGCGGCACGCGGCGAACCTGTCTGCATGCTCGATCAATCTCTCGCGAAAGCCCCCGGTCACGCCGCGCTGCGGCGGGGCCGGGTGTCGGAAGCGCATCACGTGTATCTGGTGACGTTCACGACGGCGCAGCGGCGTGCTTTGTTCGCCGACGCCGAGCTGGCGCGGTGCGCGATCGCAGCGTTATTGGATCGGCGTTCGTGGGAGCGGTCGGAGCTGTTGGCCTGGGTGTTGATGCCGGACCATTGGCATGGGCTGGTCGAGCTGGGGCCGCGGGATTCGTTGCCAGCCTTGGTCCGACAACTGAAGTGCTGTGCGTCGCGCCGGGTGCGGGCGGCGATGCATGGGTTGCCGGTGTTGGATGCGGTGTGGGCGCAGGCGTATCACGACCATGCACTACGGCGGGAGGAGTCGTTGATCGACGCGGCGCGGTATGTAGTGATGAATCCGGTGCGGGCCGGGTTGGTGCGTGATGTGCGGGAGTACCCGCATTGGGGCGCAGTTTGGGCCGGAGGATCGGTGGACGGTGCCGGTGCAGGCGCCGAATCTCGGGATCTCTGGCTGGAAGGCGGCCTCTGAGGTTCGTTTGATTTACCGGAGCCTGGTTGCGGTGGCTGGGGCGCGGACGCGGGTTTTCTGATCGGGTCGCGGCGGTTATGGGTTCGCGGTCGCGGCTTGCGCCGCTCCTACCCTTTGCTTACGTCGCTTTTGGGTAGGAGCGGCGCGAGCCGCGACCGCCATGCTTCGCCTGCTGCGCAAACTTCAGCATCGACAGATCATCCAGGCGCCTTACCCCGGCGCACTACGCAACACCACGATGCCAGCGACGATCAGGGCGACGCCGCCCAGGCGCAACGGGGTGATGGATTCGCCGAACAGGATGGAGCCGATCAGCACGGTGCCGGCGGCGCCGATGCCGGTCCATACGGCATAAGCGCTGCCGACGGGCAAGGCGGTCAGGGCGCGGCCGAGCAGCCAGACGAAGGCGATCAGGGCCACGATCGAGACTGCGGTCCAGCCGGGCTTGGTGTAGCCCTGCGACAGCTTCATCGTCAGCGCCCAGGCCACGTCGATCAGGCCGGCGGCGATCAGCATGGTCCAGGCCATGGAGGGTTTGATGGCTTCTGCGATCATGGCGCTTTCTCGCGACGCAGGGCTTCGGCGACGCTGTCGCGGGCGCGCACGCGCTCGAGGTAGGCGGCCAAGGCGGGGTACGGGTCGAGCGCGATCTTCAGCGGGCGGGTCCAGTCGGCGATGGTGAACAAGTAGGCATCGGCGACGCTGAAACGTTCGCCGAGCAGGTAGTCGCGGTCGGCGAGGTGGCGCTCGACCACGGCCAGGCGCTTGGCCAGGCGTTCGCGTGCGACGTTGGCGGCTTGTTCGCCGTATTCGGGGTGGAACAGCCAGGGGCTGAAGGTCTTGTGCAGTTCCGAGCTGATGAAGTTCAACCAGCGGTGCAGTTCGTCGCGCTCGGGCGTGCCCGCCGCGGGGGCGAGGCCGGCTTCGGGTTTCAGATCGGCCAGGTGCAGCAGCATCGCCACGCCTTCGGTCAGCACACGGCCGTCGTCGAGTTCGAGCAGCGGCACGTAGCCGAGCGGGTTGAGTTCGCGGAAGTCGCGGCCTTCGGCGACGACCAGGGGTTCGGCGCCGAGGCGCACGCGGCGCAGTTCGGCGTCGAGGCCGAGTTCGCGGATGACGATGTGCGGGGCGAACGAGCAGGTGCTGGGGGTGTAGTAGAGCTTCATGGCGTACTCCAGTCGGGAAGCCGATACTTTCCGCGCACCCCGACGCCGCGCCAACACGGCGAACCGACAAGGATTGCTTGCACATGCGACACGAACGATTGAGCCTGGACGACCTGGAACTGGTGCGCGCGATCGGCGCGCACGGCAGCCTGACCGGCGCGGCCAAGGCCTTGGCGCTGGACCATTCGAGTGCGTTCCGGCGCCTGGCCGCAGTCGAGGCGCGGGTCGGCGCGGCGCTGTTCCGGCGCAGCCGCCGCGGCTATACGCCGACCGATGCCGGCGAGTTGACCATCGCCAGCGCGCAACGCGTGCTCGCCGAAACCGAGCGCTTGCAGCGCGAACTCGCCGGGCGCGATGCACGCACCGAGGGGCGCATACGTATCACTCTGCCGGACACCCTGGCACCGGTGGCGGCGCGCATGTGCGCGGCGTTTCGGGCCGAGCAGCCGGGGCTGCGTTGCGACCTGGTCGTGGCCAATGCGTTCTTGACCCTGCAGCAGCAGGATGCCGATGTGGCGCTGCGGGCGAGCGTGTTGCCGCCGGAAGGTTTGTCCTCGCGCAAGGTCGCGGCGATTTCGATCGCGGCCTATGCGGCGGCCGGGCGCGGCGGCGGGCGTGGCAAGACGACGCTCGACGAAGCGGCGTTGACGCAGGGCCATTGGGTCGCGCTCGATGAGAGCCTGGCGCATCTGTCGTCGGCGCAGTGGTTGAGCGACCGGGTGCCGGCCGAGCGCATCGCGATGCGGGTCAATACCTTGCCGGCGGCGTTGGCGGCCTGCGAGGCCGGGTTGGGGCGGGCGCTGTTGCCGTGTTATCTGGCCGATGCGTCGCCGGCGGTGCGGCGGATTTCGGCGCCGTTGCCGCAGGTGCGGGCGGATTTGTGGTTCGCGACGCATCCGGATTTGCGGCGCTCGGCGAAGGTGAAGTTGTTGCGGGAGTTTGCGTTGAAGTGGTTGCCGGGCGAGGTTGAGTTGGGCTGAGGCGGTTGATCGGCGCTCGGCCCTCACCCCTCTCCCGTCAACGGGAGAGGGGCTTTGCTGCGTCGTGATCGGGGGTGGGTGCGGGCGCAGGTGTTGTCGTGGGGCTACGCGGGCATTGAATGTTGCGCCGCTGGCGTTCGGGTTCGCGGTCGCGGCTTGCGCCGCTCCTACCCTTTGCTGGCGCGGCTTTGGGGTAGGAACGGCGCAAGCCGCGACCGCGTAAATCAATTGCCGATGCAAACGGAGCGCTGAAGCAAATCCCCCCTGCCCCCTTTTCCAAAGGGGGGAGCGGCATGAGGATGCGTGGGGAATTTGTTGCGCGGCAGGCGCGGCGTTGCGCCCCCTGTAGGAGCGACGTGAGTCGCGACCGCGACCTCGCAACGACAACGCAAACCGCGATGCCGCGACGCCGGCTGCATCATCGATGCAGCCGACGGTTACCGCGAAACGCGGCTCAGGTGCCGCCGACTTCGCCGAGGCCCTTGCGCTCGGATTCGAGCGAGGCGCGGATCTGGGCGTCGACGGCGGCGATCGCGGTCATGTTGACGACGCGGCGCGGGGTCGAGGCCGGGGTCAGGATGTGCGCCGGCTTGTCCAGGCCCATCAGGATCGGGCCGATGGCCACGCCGTCGGTCATCACCCGCACCATGTTGTAGGTGATGTTGGCGGCGTCCAGGTTCGGCAGCACGAACAGGTTGGCGCGGCCGTGCAGGGTCGCGTTCGGGAAAATGCGCTTGCGCAGTGCGTCGTCCCAGGCGGTGTCGGCCTGCATTTCGCCGTCCATCTCGAGCTTGGGCTGACGCTGTTTGATGATCTGGCGGACCTTGCGCATCTTCGCCGCCGACGGGTTGTCGTGGCTGCCGTAGTTGGAGTGCGACAGCAACGCGACCTTCGGTTCGATGCCGAACAATTTGAGGCGGTAGGTCGCCTGCAGGGTCGCTTCGGCGATCTGCTCGGCGGTCGGGTCGACCTGGACGTGGGTGTCGAGGAAGAACCAGGCGCCCTGGTCGTTGATCACGCCGGTCATCGCCGAGGTGCCCGACACGCCCGGGTCGAAGTCGAAGATGCTGCGCATGTAGCCGAGCTTCTTGTGGAAGCGGCCGACCAACCCAGAGATCATTGCGTCAGCCTCTCCACGCTCGACCATGAGGGCAGCGATCAAGGTGGGGCGCGAACGCAGCAGGTTCTTCGCCGCCGCCGGGCTGACGCCGCGGCGTTCGGTCAGGGCGTGGTACTGCTGCCAGTAGTCGTTGAAGCGCGGGTCGTCGTTGATGTTGGTCAACTCGAAGTCCACGCCTTCGCGCATGCGCAGGCCGAGGCGCTGGATGCGGGTCTCGATGACGTCGGGGCGGCCGATCAGGATCGGATGGGCCAGCTCTTCGTCGATCACCGTCTGCACCGCGCGCAGCACGGTCTCTTCCTCGCCTTCGGCGTAGACCACGCGCTTGCGGTCGGCGCGGGCGCGGTCGTAGACCGGCTTCATCAGCAGGCCGGTGCGGTAGATGTATTGGCTGAGCCGTTCCTCGTACTCGTCCATATCGGCGATCGGACGCGCGGCGACGCCGGAGTCCATCGCCGCCTTGGCCACGGCCGGGGCCAGCATGACCAGCAGGCGCGGGTCGAACGGGCGCGGGATCAGGTATTCGGCGCCGAAGGTCGGCACGTCGCCGCCGTAGGCGCTGCCGAGGTCGGACGATTCCATGCGCGCCAATTGGGCGATCGCGCGCACGCAGGCCAGCTTCATTTCTTCGTTGATGACGGTCGCGCCGACGTCGAGCGCGCCGCGGAAGATGTACGGGAAGCACAGCGCGTTGTTGACCTGGTTCGGGTAATCCGAACGGCCGGTCGCGATGATGCAGTCCGGACGCACGGCCTTGGCGTCTTCGGGCAGGATTTCCGGATACGGATTGGCCAGCGCCAGGATGATCGGCTTGGCGGCCATGGTCGCGACCATCTCGGCCTTGAGCACGCCGCCGGCCGACAGGCCGAGGAACACGTCGGCGCCGGCGACGATGTCGGCCAGGGTGCGCTTGTCGGTGTCGCGGGCGTAGCGGGCCTTGTCCGGGTCGAGATTGGGACGGCCGGTGTAGAGCACGCCGTCGCGGTCGACTGCGAGGATGTTCTCCGGCTTCATGCCCAGGGCGACCAGCATGTCGAGGCAGGCGATGCCGGCCGCGCCGGCGCCGCTGGTGGCAAGCTTGACGTCTTCGATCTTCTTGCCGACCACTTCCAGCGCGTTGAACACCGCGGCGCCGACGATGATCGCGGTGCCGTGCTGGTCGTCGTGGAACACCGGGATCTTCATGCGCTCGCGCAGCTTGCGCTCGACGATGAAGCACTCCGGGGCCTTGATGTCTTCGAGGTTGATGCCGCCGAAGGTCGGTTCCAGCGAGGCGATGATGTCGACCAGCTTGTCGGGGTCGCGCTCGTCGATTTCGATGTCGAACACGTCGATGCCGGCGAACTTCTGGAACAACACGCCCTTGCCTTCCATGACCGGCTTGCCGGCCAGCGGACCGATGTCGCCCAGGCCGAGCACGGCGGTGCCGTTGCTGATGACCGCGACCAGGTTGCCGCGGGCGGTGAGCTCGCTGGCGGCGTTGGGGTCTTCGACGATGGCCTCGCAGGCGTAGGCCACGCCCGGCGAATAGGCCAGGGCGAGGTCGCGCTGGGTCACCATCGGCTTGGTCGCGGTGACCTTGATCTTGCCCGGCGGGCTGAGGCGGTGGTAGTCGAGCGCAGCGGTTTTCAGATCGTTGTCGGACATCAGGGAATGGCTGCCGTGGCAAGGGCGCGAGGAAAGGTGGACTTGCAGTCTAAAGGATCGCCGACGCGGATTCGCGCGACCGCGGTGGCGAAAGCCTTAGTACTTTGGAGTTGTACCCGCAGCGCCGCGCGGGCGCTTTGCCGAACCCGGCGCGGGCCGGCCGCGGCGATCGGCCGCGACACCGAACCGACGCCGGCGTATGGGCGGGCCGGTGCGGGATGGGCCGGCTTGAGAACGGCCGGCTTAAGGCGAACCCGATCACGGCGCATCGGCGGCCGCCTTGCGCTCGGGCTGGACCGTGCTGCGCCAGGCCTCGAGGAACTGGCGGCGCTTCAGCGCGTCCAGGTACACCAGCAGGCCCGGCCCCAGCGGGATCGGGCGCAGGGCACGCACCCGTGCGCCGTCGCGCGCATGCGGCGAGAGCGGCGCACCGTTGGCGGCGCGGATCGGCTGCAGGCCGACCTGCTGGGCCAGCATGGCCTGGCCGCGCGGCGACAACAGGTAATCGAGGAAGCGCCCGGCCTCGGCCGCGTTCGGCGCGGTGCGCGGAATCAGCGCGGTGCGCAGCAGGACCAGGGTGTAGTCCTCGGGCAGGACGATGCCGAGCGGCGCGCCGGCGTCGATGCGGGCCTGGGCGTAGGAGCCGAGCACGTTGTAGGCCAGGGCGAGTTCGCCGCGGGTCACGCGGTCGAGCAAGGCGCCGGTGCGTTCTTCCAGGCGCACGCGGTTGTCGCCGAGCGCGGCCTGCAAGGCGCCGGCCATGCTGCCGAGCTGGTGATCCTGGGTCGCGAGCAGATAGCCGACGCTGCTGCGGGCGACGTCGTAGGTGCCGACCCGGCCGGCCAGCGGCGCGGCCGGGTCGCGCAGCAGCGCGAGCAGTTGCCGGCGCGTATGCGGCACGCGCGCCGCCGGCAGCAGGCGCTTGTTGTAGACGATGACGATGGGTTCGTAGCTGATGCCGAAGGCTTCGTGACGCCAGTGCGACCACGCCGGCAGGCCGACCGTGGCCGGCGAACGGTGGGCGAGCGCGTGGCCGTCGTTGGCCAGCTTGGTCTGCAGGTCCATGCCGCTGCTGATCAGCAGGTCAGCGACACGGCCGCGGCCGGCGGCGAGGTGGCGGGTGTAGATGTCCTGGGCGACGAGGTCGGAATACTCGACCTCGGTGCCCGGATGCAGGCGTTGGTAGTCGGCGATGACCGCGGCGAAGTTCTCGATGTCGGTCGAGCCGTGGATGCGCAGTTGCGCGTTGCGCGTCTGCGGCGCCTTGAACAGGCGCACGTCACCGGGCGCGGCGTGGGCTGGAGCGAGGAACGAGTTGAGAAGAGTGAGGAATGAGTAAAGGCAAAAGCAAAGCGCGGCGCTATAGCGCGAGGCATGGCGCTTCTTCTCATTTCTCACTTTTCTGAACTCATTTCTCATCTGCCCGTACTCGTTTTTCAAACCGCGCTCCTCGGCAGGAGCGAGGAACGAGTTGAGAAGAGTGAGGAACGAGTAAAGGCAAAGGCAAAACGCCGCGCCATAGCGCGAATCTGGGCGCACCTTCTCGTTTCTCACTTTTCCGAACTCGTTTTTCAAACCATGCTCCTCGGCAGGAGCGAAGAACGAGTAGAGAAGAGTGAGAAATGAGTAAAGGCAAAAGCAGCGCACAGCGCCGAAACGCTTCTTCTCGTTTCTCACTTTTCTGCACTCACTCCTCACTTTTCCGTACACGTTTTTCAAACCATGCTCCTCGGCAGTCGCAACGTCACCACTAACCCGCCGCCGACGCGGTTGGACAGATCGATGCGGCCGCCGTGGCTGTCGACGATGCGCTTGACGATCGCCAGGCCCAGCCCGGCGCCGCCGGCGGCGGCATTGTGGCCGCGGGCGAAGCGCTCGAACACGGTCTGCGCGTCGGCCGGGGCGATGCCGGGGCCGTGGTCGGCCACGGTCAACACTGCGGTCGAGGCGCCCTCGCCTTCGGCCACGGTCAGGGCGATCTGCAGCGGCCCGCCTTCGCTGCCGGGCCGCGGCTGGCCGTGCTTGAGCGCGTTGTCGATCAGGTTCTTGATCGCTTCGCGCAGCAGCAAGGCATCGCCGCGCACCAGCACCGGGCCCTGGGTCGCGGCCAGGCGCACGTCGGGGCGCGGGCCCGATTGCGGGATCGATTCGTACAGCGCTTGATGCAGCAACTCGGCCAGATCGACGGTCTCGAACTGCTGCAGGTGCGAGCGGTGGATTGCGCTGGCGTCGCTGAGCAACTGGTTGAGCAACCGGCTCATGTGGCTGGCGTTGCGTTCGATGGTGACCAGGCTGCGGCGCTGCTCGGCCGGGTCGTCCTCGTCGAGGGCGAGCTGGGCCTGGGCGCGCAAGGCCGCCAGCGGCGTGCGCATCTGGTGCGCGGCGTCGGCCATGAACGCGCGCAGGGTCTCGTTGCTCGCCGACAGCCGCGCCATGAAGCGGTTCAAGGCGCCGACCAGTTGGTCGAGTTCCAGCGGCACCTCGCCGGCGACCGGCTTGAGGTCGGAGGGTTCGCGCAGCGACAGATCGCGTTCGAGCTTCTGCAAAGGCCGCAGCGCGCGATGCACGCCGATCCCCACCAGGGCCAGGGCCGCGAACGACAGCACCACGATGGCGACCAGGGCGCGCAGCACCACATCGTCGGCCAGCGCCTCGCGGGCGATGCGGGTCTGGCCGACCTGGACGATCGCCTGCCCTTGCGTGGCCGGTCCGGCGACCCAGCGCGAGACCGCGACGAAGCGGGTGGGTTCGCCGCGATACAGCGCATCGAACAAACGCGGCTGACCGTCGCGCGGCGGCGACGGCGGCACCGGCAGGTCGTCGTAGCCGGTGATGGTCGCGCCTTCGCGGCTGGCGACGCGGTAGAACACCCGGTCTTCGGGCGCCATCGCCAACAGGTCGAGCGCGGCGTACGGCAGATCGACCTGCCACTGGCCGTCGACCAGGGCCACGCTGTCGGCGATCGACAAGGCCGACGCAATCAGCAGGTGATCGTAGGAACGGTCGGCGGCGGCGCGGCCGTAGCTGCGCGCGGCGACGAACAGCAGCACCGCGCCGATCAACGACAAGACGCCGAGATAAACCAACAAGGTGCGGCGGATCGAACCGTGCCGCGCCGGCGAAGTGCGCGCGGGCTCAAGCATCGAGCGGCTCCGCGCCGGCCTGCCCGGCGGCCGGCGCGGCCGCTTCGAGCATGTAGCCGACACCGCGCACGGTGAGGATGCGCAAGGGCGCGGCGGCGAGACGTTTGCGCAGGCGGCCGACGTACAGCTCGATCGCGTTCGGCCCGGCCTCGTCGTCGAAACCGAACAGGCCGTTGCCGATCTCGTCCTTGCTGACCACCTGGCCGAGCTTGCCGATCAGGATTTCGAGCAGGCGGAACTCGCGGTTCGGCACTTCGATCGGCTCGCCGTCGAGGGTGACCCGATGCGCGGCGCTGTCGAAGGCCAAGCTGCCGACCTGGATCACACCGGCGGCGCGGCCTTGATTGCGCCGCAGCAGCACCCGGCAGCGGGCTTCGAATTCGCGGAAATCGAAGGGCTTGCCGAGGTAGTCGTCGGCGCCGACGTCGAGTGCCTTGACCCGGTCCTCGATACCGTCGCGCGCAGTCAGCATCAACACCGGCGTGGTGTCGCCGCGTTCGCGCAAGCCGGCCAGCAGGCTGAGGCCGTTGAGCCGCGGCAGGCCGATGTCGAGCACGATCAGGTCGAAGGCCTGGTAGCGAAGCACACTGGCCGCGGCGATGCCGTCGGACTGCCAGTCCACCGCGTGGCCGTCGCGACGCATCCGCCTGACGATGGCGTCGGCCAGGTCCGCGTTGTCCTCGACTAACAGAATGCGCATCGAACGGGGGCCCTTGCAGTTGCCGAAGTCGGGTCCCGCCGGGCCGATCTCGGCGGGACAGCTCCAATGGCAGGTCCAGTGACAGGTCAATGACAGCTTCGCCCGCCTAGCCTGCGCTCGAGGGGTTGCGGCTGGCCGTCCTGGCCGAAGCAACTATAAGCGCACGAATACGCGCCTGTCGTCGAAAAACGGCAGAAAAATAGGGAAACGAGATGCCTACGATGGTGCTTTTCCGTCACGCCGCCGCGTGCGCCGCGCTGTGCCTGTTCGCCGCCCCATGCCTGGCCGAAGACGGCCCGGTCACCGCCGAACTCGGCGGCCGCCTGCATTGGGACTTCGCCGATTTCGACAACGATGCGCGCGGCCTGCGCAACCGCGACGACACCGAGGTGCGTCGGCTCTGGCTCGACGTGTCCGGCAAGTTCTACGGCTGGGGCTACAAGATCGAAGGCGACTTCGCCGGCCTGCAGGACGACTTTTCCAAGGACAGCATCGAAGCCAAGGACGTCTACGTCACCCGCGACTTCAAGGCCGGCAAGCTGACCCTGGGCCAGTTCAAGCAGCACTTCACCCTCGACGACCGCATCAGCTCGAACTACGGCGTGTTCATGGAGCGCAGCATGTTCGCCAGCTCGGTCGCGCCGCTGTACCGGCTCGGCGCCGCATGGATCACCGCGCGCGAGGACTACACCGTTGCCGGCAGCGTCTACAGCCTGGAAAACATCGACGTGTGGCAGGTCAAGGGCCAAGCGGTCGGCGCGCGCGGCACCTGGACGCCGCTGCACGCCGACGAACGCACCCTGCACCTGGGCCTGTCGCTGGCGCGCGAGGCCTACGACCATCCCGGCCGCGACGGCGCCAATGCACTGCGCATCGCCCCGCGCCCGGCCGGGCATCTGTCCGACAACAGCCGCGCGACCTTGATCAACTTCAATCGCGGGCTCGACACCGATGTCGACAAGTACTCGCTCGAGTTCGGCCTCGCCCACGGGCCGTTATATCTGCAGTCCGAACTCGGCGGCGCCAACTTCGACGACGGCAGCCAGCGCGGCCAAATCCGTTCGGCCTATGGCCTGGTCGGCTGGTTCCTGACCGGCGAATCGATGCCCTACGACAGCAAGACCGGCCGCTTCGCCCGGGTCAAGCCGGCGCGCAGCAGCGGCGCGTGGCAGGTCGCGCTGCGCTACGACACGATCCGCGGCAAGCAGCACCTCGCCGGCCGCGGCAACTTCAGCGACGTGTCGATGGAACAGGCGAGCGTCGGGGTCAACTGGCACCTGCGCTCGAACCTGCGCTTCATGCTCGACTGGATCGAAAGCCGCAACCGCGACCGTCTGGCCGATCGCACGCTCGACCGCACCCGCGCGTTGACCGGGCGGTTTCAGTACGACTTCTAAAGCAGGAGTGAGAAGCGAGGAGTGAGTAAAAACACTCCGCTTTCGCCCTCTCTCACTCCTCACTTCTCCCATCTCACTGCTCGCCCCAACGGAGTCCCTCATGTTGACCGCACTCGGCTTCGGCATGGTCCTGACTTTCATGTACCTGATCATGAGCAAGCGGATGTCGCCGCTGGTGGCTCTGATCGTGATCCCGATCCTGTTCGCCCTCGTCGGCGGCTTCAGGAACGACATCGGCGAGATGATGATCGAGGGCATCAAGAAGATCGCGCCGACCGGCGTGATGCTGATGTTCGCGATCCTCTACTTCGGGGTGATGATCGACGCCGGCCTGTTCGACCCGGTGGTCAAGCGCATCCTCAAGCTGGTCAAGGGCGACCCGGTCAAGATCGTGGTCGGCACCGCGGTGCTGGCGATGCTGATCTCGCTCGACGGCGACGGCTCGACCACCTACATGATCACCGTGTCGGCGATGCTGCCGTTGTTCCAGCGCCTGCGCATGAACGCGCTCAACCTGACCTGCGTGACCATCCTCGCCGGCGGGGTGATGAACCTGACCCCGTGGGGCGGCCCGACCGCACGTGCGGCGACCGCCTTGCACGTCGACCCGAGCGACGTGTTCGTGCCGCTGGTGCCGGCGATGGCGGTGGCCCTGGTCGGTATCCTGCTGCTGGCCTGGTACCTCGGCCTGCGCGAGCGCAAGCGCCTCGGCATCGTCACCTTGGACGGCCATGCCGCCGACTGGAACCCCGACCTCGACACCGCCAGCGACAACCTGCCGACCCTGGCCGACAGCGAAGACACCAAGCGCCCGAAGCTGCTGTGGATCAACGCCGCGCTGACGCTCGCGCTGATGACCGCGTTGGTGCTCGGCGTGCTGCCGTTGCCGGTGTTGTTCATGATCGGCTTCGCCCTGGCGCTGGTGATCAACTACCCCGACCTCGCCGAACAACGCCGCCGCATCGGCAACCATGCCGGCAACGTACTCGCGGTAGTGTCGCTGATCTTCGCCGCCGGCATCTTCACCGGCATCCTGTCCAACACCGGCATGGTCGAGGCGATGTCGCGCAGCTTCCTGGCGGTGATTCCCGACGCCTGGGGCCCGTATTTGGCAGTGATCACGGCGATCGCAAGCATGCCGTTCACCTTCTTCATGTCCAACGACGCCTTCTACTTCGGCGTGCTGCCGATCCTGTCGGAAGCCGCCGGCCATTACGGCATCACGCCGGTCGAGATGGCCCGCGCCTCGCTCGCCGGCCAACCGGTGCATCTGCTGAGCCCGCTGGTGCCGTCGACCTATCTGCTGGTCGGCATGGCCAACGTCGATTTCGCCGACCACCAACGCTTCACCCTGAAATGGGCGGTGCTGATTTCGCTGGTGCTGATGTTCGCATCGCTGGCACTGGCCTTGTATCCGCTGGCGTCTTGATCTGGCTTTTATAGGAGTGGCGTGAGCCGCGACCACCGCAGTCACGTATGCGAGCGGAGCGGCCGAAGCCTGGAGCAAGCATCTGTTTGATCGGTTGCGCCGTTTGTCCTGGCTTCGAACAGAACGCTTTCGACCACCACTTCGGTTGCTCGCGGCTTGCGCCGCTCCTACAGAAAGTCATAGCCCCATTTCGTCGTTCGTCCATCACTAGGAACCGCGCCATGACACTCCGCATCGCCTACGTCACCAGCGGCATGGGCAGCCTCGGCACCGCGATCTGCCAGAAGCTCGCCCTCGGCGGCCACACCGTGGTCGCCGGCTGCGGCCCCAATTCGCCGCGCAAGGCCGCCTGGCTGCGCGAACAACGCGAACTGGGTTTCGACTTCATCGCCTCGGAAGGCAATGCCGCCGACTGGGACTCGACCCTGGCCGCGTTCGCCAAGGTCAAGGCCGAGGTCGGCGAGATCGACGTGTTGGTCAACAACGCCGGCGGCACCCGCGACGTGCTGTTCCGGCAGATGACGCGCGAGGACTGGAACGCGGTGATGGCCGGCAATCTGCATAGCCTGTTCAACATCACCAAGCAGGTCATCGACGGCATGTCGGCGCGCGGTTGGGGCCGGATCATCAACATCGCCTCGGTCAGCGCGCAGAAGGGCCAGATCGGCCAGGTCAACTACGCCACCGCCAAATCGGCGATGCACGGTTTCACCCGCGCCCTGGCCCAAGAGTTCGCCGCGCGCGGCGTCACCGTCAACACGGTGTCGCCGGGCTATGTGGCCAGCGCCGCGATCAGTGCGTTTCCGCCGGACGTGCTCGACCGGCTCGCCGCATCGGTGCCGGTGCGGCGCCTGGGCAAGCCGGACGAAGTCGCCAGCCTGTGCGCGTGGTTGGCCTCCGACGATGCGGCCTTCGTGACGGGTGCGGATTACGCGGTCAACGGCGGGCTGCACATGGCTTGAAGCCAGGAGTGAGTGGGGAGGAGTGAGGAGTGAACGAAAGCAGAGCCTTGCCCTTTGCCGTACCGATAGCCGCTTGGCCGGGTGACGGGGAGAGTGGAGTGAGACTAAGGTTTCTGCCCTT
This sequence comes from Lysobacter antibioticus, assembly GCF_000731095.1. GTDB lineage: Bacteria > Pseudomonadota > Gammaproteobacteria > Xanthomonadales > Xanthomonadaceae > Lysobacter > Lysobacter antibioticus_B. The sequence continues at coordinate 26,564 of NZ_JMTZ01000014.1, read as the reverse complement.
ACTCACTCCTCACTCCTCTCCACTCACTCCTCGTCTTCAACCGATTTCGCTGAAATCGCCTTCGGCCATCTGGTCCAGGCGGATGCGGTTGGCGAACAGCGAGAACGCCAGCATCCCGGCCAAGCCGTTCGCGCGGGTGATCCACGGCGGCATCCAGCGCGGCGGCGCCAGCACGCCGCTGTCGAACAAGGGCTCGAAGCGCTGCACGTCGCCGAGGGTCATCTTGCCGGCGAACAACCAGCGGCACAGGTGCAGCTTCTGTTGGCGCAAGGCCCAGCGGAAGAAGGTGTGCACGCCAACCAGGCCGCGCAGATAGACCGCATCCTTGGTGAAGGCGGAGCCGCCGTTCGTCGGCACGCCGCGGAACACGCGCTGAGCCGAGGCAAAGCTGTCGGCCGGCGATTGGCCGGCGTCGATGAAGTAACGGAACACCTGGATGAAGTCGGCGCCATCGAGCGCCATCGCCACCGCGTCGATGCGCAGGCTCAGGCGCTTCATGCGGCCGATGTCGATGCTGCCGGTGATCTGTTCGGCGAAGGTCGCCAAGCCCTCTTGCGTTGCGGTGGTGCGCGGCGACGATAGTGCCAGGCTCGGCAGCACCGGTTGTTCGCGGCCGTTGAGCGCGGTCAGCGAGTGCACGAAGGCTTCGTGCTGCAGCAGCTGATGGCGGTCGTAGTCGCTGAAGGCCGCGCCGCTGCGCAGGCGGATGCGGGTCGCGCCGGCCGCGGCCTTGGCGATCAGGTCCGGGTCGAGCACGACTTCGATCACGCGGGCGTCGAAGTAGTCGTCGAGGTCGCGCTGCAGTTGCAGGCTCAGGGCGGTCGCGGAGATCTCGACCGTTTCGGCCGGCGACATCAGCTCGCGGTCGAGCTCGTTGGCGATCGAGATGAAATGGTTGGCGGCCTCGCGTGTGCTCGGCCCCTGCCCGGGCAGCGCCGCATCGGGCTTGCCGAACAACTGCACCGAGTAGGCAGTGACCGCGGTCGAGCCCAGCGATTCCAGCAACTGCGCGGCGATGCCCCAGGAATGCGCCGATTCGATCAGGTATTCGCCGAGCGGATGATCCGGGTCGGCTTCGGCGGCGACGGCTTCGAGTTCGCGGCGCGCTTCGCTGAAGTCGTACTTCGGGTACTCGATGACCGGCAGCAGCGCGACGCCGCGCGCATAGTCGTCGAGGAACTGCACTTCCAGGCCGGACGGCCAACTCGCCATGGTCAGCAGCTTGATCCCGCGCGCGACCCGCACCATGCGCGCATCGAGCGCGGCGTGGTGCTGGATTTCGCTGTGCAGGCTGGGGCTGAGCAGACTCATGCGGCGAGGCCTTGGGGGTGTTCCGCGGTGGAGAGCAGAGGCGAGAGCAGGAGCAAATCCCCCCTGCCCCCCTTTTGCAAAGGGGGGAACGGCAGGGGCTTGTGGATGATGGCGTCGCGATCGCCAGCCACGAAAGTCCTCGGCAAACTACTGACCCCACCAGACACCTCCCCCCTTTGCAAAAGGGGGGCAGGGGGGATTTGCTGTTCGGCCTGCGCAAACATCCCGTCTGCGCTCGGCCCTGCGACTGAACCCGAGCGCTCAGCGGCGCCCATGCTTGACGTCCGGCCGCTTGTTGGGCGCCTTGCCGACCGCTTTCACATCGGCTTTCTGCGCGCGCCGGTTAGCCAGCTTATTGGCCGCACCGGCGACTTCGTCGCGCAGTTTCAGGTAGCTGGCGAAACGCTGCGGAGCGAGCCGGCCGCCCTCGATCGCTGCGCGCACCGCGCAGCCGGGCTCGCGGTCGTGCGTGCAATCGCGGAACTTGCACTGCTCGGCCAGGGCTTCGACATCGCTGAAGTTTTCGGCGACGTCTTCCTCGCCGGTCGGCTTGAGTTCGCGCATGCCCGGGGTGTCGATCAGGCAGGCGCCCGACGGCAACGGGATCAGGGCGCGATGGGTGGTGGTGTGGCGGCCGCGCGCATCGCTTTCGCGCACCGCGCCGGTCTTCATGCGCTCGATGCCGAGCAGGCTGTTGGTCAGGGTCGACTTGCCGGCGCCGGAGGAGCCCACCAGCACCACGGTGCGGCCCGGCTGCAGCCACGGCGCCATCGCCGCGACGCTGCCGTCGCGGTCGCGCGCGTTGACCGCGCGGATCGCCACGCCCTCGGCCAGTTCGGCCAAGGCGCCGATCGCGTCGGCGACCGCGTTCTCGTCGGCGGCGATGGCTTCGTCGGCCTTGGTCAGCACCACGACCGGCTCGGCGCCGCCGCGCACCAGCAGCAGATAGCGCTCGATCCGGCGCGGATTGAAGTCCCCGTCCAGACCGCACACGATGAATACCGTGTCGATGTTCGCCGCGATCAGCTGCTGCTTGTAATGCTCGCCGGCGGCGCCGCGCTTGATCGCGCTATACCGCGGCAGCAGCGCGACGACCTTGCCGCCGCTGCCGTCGCCGTCGATCAGCAGCCAATCGCCGACCCCGGGACGCTGTTCGGGCGCGACCGAGCCTTTCTTGTAATTGGCCGGGCGTTGCCATTCGGGCAGGGACTCGACCCGATAGCCGCTGTCGGGCCCTTCGGACACGACGTAGCCGCTGCGGTGCTGCTCGGTCACCCGCGCCGGGCGGGCCTGGGGGTGGTCGAGCAGCGCCTGGCGCCAGACGGGGTCGGCGGGCAACGGCTCGTCGGCCGTGATCGGCCAGCCGATCGCCTGCAAGGCAGCGAGTTCAGGAGTCAAAGGCGCGGGCAACGAGGGTCATGGCGCGATTCTACATAGGCCGGACGCGGGTTTCGGCCTCGGCGCAGGCCTCCGGACCGGCGGCGAACGCGGCGGCGGCCGGGATCGGGGCCGCCGGCCCGGCCATTCCGTGCGCGCCGGCGCAGATCGCGGGCGCCTGGAATCGCCGCCCCCGGCTGATTCGCCGGACCGATTCAGCTAGTCTGGGGGTCTCTCCTTCTACCCAGCCCTGCCCCGATGTCATTGCCGCCCCTGAAAACCCGCGAACGCCTGTCCGAAGTCCGTTACGAAATCCGCGGTGAACTGGCCCGGCGAGCCCGTGAGTTGGAGGCCCAGGGGCGCAAGCAGATCAAGCTCAACATCGGCAACCCCGGCGCCTTCGGCTTCCGCGCGCCCGAACACCTGCAGCGCGCGATCGCCGACCACATCGCCAACACCGACCCCTATACCCATCAGCAGGGCTTGCCGGCCGCGCGCGAAGCCATCGCCGCGTTCCACAAGCGCCGCGGCACGCCCAACGCCTCGCCCGAGCGGGTGTTCGTCGGCAACGGCGTCAGCGAGCTGATCGACCTGTCGCTGCGCGCCCTGCTCAATCCCGGCGACGAAGTGCTGCTGCCCTCGCCCGATTACCCGCTGTGGTCGGCCGCGACCATCCTCAACGACGGCCGCCCGGTGTATTACCGCTGCCAGCCCGAGAACGGCTTCCTGCCCGACCCGGACGAGATCGAACAACTCATCTCCAGCCGCACCCGCGCGATCGTGCTGATCAACCCGAACAACCCGACCGGCGCGGCCTATCCGCGCGAGCTGATCGAACGTATCGTCGCGATCGCCGCGCGCCACAAGCTGCTGCTGATGTGCGACGAGATCTACGACTCGATCCTCTACGACGGCGCCCAGTTCACCCCGGTCGCGCCGATCGCCGGCGACCTGCCCTGCCTGAGCTTCGGCGGCCTGTCCAAGGTGCACCGCGCCTGCGGCTGGCGCGTGGGTTGGGCGGTGCTGTCGGGCGACCCGGTCGCCAGCGGCGACTTCCACCACGCCATGGACCTGCTCGGCGCGCTGCGCCTGTGCGCCAACGTGCCGGGCCAGTTCGCCATCGAAGCCGCGCTCAACGGCGAAGACACCATCACCCCGCTGTGCGAGCCGGGCGGACGCCTGTACGAAGCGCGCCGCGCGGTGATCGAGTCGGTCGAAGCCAGCCAGCATCTGGAACTGGTCGCCCCGGCCGGCGCCCTGTACGCGTTCCCGGCCGTGGTCGGCGCCGCCGCGCAGGGCTTCGACGACCACAGGTTCGCGCTGGAACTGCTCGAAACCGAAGACGTGCTGGTGGTGCCGGGCTCGAGCTTCAACGTGCCCTATCGCAACCACTTCCGCGTCACCCTGCTGCCGCAGCCGGCCGAGGTGCGCGAGGTGTTCCAGCGCATCGAACGCGTGCTCGACCGTTACGCCGAACGCGGCGTCCAGGTCGAGGCCCAACGCGCCGCGGTGGCATGAAGCAAGCATGACGCTGTCCTATCTCGCGCTCGGCGACAGCTACACCATCGGCGAAGCCGTGCCCGAGGCCGGGCGCTGGCCGCTGCAGATGGCGAACGCCCTGCGCGAGCGCGGCATCGGCCTGGCCGACCCGCGCATCATCGCGACCACCGGCTGGACCACCGACGAGCTCGCGCTCGCGCTGGACCTGGCCGAACCGTTGGGGCAGTGGGATTTCGTCAGTCTGTTGATCGGCGTCAACAACCAATACCGCGGCCGCAGCGCGCCGCAGTACGCCGGCGAGTTCCGCGAATTGCTCGAACGCGCGATCCGCTACGCCCACGGCCGCGCCGACCGCGTGCTGGTGTTGTCGATCCCCGACTGGGGCGCGACCCCGTTCGGCGCCAGCGACCAGCGCGGCCCGGCGACGATCGGTGCCGAACTCGATGTCTTCAACCAGGCCGCGCGCGAGATCTGCACGCGGCACGGCGTCGCCTTCGTCGACATCACCCCGGTCTCGCGCGCACGCGGCAGCGAAGCGGCGATGGTCGCCGAGGACGGCCTGCATCCGTCGGCGGCGATGTATACGCAGTGGGCTGAGCTGGCCGTGCCGGTGGCGCAGCGGCTGCTGGCCTCGCGCGCGGACTGAACCCGGCACAGCGGCGGCGGCGCGCATCGCCTCGCCGCCCACGATGTGCTTTGCGACGCCGCGCGGCGACCGCCGAGCACCGGCGCCCCTGGAATGCCAAACTGCCGGCGGCGGCACGGCCGCGCACGGAGTCCGGACCAGCAATGAACGAAGCGGTACAAGCCATGGCCCACGGACAGGCGGACCGCATCGCGCGCGCCTATCTACCCGAGCATCCGCTCGGCAATCGCTGGGACTATTACTACAGCCGCGCCAAGCTCGGCAGCGATCCGCTCTATCCGGGCGTCAGCGCGGCCTTGCGCGGCACCCGCGCGCCGCTGCTGGACTTGGGCTGCGGCCTCGGTCTGCTCGCCCACACCTTGCTCGCCGACGGCATCCGCCTACCCTACCGCGGCGTCGACAGCGATGCGGCCAAGATCCGCCGTGCCACCCGCGCCGCGGCGCGGGTCGGCCTGGATCAGGCCGTGTTCGAAACCGTCGACCTCGCTCACGAAGTGCCCGAGCATCGCGGCAGCGTGGTGATGCTCGACGTGTTGCAGTTCATTCCCTACCCGGCGCAGGCACGGGCGATCGACGCCATGATCGCGATGCTGACCCCGGGCGCTCGCCTGGTGATCCGCACCGGCCTCGACGACGGCACCCACCGGGCGCGCATCACCCTCGCGGTCGACCTGTTCTCGCGCGCACTGGGCTGGATGAATGCCATGCCGCGTTATTACCCCAACGGCGAAGCCTTGCGCGCACGTTTGCGCGAGGCCGGGCTCGAAGTCGAGTTCACGCCGCTGTTCGGACGCACGCCATTCAACAACTGGCGGATCGTGGCGGCGCGTGCAGAGTGAGGCTTGCGCGGTAGTGCGATAGATCGCGGTCGCGGCTTGCGCCGCTCCTACCCTTGGAACGCGGCTTTGGAGTAGGAGCGACGCGAGTCGCGACCGCGAACCAGCCGATCTGAGCGCGGGCCGATCGGCCCACGCCGCGCCTCATTCGACCGACGGCACCACGCAGCGGTAATCCAGCTCGCGCAAACGCCGCAACAACACCGCCATGGTCTCGACATTGCGCCGGTGACCCGCGCCTTCGTGCATCAACACGATCGCGCCCGGCGCCAAGTCTTTTTCGATCCGCGCCACCACCGTGGCCGGGTCGGCCGCGACCGCGTCGAAACCGCGCGCGCTCCACGCCACCCGGATCAAACCGTGCGCGCTCAACGGTTGCGCGGTGAACGGATTGGCCATGCCCACCACGGCCCGAAACCAGCGCAGGCGCAGGCCGGGGATCAAGGCCTGCAAGCGCGCCTGGGCGCCGCCGATCTCGGCGGCCATCGCCGCCGGCCCCAACATCCAGAACCGCGCCGAAGGATGGCTGGCGCTGTGGTTGCCCAGGTCGTGGCCGCGGCGGACGATCTCGCGCAGCAAGTCGGCGCGTCGTTCGGCGCGCTGCGCGACCACGAAGAAGGTGGCCTTGGCCTGGTGCTCATCGAGCAGGTCGAGCAGGGCCAGGGTGTCGTCGGAGGGGCCGTCGTCGATGGTCAGCCAGACCACGCGTTCGCGGGTCGGCAGCCGCGACAGCACCGGGCTGAACAGACGCGAGCGCGGCCACAGGGTGCCCCAGACCATCGCCCCGTGGCTCAGCAGCAGGGCCGGCAGGCCGACGGTCCATCCGTAGCGCGCCCACAAAGCGACCATCAGCAGCTGCGAGCCGAGGAACAGCCACAACCAGACGCCCGGGCGGCGCGGAGGACGGTGGGTGACGAGGATGCCGTTCATACGCAGCGGGCGGTTCCGACGGTCGGGAGGGGCTCCGCGGCAGCCCGAGACGCCGGCGGATGCCGCATCCTACCTTGCGACGTAGACTGCCCGCCCCCACCTTGCCCCTATTCCCGCCCGGCTGACCTCCATGTCCCTCGACCCTGCCCTGCGTTCGCGCATCGAAACCCTGCTCCAGTCCAACCGCGTCGTTCTGTTCATGAAGGGCGGCCCCACCGCGCCGCAGTGCGGCTTCTCGGCCAAGGCCTCCGGCGCGCTCAACGCGCTGCTGCCGCAGGGTTATGCCCATGTCGACGTGCTGGCCGACCCGGAGATCCGCGAGGGCATCAAGCAATACGGCGAGTGGCCGACGATCCCGCAGCTGTATGTCGACGCGCAACTGGTCGGCGGCAGCGACATCATCGAGCAGATGGCCGGCAGCGGCGAACTGCACGGGCTGCTCGGCCTGCCCACACCGGACCGCAGCCCGCCGAAGCTCACGATCACCCCGGCCGCGGCGCAGATGCTGCGCGACGCGGTGGCCAATGCCGGCGACAACTACGCGGTGCAGCTCGAAGTCGACGCGCGCCATAACGTGCGTTTGCAGTTGGCGCCGGTCGATGCCAACGCCATTGCGGTCGAAGCCGAAGGCGTGCGCGTGCAGACCGACTGGATCAACGCCCGCCGCGCCGACGGCGTGAGCATCGACTGGGCCGACGACGAACGCGGCCGCGGCCTGGTCATCACCAACCCCAACGCGCCGCCGGCGGTGAAGCCGATCGCGCCCGAGCAGGCGCTCGCGCGCGCCGGCGAAGGCTCGCTGCGCGTGGTCGACGTGCGCCCCGCCGACGAACGCGCGATCGCCCGCATCGGCATCGCCTTCGACACCTTCGACGGCGGCACCGATGCCCTCGAAGGCCTGCCCAAGGACACCCCGCTGGCGTTCCTGTGCCACCACGGCGGCCGCAGCGCCCAGGCCGCCGAGCACTTCCGCCAGCTCGGTTTCCGCGAGGTCTACAACATCGAAGGCGGCATCGACGCCTGGGCCGACCTGGACGCTTCGATTCCGAAGTATTGATCGAGCGACAGTTCTGATCGATCGGCAAGCCCGAATCGAACGGCCGCGGCGCCCTGCGTCGCGGCCGTTCTGTTTTGTGGGGCGGGCTGCCGCGTCGCCGCCCCTGTAGGAGCGGCGCAAGCCGCGACCGCGGGCTGACGGATCGCCGCGCAGGCTCGGGGGGGTGCGCGGTCGCGACTCACGTCGCTCCTACCCCAAAGCGCGGCGTCGCTGTCGCTGCCCCTGTAGGAGCGGCGTGAGCCGCGACCGCGGGCTCGCGGATCGCGGCGCAGCATGGGGTGATGGCGTGGTCGCGACTCACGTCGCTCCTACATTGATTCATCGCGGTCGCGGGGTGCACGCCCCCGGCTCAGCCCCTGAACCCACCGCCATCGAGATAGGCCTGTTCCTCGACCGTGCTCCCGCGGCCGAGCGCGGCATTGCGGTGCGGGAAGCGGCCGAAGCGTTCGATGATTTCGAGATGGGCCACGGCCCACTGCGCGGCGTCGCTGCCGTCCTGGTTCGGCGGCAGGCCGCGGTGCAATTCGACCGAGCGGCGTTGATCGTCGAGTTGCTCGGAATGCTCGAACGGCAAATAGAAGAACGCGCGCAGCGCCGGCTCGATGCTGCGGTCGTGGCCGAGTTCGAGCGCGCGCCGGGCGTAGTGCCGCGCGAGCGGGTCGGTCGCATAGGAATGCGCGCTGCCGCGGAAGACGTTGCGCGGAATCTGGTCGAGCAGGATCAAGAGGGCCAGCGCGGATTCGGCGTCGCGCTCGACCCAATCGTCGTGCTCGCGCCGCGCAGCGGCGTGGTGCGCATCGAGGAAGCCGCTGCGGCACTGGTGGTCGAAGCTCTCGTTACGGTCGAACCAGCGGCTGGGGCCAGCGTTTCGCCAGAAGTCGACGACGTCTTTCGCGGTCACGGGCATGCGGGTTCTCGCTGAGGATCAGGTGGCGAACCCTAGCAAACCAGATGCGAAGCTGTCGCGCTGACCCTGCGACGGCGATCAGGCGGCATCGACATGAATCGCCGAACATCGCCGGCCGCATCAAGCGGCCTGATCCTCGCCCAACTGCGTTTCCAGCTCGTTGATCCATGCGACCGTAATGCTTTCCATCGTCACCGCGTGGATCAGCGGACGGATCGGCCCGGCCGAGTACGACTGCGAGACGAAACGCGCATGGCATTCGCGAAAAGTCAGCCAGGCCTCGTGCGCCCGCTCGAACGCCGCCAGGCCGTCGCCGTCGAGCTGCTTGCGCAGGTGCGCGACCAAGCCCTGCAACCGCACTTCTTCGCGGCTGAGCTCGGCGATCGCCTGCTGGCTCATGTCGGCCTCGCTGACCCGCGCGTCCTCGTTGTCGCGCGCGACCGCGGCGGCCTTGCTGAAATAGCTGTCGGCGATGCGCGCGGCGGTTTCGGCCTTGCCGACCAACCGGCTTTCGAAACGGCGCAGTTCCTCGACGCTGGTGTGAGCGCCGTCGAGCTCTTGCTTGAGCGCCAGCAGTTGCTTGCCGCGCTCGATCGCGTCGACCGTGCCGCGACGTTCGGCGAAACGTTGGATGAAGTAGAACGCCCAGGTAAGCAAGGCGCCGATGACGGTGAAGATGAGCTGTTCCATGACCTGTCCTCCGGCCGTGGAATACAGTGTCGGCGCGCGAGGTCTCAGGCCGTGCGATGTCGTGTGCTTGGCGTCGCAGAACCCCTATAAAAACAGGGTTATCCGCTCGCTCATCGATAAACGGTTCAGGGCCGCACGACGGATCTGCGATGGCGGGCACGGCGCGCGCAGAGCTGTCGCGGCCCTCACCCCAACCCCTCTCCCGCAAGCGGGAGAGGGACTTCGTACGCTGGCGCTTGCAGATGAATGATTACTGTCACGACACCGCGAAGCGCTCAAAGACTGAAAGGCCGGCGTGCCGTAGCGATCACTCGTCGAAGCGCAAATGCCGCACCGACTTGCCGTGGCGGCGGATCAGCTTCAGCGCTTCGATGCCGACGCTGATGTGGGTGTCGACGAAGTTCGCGCTGACCTTGGCGTCGGAGGCTTCGGTCTTGACGCCTTCGGGGATCATCGGCTGGTCCGACACCAGCAGCAGCGCGCCGCAGGGGATGCGGTTGGCGAAGCCGGCGGCGAACACGGTCGCGGTTTCCATGTCGATGGCCATGCAGCGCATCTGGCGCAGGCGTTCCTTGAAGGCTTCGTCGTGTTCCCAGACGCGGCGGTTGGTGGTGTACACCGAGCCGGTCCAGTAGTCGTGGCCGAGGTCGCGGATGGTGGTCGAAACCGCGCGCTGCAGGGCGAAGGCCGGCAGCGCCGGCACTTCCGGCAGCAGGTAATCGTTGGAGGTGCCTTCGCCGCGGATCGCGGCGATCGGCAGCACCAGGTCGCCGAGCTGGTTCTTGCGCTTGAGGCCGCCGCACTTGCCGAGGAACAACACCGCCTTGGGCATGATCGCCGACAGCAGGTCCATCATGGTCGCGGCGTTGGGACTGCCCATGCCGAAGTTGATCATGGTGATGCCGTCGAAGGTCGCGCTCGGCATCGGCCGGTCCAGGCCGACCACTTCGGCGCCGGTGAGACGCGCGAAGGTATGCAGGTAGCCGCTGAAATTGGTCAGCAGGACGTGCTCGCCGAACTGGTCCAGGGGCACGCCGGTGTAGCGCGGCAGCCAGTTTTCGACGATCTGTTCTTTCTCTTTCATGGTCTGTGCCTGTTCTTGTTGTTGTCCGGCCATTGTCGCACCGCCCATGACGATAGTCAGGGTTGGCAGGGGCTCGGGCGGCCGTTACGGTTCCAAGGTTGTCCGTCGCTCGCTCTGTCTTGGGGGAATCCATGTTTCGACCGCTACTGGCCGGCTGTGGCCTGGCGCTGCTCGCCGGCGCCGTGCAGGCCGCCACGCCCGCGTCTGCCTCGCGTTTCACCCAGGACCCGTATCCGAGCACCTACAAGGCGATCGCCGCCGGCCCGGTGCTGCTGCAGCATGCGACCGTGCTGACCGGCGCCGGCCAGCGCCTCGACGACGCCGACGTGCTGCTGCGCGATGGCAAGGTGGTCGCGGTCGGCCGCGCCCTCGAGGCACCCAGCGACGCCACCCGCGTCGACGCGAGCGGCAAGTGGATCACCCCGGGCATCATCGACGTGCACTCGCACCTCGGCGTCTACCCGAGCCCCGGCGTCGGCGCGCACGCCGACGGCAATGAAATGACCGGCCCGGTCACCCCGAACGTCTGGGCCGAACATTCGGTGTGGCCGCAGGACCCCGGCTTCGCCGCGGCGCTCGCCGGCGGCATCACCTCGCTGCAGATCCTGCCCGGCTCGGCCAACCTGATCGGCGGACGCGGGGTGACGCTGAAGAACGTCCCGGCCACCAGCTACCAGGCGATGAAGTTCCCGGCCGCGCCGTGGGGCCTGAAGATGGCCTGCGGCGAAAACCCCAAGCGCGTCTACGGCAGCCGCAACACGCCGCCGGGCACGCGCATGGGCAATGTCGCCGGTTACCGCGCCGCCTTCATCGACGCCAGCGAATACCTGCGCAAGAGCGCGCCGAAGGCCGCCGCGCCGCAGAAGAAGCGCTGGTGGCAGAGCAGCGCCAAGCCCGGCAACGGCAACGGCAACGGCGCCGACAGCGAGAAGGACACCGGCGGCAAGCGCGACCTCAAGCTCGACACCCTGGCCGGCGCGATCAAGGGCGACATCCTCGTCCACATCCATTGCTACCGCGCCGACGAGATGACCACCATGCTCGACCTGGCCAAGGAGTTCGGCTTCAAGGTCAGCGCCTTCCACCACGGCGTGGAGGCCTACAAGATCGCCGACCGCCTCGCCGCCGAAGGCGTGTGCGGCGCGCTGTGGGCCGACTGGTGGGGCTTCAAGATGGAAGCCTTCGACGGCATCCAGGAAAACATCGCCATCGTCGACCGCCCCGCCAACAGCTGCGCGATCGTGCATTCGGACTCCGAGGAAGGCATCCAGCGCCTCAACCAGGAAGCGGCCAAGGTGATCGCGCATGCGCGCCTGGCCGGCATCGACATCGCGCCGGAACGGGCGATCCGCTGGCTGACCCAGAACCCGGCCAAGGCGCTCGGCATCCTCGAACGCACCGGCACCCTCGAGCCGGGCAAGATGGGCGACGTGGTGGTGTGGAACGGCAACCCCTTCAGCGTCTACGCCAAGGCCGAACAGGTCTATGTCGACGGCGCGCGCGTCTACGACCGCGCCGACCCGTCGCGGCAACCGAAGTCGGACTTCCTGCTGGGGCAACCGGCGACGCAGACCGGAGGCTTGCGATGAACCGTCGCGGGATCGAACCCTTGTCCTGCGCCGTTGCAGCGAAGCTTGCAACCCGCGGGCTGCGTCACAGCGCGCTGCTGCTCGCCCTGCTCGGCGCTTGCGCGAGTTTCGGCGCCGCGGCGCAGAACGTCCTGATCCGCAACGCCACCGTGCACACCGCGACCGCGCAAGGCTCGCTCGAACACGCCGACGTGCTGGTCGGCAACGGCGTGGTGCGCGCGGTCGGCAAGGGCTTGTCGGCGCCGGCCGGCGCCCAGGTCGTCGAAGCCGAAGGCCGGCCGCTGACCCCGACCCTGTTCGGCGGCATCACCGAGATCGGCCTGGAAGAGGTCTCCGGCGAAAAATCCACGGTCGACCAGACCGTCGCGCTGGGCGCCGACACCAAGGAAATGACGGTGCGGCCGGAGTTCGACGTGACCCTGGCCTACAACCCCGACTCGGTGTTGATCCCGGTCGCGCGCATCGAAGGCATCGGCTGGACCCTGCTCGGCGTCGGCACCGCCACCGGCGGGTCGATCGTCGCCGGTCAGGGCGGGGTCGAACGGCTCGACGGCGGCCCCGACCCGATCGGCCCGCGCGTGTTGTTCGTGCGCCTGGGCAAGGACGGCCTGGGCCTCAGCGGCAGCTCGCGCGCAGCGCAGTGGATGATCCTCGATCAACTCATCGACGAGGCGCGCGGCCGCATCGCACCCGGCCACCACGCCGCGCTGCTGACCCCGGCCGGGCGTTCGACCCTGCTCAAATACCTCGACGGCGGCGGCCGCATCGTGTTCGGCGTCGACCGTGCCGCCGACATCCGCCAGTTGCTGCGCTGGTCGGCGCGGCACCGGTTGCGCATCGCCATCGCCGGCGGCGGCGAGGCCTGGCGGCTCGCGCCGCAGCTCGCCGCGGCCAAGGTGCCGGTGTTCGTCAATCCGCTGTCCAACCTGCCGAGCGATTTCGACCAGGTCGGCGCCAGCATGGAGAACGCCGCGCGCCTGCGCGCGGCCGGCGTGGCGGTGGGTTTCAGCGAAGGCGGCGCCTCGCACAACGCGCGCAAGGTGCGCCAGCTCGCCGGCAACGCCGTCGCCGCGGGCCTGCCCTGGGCCGATGGCCTGGCCGGCCTGACCCGGGTGCCGGCCGAAGCCTTCGGCGTGGCCGGCCAGGTCGGTGCCATCGCCCCGGGCCAGCGCGCCGACCTGGTGCTGTGGAGCGGCGATCCGCTCGATGTCGCCCAGGTCGCCCTGCAAGTGTGGATGGACGGCCGCGCGATCGAGATGCGCAGCCGCCAGACCGAGCTGCGCGACCGTTACCTGCACGGCGACACTGGCCTGCCGCGCGCGTATCCGGCGCCGGCGCGCTGAGGCAGCGGCCCGGCCGCTTCGACGAAGCGGCCAATGAATCCGCCGGGCCTTTGTAGGATGGGCGTAAGCCGCGACCGCGAAGCCACGGCGACGACGAAGCGGTAACAACGCGGTCGCGGCTTACGCCACTCCTACAAGGGGGCGGTCCGCGGGCATGGCCCATGCCACCGCCTCCGATGACCCAGGCGTATCCTGTCGTCGGCCAACGAAGGATCGCCGCCCGTCCCGCCCCTTCCCCGAGCCCGCTGCGGCGAGCTGCCGCGCGACATCGCGCATCGGGAATCGGTCGGTGCCGATTCACCCCAACACCCGGAGAACACCGCGATGACCGCATCCCTCTTGCAACTCAACTGGCTGGCGATCCTCGCGGCGACCGCCTCGTCCTTCCTGCTCGGCGGGCTCTGGTACGGGCCCTTGTTCAAGAAGCGCTGGTGCCGTGAGGCCGGCGTCGATCCCGATGCCAAGCCCGGTCACCCCGGCCGGGTGTTCGCCACCGCCATCGCCTGCAGCTTCCTCGCCGCGCTGATGTTCGCCGTGTTCCTGCCGCCCGGCGCCAACGCCGCCGACGGTTTCGGGGTCGGCTTCGTGGTCGGGCTGTTCTTCGTCTCGATGAGCTTCGGCATCAACTACGCCTTCGCCCAACGCAGCCTGATGCTGTGGATGATCGACGCCGGTTACCACATCCTCCAGTTCGCCCTGTACGGCCTGATCCTCGGCGCCTGGAAGTAACAGAGCCGGCCATAAGAGACCCGACGACCATGACCACGCTGCGCTGGTACTTCGACTTCATCTCGCCGTTCTCCTACCTGCAGTGGCAGAAGCTCAGGCCGATGGTGCGCGAGCGCGCGATCGAGCTGGTGCCGGTCGCATTCGGCGCCGTGCTCGAGGCGCGCGGCCAGAAGGGCCCGGCCGAAATCGTCGGCAAACGCGAGTTCACCTATCGGCACGTGCTGTGGCAGGCGCGGCGCGAAGGCGTCGCCCTGCGCTTCCCGCCGGCGCATCCGTTCAACCCGCTCGCCGCACTGCGGTTGTGCCTGGTCGCCGGCTCCACCCCCGAGGCGGTCGATGCGATCTTCGACTGGATCTGGCGGCGCGGCGAGGCCGGCGACAGCGTCGAGGCCCTGGCGCCGGTGATCGATGCGCTCGGGGTCGAGGCCGAAGCGCTCGGCGCCGACGCGATCAAGGCGGCGCTGCGCGACAACACCGAGGCCGCGTTGGTGGCCGGTGTCTTCGGTGTCCCTACGTTGAGCATTGGAGATGAGTTGTTCTGGGGCAACGATGCCCACGACTTCGCTCTTGACGCACTGCAACATCCCGAATTGCTCGACGACCCGGAGATGCAGCGTTTGAAGCAACTGCCGGTGGGGATACGTCGCCGCGCCTGAACGACGCAAGCCCCGGAGCGCGCTCACGCGTGACTCATGTCTCAAAAAGGTATGCTGCGGTCCTATCCGATCACCACGCGCCCTACCCGGGGGGGAACATGCGCATTGGAATCGTCGTCGACTCCGCTTGCGATCTGCCGTTGGAATATCTGGAACGGCACGACATCCATCTGTTGCCGATCACCGTGCGCATCGGCCAGGCGGTACTGGCCGACCATCGCAACGAACAGGCCACCCTGCAATTCCTGCACACGCACCTGGCCGAGCGCGGTTTCGAGGCCGAGACCACGCCCTACACCGTGCAGCAGGTGCGCGACCTGTTCGTCAGCCAGCTCGTGATCGATTACGACTACGTGTTCTGCATGACGATCACCAAGACCCGCAGCCCGGTCTACGAGAACGCCAACCAGGCCAGCTTCGCGATCCTCAACGACTACAAGCCGGTGCGTTCGGCGGCCGGCATCAACACGCCGTTCGCGTTGCGGGTGATCGACACTCTCAACCTGTTCGCCGCCCAGGGCATCACCGCGGTCGAAGCGGTGCGCCTGCGCGCCGCCGGCGAAGGCGCGCCGAAGATCCGCGCACGCCTGGAGCACCTGGCCCTGCACACCCACGGCTATCTGATCCCGCGCGACCTCAATTACCTGCGCGCGCGCACCCGCGTGCGCGGCGACCGCAGCGTCAGCTTCCTCAGCGCCACCCTCGGCACCGCGCTCGACATCAAGCCGGTGCTGCACTGCAACCGCGGCGAGACCGGCCCGGTGGCCAAGATCAAGGGCTACGAGAACGCCGCGCAGAAGCTGTTCGAGTTCACCGCGCACAAGGCCCAGACCGGGCTGCTGACGCCGACGGTGTGCGTCAGCTACGGCGGCGAACTCGCCGAACTGCACGCCCTGCCCGGCTACGAGCGCCTGCGCGAAGCCTGCCGCAACAGCAACGTCGAGCTGTTCGAAAGCGTCATGAGCCTGACCGGCATGGTCAACGTCGGCAAGGGCGCGGTGGTGGTCGGCTTCGCCGCCGAGCAGGCCGACTTCAAGGGCTGAGCGGGCACGAAGCGGCTGGAGCGCCGATGCGGATGCGGCGGCGCCAAGAGCAAATCTCCCCCAACCCCTCTTTTCCAAAGAGGGGAGCGGATTAGCTTTGCCGGGAGCAACGACACCTCGTCGACGCATTAGAACTGGCCACCGTCGCTCTTGCTTCGAAGGCAGCATCCGTTACATGAGGTCCACGGCTTCCATTCGAGAGCCGGCAGTTCGGCCCCGCTAGCCGCCAGCATCCCTTGCTTGCGCAGCGATGCAGCTCGAAAGAAGTTCATCCTCCCCGACCCGACGCCAGCACTCCCCTCTTTGGCAAAGAGGGGTTGGGGGAGATTTGCTTTGCTCGCACGGCGTGGCGACAGCGACATCTCGCCATACCCCACCAAGCACGACTTTTAGCCCAGGTGTCGAGGCATGCGTGCGGGTTAGGCTCGAACCATCGTCAGCCCCAGGTAACCGCTTCGATGCCCAATCACCGCCTGCTCGCCCTTGCGCTCGCCAGCGCGCTCGCCGTCCCGGCCTATGCCCAGACCCCGCCGCAACCCGCACCGCAGGACAAGAAACAGGGCGAGAAACAAGGCGAAGCGCCCGCCGCCCAGTTGGAACAGGACGCGCTGAAACCCGCCGGCACCGATCCGGCGCGCGCTTCGGCGCAGACCGCCAAGGGCGTCAGCAAGCCCGGCGACAAGGACGAGAAGAAGTGGGACGTCTCGGCGCCGCACGGCCAGACCAAGACCGTGCGCTTCGACACCGACGAAGGCACCTGGATGGACCTGGACGTGTCGCCCGACGGTCGCGAAATCGTGTTCTCGCTGCTCGGCGATCTGTACCGGCTGCCGATCGGCGGCGGTCAGGCCAAGCGCATCACCAGCGGCCCGGCCTGGGACGTGCAGCCGCGTTGGTCGCCCGACGGCCGCGAACTCGCTTTCACCTCCGACCGCGGCGGCGGCAACAACCTGTGGCGGATCAAGGCCGACGGCAGCAACGCCGTCGCGGTGACCAAGGAAGACTTCCGCCTGCTCAACAACCCGGCGTGGACGCCGGACGGCCAGTTCCTGGTCGGGCGCAAACATTTCACCGGCGAGCGTTCGCTCGGCGCGGGCGAGTTGTGGATCTACCATGCCGCCGGCGGCGGTGGCGGCCTGCAACTGACCAAGCAGAAGAACGACCAGCAGGACCTCGGCGAACCGGCGCTGTCGCCGGATGGCCGCTACGTCTACTACTCCGAGGACGTCAGCGCCGGCCCGGCCTTCCAGTACAACAAGAACGTCCACGACACCGTCTACGCGATCAAGCGCTTCGACCGCGAAACCGGCAAGAGCGAAACCGTGATCGGCACGCCCGGCGGCGCGGTGCGGCCGCAGCCCTCGCCGGACGGCAAGTCGCTGGCCTTCGTCAAACGCATCCGCGACAAGTCGGTGCTGCACGTGCTCGACCTGGCCAGCGGCGAAACCCGCCCGGTCTGGGACGGGCTGTCGCACGACATGCAGGAAGCCTGGGCGATCTTCGGGCCGTACGCGAATTTCTCCTGGACTCCCGACTCCAAGTCGGTGGTGATCTGGGCGCAGGGCAAGCTGTGGCGCGTCGGCATCGCCAGCGGCAAGCCCGAGGCGATTCCGTTCCAGGCGTCGATCGAACAGACCGTGGCCGAGCCGTTGCGTTTCGAACAGAAACTCGACGAAGGCCGCTTCGCGCCGAAAATGATCCGCGACGTCGCCACCAGTGCCGACGGCAAGACCCTGATCTTCCACGCCGTCGGCCATCTGTGGCGCAAGCGCCTGCCCGACGGCAAGCCCGAACGCCTGACCGGCAACGACAACCTTTACGAGTACCAGCCCAGCTTCAGCGCCGACGGCGGCAAACTGCTGTACACGACCTGGTCCGACGAAGCGCTCAGCGCGATCTACGTCGCCAGCGCCGGCGGTGGCGGCGGCAAGCGCCTGACCCAGGACAAGGGCTTCTACTACGGCCCGCGCTTCTCGCCCGACGGCAAGCGCATCGTCTACGCCAAGGCCGGCGGCGGCGGTCTCACCGGCAGCCTGTGGTCGGCCGATCGCGGCATCTACGTGATGTCGGCCGACGGCGGCAAGCCGATCCGCGTCGCCGACAACGGCGAAGCGCCGCAGTTCAGCGCCGACGGCAGCCGCGTGTATTACCTCACCGGCGGCGGCCTGAAGAAGAAGCTGATGTCGGTCGGCCTGCACGGCGAAGAGCCCCGCGAGGTCTACAACCTCAAGTACGTCGACTCGGTCAGCATCAGCCCGGACGGCAAGTGGGTGGCGTTCACCGAGTTGTTCAACGCCTATGTCGCGCCGCTGATGACCACCGGCAGCTCGGTCGAACTGAGCAAGGACAGCAAGGCGATGCCGGTGACGCCGGTCAGCGCCGACGTCGGCAGTTATCTGCACTGGGCCGCCGATTCGAAGTCGCTGCATTGGATGGTCGGCGATCGTTATTACTCGCGCCCGCTCAACCAGGCCTTCGCCTTCCTGCCGGGCGCGCCGGCGACGCCGGCCAAACCGTCGGCCGACGAACCCGGCGTGCGCGTCGGCCTCGACCTGCCGGTGTACGCAGCGCGCGACACCGTCGCCTTCACCCACGCACGCGTGGTGACGATGCGCAACGCCGAGACCGCGCAGGAAGTGATCGAGGACGCCACCGTGGTGGTGCGCGGCGACAGGATCGAAGCGGTCGGCGCCAGCGGCGCGGTCGCGGTGCCGGCCGGCGCGCGCGTCATCGACGCCACCGGCAAGACCATCCTGCCGGGCTATGTCGACGTGCACGCGCACGCCGCGCATTTCGGCCAAGGTGTAGTCCCGCAGCAGAACTGGGCCTACTACACCAACCTCGCCTTCGGCATCACCACCATGCACGACCCCTCGGCGACCACCGAGTTCGTGTTCTCCGAAGCCGAGCTGCTCAAGGCCGGCAAGATGGTCGGCCCGCGCGTGTTCTCGACCGGCACGATCCTGTACGGCGCCGACGGCGACTTCAAGGCGGTGATCAACTCGATCGACGACGCCCGCAGCCACCTGCGTCGGATGAAGGCCAACGGTGCGTTTTCGGTGAAGAGCTACAACCAGCCGCGCCGCGAACAGCACCAGCAGATCAACCAGGCCGCGCGCGAGCTGGGCATGCTGGTGGTCGAGGAAGGCGGTTCGACCTTCAACCACAATATGCCGATGATCCTCGACGGCGTCACCGGCATCGAGCACAACATCCCGGTCGCGCCGCTGTACAAGGACGTGGTCGAATTGTGGCGGCAGACCGACGTGCGCAACACCCCGACCCTGGTGGTCAGCTACGGCGGCCTGTCCGGCGAGTACTGGTGGTATGCCCGCGACAACGTCTGGGAAGACAAGAAGCTCAACCGCTTCTTCCCGCGCGAAACCCTCGACGCGCGTTCGATCCGTCGCGAGACCGCGCCGGATTGGGATTACTGGCATGTGCAGGTCGCCAAGTCGGTGAAGAAGCTGCGCGACGCCGGCGTCAAGATCCAGGTCGGCGGCCACGGCCAATTGCAGGGCCTGTCGGCGAACTGGGAAATCTGGATGCTGCCGCAGGGCGGTTTCAGCAACTTCGAGGCTTTGCGCGCGGCCACCATCGACGGCGCCGATTATCTCGGCCTGTCCAAGCAGCTCGGTTCGCTCGAAGCCGGCAAGAAGGCCGACCTGGTGGTGCTCAACAGCAATCCACTGGAGAACATCCGCGCGACCATCGACACCCGCTACGTGATGGTCGACGGGCGTTTGTTCGACGTCGATGCCGACATGGCCGAACTCGGCAATCTGGGCGAGAAGGCGCCGAACTTCTACTGGCAGCGCCATCGCGACGGCCAGACCTTCGGCATCGAATTCGGCCCGACCTCGGTCTGCCATTGCCCGAAGGGGCATGGCCCGCACGAGGCTCACGCAGCACACGAAGACTGAGGCGCGACCAGCGCGGCGGCGGAGCCGCCGCGCACTTAGTCGGATTAGCGCGGCGCCACTGCCGCGTACTCTTCGTCGGAATTAGCGCGGCGGCAAAGCCGCCGCGCAATGGGCCAGGAACAGCCATTCGCCGGGACTCGGATCGGGATCCTCCGGGTCGCCCGGTTCGACCAACGTACGCAGCATCCAGCCGCACTCGCCGAGCCATGCGCCGATCGCGCCGCGCTCGCAGCCCCAGCGGAACGGCTCGCCGCGCCGCTGCAACCAACCGCGCACCCACGGCCGTTCGCGCCGGAAGCGCGGCCGGCCACACCACGGTTCCATCGCCGTGGCGATCAGGATCGGATGCGGCAGCCCCTGCGCCAATCCGCGCAGCAGGTGCTGCGCGCGCGCCGACGACAGATACATCAGCACGCCTTCGGCCACGCACAGGGTCGGCCGATCGGGATCGAAAGCGGGATCGGCGAGGAGCGTGCCCAGCGCATCGTCGCGCTCCAGATCGGTCCCCAGCAGCCGCAAACGCGACATGTCCGCTTGCAACTGCCGCAACGCCTCGCGTTTGATCGCTACGCTATCGGTGCGGTCGAGTTCGAACACTCGCAGCATCGGGTGCCGTTGCGCCAGGCTCCATCCAAGGCCGTCGTAGCCGCTGCCGATCAGCACTGCCTGCGCCGCACCGTCCGCGCAAGCGCGGTCGGCCCATTGCGCGATGCGCCGCTTGCGCCAGGCGTAGTGCCCGCGCAAGCCCGGCAGGGCCAGCGTTTCCAGCGCGCTCAGGCAGGCGCGCCCCAGCGCGCCATCGACGAGCCGCAACAGGCCGCGGCCGCTGGTACCGCAGCGCTCCAGGCAGGCCCGGGCAAGTTGCGCCTGCGGCGTCGATTCGACGCGTCCGTAACCGTGCTGCACGCTGGCGGCGGCGACCAGCATCGCGGTGGACACGTTGCTCATGGGCGCGCCGCTCATGCGCCGGCTCGCGCGAACAGCGCTTCGTGATGGCGGAACCAGTCGCTGTCCCAACGCCGGTCCGGGTCGAGCTCGCGCTTACGCCGCAGGAACTCGCGAAACTGCGGATAGGCCGCCTCGACCTGATCGCGCGTGGCATGGCGATGGTAGGTCAGGTAGTAGCTGCCGCCGCAGACCAGGGCTTCGTCGATCAGGGCGCGGAACGCGACCGCAGCGGCGATGCGTCCGGCCGGATCATGGCGCACGTGCAGATTGAACACGATGCAGGCCCAGTCCTCGCGCGCCCAGGCCAGCATGCTGCTGCGTTCCGCGCACACCAGCCGCACGGTGCCGTAGATCGGCTGCGCGCGGTGGCGTCGCAGGCAATCGGCGGCCGCGGCCATGAATTCGGCCAGACGCGCGCGTGGCACGTACAGCTCGGTGATCATCTCCGAGCCGCAATGCCCCAGTGCCGCGTCGACGCTCGCGTGGTAGCCGTCCAGGTAGACGCCGGCCTGCTGACTGTCGGAGGCATAGCGCTGACCGTCGGTGGCCAGGTAGAAACCCGCGTATTCGGCGAAGGCACGGCTCGGCTCGGTATGCGCCAGGCACAGCAAGCGGGCGAAATCTTCGCCGCCGAGATGGCGCGGTGCGGCGTCGGGTGCGGCGTCGGCGAGCGGCCGATAACAGG
Organism: Lysobacter antibioticus; assembly: GCF_000731095.1. Lineage (GTDB taxonomy): Bacteria > Pseudomonadota > Gammaproteobacteria > Xanthomonadales > Xanthomonadaceae > Lysobacter > Lysobacter antibioticus_B. The sequence goes on along the minus strand of NZ_JMTZ01000014.1, from coordinate 5,310 downwards.
ACGCGATTCCCAGATCGAGGAAGTCGTCGCTGTTCGGGTCGATAGCGAATTGGAAATCGCCGTAGCTGCAACCCTCGGCGATCGCCGCCTGCAGATGCGGCATCAACTCGCCGACCCGCAGCAGCGCGACCTCGCGCCGCAGCACCGTACGCGGCACCAGCCGCAGGGTCAGCCGCGCAACCAGACCGAACAGGCCATAGCCGCCGGCGGCGAGCGCGAACCATTCGGCGTTGCGCTCGCGGTCGGCGATGCGCGCATCGCCGCGATGGTCGATCAGCACGATCGACTCGACGTCTTCGACGAACGGAGCGTAGGCCAGGCCGCGGCCGTGAATATTCGATGCGAACGCGCCGCCCAGGCTGAAGCCGTCGGCGCCGGTCTGCTTCTGGCGGATGGTCCAGCCGCGGCTGTTGCCCGGATGCCGCGCCAGCCATTCCAGCAGCGCCGGCCACTGCACGCCGGCTTCGACCGTGAGCAGACCGCGCTCGTCGTCGAAATCGACGATGCGGTCCAGTCCCGAAGTGTCCAGCAGCCAGCCGCCGGACAGGAACTGCTGGCCGCCCATGGCATGTCGCGCACCCACGGCGATGGTCGAACGGCCCAGGCGCGCGCAGTCGCGCACCGCCACGCAGGCTTGTTCCAGGCTGCGCGGCTGCAGCAGGCCGGCGACGGCGGTGCGGTTGAGGCCGGAGTGGACGTCGTTGAGGTGCAGGGTCGGCGCGGAGAGCGGTGCGATAGCGGCGGACATGACGGATACCGTTGAGGAGGCCAGTCCACCTTGGCCGGCCGGTATCGAAAATCGCAACCCCGCTGGATCAGGTATCGGATTATGATCCCCGGCATCCCGACTGCCCGCACCTTCCCGCCATGGCCGAACGCGAACGTCTGCTCGCTGCGCTCAAGACCGTGCTCAAGGAACGCGGCTGGCGCTACGCCGACCTGGCCCGCGCGCTGGGCCTGTCGGAGCCCACCGTCAAACGCCTGTTGTCGAACGGACGCATCGACCTGGAGCGGCTGGAGCGCATCTGCGCCGTGCTCGACCTGGACTTCTTCGAGCTCGCACGCCGTGCGCGCGGTGCGCGCGACGAGACCCGCCATCTGAGCCCGAAACAGGAAGCGGAACTGGCGCGGTCGCCGCGACTGATGACCGTGTTCCACCTGCTCTGTCAGGGCTGGCGCACCGATGCGATCCGCGCCGGCTTCGACCTGAGCGCGCCGGAACTCACCCGCCTGCTGGCGCGCCTGGACCGATTGGCGCTGGCGGAACTGCTGCCCGGCGACAAGGTGCGCCTGCGCGTGCCGCGCGACTTCTCCTGGCGCGACGACGGTCCCGTGCGCGCACGCTACCTGGGCGCGGCCAGCCGCGAGTTTCTGCTGGACGGATTCCAGTCGTCGGATGCTCTGCTGGCCTTGGACATCCGCGAACTGGGCGCGGCCTCGCTGGCGGTGCTGCGGCGCAAGCTGGAACGCCTGCAGGCGGAGTTCAAGGAAGCCGCAGAGCTCGACCTCAGCCTGCCGCCGTCAAAGCGGCGCAGCGTCGGCCTGTTGCTAGCCACGCGGCCCTGGGTCTATTCGCTGATCGAGACACTGCGCAGCGAATACGGCGACGAACGCGATGCGCCCTTACCCGGCCGGGGCGGACGGCGGTCGCGCGTCGCGGCCCGCTGAGCGACCGGCGCCTCGTTGCCGAATTCGCGCGTTCACAAACCAACAATGTTTGCCGGCCTAGGCTAGCGGCAACCTCCGCACGAGACGCCATGATGGCCACCCGTTACTACATCAGCCTTCCCGATGCGCAACGCGCACGCGGCAGCGACGCCTCGCTGTCGTTCACCGCGGTCAGCGCGGAAGGCTTCGCCGAGCAATTGCAGACCGCGCTGCGCAGCGACGGCTTGTTCGAGCGCTGGCGCGCGAAGCAGCCCGAGCCCGACGAGGTCGACCCCACGCTGGGCGCGACCGATCCGAATGCCTCGGCGCGCGGCGCTCAGCGCGATCTGCACGTGGAGTTGATCATCACCACGGGGTTGTCCGGCGCGATCATCAAGCATCGCCTGCGCCTGCTCGCCGGCAGCGGCTGGGAATTGCGCGACGTCACCGCCGCCTGAGCGCGGCGGTACCGGTATTCCCGGCGCCGTCGCGGTTCGCAACGGCGCCGCAACGGCGAGACCGGCTCAGCCGTGCAAGGCGCGCGCGTGATGCGCGATATGCTCGCCGATGTAGCTGGCGATGAAGTAATAACTATGGTCGTAACCGGGCCGGATGCGCAGCTCGAGCGGGTGCTTGGCCACTTCGCAGGCCACGCGCAGCAGCTCGGGCTTGAGTTGCGGCACCAGAAATTCGTCTTCGCCGCCCTGATCGATCAGCAGCGGCAGTTTCTCGCGCGCGCCGCCGACCAAGGCCGTCGCATCCCAAGCCTTCCACGCTTCGCGGTCCTCGCCGAGATAGGCGGTGAACGCCTTCTCGCCCCAGAGCGAATGCGACGGCGCGGCGATCGGCGAGAACGCCGACACACTGCGATAGCGACCGGGGTTCTTCAGCGCGATCATCAAGGCGCCGTGGCCGCCCATCGAGTGGCCGCTGATCGCCCGAGCGCTGGTGGTCGGGAAATGCGCGTCGACCAGCGCCGGCAACTCGTCGACGACGTAGTCGTACATGCGGAAATTCGCCGCCCACTTCGGCCGCGTCGCATTGAGATAGAACCCCGCGCCCTGGCCCAGGTCGTAGCCTTCGGCATCGGGCACGCCCTCGCCGCGCGGGCTGGTATCGGCCGCGACCAGGATCAACCCGTGCTCGGCCGCGTACTGCTGCGCGCCGGCCTTGGTGATGAAGTTCTGCTCGGTGCAGGTCAGGCCCGACAGCCAGTACAGCACCGGGCAGTCTTCGTGCTCGGCCTGCGGCGGCAGGTATACGCCGAAGCGCATCGGGCAGCCCAGCGTGGTCGCGGTGTGGCTCCAGACTTCCTGGCGTCCGCCGAAACAAGCGTGCGATTCGATTTTTTCCATGGCGTCCTCGGTGGTCTTGTTGGCCTTCATTGGCCCCTGCGGGGCGCCTTCTCAGCCTTACGCTTGCGCCGCATGCTGGAGCAGGAAGCGTCCGCACTGATTCGCTTCCAGCTCCCTCTCCCGCTTGCTGCGACCGCAAGAAGTGCAAAGCTGAGAGGGTTGGGTCAGGGCCGCTGCCTCATCGCCGCATCCCAACCTCAACGCAAGCTCGATCCGTTCGGATTGATCGCGCCGGCATCGGTGCGGTCGGGATAGTAAGCCTTCTTGTGCTCCAACCCATAAAGCAGCAAGCCGTGCAGGCCGATGATCTCGTGCTTGGCCACTCGCTGTTTCCAGAGCCGTTCGAATACGGCATCCAGCCTGTCCGGATCGCCTCTGGCCAGCACTTCATCGATGAAAGCGACGTCCTGCCCGTCGGGAAACAAGCACCGGAAACCTTCGTCGTCGATCGCATACACGTCGTAGACGCAGTTATCGGCGCCGTCGACGACCTGGACGTGCTTCATCGCCGCGCTCAGTAGTGAATCACGGTCCGGATCGACTTGCCCTCGTGCATCAGGTCGAAGGCTTCGTTGATGCGTTCCAGCGGCAGGGTGTGGGTGATGAAGGGGTCGAGGTCGATCTCGCCCTTCATCGCCTGCTCGACCATGCCCGGCAACTGGGTGCGGCCCTTGACCCCACCGAAGGCCGAGCCGCGCCAAACCCGCCCGGTGACCAGTTGGAACGGACGCGTGCTGATCTCCTGGCCGGCGCCGGCGACGCCGATGATGACCGATTCGCCCCACCCCTTGTGGCAGCACTCCAGCGCCGAACGCATGACGTTGACGTTGCCGATGCACTCGAAGCTGAAATCGACGCCGCCGTCGGTCATCTCGACCAACACGTCCTGGATCGGCCGCTCATAGTCCTTCGGATTGACGCAGTCGGTCGCGCCCATCTTCTTCGCCAGTTCGAACTTGCCCGGATTGGTGTCGACGCCGATGATGCGCCCGGCCTTGGCCTGCACCGCGCCCTGGATCACCGCCAGGCCGATGCCGCCGAGGCCGAACACCGCGACCGTGTCGCCGGGCTGGACCTTGGCGGTGTTATGGACCGCGCCGATGCCGGTGGTGACGCCGCAGCCGAGCAGGCAGACCTTTTCCAACGGCGCCTCGGGGTTGACCACCGCGAGCGAGACTTCGGCGACCACCGTATATTCGCTGAAGGTGCTGCAGCCCATATAGTGATGGATCGGCTGGCCGTTGTAGCTGAAACGGCTGCTGCCGTCCGGCATCACACCCTTGCCCTGGGTCGCGCGCACCGCCTGGCAGAGGTTGGTCTTGCCCGACAGGCAGAACTTGCACTTGCGGCATTCGGCCGTATACAGCGGGATCACGTGGTCGCCCGGCTTGACGCTAGTGACGCCCTCGCCGACTTCGACCACCACGCCGCCGCCTTCATGACCGAGCACGGCCGGGAACAGGCCTTCCGGGTCGTCGCCGCTGAGAGTGAAGGCATCGGTGTGGCAGACGCCGGTGGCGGTGATGCGCACCAGCACTTCGCCGGCGCGCGGCGGCTCGACGTCGATCTCGACGATCTGCAGGGGTTGTCCGGCGGCGAAGGCGACGGCGGCGCGGCTTTTCATGGCGTTCTCCAATGACGTCCCGTGTGGCGGGAGGGATGCGGTGTGCGGCGTCGCGGGCGGGCGACGCGGCGGTGTTCGATCGAGTCTCTATTTAAGGTACGAGCGCACCAACGCGGCGACTTCGTCGATGCTCGCGCTGCGGTTCTTCTGCGACGACGCGGCCTGGCCGAGTTCTTCGCGGATATGGCTTTCCAGCACTTCCGACATCAGCCCGTTGATGGCTCCGCGGATGGCCGCGATCTGCTGCAGCACCGCCGCGCACTCGCTGCCCTGCTCCAGCGCGCGCTCCAGGGCTTCGGTCTGGCCCTTGATGCGGCGCACCCGGGCCAGGACGCGTTTTTTCTCGGCGGGCGAATGCGGCATGCGGCACCTCGGCGGCCACGGCTGGCCGATTACCATACTGGGGGATAGTATCAGGCGCCGGGTGGATTTGGGATTGCCGATTTGGTCGGGCTGCGGGGCGGTGTCGCCCAGGGCTGCAGCGCGCCCAGGGTAGGAGCGGCGCGAGCCGCGACCGCCATGCCTCGATCTCGCGTCGCTGCCGAGGTCCTCCGTAGGGCCGGCGTATGTCGCGACCGCGCTGCGATGGTCTTGCCGCGCATCGCTAAAGCAAGATCGGATCAAGAAGAAGATCAAACGCCAAAAGCTTCCGCCACTAAAGCGGCGGGTTACTTTCTTTTGTCA
>NZ_JMTZ01000013.1 GCF_000731095.1 Lysobacter antibioticus | reverse complement strand
ATCAAAATCACGGCAACGGCAACGGCAACGGCAACGGCAACGGCAACGGCAACGGCTGGTGCCCGAGCACATGCTCGCTACGGCGCGCCATTGCGGCGCACCGCCAAACTCACTTCGCCGGGGCGAAGATCACCTTGGTGCTGACCGCGACTTCGTTCGGGATGATCGAGGTGTCGGCCCAATCGCCGCCGCCCACGCCGAAATCCAGGCGCTTGACGGTGGCCTTGCCGGTCAACACCGGCTTGGCGCCGGCGGCCCAGGTGAAGGTCAGGGTCACCGGCTTGGTCGCGCCGCGCAGGTTGAGGCTGCCGTCGGCGGCGTAGTTGTTGCCGCCCAGGCTGCGGAACTTGGTTGCGGTGAAACGGGCCTGCGGAAACTTGGCGATGCTGAAGAAATCCACGCCCTTGAGGGTGTCGTCGCGCTCGCTGTTCTTGGTGTTGGCGCCGGCCAGCGGGATCACCACGTCGAGCTTGGAGGTGTTCAGCTGCGCCGGATCGAAGCTCAGGCGGGCGGTGAAGCCGGGGAAGTTGCCGGCGAAGACTTCGCCCTGGTACTTGGTGGCGAAGGTCAGGCTGGAACCGGTCTGCTGGACGTAGTCGGCGGCGAGCGCGGGCGCGGTGGCGGCGAACAGCAGGCCGGCCAGGGCGAGGGATTTAATCGGCATCGGGGTGCTCCGGAACTTGCGAGAGAGATGGGGAAGGCGAGGCGGCCAGGACCGGCTGCGGTTTGCGACGGCCCGGCAGCATCCGCGTCAGGGTGGCGTCGTTCTGGAACAGGTGGTGATAGAAGGCGGCGCCGGCATGCGCCAGGACCAGGACGAGCAGCAACCAGAAGCCGTATTCATGGATGTCGTGGCTCAGGCGCGACAGGTCTTCGCTGCGTTCGGCGATGCGCGGCAGGTTGAACCAGCCGAAATACTGCAGCGGGTAACCGGAAGAAGAGTTGAACACCCATCCGGAGATCGGCAGGGCGAACATCAGCGCGTACAAGGCCCAATGGGTCAGCGAGGCGATGCGCTCCTGCCAGTGCGGCGTGCCCGCGACCGGGCGCGGGGTGCCGGCATACAAGCGCCACAGCAGGCGCAGCACGACCAGGCTCAACAGGGTCAGGCCCAGCGACTTGTGCAGCGCGTAGATCTTGATCTTCGACGGGCCGTTGCTCATGTCGGTCATGGTCAGGCCGATGATGGCGATGGCGGCGATCAACAGCACGACCGCCCAGTGCAGCAACTGGCTGATCGGACCCCAGCGGTCGGCGGTGTTCTTGAGAGTCATCGGCGGGGCTCCGGTTCGGGCGTGGCTGCGCTGGAAGAGGGGTCGGGCGGGGTGTCGGTCGGCGAAGGCGGCGGGCCTGGGTCGGGAATCGGTTCGCTGTCGGCCGGGGCGCCGGGCTCGGCATCGAGGTGTTGGTTGCGCACCGCTTCGGCTTCGATGCGCAGCTCGACCTCGTCGCCGATCACCGATTTCCAGGCGTCGATGCCGAACTCGGCGCGGCTCAGGCGCGCGGTCGCCGAGAAGCCGGCGGTATGGCGGAACGGCGGCAGCGGATGGCGCTTATAGGCATTCAGACGCACGTCCATGCACAGCGGGCGGGTGACGCCGTGCAGGCTCAGGGCGCCACAGACCCGGGCCCGGTCGGACGGGTGTTCGCCCTCGCCCGGCAGCGGCTCGACGGTTTCGGAAACGAACCGGGCGAGCGGGTGGCGCTTGCCGTCGAGCAGGTTGGCGGCGAGGGTGGCGGCGTTCCACTTGGCGTCGCCGAGGTCGAGCCGGGCCAACGGCACACTGACCTCGAGCTTGGCGCTGCGCCAGTCGTCGCGGTCGAACAACAAGCTGCCGCTGGCGCCGGACACGGTGCCGATGGCCTGGGAGAAGCCGGCATGCGAGACCGCGAACATCACCCGCGTGTGCACCGGGTCCAGGCCGTAGCGCTGCGGCTCGGCCGCGTGCGCTGCGGCCGCTGCCAGCGCGAGCGGCAGGACGGCGAGCGCGACGGGGACGACGGCGCAACGGCGGGTGAGAGGCATGACAGCTCCGGCAAGGTTCGGGAGGATTCTAGGCACAGCCGCGCAAAGTCGTGTCTAAGCACGCGCAACGATCCGTTTCGACCGCCTGCCCGCCCGGGAGTTCGGCCTCCGCGAGGCCTGCCTCTTGCTTCGTACAGGCGGTATCGCCGAGCCTAGTGCCCGACGGAACGAACAAGACGGGCGCTGGGACGCCGCGTTCCACCCGGGGAAGGAACCGAATGCTGCGAGCGCTGCTAACCGCCTGCCTGTGCCTGGGCGCCTCTTGGGCGGCCGGGGCGGCCGTGCCCGAAGTGCCGCGCGCGCGCATCATCGGCGTCGCCGACGGGCTGCCGTCGAGCAAGGTCAACGGCATGGCCTTCGACCACGCCGGCTACCTGTGGCTGGCCACGACCGACGGCCTGGCGCGCTACGACGGCATCGGCATGAAGGTCTGGCGGCATACGCCCGGCGACCCCGCTTCGCTGCCCGGCAACGACCTGACCCTGGTTTCGGTCGACGATCGCGACCGCATCTGGGTCGCGGCCGAGGGCCGCGGCCTGAGCATGATGGACAGCAAGCGCGAAGGCTTCGTCCATTACCGCCAGGCCGAGCGACCCGAGATCGGCAGCGACGACACCTTCGCTGTCGCCAGCCGCAACGGCGAGGTCTGGTTCGGCACCTACGGCGGCGGCCTGCACCGGCTCGACCGCGACGGCCGCATCACCCGATTCGCGCCCAAGCCCGGCGACCTGCGCAGCCTGCCGGCGGAAACGGTGCTGTCGCTGGCCTACGACGGCCGCGGCGATCTGTGGGTCGGCACCTTCAAGGGGCTGGCGCGCTGGACCGGCAGCGATTTCGAACGCGTCGCCGTGCCCGGCGAAGAGCCGGCGCCGTGGATCTTCTCGGTCACCCCGGTCGGCGATCAACTCTGGGTCGGCACCAAGACCGGCCTGTACCGGCGCGAAGGCGACGGCCGCTGGACCGATCCCGACTATTCGGTGATGTTCGGCCATCTCAATGCGGTGCTGACCCTGGCGCCCGATCGCGGCGGCAACTTCTGGCTCGGCACCCAGCGCAGCATCTGGCGGGTTGCGCCGAACGCGGTGCCGGTGCCGGCGACGCTCGGTCCTGCGCGGCCGGCGCGTCCGGTGCAGCAGATCGTCGGCCAGGAAGACGGTTCGTTCTGGTTTCCGTTCGCGGGCACCGGCGTGGGCTATCTGCGTTCGGACTGGCGCCGCATCGCCCAGTACTCGCGCGAGCGCGGCACCTTGTCGAGCGAGCTCTATCCCTCGCTCGCCCCGTCGGCGAGCGGCGGGCTGTGGCTGCTCGGTGCGCGCGGCGAAATCGAACGTCTCGGCGCCGACGGCGTGGTCGAGCCGGTCAGCGACGGGCCGCACGATTCGATCGGTCACAGCGTGCCCAATGCCGCGGTCGAAGATCGCAAGGGCCGGCTGTGGGTCGCGACCAGCCGCAACAGCGTGGTGCGGATCGACCCTTCCGGCGTTTGGCGCGACTGGACCGTGGACACGCCCGAACCGGCGCTCAACGGCGAACCCGAGCGGATGCTGATCGCGCGCGACGGCACGCTGTGGATTTCGTTCCTGACCCAGGGCCTGCAGCAGCGCGACACCGACACCGGCAAGGTCTTGTCGACGATCCTGGTCGGGCCCGACCAGGGCATCGGCGTCGGCGACCTGGGCTCGATGAAGCTCGCACCCGACGGTGTGCTGTGGGTCGCCTCGGGGCAGGGCATGTTGCGTCACGATGCCGCCGGCAAGCGCATGCAGGCGGAGCAAGGCCTGCCGCGCGAGCGCGTGTTCGGCTTCGTTTTCGACGCTGCCGACAGTCTGTGGCTGCAGACCCTCAAGGGACTCGAGCATTATCGCCGCGACGGCAAGCAGTGGCGCCTGCAAGCGCAGATCGGCGTCGCCGAAGGCATTCCCGCGGTCGAAGCCACAGATCTGTTCCGCGACCGCCTCGGCCGGATCTGGATGCCGACCTCGCGCGGTCTGTTCCGCTGGGACCCCAAGCACCGGCAGCTGCGTCACTTCGGTGTGCAGAACGGCATGAGCAGCCAGGAATTCATCCGCCGCGGTTCGACCATGACCCCCGGCGGCGTGCTCGCCTCGGCGCTGTCGGACGGCAGCGTGGTGTTGGTCGATACCGAACTGGCCGACCCGCCTCCGCGCCAGCCGCGGCTGCAGTGGCATCAGCTCGACGTGCGCCGGCACGGGCGCTGGGTGCCGTTGCCGTTGCAGGGCTCGTCGCTGCCGGCGGGGGCGACGCGCGCGGCGCGCTACGCGACGATTCCGTCGCTGGCGCCGGACGACCGCGAGATGCGTGTGCAATTGCGCTTGCTGTCGTTCGACGATCCGCAGGCGAATCGTTACTACACCCGCCTGGAAGGCTACGACAGCGATTGGGTGTCGGTCGGCAACAGCGGCGAGCGCGTGTTCGCCGGGCTGCCGTCGGGCAGTTACGTGCTGCATGCGCGCGCGGTCGACGCCAACGGCAATGCTGCGGTCGAGCGCACCCTCGAGTTCAACGTGCGCCCGCCGTGGTGGCGCACGCCGCCGGCGCTGGCGGCGTTGGCCGGGCTGGTCGCCTTGCTGGTGTGGTGGATCGCCGCCTCGTACCGGCGCCGCCTGCAACGCCGGCTGTCCTGGCAGGCCGCCGAGCACGAACGCGAAGTCGCCAAGCAGGCCTCGCTGGCGAAGACCCGTTTTCTCGCCACCCTCGGTCACGAGGTGCGCACGCCGATGACCGGCGTGCTCGGCATGAGCGAGTTGCTGCTGGATACGCCCTTGAACGAGCGCCAGCGCGGCTACACCGAATCGATCCTGCGTGCCGGCCAGCATTTGCTGCGCCTGGTCAACGACGCCCTGGACTTGGCTCGGATCGAATCGGGCAAGCTCGAACTCGCCGACGAGTCCTTCGATCTGCGCGCCCTGATCGAACAGGCCGCCGAACTGATGAGGCCGCTCGCGCAGCAGCGCGGGCTCGCCTTCGAAGTGCTGATCGCGCCGAGCGCGCCGCGCGGCCTGCGCGGCGACGCCAGCCGCGTCTGCCAGATTCTGTTGAACCTGCTCGGCAACGCGATCAAGTTCACCGAACAAGGCAAGGTCAGCCTGATCGTCGACGCGCTGGCGCCGCAGGGCGTGCGTTTCGAGGTCGCCGACACCGGCCCGGGCTTGAACGAAGAACAGAAGGCGCGCTTGTTCCGCCGCTTCGAGCAGGCCGACGGTGCGCGCACTGCGGCGCGCTACGGCGGCAGCGGCCTGGGCCTGGCGATTTGCCAGGAGTTGGCGGCGGCGATGGAAGGGCATATCGCCGTGCACAGCGAACCCGGCCAGGGTGCGCATTTCGTCTTCGAGCTGCCGTTGCCGAACGCCGAGCCGCCGGTGGGCACGAAATCGCCCGAGACCGCGACGCGTGGGCCGCAGATCGGTCCGCTGGCCTTGCTTCTCGTCGAAGACGACCCGACCGTGGCCGAAGTCATCGCCGGCCTGCTGCGCGCCCAGGGCCATCGGGTGACGCACGTGGCCAACGGCCTGGCGGCGCTCGCCGAAGTCAGTACGGCGCGTTTCGACCTGGCCTTGCTCGACCTCGACCTGCCCGGCATCACCGGCCTCGACCTCGCCCGCCAGTTGCGTGCGCAGGGGTTCGCGGCCCCCTTGGTGGCGGTGACCGCGCGCGCCGACGCCGATGCCGAGCCGCAGGCGAGCGAGGCCGGCTTCGATCGCTTCCTGCGCAAGCCGGTGACCGGCGCGATGCTCGCCGACACCGTGGCCGCGGTGCAGGCGGCGAAGCATTGATTTCGGCGGCGTCGGCACGGACGCAATCGTGACACGATGCGCAGTTGCGGCCCGCGCATACTGTTCCGGGAGTTTCGATGAACCGGACGGATGTCGCACAATGAGGCGCGCTTGCGCCTGCGGTAAGCCGTTGCGACGATAGCGCTCGACCGCACCGGGGGCTTCGCTCGCGGTCCAGGAGGAACCCGTGCTGGGACGTTGTCTGTGTCTGCTGATGTTGCTGTTCGCCATGCAGGCAGAGGCACGCCTTCCCGAAACGCCGCGTTTCCGCCGTTACGGCCAGGAACAGGGGCTGCCGAAGTCGGTCGTGAGCATGGACCTGGACCGCCAGGGCTATCTGTGGATCGCGACCGAAGACGGCCTGGCGCGCTACGACGGCGTCGAATTCACGGTCTGGCGCCACATCATCGGCCTGTCCGGTTCGCTGCCGGACAATATGATCGAAGACGTCTACGTCGATGGCCGCGACCGCGTCTGGGTCGCCAGCCGCGACGGCCTGAGCTGGCTCGGCAGCGATCGCAAGGAATTCGTCCGCGTCGTCTTCGAAGGCCAGGACGCTTCGTGCAGCGACGATGTCTCCTACATGACCGGCACCCCCGACGGCGCGATCTGGACCGCGACCTACGACGGCGAGATGTGCCGCATCGACGCCGATGGCCGCTTGTCGCGCTACACCCCCGGCGTCGGCGCCGGCGAACGCCTGCCGCCGGGGCCGGTGACAGCGTTGCTCAGCGACGATCGCGGCCGCTTGCTGGTCGGCACCATGCATGGCCTGGTGCGCTTCGAGCGCGGCCGCTTCGGCCCCATCGGCCGCGACGAGACCGCCGGTGTGCGCATCGGCGAGCTGTCGCGCGAAACCGACGGTTCGATCTGGGTCGGCAGCCAGCGCGGCCTGTTCCGGTTAGGCACCGACGACCGCATGACCCCGGCGCCGTGGGCGCTCGGCGAACAGACCACCAATGCCATCGTCGTCGGCGATCAGTCCGGCGGACGCTGGATCGGCACCACCGCCGGCCTCTACCGCGTCGACCGCGACGGCGAGGCGCGTTTGTTGCAGGACGATGCCGGCGACGGCATCTGGGATCGCCGCAGCGGCCTGCAGCAGATGCTGCGCGACGGCGAAGGCGGGCTGTGGCTGGTGACCTATTCGCAGGGGCTGGTTTATCTGCCGCCGGACTGGAATCGTTTCGCTTCGATCACCTCGGTCGGCGGGATCCAGATCGACCGCCTCGACGTGCGCGACATCGCGCCCGACGGCGAAGGCGGTTTCTGGATGCTGTCGGCGACCGACCTGTATCGCCTGCGCCGCGATTCGCGCGTGCTGGAAGCGGTGGCCGACAACCAACAGCTCGGCCTGAAGTGGATGCATACCCTGTATCTGCGGCCCGACGGCAAGCTGTGGATCGGCCATTCCAGCGGCTTGAGCCTGTTCGACCCGGCTACGCGCCAGGCGCGCAACTGGCCGTTCGGCGCCGGCGAACTCGGCACCACGGTGTGGTTCCTGCACGAACTGCCCGACGGCGGCCTGTGGCTGTGGTTCTCCGACGGCAGCGCGCGCCGCTACAGCGCCGCCGGCGAGCGCCTGCCGTCCGGCGAGATCGAGCGCGTGTTCTCCACCGCCGGTTTCACCACCAGCGCGGCGACCTTCGTGGTCGGCCCCGACGAGCAGCCCTGGTTCGCCGGTACCGCCGGTTTGCGGCGCTGGGACGGCAAGCGCTTCGTCGCCGTGCCCGGCGGCGCGTTCGGCGACGTCCAGGCGATGGCCTTCGCCGGCCCGCATCGGTTGTGGATCGCGCGCAACGGCGCGCTGGAGTCGTATCGCTGGGCCGAAGGCCAGCTTGCGTTCGAGCAACGCATCGACAACAGCGCCGGCTATCCCGACACCAGCGTGTCCGGCTTGCTGGTCAGCGACGCCGGCATGGTCTGGGCGACCACCTCGCGCGGTTTGCTGCTGGTCTCGCCGAAGGACAAGCGCCTGCGTCTGTTCGGTCTCGGCGACGGCATTCCCAACGTCGAGTTGAACCGCACCGCGCCGCAGCGCGGCGCCAAGGGCATCGCCGCGACCCTGTCGCTCGACGGCCTGGTGCTGTTCGACCTCAATACGCCGTTCCCGCGTTCGCGGCCGCCGCGGCTGTCGCTGGAAAGCCTGAGTGTGCGCCGCGAAGAGGACGAGTGGTCGTTGCCGGTCCAGCGCGACACCGTGCAACTGGAATCCGACGATCGCGATTTCCGCGTGGTCGCGCGGCTGATGTCCTTCCTCGATCCGCGCTCGCACACCTACCGCTTCAAGCTCGGCGGCTACGACCCGGACTGGATCGAACAGCGCGCCAACGGCGAGCGCGTGTTCTCGCGTCTGGAGCCGGGCGAATACCGATTGCAGGTGAAGGCCGCTGGCGCCGACGGTATCTGGTCCGATCCGGTTGCCTTCACCCTGCACGTCAAGCCGCCGTGGTGGCGCGCGACTTGGGCCCAGGTAGGTTTCGTATTGATCGCCTTGCTGCTGCTCGGGATCGGCGCGCTGGTGTACCGGCGCCGCCTCGGCCGCCGCAGCGACTGGCAACTGGCCGTGCACAAACGCGAACTCGCCGAACAGGCGTCGTTGGCGAAGACCCGGTTCCTCGCCACTCTGGGACACGAGGTGCGCACGCCGATGACCGGCGTGCTCGGCATGAGCGAGTTGCTGCTGGACACGCCGCTCGATCCGCGCCAACGCAGTTACACCGAGGCGATCCGCCGCGCCGGCGAACACTTGCTGCGGCTGGTCAACGACGCCCTTGACCTGGCCCGGATCGAATCGGGCAAGCTCGAACTCGAAGACCGGCCGTTCGACCTGCGCGGGCTGGTCGACGAAGTCACCGGGCTGATGCAGCCGCTCGCGCGTCAGCGCGGGCTGGCCTTCGATGTCGTCATCACTTCGAGCGCCCCGCAGGGCCTGCGAGGCGATCCGAGCCGTGTCTGCCAGATCCTGTTGAACCTGCTTGGCAACGCGATCAAGTTCACCGAACACGGCAAGGTCAGCCTGATCGTCGACGCGCTGGCGCCGCAGGGCGTGCGTTTCGAAGTCGTCGACACCGGCCCGGGCTTGAACGAAGAACAGAAGACGCGGCTGTTCCGCCGCTTCGAACAGGCCGAAGGCGCGCGCACCGCCGCGCGTTACGGCGGCAGCGGCCTGGGCCTGGCGATCTGCCAGGAGCTGGCCGCGGCGATGGAAGGGCATATCGCGGTGCAGAGCGAACCCGGACAGGGCGCGCGCTTCATCTTCGACGTGCCGCTGCTGCCGGTGGCGCCGCCGCCGCCGAGCACCGATTCGGAGGCCGAGCCGACGGTGACGCGCCGTTCGCAACCGCGCGCGATCCTGCTCGTCGAAGACGACGCCACCGTGGCCGAAGTCATCGCCGGCCTGCTGCGCGCGCAAGGCCATCGCGTGACCCATGTCGCCAACGGGCTGGCCGCCCTGGCCGAAGTGGCGACGGGGCATTTCGATCTGGCCTTGCTCGATCTCGACCTGCCCGGGCTCAACGGCCTGGACCTGGCGCGGCAGTTGCGCACGCAGGGTTTCGAGCGGCCGCTGATCGCGGTGACCGCACGCACCGATCCGGATGCCGAGCCGCAGACGCGCGAGGCCGGCATCGACCGCTTCCTGCGCAAACCGGTGACCGGCGCGATGCTGGCCGAGGCGGTCGCCGCGGCGATGGGGCACGCGCCGCCCGAGTAAACGCCGCGGCCGCGGGCGGATGGGCGACGGAGTTGACTGCGGCCGCGCTTGCGCGAGAACACACACATTGCGACGATCCCGGATCGCCGCGCGTTGTGGCGAGGGAGTTCGGATGCGGCGCACTATTCGATGGCTGTTCGCGCTGACCGTGGCGGCGCTGTCCTGCGTGGCGTTGTTGCCCGGCCTGATCTCGACCGCCATGGCCGGCCTGCCCGAGACGCCGCGTCCGCGCCAGCTCACGGTGGCCGACGGCCTGCCGTCCAACACCGTCAACCGTATCGCCGAAGATCGCCAAGGCTATCTGTGGCTGGCCACCAGCGAAGGCCTCGCCCGTTACGACGGCAGCGGCTACCGGGTCTGGCGGCGCGAACAAGGCCTGCGCGACAACTTCCTGTGGGCGGTGCACGTCGATGCGCGCAACCGGGTCTGGATCGGCACCAGCCAGTCCGGCCTGGCCATGCTCGACGCCGACCGCAAGCAGTTCCGCTACTACGACCGCGCCAATACGCCGGCGCTGGGCGACAACAACATCTGGTCGATCGCCTCCACGCCCGACGGCGCGCTGTGGTTCGGCACTGCCCACGGCGGCCTGCACCGGATGGCGGCCGACGGCGGCATCACCCGTTACGTGGCCCGCGAAGGCGATCCGCGCAGCCTGCCCAGCGACGGCATCGCCAATCTCAGCGTCGCCCCCGACGGCACGCTGTGGGTGAGTACGCTGGCCGGCGCGGCGCGTTGGACCGGGCGCGATTTCGAGCGCGTACCCGACAAGGCGCTGACCTCGGTCATCGTCAACACCATCACCTTCGAGAGTGACGGCACCGCCTGGTTCGGCACGCCGCACGGCGTCGGCGTGCGCCGTCCGAACGGCCGTTACGAAGCGCAACCGTGGGCGCGTTTCGCCCCCGGCAAGACCATCATCGACGTGCTGCGCCGCGATCGCAGCGGCCAGTACTGGTTCGATCTGCCCGAAGGCCTGGGCATCGGCAACGCCGAAGGGGTCGCGGTCGTGCCCTTGTTCAGCAGCACCAGCCAGGGCTTGGTGCGGCCGAACTGGTCGGGCGCCTACGAGGATCGCGAGGGCGGCCTGTGGTTCGCCAGCAACGGCCACGGCCTGTGGTATCTGCCGCCGAACTGGCGCCAGTTCTCGGTGCTGACGCGGCGCATCGACGACCCCGCGACCCTCGGCAACGCCAGCGTGCGCGGCATCGCCCCGGCGCAGGGCGGCGACATGTGGCTGGTCGGCAGCGGCGGCGTGCTCGACCGCCTCGATCCGGAAACAGGGCACGTCGTGCATGTCGCCAAGGGGTTCAGCGGCAACCTCGGCCTGGACCGGGTGCTGCAGGATCGCGCCGGCCAGGTCTGGGTGACTTATTACGGCGGCCTGGCGCGCATCGATCCGGCCACCGGCGCGTACCGCAACTGGAGCCTGGACAGCGTCCGCGATCCGACGATCGGCGGCACCACCGCCGAGTTGGTCGAAAGCCAAGGTCTGATCTGGCTGCTCGGCAGCGACGGCGATCTGCAGGCGCGCGATCTCGACGGCCGCGTGCGCGAGTCGTTCGCCTTCGGCGAGCGCGGGCTGCCGAAGGACGCGGTCCTCGAACAAAGCGGTAACGGCCCCGATGGCGCTTTGTGGGTTTCCAGTTCGCAGGGATTGTGGCGCTGGGACGCCGCCGCGCGCCGCTTCGAAGCGGTGTCGGGTTCGCCGAGGCAGCCGGTGCATGCCTTCGCCTTCGAAGGGCGCACGCGGGTGTGGGCGGCCGGTTTCGGCACGCTGGAGGCCTATCGCTGGGACGGCGTGCGCCTGCAACGCGAGTCGAGTCTTGGCGCTCGCGCCGGTCTGCCGTTGACCGAAGCGCGCGGCCTGATCGTCGATAGCGCCGGCTTGGTCTGGATGACCACCACGCGCGGCCTGGTGCGGGTCGACCCGCAACAGCGTTCGGTACGCGTGTACGGGGTCAAGGACGGTTTGCCGAGCCAGGAATTTCTGGAACGGCCGCGGGCGCGTCCGAGCGACGGCCGCATCCTGGTCGGCAGCCCGGAAGGCCTGATCCTGTTCGATCCGGCGGTGGTGCGGCCGATCGACCGCGCACCGCCGCTGATCATCGAGACCATCGAAGTGCGGCGGCGCAACGAGCGCATCGCGTTTCCGGTGGCGAATGCGGCGGCCGCGGTCGCTGCTGTCGAGCGCGCACCGATCGCGTTCGAAGGGATTTGGTCCGATGGCGTTCCTCCCGTAGCGACGGTCGACGGCATCCATCCGATTACGACCGCCGACGGCATCGCGCCCATTACGATCGCCGACGGCATAGCGCCCATTACGATCGCCGACGGCGATCGCGACCTGCGCATCGTGGCGCGGCTGTTGTCGTTCAACAATGCACAAACCAACCGTTACCGGTTCCGGCTCAGCAACTACGATCCCGGTTGGGTCGATGTAGGCGCCAGCGGCGAACGCAGCTTCTCGCAACTCGCGCCCGGCGACTACCGCCTGGAAGTGAAGGCCAAGAGTGCCGACAACGTGTGGACGCCGGTGCAGGTCATCGCTTTCCATGTCGATTCGCCGTGGTGGTGGAGCCCCTGGGCGATCACCGGCTTCATCGCCCTGGTGCTGTCGCTGCTCGGCCTGCTCTGGTTCGCCTACCGGCGGCGTGCGCGCCGCCGCCTGGCCTGGCAACGCGCCGAACACGAACGCGAAGTCGCCAAGCAGGCTTCGCTCGCCAAGACTCGCTTCCTCGCCACCCTCGGCCATGAAGTGCGCACGCCGATGACCGGCGTGCTCGGCATGAGCGAACTCCTGCTCGACACCCCGCTCGACGACCGCCAGCGCAGCTACACCCTAGCGGTGCGCCGCGCCGGCGAGCACTTGCTGCGCCTGGTCAACGACGCGTTGGACCTGGCGCGGATCGAATCGGGCAAGCTCGAACTCGCCGACGAAGCCTTCGACCTGCGTGCGCTGGTCGAGGAAGCCAGCAATCTGATGGCGCCGCTGGCGCGCCAACGCCGCCTCGCGTTCGAGATCGACATCTCATCGGGCGCGCCGGCGGGTTTGCGCGGCGACGTCAGCCGGGTCTGTCAGATCCTGCTCAACCTGCTCGGCAACGCGATCAAGTTCACCGACGAAGGCAAGGTCAGTCTGCGCGTGGAAGCGTTGCAGCCGCAGGGCGTGCGCTTCGAGATCGCCGACACCGGCCCCGGCCTCAACGAAGAACAGAAGAACCGCTTGTTCCGCCGCTTCGAACAAGGCGACGGCGCCCGCACCGCGGCGCGCTACGGCGGCAGCGGCCTGGGGCTGGCGATCTGCCAGGAACTGGCGGCGGCGATGGATGGCCACATCACCGTCTACAGCGAACCGGGGCAGGGCGCGCGTTTCGTCTTCGACCTGCCGTTGCAGAACGTCACGCCGCCGTTGCGCAGGCACGACGAATCCGCGTCGATCGCCTACGCCGCGCCGCTGTCGCTGTTGCTCGTCGAAGACGATGCGACCGTCGCCGAAGTCATCGCCGGCCTGTTGCGCGCGCAGGGGCATCGCGTTGCCCATGTCGGCAACGGTCTGGCGGCGTTGACGGAAGTGGCGACCGGGCATTTCGATCTGGCCTTGCTCGATCTCGACCTGCCCGGCATCAACGGCCTCGACCTGGCCCGCCAGCTGCGCTCGCAGGGTTTCGCGCAGCCCTTGATCGCGGTGACCGCACGCGCCGATGCCGACGCCGAACCGCAGGCCACTGCGGCCGGCTTCGATCGTTTCCTGCGCAAGCCGGTGACCGGCACCCTGCTGCGCGAAGCCATGGACGCGGTGCTGTCGCGCAAGACGGGCGGCTGAGTTCAGCCTGGACGACTGCGCTTAGCCCCTCTCCCGTTCACGGGAGAGGGGGTGGGGTGAGGGCACCAGGTCGGCGCGAACCCTCACCGATCGAACGAGCCTCAGCGCGCGCTGAGCTCGTGCACCGCCGCTACCATCGCCGCGACGTGCTCGGGCTGCATGTCCGGCGACATGCCGTGGCCGAGATTGAAGACGTGGCCCTCGCGCGAGCCGCCGTTGCCGTCGCGGTAATCGTCGAGCGCGCGGCCGACTTCGCCGCGGATCGTTTCCGGCGTGGCGTACAAGGTGACCGGATCCAGGTTGCCCTGGATCGCGACCTGGCCGCCGATGCGGCGCGCGGTGTCGCCCAGGCCGATGGTCCAGTCCACACCCACCGCCTCCGCGCCGCTGGCGGCGAGGTCTTCGATATACGGATCGTTGCCCTTGCCGAACAGGATCAGCGGCGCGCGTTCGTCGCCTTCGCCGCGCGGCAGTTCGGCGGCGATGCGTTGCAGATAGCGCAACGAGAACTCGCGGTACATCGACGGCGACAACACGCCGCCCCAGGTGTCGAACACTTGCAGCGCCTGCGCACCGCTGGCGTGCTGGGCCTTGAGGTACTCGATCACCGCGTCGGTGACCACGCTCAGCAGACGGTGCATCGCCGCCGGATCGTTGAGGGCGAGCGACTTCACCTTCGAGTAGTTGTCGCTGCCGCCGCCTTCGACCATGTAGCAGGCCAGCGTCCACGGGCTGCCGGAGAAACCGAT
The DNA here is from genome assembly GCF_000731095.1 of Lysobacter antibioticus. GTDB lineage: Bacteria > Pseudomonadota > Gammaproteobacteria > Xanthomonadales > Xanthomonadaceae > Lysobacter > Lysobacter antibioticus_B. The sequence continues at coordinate 58,740 of NZ_JMTZ01000013.1, read as the reverse complement.
CAGCGGCACCGAGCCGTTCAATTCGCGGCGGATCGTTCCGACCGCATCCATCACGTAGCGCAGTTCCTTGCCCATGTCGGGCACGGCAAGGCGGTCGATGTCGGCGGTGGAGCGGATCGGGCGCTCGAACTTCGGGCCTTCGCCGTCGGCGAAATACAGGCCCAGGCCCATCGCATCGGGCACGGTCAGGATGTCGGAGAACAGGATCGCCGCATCGAGCGGAAACCGGCGCAGCGGCTGCAGGGTGACCTCGCAGGCCAGCTCCGGGTTCTTGGCCAGGTTGAGGAAACTGCCGGCCTGGGCGCGGGTGGCGCGGTATTCCGGCAGATAGCGGCCGGCCTGGCGCATCAGCCAGACCGGCGTGCGGTCGACGGGTTGGCGACGCAATGCGCGCAGGAAGCGGTCGTTGACGGGAGAGGGATTGGACATGAGAGAACCGTGGCGAAGTACGCCGTCAATGGGAGGGAAAGATGGAATGCGGCGAGCCGGCGGGGCTGCGCGGGAGATTAGGGGCGTGGAGGGACGGCCGCGGCTGCCTGGAGCAAATCCCCCTCAATCCCCCTTTTGCAAAGGGGGAAGAGATCAAGGGAGGGAGTTTGATCTCGTCGCAACCACACGCCGTTCCCCCCTTGGTAAAAGGGGGGCAGGGGGGATTTGCTGTTCCCGCCCGATCGGACCGAACCACGGAAAGCCTCATCGCGGCGCTTCGGCGCCCTGCGAGAACATCAGGTGGAAGCCGCGCTTGAGCTGTTGGTCGCGGGCCTGTTCCAGCGCCGCCAGGGCGCTGTCGTGGTCCATGAACTGCTCGCGCCGGACCGTGCTGCGGCCGCCGATCTGGCCGGTTTCGCGCACCAGCGTCCAGCCGCCGAGCAAGTCGGGCTGCAGCATCAGCTGTACGAAGCGGGGGGCTTCGCGGCCTTCCGGCCGTTGTTGGAGAAGGAGGCGCACCCGGCGATTGTAGCGGTTGCGGGGCCCGCGCCGAGCGGGCCGGTTGTCGCGGTCCGCACGCCGGAGCGTTGCGTCGGCGGTACTTTCAGGCGCCGCGGAAACCGCGTCGGTAGGCCGAGGGCGAGGTGCCGAGCTGGGCGGCGAAGTGTTGGCGCAGCGAGGCCGGGGTGCCGAAGCCGGTCTCGGCGGCGATCGTGTCCAGGCTGGCATCGCTGGTTTCCAGCAGGCGTTGCGCGCGCGCCAGGCGTTGGCCGGTCAGCCATTGGCCGACCGTGGTGCCGGTGCTGTCGCGGAAGCGGCGGGTGAAGGTGCGCCGGCTCATCAGCGCGCGTTCGGCCAGGGCGTCCAGGCTGTGCGGCCGGTCCAGGTGGGCCAGCGCCCAGGCCAGCACCGCGGCCAGCCGGTCGTCCTGAGCGGAGGCCGGCAAGGGTTGTTCGATGTACTGGGCCTGCCCGCCCTGGCGGTGCGGCGCGACCACCAGGCGGCGGGCGACGCGGTTGGCGATCTCGGCGCCGTGCATGCCGCGCAGCAAGTGCAGGCAGCAATCCAGCGCCGCGGCGGTGCCGGCCGAGGTGGTGATGCGTTCGTCGTCGACATAGAGCACATCGCGTTGCAGAGCGACCTGCGGATAGCGCGCGGCGAAGTGCTCGCTCCAATGCCAGTGCGTGGTCGCGCGGCGACCGTCGAGCAGGCCGGCTTCGGCCAACACGTAGGCGCCCAGGCACAGGCCGACGATGCGCGCGCCGCGCGCGTGGGCGCCGCGCAGGGCCTTGAGCAGAGGTTCCGGCGGGCGCTCGTCGGCGTCGCGCCAGGACGGCACGATGATGGTGTCGGCGCTGCGCAGCGCCTGCAGGCCGTGGCGCGTCTCGATGCTGAAACCGGCGCGGGTGCGCAGGCGGCCGGGCTCGGCGGCGCAGACGCGCAGGTCGAACTGCGGCAGGTCGAGGTCGCGGTCGCCTTCGCGGTTGTCGAACACCAGGCAGGGCACCGACAGGTGGAAGGGGCTGATGCGGTCGAAGGCGACCACGGCCAGGCGGCGGGAAGCGGCGGATTCGTTCATGGCCTGATTCTACATGGCCCGATTCTATCGAATATTGTCATTCGGGCCAGTATCGGCCGGATCGGCAAAGACGAACAATGAGCCCACTTCGCAGCCACCCCTTCCCCGGAGACCACTCATGAACGCTTCGTCCAACAGCCGCAAACGCGCCCTGGTCGTGATCGATGTCCAGAACGACTATTTCGCCGACGGCCTGCCGATCGAATACCCGCCGGTCGCCAAGACCCTGCCCAACATCGGCCGCGCCATGGACGCCGCGCGCGCCGCCGGGGTGCCGGTAGTGGTGGTGCAGAACACCGCGCCGGCCGGCTCGCCGGTGTTCGACAAGGGCACCCCGGGCTGGGAACTCAACGACGTCGTCGCCAGCCGCCCGCGCGATCACTACATCGAGAAGAACTTTCCGAGCGTGTTCACCGGCACCGACTTCAAACAGTGGATCGAGCGCAACGGCATCGACACCCTCAGCGTGATCGGCTACATGACCCACAACTGCGACGCGTCCACGGTGTTCGAGGCCGCGCATCTGAACTTGAACGTGGAGTTCCTGCACGACGCCAGCGGTTCGCTGTCGTACGAGAACAGCGCCGGCCATGCCAGCGCCGAGGAGATCCACCGCGTGTTCAGCGTGGTGTTCCAAAGCCGCTTCGCCGCGGTGCTGAGCACCGACGAATGGATCGATGCGCTGCACACCGGCGCGGTGCCCTACCTCGACAACCCGCATGCCTCGAACCAGCGCGCACGGGCACGCAACAAAGCCGCCGCCTGAGGACCGCTGCCGCCGCCCGGACCCGGCCCGGGTTCGAGCCGGTCTGGCGATGTGCGGCCTTGCAATGCGAAGCCCCGCCCAGGCGGGGCTTCGTCTGTCGGTGGCTCGGCGACTTCAGAACGACGGCGGGTTCTTGAGTTGGACCTGCTGCACCCAGGTGCCGAAACCGGTGTCCAGATGCACGATCTCGCCGAGCAACTGCGCGCCGAGCGCCTCGGCCTTGATGAAGACCGAGCCGTTGTTGTACTCGTTGATTTCGTACTCCGGCCGGCCGCGCACGATGGTGCGCGAGGCGTTCACGTACTGCAGGCCGGTCACGACGATGTTCCACTGATTGCCGTTGGCGTTCAGGGTGGCGAAGGCCGAGCTGTCGTAGACGCCGCCGTTGGTGTAGTTCAGCACCGCATGCTTGATCGCGTCGGTGAGCGCGCTCCAGTTCACGTTGAATATCACCGTGCTGGTGCGCGCGTTCGGGTAGTTGCCGAAGCGCTCGTAGGCGGCCTGCGCGGCGATCTCGGGTAGGTCGGTGGGCTCGAAATGCTTGTCGAGGAATTCGAACTGGTTGGCCATGGACGGCTCCTTGGTGGTGACGGCGGCGGGTTGTGCGGAAGTGGGCTGGCCGGCGCCCGCCGCATCCGTCGCGGGCGAGGGCCGGGTCAGGGCGTTGTGTAGAAGCAGCAGTTCGAGGGGGTTCAAGGCCATGCGGTGCCGATCCTCAGCGCGGGCGGTGCACATCTGGAAACGTGAGGGCGGGGGTGTTGTGAAGCGCGGCGGAGCGCCGCGACGGGGTTCACAGGGGCGGCGCGGCTGCGTTAGTTCGGGCAGTGGATGCAGGCGGGCCGTTCGTTGCGAGCGCACCGCTTTCGATCTCGTCCCGACCGCCAGGAGCCCGCCCCGATGCCCGTATTGACCGCCGCACAACTGCAAGGACTCGCCAGCAACAACCTCGGTGCCGGCACCGAGCTCGATCCAGATTGGCCCGATCCTTATCCCGATGCGCCGTGCTGGGGCTATGCATTGTTCGGCGGCCCGGGCGGGCATGCCGCCAACACGCCGCCGACGATCTTCGACCAGGCGTGGTCGTTCGATGCCGAGGCCGAAGACTTCGTGCTCAATCCGGGGTTCGTCGACTGGGTCCACGACAGCTTCGGCAACGCCGCGGCCGATGCGCAAGCGCAGATTCTCGCGGCGAACGCCGCCACCGCCGGCAACGATGCCGCGCCCGGCAGCGCCGCCGCGAAACAGGCCTGCACGCGTGCGCTCGCGCGCCTGTGCATGATCCTCAGCGGCCTGACCTTATCGGGCAACGGCGGAGCCGCGCCGACACAGTATTCCATCGTCATGGCCTCGGACGGTTGGCGGACTTGGGAGCATTGGGCCTTGGGCTTGGCGAACAACGTCGGCGCGCCGGATAACCCGGCGGTCCAATACACTCAACGCGATGCCGGCGTGAACCCGGTCAATACGCGTTGCGGGATCGTCTGGGGGAATCATCCGATCCTCACCACGCTCTACGTCGCCGAGCTGCTGCCCGGGCATATCGAGTATCTGCAACACGCCGTCGGTTGGCCCTGAGCCAAGCGCTGGATGCGGGGCGTTGGACGCAGATGGGGGGAACTTTCCCGCTGTCGTTCCCGCGAGGGCATTGGAAGATCGCCCGCGAAACTTAGCTGCCGTCGTTCCCGCGAAGGCGGGCTCCGCTTCGCTTCGGCGGAGCCGAATACCCAGGGTTTCGCCGAAGCAAGACGCTGAAAGTCCGCTTTTGCCGGACGACGATTTGTTCTCAAGGCTGAAGAAAGCGGGTGCGGCCGCTATCGAGCCGCACCCGCGTGGTGCGATCAACCGGCGGCGAGCACCGACAGCACCGCGTCGTCGGGCACGCCCGCGACGATCCGCGCCGCGCCGGCCTTGTCCCACAGGATGAAACGCAGGCCGGCGGCGTCGGCCTTCTTGTCCAGGCGCATGCGTTCCAGCAAGGCTTGCGGCGCCAGGCCGTCGGGAATCGAGGTCGGCAGGTCCAGCCGCTCCAGCAAATGCTTCAGGCGATCGACGTCGGCCGGACTCGCGCGTCCGAGCGCCGCCGACAAACGCGCCGCCAACACCATGCCGACCGCGACCGCTTCGCCGTGGTTGAGGCCATCGCCGCGGGTGCCGGCATAGCCTTGTTCGGTTTCGATCGCGTGGCCGAAGGTGTGGCCGAAATTGAGCATGGCGCGGTCGCCGTGTTCGTACAGATCGCGTGCGACCACGTCGGCCTTGTAGCGGCAACTGCGCGCGACCGCTTCGGCCAGGGCCTCGTCGTCGCGGGCCAGCAAGGCCTCTGCGTGCGCCTCCAGCCAATCGAGAAAACTGGCGTCGAAGATCGCGCCGTACTTCACCACTTCGGCCAGGCCGGCGCGCAGTTCGCGATCGGGCAGGCTGCGCAAGGCGGCGGTGTCGGCGATCACCGCGCGCGGCGGATGGAAGGCGCCGACCAGGTTCTTGCCGCTGGGCAGGTCGACCGCGGTCTTGCCGCCGACCGAGGAGTCGACCATCGCCAACAAGGTGGTCGGCACCTGTACGCAGTCGATGCCGCGCATCCAGCAGGCCGCGGCGAAGCCGGCCAGGTCGCCGACCACGCCGCCGCCGAGCGCGATCACGCTGGCGTCGCGGGTGGCGCCGAGCGCGGCGAGTGCGGCCAGGCATTCGCCGAACCGCGTCAGGGTCTTTTCGTGTTCGCCGGGTGGGATCACGAAATGCGCCACGCTCAGGCCCGGCCTGGCCGCATGCAGGGCGGCCTCGACGCGGGCGAGGTAGAGCGGGGCGACGTTTTCGTCGCTGACGATCAGCGCGTGGCGTCCGCGCACGGTGCGCGCCAGGCGTGCGCCGTCGTCGAGCAGGCCGGCGCCGATCTCGATGCTGTAGGTGGTCCCGCCCGATACTTCGACCCTGCGTATCGCGCTCATGCGTTGACTCCGGAATAAGGATGGGGCGCCGACGAGGCGTGCGGGCGTCGCCAGAGCCGATCGAGTTGCTCGGCGAGCTGGGTCGCGGCCTCGGCCGAGGTCAGCGCGCCGGTGTCGAAGCGCAGGTCGGCGACTTGCGCATACAGGGGCGCGCGTTGCTCGGCCAGCGTGCGCAGCACCTGCTCGCGGTCGCTGCCGGCGAGCAGGGGGCGGCTGCGGTCCTGGGCCAGGCGTTCGAGCTGTTGCTCGACGGTGACCAGCAACTGCACCACGAAACCGCGTTCGCGCAGCAAGCGCCGGTTGTCGGCGGCGAGCACGGCGCCGCCGCCGGTGGCGAGCAGCAGGCCGTCGCCTGCGAGCAGCTCGGCCAGCACCGCGCTTTCGCGGGCGCGGAAACCGGCTTCGCCTTCGTGTTCGAAGATCGCCGCCACGCTGCTGCCGGTGCGTTGCTCGATCTCGCGGTCGGCATCGGCCAGGCGCAGGCCGAAATGCTCGGCGAGGCGTTTGCCGATGCAGGTCTTGCCGGCGCCCATGGGGCCGACCAGGATCAGGTTGCTGGCGGGGTTCATGCCCCGATTGTAGGGCACGCAGTAGGGCGCCCGTGCGACGGTGCTTGCGTCGTCTTAACAGGCACCGGCCTAGGCTCGGATCTCCGTCGCCGCGCAGGCGGCGGGCGGTCCTCCGGGACGTCCCATTCGCAGCACCCATCAGGAGAAAGACATGGCGGTCGCCAAAGTCATCGAACTCAATACCTCGTCCACCATCGGCATCGAGGACGCGGTCAAGACCGGCCTGGCCAAATGTGCCGAGTCGGTCAAGAACATCCAGGGCGCCTGGGTCAACGACGTCAAGGTGGTCACCGACGGTTCCGGCAACATCACCGAATGGCGAGTCAACCTGAAAGTGACGTTCGTCGTGAAGTAAGCGCGACCGCTGCGACCGATCGGGAGTGACGAAGCCGGCATTGCCGTCGCTTCGTCACTCGCCGCGTCACTGCGGGTTCGCGGCTGAGAGAACCCGTCGCGAGGCATCCAGGCGCAGGCTCGCGTCGGCGATCTGCGGCAGCCGCGCCAGCGCCTGGCGGCTGACCCGTTCGAACAGGCTTACGAAGCGCTCCACCTGCGCCCGCGTCATCGCCTGGCGGCGAGGGCGCCGCGCCTGCATCGCGGATTCCTGTTGCCAGCGCCAATCGGCGACGACCTCGAAACCCGGCTGCTGCAGGAACAGCAAGCGATCCAGCCGCGACCACAGCGCCGGATAGTCGCGGCCCAAGGCGGCGTTGCAGTGGCCGCGCCAGTGGCCGTCGCCGTCCTCATCGCGTTCGAGCGCATTGATCGGTGCGACCAGTTCGGCCGCAGTCTGCATCGGTGTCTTCAGGAACCAGCCTTCGAACAGGGTCAGGTCGACGGCTTCGGCCTGTGCCCAACGCGACGGCACGACCCGCGTATCGCGCAACTTGTCGAAGCGCGGCCAGCGCACCGCGGCGCCGGCATGCAAGCGGTCGAGTACCTCGCAGGCCAGATCGACGTCGTGGGTGCCCGGCGGCCCGCGCGTGGCCAGCAGTGGATGGACCTCGCGGCCCAGGCGCAGGCGTTCGCGCCGGCCGAGATAGAAGTCGTCGATCGACAACACCGCCACGCGCAACCCCCGCGAGCGCGCGAGCGCAGCCACTTGCGCCGCCAGCGTCGATTTGCCGCTGCCCTGCAGGCCGCAGATGGCGTAGATGCGGGCGTTCGCGGCAAGCGCGTCGTCGAGCACGTGGGCGACGCAGGCCGGTTCAAAGCCGGCCGGTCCAAAGCCGGCCGCTGCGGCCCGCTCGTGGCCCGGCGCTTTGCCGGATAGGGCTGACGGATGCAGGCGCGTCGACATCGGCTCACAATAGCGCAATGACCACGACCCCCGACCTGCTCAACGAAGCCCTCGCCACCTTCGACACGCTGTTCGAAGAAGCCTTCATCGCCGGCGAGCCCGACCCGACCGCGATGACCGTCGCCACCGCCTCGCTCGATGCGCGGCCGTCGGCGCGCACCGTGCTGCTGAAGGCCCACGACGCGCGCGGTTTCGTCTTCTACACCCACCTCGACGGGCGCAAGGGTCGCGAATTGCAGGCCAACCCGCATGCGGCGCTGTTGTTCCATTGGCCGCGCGTGCGCCACGGCGTGCAGGTGCGCATCGAGGGCGCGGTGGAAGTGGTCGGCGATGCCGAGGCCGATGCTTATTTCGCCACCCGCGCACGCGGCAGCCAGCTCGGCGCCTGGGCCTCGAAGCAGTCCGAAACCTTGGCCGACCGCCAGACGTTCGAGCAACGTCTGGCCCAGACCGAACTGCAGTTCGAGGGCCGCGACGTGCCGCGTCCGCCGCGTTGGACCGGCCTGCGCGTGCGCGCCGAGAAGATCGAGTTCTGGTACGGCGCCGACTTCCGCCTGCACGAGCGCTGGTCCTACGAATGCGACCGCGCCGGCGACTGGAACAAGCGGATGCTGTATCCGTGACGCTCGCCGCTGCGATGCGCGCGGCGGGCTCGCGCCACGCGCATCAGTGCTCGCGCTTGTACCAGAAGGTGTCCTGCATCCGCGCCATGCCGGCGCGTTCGTAGAAACCGACCGCGTCCGGCACCGAAGCCAGGATCACGCTGACGCTGGGTCCGACTTGACGGCGGACTTCGTCGAGCAGGCCTTTGCCGATGCCGAGCCCCTGCGCCGAAGCCGACACCGCCAGTTCCGACAGATAACAGCACCAGGAAAAATCGGTGACGCAGCGGGCCACGCCGACCAAGGTCGCATCGGCCCGGTCCAGGCGCGCGGTGACGATCAGGTTCGCGGCCGACAGCATCGCCTGCAGACGCGGCTCGTCGGCGACCGGACGGATGCTGCCGAGGCCGGAACGTTCGAGCACCTGCCGGAACTCGGCGACCTCGATCGTCGGTTCGCGGGCATAGACGATGCGGATGGGTTCGGCCATGGCCGGCACCTTCGCATCGCCCGCGCCGCGGTGCAAACGCGCGTTCGGCGCGCGCTCAGCGGTGTCAGCGCTGTTTGGCCGACCAAGCCTGGATGATGCCGCTCAGGGCGTCCAAGCCCGCGGTCAGCGCGGCCGGGCCGGGCTGCAGGATGATCGGCGACTTGATCTCGTGCAGTTCGCCGTCGCGCACCGCCGGGATCGCGTCCCAGCCCTCGCGCGCCGCCACCTGTTCGGGGCGGAATTTCTTGCCGCACCAACTGCCGAGGATCAGGTCCGGCGCGCGCCGCACCACTTCGAGCGGGTCGGCCAGGATACGGTCGCGCGCCAGCGACATCGCCGCGCGTTCGGGAAAGACGTCGTCGCCGCCGGCGATGCCGACCAACTCGGAGACCCAGCGGATGCCGGTGATCGGCGGCGTGTCCCATTCCTCGAAGTACACCCGCGGCCGGCGCGGCATCGCCGCGGCGCGCGCCTGCGCCTCGGCGATGCGCCGCTCGTATTCGTTGGCCAGGGCATCGGCGCGGTCGCCGGCGCCGACCAGGGCGCCGAGGCGGCGGATGTAGTCGAGGATGCCGGCGACGCTGCGGTGATTGCTGATCCAGACTTCGATGCCGTGCTTGATCAGCTCGCTGGCGATCTCGGCCTGGATGTCGGAGAAGCCGACCACGAAGTCGGGCTGCAGCTTGAGGATCTCGCCGATCTTGGCGCTGGTGAAGGCGCTGACCTTGGGTTTTTCCTTGCGCGCGATCGCCGGCCGCACGGTGAACCCGCTGATACCGACGATCCGGTGTTGTTCGCCGAGCAGGTACAGGGTTTCGGTGGGCTCTTCGGTGAGGCAGACAATGCGTTGCGGGCCCATGGGGTTCCGATGCTGACGACGAAGCGGGGATTGTCGGCCAAGCCGGCGATCCGCGGCGAGGGGCCCATGGCCGGCGGCAGGGCGACTCGGCGCAGATTTGGGTGCAGCGCAGCAATCGCAGGCCCTTCCAGGCGGGGTAAACGGCGGAATCGCACGGCGGGATCACAGTTCGTCGCCGTATGGTGCAGCGCGGCGTGTGTTGACCATACCGCTTCGTACAGTCGGGCCGTCGGTGCCTGCCGACGTCCACCCACGATCGGAGGGATCATGTCGCGACTTCATTACCGGCGCCTGTTGCGCGCACCGCTGCTGCTGGCCTGTCTGCTGTTGGCCGGCGTGTTCCCGGCATCGGCCGACGATTACACCCGGACCCGCTACCCGGTGGTGCTGGTGCACGGCTTGTTCGGTTTCGACGCGATCGGCGGCGTCTACGGTTACTGGTTCGGCATACCCGAGGCCCTGCGCGCCGGTGGCGCCCGCGTGCACGTCGCTCAAGTGGCCGCGACCCAATCCAACGAAGTCCGCGGCGAAGCCTTGATCGACCAGCTCGAACACCTGCAGGCCCTGCACGGCTACGGCAAGTTCAATCTGATCGGCCACAGCCAGGGCGGCCCGACCGCGCGCTATGTCGCGGCGGTGCGTCCCGACCTGGTCGCGTCGATGACGTCGGTCGGTTCGCCGCATGCCGGCAGCAAGGTCGCCGATTTCGTCGGCACGACCCTGCCGGAAGGCTCGCCGCTGCGGCCTCTGGTGGCCTCGTTCGCCAACGCCTTCGCCGGCCTGATCGGCCTGTTGTCGGGCAGCGACGACACCCAGGATTCGCTGGCCGCCTTGGCCGCGCTGGAAAGCGCCGGTTCGGCGCGGTTCAACGCGCGCTACCCGCAGGGCGCGCCGACCACCGCCTGCGGTTCCGGCGCCGCAAGCGTCAACGGCATTCGCTATTACTCGCTCGGCGGCACCTCGCGCGGCACCCACCTGCTCGATGCCTCCGACGTGGCCATGGTCGCCGGCGGCCTGTTGTTCGGCGGCGAAGCCAACGACGGCCTGGTCGGGCGCTGCTCCTCGCATTGGGGCCAGGTGATCCGCGACGACTACGCTTGGAACCATCTCGACGAGGTCAACCAGATCGCCGGCCTGCGCGGCCTCTTCAGTTCCAGCCCGACCAGCGTTTATCGCAGTCAGGTCAACCGCCTCAAGAACGCCGGTCTGTAAGCGATGCGGCCGGTGCCGGGCATGCTCGCGGCGGCGTGTGCCTTCGCCGCGATGCTCGCGGGCGGGTGGTGGCTGTCGAGCCGCGACCGCGGGTCGGCGATCACCACCTCGGCGGTGACCGCGGTGCGCGACATCGATCCGCCATCGATCGTTGTGGCCTCTGCGGGCGGCCCGGCGACGGGCACGACGGCATCGTCGCCGTCCGACTCCCTGCGCGACACCGACGTCGACGGCGCTGTGCGCGTCGACGCGCAGGGACGGCCGCAGCCGGATCGCGAGTTGCGGCGCTTGTTCGATTACTTCCTCAGCCGCATCGGCGAGCAATCGCCGGAAGCGATCCGCGTCGCCTTGATCGCGCATCTGCAGCCGCGGCTGGCCGCCGATGCCTTGGCGACGGTGCTGGCCTGGTTCGATGCCTATGTCGCCCTGGAGCGCGACTCGGTCGTAGCCGGACACGAGGCCCGCGACATGACGGCCGCAGTGGCGCGGGTGCGTTCGCTGCGCCGCGAACGCCTCGGCGCCGAACTCGCGCAGGCCTGGTATGGCGAGGAAGAGCGTGCCTACGACGATGCGCTTACTCGGCGCAGGTTGTTAGCCGATCGCAGCCTCGACGAGGCCACGCGCGCAAGGCGCCTGGCCGAACTGGATGCGCTGGACCCGCAACGCCAGACCTTGCAGGCGCAAAGCCTCGAACTCGACAGCGCCGTGCGGCAAAGCCGCGATTTCGAACTGCGCCAGGTCGACGCCGCCACGCGTTACGCCGAACGCGAAGCCTTGTTCGGGCGCGAGGCCGCGCAGCGCCTGGCCGCTCTGGATGCGCGCAAGACGCAATGGCAGGAGCGCTTGCGCCGCTATGCCGCGCAGCGCCGACGCGTGCTGGCCGATACCGCGCTCAGCGACAGCCAGCGCCGGCAGCGCATGGCTTCGCTATTGCAGGGGTTCGACGCCAACGAACGCCGCCGCGTCGATGTGTTGACGCGCAATGGGTTGTTGCCGGGGCCATAGAGCTTGCGTCGGCGGTCGTAGTGTCGTGGTCGCGGCTCGCGCCGCTCCTACCCCCGCCACGTCGCCAAAGGGTAGGAGCGGCGTCCTACTGGATTTCCTGCGGTCACGAGCCGCGACCGCCATGGTCAACGACTGCGCTGCGCAACGACCCGCTACATCCAAACGTCCATCGCCCTTGCTCGTCATCCCGGCGAAAGCGGGGTGAATGGATGTGCGACCGACAACCTCAGAAAAAATCCCGATTGAACTGCAAGGTATAGCGCTGCCCCTGTTCGCCGACTGCCTTGACGTCGAAGCGCAAGGTGTCCGGCGGCGAGATCGCGACCACGCCGACGTAGTCGAGCAGGTCGCCGTCGCGCATCTCGCGCATGCTCAGGGCCTGCTTGCGGCCGAGCAGGTCGACGCTGGTCACCGTGACTTTCGCCGGCACCGACACCGAGGTCGCATCGTCGCCCTTGCGCAGCGACACCACCACCAGCACTGTGCGTTCGTCGTGGCTGGCGCCGTAGCGTTGCGCGATCGCCGGCGACAATTGCTTGGCCTGGATGGCGCTGGCGCGCACGCTGATGTCGCCGATGCGCACCACTTCTTCGCTGCGCGCGGCATTCGGGTTCTGCGCCGGCGCCGGGCCCTCGCCGCCGCAGCCGGCGAGCAGCGCCAGCATCAATCCCGCCGCGGCCTTGCCTGCGAAGCCGTTCATTCGTTCGCCGCCGACAACTGGCGGCCGCGCTCGGTCGCCGCAGCGATCGCGCGGTCGACCAGGGAGCGGAAACCGCCGGCCTCGAAGGTCTCGATCGCGGCCTGCGTGGTGCCGCCCGGCGAGGTCACGCGTGCGCGCAGCACTTCGGCCGGGTCGTCGCTATGGGTCAGCATGGTCGCCGCGCCGAGCAGGGTCTGCCGGACCAGGGCGCGCGCCGCCTCGGCGCTCAGCCCTTGGGCCTGGCCGGCCTGCTGCATCGCTTCGGCGAGCAGGAACACGTAGGCCGGGCCGCTGCCGGAGACCGCGGTCACCGCATCCATCTGCGCTTCCTCGTCGATGCGCACGGTCGGCCCGACTGCATCGAGCAGGCTCGCCGCCTGATCGAAACGCGGAGCCGCGGCGGCATTGGCGTACAGCCCCGTGATGCCGGCGCCGAGCAGGGCGGGGGTGTTCGGCATCGCCCGCACGACCGCGGCGCCACCGCCGAGCCAACGGTCGAGCTGGCCGGCGGTGATGCCGGCGGCGATCGAAATCGCCAGCGGGCGTTGCGCCGCGGCCTGCGCCGCGAGGCTCGCGCAGACCTCGCGCATGACCTGCGGTTTGACCGCGAGCAACCACAGCGATGCACCCTCGGCCGCGACGCTGGCGTCGTCGAAGCACTGCACGCCGAAGTCGCGCTGCAGTGCTTCGCGCAGGGCCTGGACGGGTTCGGCGACGCGGATGTCGCTTGCGGCGACGCCGCGGGCGACCAGGCCGCCGATCAGGCTGCGCGCCATGTTGCCGCCGCCGATGAAGGCGATCGACCCGGAGGGGAGGGAAGCGGATTCGGACATGTTCGACCACTGCGGAAAACCGGAGCGCAGGATAACAACCGGCGTCGGCGGCGTCCGCCGCGCTCGCAGTGTCCGCAGTGTCCGTCTGGGCACCCAGGCACCCAGGCACCCAGGCACCGGGGAGGTCAGGTCTGCGGTTTGGTCCGCGCGCCGAACAGGGCGGTGCCGATCCGGACCATGGTCGAGCCCTCGGCGATCGCCACCGCGTAGTCGTCGCTCATGCCCATCGACAAGGTGTCGACGCTGCGGTGAGTTTGAGTGAGCGAGTCGAACAACTGCTTGCTGCGCCGGAACGCGGGGCGCAGCAGTTCCGGCTCGCCGTGCGGCGCCGGGATCACCATCAGCCCGCGCAGGCACAGCCGCGGCTCGGCGGCGATGGCCGTCGCCAGCGCTTCCACTTCCTCGGGACGGCAGCCGTGCTTGCTGGCTTCGTCGTCGATATTCACTTGAATCAATACGTTGAGCGCGGCCTGGTCGGCGCGTCGGTACCGGGCCAGGGCGGTCACCAGCTTCAGGCGGTCGACGGTCTGGACCCAATCGAAGCGCGTGGCGGCCTCGGCGGCCTTGTTCGACTGCAGGTGGCCGATCAGGTGCCACTCCAGCGCCAGCCCGGCCGCGGCGGTCCCGGCCATCGCGGTTTGCTTGGCCAGGGCCTCCTGAACGTAGTTCTCGCCGAACGCGGTTTGCCCTTTCAGCGCCAGATTCGCGACCGCCGTCTCATCCCAGGTCTTACTGACCGCAAGCAATCGAGGTACCGGCCTTCCGGCGTCATGCGCCGTATGCGTCAACTGATGCAAGATGTCGTGCAGGACGTGCTCGTGCACGAGGGGAATCCTGTAGTGAAAGGGCTGGATCGGACATGCCGTGAGGGGGCTATACTGCCTCGCAGGGGTGGTTTGGTTCCAGCTTGAAGTTGCAATCAAGCCCTTGAGGCTGGCTTTTCACGGACCCGGTTGACGGGTCCCTGCAGTGCGGGGAGCACGCATGGATATCGCCGAACTTCTGGCGTTTTCGGTCAAGAACAAAGCATCCGATCTTCATCTGTCGGCAGGTCTGCCGCCGATGATCCGGGTCGACGGCGACGTACGCCGCATCAACATCCCGGCCCTGGACCACAAACAGGTCCATGCGCTCGTCTACGACATCATGTCGGACAAGCAGCGCCGCGACTTCGAAGAATTCCTCGAGGTCGACTTCTCGTTCGAGATTCCCGGCCTGGCGCGTTTCCGCGTCAACGCCTTCAATCAGAACCGCGGCGCCGGTGCGGTGTTCCGTACCATTCCGTCGGAAGTGCTGTCGCTGGAAGACCTCGGCTGCCCGCCGATCTTCCGCCAGCTGATCGAGCAGCCGCAGGGTCTGATCCTGGTGACCGGCCCGACCGGTTCGGGCAAGTCGACCACGCTCGCGGCGATGATCGACCACATCAACAAGAACGAGTACGCGCACATCCTGTCGGTCGAAGACCCGATCGAGTTCGTGCACACCTCGCAGAAGTGCCTGATCAACCAGCGCGAAGTCCACCGCGACACCCACGGCTTCAACGAGGCCCTGCGTTCGGCCTTGCGCGAAGACCCCGACTACATCCTGGTCGGCGAGTTGCGCGACCTGGAAACCATCCGCCTGGCGCTGACCGCGGCCGAGACCGGCCACTTGGTGTTCGGCACCCTGCATACCTCGTCGGCGGCCAAGACCGTCGACCGCATCATCGACGTGTTCCCGGCCGGCGAAAAGCCGATGGTGCGTTCGATGCTGTCGGAGTCCTTGCGCGCGGTGATCTCGCAGGCCCTGCTCAAGAAGGTCGGCGGCGGTCGTACCGCGGCGTGGGAGATCATGGTCGGCATCCCCGCCATCCGTAACCTGATCCGCGAAGACAAGGTCGCGCAGATGTACTCGGCGATCCAGACCGGCCAGAGCCACGGCATGATGACGCTCGACCAGCACCTGCAAGACCTCGTCAAGCGCGGCATGATCCTGCGGCCGCAGGCGCGCGAGTACGCGAAGGACAAGCGTTTGTTCGACTGATGCGCCCGCCGGCGAAGTTTCCCGCTTCGCCGGCCTCCGCATCGCGCCGATCGCCGCTTGCGCACGACTTCCCCTAGTTCCAGACCTCCCGAGGAGGTAGCCCCATGAACAACCCAGCCAATCCGAATCCGGCCGGCCCGGCCAGCCCCGCTACCGGCGCCATCGACTTCACCTCGTTCCTCAAGCTGATGGCGCACCAGCGCGCCTCGGACTTGTTCATCACCTCGGGCATGCCGCCGTCGATGAAGGTCCACGGCAAGATCAGCCCGATCACCCAGAACCCGCTGACGCCGCAGCAGAGCCGCGATCTGGTGCTCAACGTGATGAGCCCGCAGCAGCGCGAAGAGTTCGAAAAGACCCACGAGTGCAACTTCGCCATCGGCGTGACCGGCGTCGGCCGCTTCCGCGTGAGCTGCTTCTACCAGCGCAACCAGGTCGGCATGGTCCTGCGCCGCATCGAGACCAAGATCCCGACCGTCGAAGAGCTGAATCTGCCGCCGATCATCAAGACGCTGGCGATGACCAAGCGCGGCATCATCATCTTCGTCGGCGCGACCGGTACCGGTAAGTCGACTTCGCTCGCGGCGATGATCGGCTACCGCAACCAGAACTCGACCGGCCACATCATCACCATCGAAGACCCGATCGAATTCGTCCACCGCCACGAAGGCTGCATCATCACCCAGCGCGAAGTCGGCATCGACACCGACAGCTGGGAGAACGCGCTCAAGAACACCCTGCGCCAGGCGCCGGACGTGATCATGATCGGCGAGGTGCGCACCCGCGAAGGCATGGACCACGCCATCGCCTTCGCCGAAACCGGCCACCTGGTGCTGTGCACGCTGCACGCCAACAACGCCAACCAGGCGATGGACCGCATCATCAACTTCTTCCCCGAAGACCGCCGCGACCAGCTGCTGATGGACTTGTCGCTGAACCTCAAGGGCGTGGTCGCCCAGCAGCTGATCCCGACCCCGGACGGCAAGGGCCGCCGTGTCGCCATGGAAATCCTGCTCGGCACCCCACTGGCCCAGGACTACATCCGCGACGGCGAGATCCACAAGCTCAAGGAGCTGATGAAGGAATCCGTGCAGCTCGGCATGAAGACCTTCGACCAGGCCTTGTTCGAGCTCTACCAGGCCGGCGAAATCGGCTACGAAGACGCCCTGCGCTACGCCGACTCGCAGAACGAAGTGCGTCTGCGCATCAAGCTCGCCCAGGGCGGCGACGCGCGCACCTTGTCGCAAGGCATGGACGGCGTCGAAGTGGCCGAAGTGCGCTAAGGCATCGGCGACATCGTCAGAAATGAAGAACCCGGCTTCGGCCGGGTTTTTTGTTTGCGGTCTATGTGCTTTTGGCTGCTTGAATTCACAAATCGGCGAATTGCAGCGCGCGCGTCTTGAAACCTGAGATCGCCAAGCGTGATCATCGCCACGGGCAAAAGCCCGACTCGGTCGCTTTCACGTACTCGCCGGCATCGCCATCGATTGCACAGGACCAAGGACGTTCCAGCCGCCCCGCGGCTCTCTTCATCGGATGACCTGTCATGGCGCATAGCGCATTGCTCCGCTTCGTATCCCTCGTCTGCGCGACGTTGGCGATCCTGCTGCTTCCCCGTGTTTCGCTTGCTGCGGACCAGTACTGCGCCACGCGCTATATGCCAGGGCAGGAGACGGCGTGTTTCAACACCCTGGGTGAAGCTGAAAGCTATATCAGGACCGAGCCGAGCGTGCCCATTGGCAATGCTTTGCTTGAGCGCGCGCCCCAGGAGATGCCCGGTGCCGGTTCGCTTCTTTATTCCTACAAAGTGCCGAGACAGGCCATAGCTGCATTCGTAGGCGATTTTTATAAGGCAGGTTCGCCACTGGGAAGCGTACGGTGCGATACCAAGGTGCCTGGTGTGGTAGCGCCGGATGGTTCGACATGGTGCGACGACGAGGCTTCGATGGCCGAGAGAATTCGGCGTTCATCGGCCTATGGCGATTCGTATCCGCCTGGTTTCTATACCGGCAGTTATGATCTTTCTACGCCGCAGCAATGGACGGTGCATCCCTCTGGCGGTTATCTTTACGTATATAGAAATATCGTCGGCGAGGGACGACGCATATTCAATCTTCAGCTCACACCGACGGTGACGCACTATTGGTCTATCGATCGCGTCGATTGGTACCGCTGCCCGCCTCTGTTTGCCGCGCTCGGCGACCACACGACGACCGAACATCCAAAGTGGCCGATCGTTTGCCATAACACAGCGCGCGCGACTATCACCAAGAAGTCCGGGCAATACAATTCTTGCTGCAAGGACGGCAATCCTGCCGTCGCGGCAACCGGCAACAAGGAGTATCGCGAGACCGATTTCGATTGGGAGGGCGGCGATTTTGCGCGCGCGTATAACTCCATTCGGGATTTGTCTTTGCAATCGGGCTTGACCGATAACTGGGCGCACTCATTCTCTACGCGCCTGTTAATGGTTGGCGGGTGGCCGGAAGCCTGGATTACCTCCGATGGTTACTTCGAGTATCTGACTTGGAATTCAACGACATCTTCCTATGGGTCCGCCAATCGCCCGGGCGTTGTTGTCGTCAAGGAATCAGACGAGGTTGCGGCTCTGCGTGGGCGTTGGCGGATTTCCATGGCGTCGGAGGAATTGAAGTGGTTCGACGATAAGGGGCGATTGGCCAGCTTCGATCGATCTGGTCGGGCTTTTTATGTTGATTACTGCACCAGCGCCGATGTGCAATCGGGCGCGTGCCTGGCTGATGGCGATCTGCTCAGGGTTCGCAGCCTCTCGGGCCGAACTCTCAACTTCGCTTATCTGGCTGCGATGACGCCGCGAGTTGGTGACAACGGTATTCGTCTGGCACGAGTGACCGCCGACGGGGCTGTCCTCGTAGATTACGTATACGACAGTGTCGGGCGCCTTACGCATGCCAGTAAGGCGGGTGCAAGCGCTGGTGAAGGGCGCGAGTACCTTTATGCCGAGGTTGCGCACCTATGTCGTGCGGCCAACGGCAGTGTGGTGCCCGGTTGCAATGGGGCGCTCTTTCCCCATCATTTGACCGGTGTTATTGACGAAAACGGTCAGCGTTACGCGACCTACGACTACGACGATCTGGGTCGGGTGACGATCAGCGATCATGCGGGTGGTGCAGGCAAGGTCACCTTGACCTACGACGCAGCCGGCGGAGCTACGGTCACTCTTCCTACCGGCTCGACCAAGGCTTATACATTCTCGACGGAAGCGTTTCGTCAACCGACGAAGATCGCGATGTCCGTAACCGATGGATCGTTGGCGGGGGCGAGTACGGCGTTCTACTCGAATAATCGGCGGCAATGGAGTCAGGATGCGCGCAACGTCCGTACCCAGTTCACCTACGACCATTTCCACGAGATCAGCAGCAAGGCGGGGCTAACGACAGGCGGCGGTACCACGGCGTTCACTCGGACGACGCAAACGGACTGGAGGCCCAACTACGCGCTGCCCACCGAGCGCCGAGTATTGGATAACACCAATGCCCTGGTCGCCAAATCCAAGTGGACCCATAACGACCGCGGCCAAGTCGTGACCTCGACCCAGGTCGATCCCGTCACGAACGCCGAGCGCACCACGACCACGACCTACTGCGAGGCAGCCGATGTCGCCGCAGGCGGAAACTGCCCAGTGCTCGGCGCGGTCAAGGCCATCGATGGGCCGCGCACGGATGTGGCTGACGTATCCAGTTATTCGTACTACGCCAGCGACGACCCGACTTGCGCCACATCGCCCGCAACCTGCGCCTACCGCAAGGGCGACCTGTGGAAGATCACCGACGCGCTCGGCCACGCCACCGAATTCCTGCGTTACGACGTCGCCGGTCGCGCGCTGTCCAGCAAGGACGCGAACGGCGTCGTGACCGACCTGGAATACACACCGCGCGGTTGGTTGGCGGCACGCAAGGTGCGCGGCGCCAATAATGGCTCGGAAGCCGACGACGCCATCACCCGCATGGAGTACGACCTGATCGGACAGGTCAAGAAAGTCATCCAGCCCGACGGCATGTTCGTGCGTTACGAATACGACGCGGCGCATCGCCTGACCGACATCTACGACAACGCCGGCAACCGCATCCATTACACGCTCGATAGTGCGGGCAACCGGACCAAGGAAGACACGAACGACAGCAACGGGGCGCTGATGCGGACCCTGTCGCGCGTCTACAACCAGTTGGGCCAGCTCAAGACCGCCAAGACCGCGCAGGGCCACGCCACCGGCTTCAGCTACGACGCCAACGGCAACGGCGATATCACCACCGATGCGCTCGGCCGCAAGACCGACAACGACTACGATCCGCTCGATCGCTTGGCCAAGACCCTGCAGGACGTCGGCGGCATCAATGCCAAGATCGAATACAAGTACGACGCACTCGACCGGGTGACCCAGGTCACCGATCCCAAGGGCCTGAGCACCACTTACAGCTACAACGGCCTGGGCGACCAGGTGCAACTGTCGAGTCCGGACACGGGCGTCACGAACTTCAGCTACAACGCAGCCGGCCAGGTGGCGACCAAGCAGGACGCCAACGACGCGAATCCGCACGTCTATACATATGACGCCGTAGGACGCCCGAAGACCGTGTCCTACGGCAGCGGCAACGCCGATGTCGAGTACGACTACGACACCGTCAACTCAGTTTGTGCCGCCGGAGAAACCTTCGCAGTCGGTCGGGTAATTGCAATGCGTACCGAAGGTACGGAACTGAAATACTGCTACGACCGCTTCGGTCGAGTCGTGCGCAAAGTGCAGTCGGTCGACAGCCAGAGCTTCACCTTGCGCTATGCCTACACTTTGGCAGGGCAACTGCAAGCTCTGACCTATCCCGATGGCGCAGTCGCCGATTACGTCCGCGACAACCAGGGGCGGGTCACCGAAATTGGCGTGACGCCGGCCGGCGGCGTGCGCAGCGTGTTGCTCAACAATGCCAGTTACAAGCCGTTCGGCCCCGTCGCTGGGTGGACTTATGGGAATGGCCGCAATCTGCAGCGGACTTACGACCAGGATTACCGACCGAAATCGATCTTCGATGCAGCCAGCGGTGGTTTGTCGCTGTCGTACGGCTACAACGAAGTCGGTGAGTTGACCCAGCTCAAGGATGGCTTGCAAAGCGCTGCCCTGGCTCAGTACGACTACGACGCCCTAGGCCGGCTGAAGGTCACCCGCGATGGCCCCACCGGCACGCCATTGGAGACCTATGGCTATGACGCGACCGGTAACCGCACCAGTCTGCTGCATGCGGGTATCACTACCGACTACAGCTATCCGAGCACTAGCCATCGCCTGAGCAATGTCGGCGGCGTCAGTCGCAGTTTTGATGCGGTCGGCAACACCACCAGCATCGGCGACACGGCCAGGGAGTTCGTCTACAACGCCAATGACCGCATGAGCCAGGTCAAGCAGGCCGGCGTGGTCAAGACCAGCTACCGCTACAACGCCAAAGGTCAGTTGGTCTCGCGTGCCGATAACGCGACCGGCGTGATCACTGGTTATACCTTGTACGATGAAGCCGGCCATTGGCTCGGTGACTACGACGCCAACGGTGCGACCAAGCAACAGGCCATCTGGCTGGGCGATGCCCCAGTCGGTCTGGTGGTCGGCGCCGGCGTCGCGCAGACCCTGCGTTACGTGCAGCCCGACCACCTGGGCACCCCGCGAGTGGTGATCGACCCGAGTCGCAACCTCGCGGTCTGGTCCTGGGACGCAAAGAGCGAAGCCTTCGGCAACAACCCGCCGAACCAGGACCCGGATCAGGACGGCATCGCGTTCGTGTTCGATATGCGGTTTCTGGGGCAGAGCTTTGACGCGGCTACGGGGCTGAACTACAACTACTTCCGGAATTATGATGCGACTACTGGTCGTTATGTGCAGAGTGACCCGATCGGCCAAGCAGGCGGGTTAGGGACATTTGTGTACGCGAACGCAAAGCCCTTGGAATACATGGACCGACTCGGTTTGAGTCCTCACCTTGTGGCTACTGCAATGCTTGAGGGGCTTGTAGCTGGATGTATTTCTGGCTGTGTGGGGGCTGTGGTCGGCGACTTCACTAAGTGTGTTGCAAAAGGAGTTTGGCAAAGACGGGATATAGGGCGCGACTCATTGAATCAATGCAGCTCGGAATGTACGCCCGATCCTTGTTCGGCGCTTAAGGCGTGTGCAACAGGCTGTTTGGTTGGGGGCCTAATCGGTGCAGGTACTGGTGGAACGGGAGTGACTTTGTCTGGCGTCGGGGGCTTTTTGTCTAATTTGTTGTTAGAAACATATCTTGAAGCGTTGCTTCCTGTGGATCTATGTCAACGTTTCGGTATGAAGTCGCCGGGCAAGCCGAATTCCCTACGTATTCCTTGACTGGAACGATAAGAGTGAGTCGACTTCTGCGTTTGATATTGTTGTGCGCTGGAATTTTCGGCTCCATTGTTGCTGGAGGTTGGGGGTTTCCCTATTGGCGCTGGGCGTTTTTCTTATTCTTTGGTTTGTTTGTAATTTCCGAATGGCTATGCAAAAAATCAAGAAAGAAATAAGAGGATTCTTAAGGAGGGGGCTGACGCCGCTCCTACAAGGGAGCGGCGATCAGGCGCAGTTGGGCTACTCAGGTTTCGTAGCCGTGGCCGGCGCAGCCGCCTTCGCCCGCTCCACCCGCTCAAGCTCCAGCCGAATCACCTCGCCGCCCTCGCCGAACTGATAATCAGCCCAACGGCGGGGCACCGGGCGGACGTCGCCTTTGCGCAGGGCCGGTTGGATCGCTTCGAAGCGGTCGCCGAGATAGCTGCTGCCGATCTTGATCCAGGCTCCGTTCTCGAAGGCGTAGACGAAACAGCTGGCGCCGTATCGGTTGGTGTTGCACAGCAGGTAGTCGTTGCGGCCGTCGCGGTCGAGGTCGGGCGTGAACAGCAGACATTCGGCGTGTTCGCTGAGGCAATCGGGCGTGAACAGCTTTCCGTCGAGCACGATCTGCAGCCAGGCCGGGTCCGGTGTGTCGGCGCCGGGTGCGGGTTTGATGTGTTCGCGCACCGCAGCGAGTGTGTTCGGCGACTTGTCGGAGCGGTTGGCCAGGTAATCCCAGGGGGTGTCGAGTTTGATGACGCGTTCGAGTTCGGCTTTCTCGGCAGCGGTGGCGAACTTGGGATCCCTGCGCAGGGCCAGCAAGGCTTCGTAGCCGCGGCGGCCGCTATAGAAGCGCAGGTGCCTGAGGTCGAAATCTTCCGCGGCGATGCGGTCGTCGTGCAGGCGCGCGAGTTGGTCGCCGACGCTGAGCCGGTGCGGGTCCAGCAGCCAGGAGTTGGCGGCGATCGCGAATGCCAACGCGACCAATGAAACGATGACGTTGACCCGCATCAGCGGGCGCAACCAGCCTTGGCGCGGCCGCAGCGCGGCCCAGGCGTAGCCGAAGGCATAAGCGCTCAGCAGCAAGGAAGCGACCAGGGCCCAGAAACGGTCGCCGGTCCAGCCGTGCTGGGCGATGCGCAGGCCCAGCGCGTACAGGCCTAGTGCGGCGTAGATCGGCAAGCTCAGCAGGGCGGCCTCGACGATGCGCCGCAGCCACGCCGGGTAGGGCGGTTCGCCTTCGCCGTCCTGGTAGACCGCGTTGACGAACAGCACCAGCAGGGCGATCAGGCACATCAGGATCAACGTCGCCGAGCGGGTGCGCCACAGCGCGTCGAGACCGGTGAACGGCAGGCTGACGACGAACAGCACCGCGATCAGCGACAGCAGCGGCAACAGGCCCTTGAAGATCGCGAACAGTATCTGGCGCGCGACCTGCACCGGCCGCTGCTGGGTGCGCCCGACCAGGATGCCCAGGCCGACCATGGTGCCGGTGGCCAGATAGGCGAAACGCGGGTCCGAGAACAGGTCGCCGAAGAACTTGATGCCGATCAGCTCGAACAACACCGCGCACAGGGCCAGCACGCCCCAGCTGATGCCGACGAAGACGCCGGTCAGGATCAGGGTCAAGGCGTTCTGCCAGCCGTACTCGAACAGGTCCGGGTAGGGCGCGCTCCAGCGCCGATGCGCGATCCGGCATTGCAGGTAGGGCAGGGCGATGAACAAGGCGATCGCCACGCTCGCACCGAACGGCCACAGCACCGCGCCGGCCTTGATCTGCGGCGCACCGGTGACGCTCCAGCCGGCCCACGCGGCCAGCACGGCGTAGATCGCGGCCAGACCAAGGCTCTGCTGCCAGAAGCGGCGGTCGCGCAACTCCTGCACCGACAGGATCATCGCGCTCGGCACCGACAGCACCAGGGCGTACCAGCAGATCTGCGCGCTATGGCCATCGAGGACGTGGCCGCTGCGCGCCAGGTACAGCAACAGACCTTGCAGCAGGGCGATGGCGACGATGAAGCCGCGGGTGGAGCGGGGCAGTGCGGGGGCCGTGCTCATGTTCTGTCCTTGATCGATGGCCTGGGTCGTTGTGGCGGTGCCAGCCGGCCTGCTAAGGCGGGTACGGCGCTGCCATCCATGACGTTCGGTTCAGCGGGTCTGGCGTGGTTTGCGCGCCGGCGCTTTGCTTGCGGTCTTCTTCGCGGCCGTTTTTTTCGTGACGGCCTTTTTTGCCGCCGTTTTTTTCGCGGCCGGCTTGGGCGCCGCCTTGGGCCCAGCCGGCGGCGCGCTGGCCTGCGCCTGCGCTTGCTGCCAGTAGGGCCCTTGCTGCTCGATGCGTCGATAGGCCGGGCAATCTTCGCGATGGGCCCCGGGCAGGTAGCCCAGGCTCATCAGGAATTCGTTGGTGATCTCGCCGCCGGTGAAACGAAAGGTCTGCTTGAACAGCTTGATCCACGCGGCCTTGTCGCGCGGCCGGCCGTCCAGCAGCAGATGGGCGTCGAGCCACTGGGCGAAGCCGCCGTGGCTCGCGCGCAGACCCTGAACGACCTGGGCGTTATGGATCGCGGCGTCGACCTTGAGCCGGTTGCGGATGATGCCGGCGTCGTCGAGCAGGCGCAGGCGCTCGTTCTCGCCGTAGCCGGCGACGGTGTCGACGTCGAAACCGCCGTAGGCGCGGCGGAAGCCGTCGCGCTTGCGCAGGATGGTTTCCCAGCTCAGGCCGGCCTGGTTGATCTCCAGGATCAGGCGCTCGAACAGCTCGGCTTCGTCGCGCCGCGCATAGCCGTATTCGTGATCGTGGTAGTGGCCGTGGACCGGGTGGCCCGGTGCGATGTCGCAATAGCCCGACATGGGAACCTCGTGGGACGCGGATCCCGATTGTGGTGCCGGGGCTCGGGGGAATCCAGCGGCAGGGGGCCGCGGACCGTATGGTCGGATGCATGCCGGGATGCGGGCCGGCACATGTCTTGGATTCGGGACGCAGGCCCTCGGGGGTGGCCGCGGACCGTGCGTTTCCGGGTCCGAATTCGCGCCGGGGCGGTTAGAATGGGGCCATGTCCGTGATGCCCACACCCCTCGCCAATCAGGTCCTGATCGCGCTGTCCGCGCTGGCCGATACCAATTTCTCCCGCAGCGTGGCGCTGATCTGCCAGCACGACGACGACGGTGCGATGGGCATCGTGGTGAACCGCCCCTCCGAATACACGCTCGGCGAAGTGTTCGGGCAGATGGGCGTGGACGGCGGCGACGAGTCGTTGCGTTCGCAGGTCGTGCTGGCCGGCGGCCCGGTCCATCCCGAACGCGGCTTCGTGCTGCACGACGGCGGCACCCGCTGGGACTCGACCCTGGTGATCGGCAACGACCTGTTCCTGACCACCTCGCGCGACATCCTCGAAGCGATGGCCAAGGGCGAAGGCCCGGACAACGCCATCGTCGCGTTGGGCTGCGCCGGCTGGGGTTCGGGCCAGCTCGAGCACGAGATCACCGAGAACGACTGGCTGACCGCGCCGGCCGACGCCGAACTGCTGTTCGAGCTGCCGCTCGATGTGCGCTGGCAGGCGGCGGCGGGGCGCATCGGCGTCGATTTCGCCCACCTGGCCGACTACGCCGGTCACGCATGAGTTCGGTGGCGAGCAAGCCCGTCAGCATCCGCCGCGACGGCACTGTACTTGGGTTCGACGTGGGTTCGCGCCGCATCGGCGTCGCCGTCGGCAGCGCCTTCGGCCACGGCGCCCGTGCGTTGGCGGTCATCGACGTGCATGGCACCGGTCCCGACTGGGGCACCATCGATCGTCTGCACAAGGAATGGCGCCCCGACGGTTTCATCGTCGGCGACCCTATGACGCTGGAAGGCAACGACCAGCCGGCGCGCGTGCGCGCGATCGAGTTCGCCCGGCAACTGCGGGTGCGCTACAAACTTCCGGTGGTGCTGGTCGACGAGCGTTCCAGCTCGATCGAGGCCGCGCACCGTTTCGCCGCCGACCGCGCCGAAGGCCGCAAGCGCCGCCGCGATGCCGAGGCGCTGGATGCGGTGGCCGCGGCGGTGATCGTCGAACGCTGGCTGGCTTCACCCGACGACGCAACCGATATCGACGAGCTTCCGCACATATGAACGCCCCTGTTTCCACCGTCGCCTGCTCGCGCCATCTGCTGAGCCTGGCCGATGCCTCGCGCGAGACGCTCGAAGCCCTGCTGATCCGCGCCCAGGCCTTCGCCGAGGGCCATTACGATCGCCGCGCGCTCGACGGCATCGCGGTCTGCACCTTGTTCTTCGAACCCTCCACGCGCACCCGCTTGAGTTTCCAGCTCGCCGCCCAGCAACTGGGCGCGCACGTGTTGAATTTCGACGCCTCGACCTCGTCGACCAGCAAGGGCGAAACCGCGCTCGACACCCTCAAGAACATCGAAGCGATGGGCGTGCGCGGTTTCATCGTCCGCCATCGCGAAGACGGCGCGGTCGCCGCGCTGGCCGGGCAGGCGCGCGAAGGCACCTGCCTGATCAACGCCGGCGACGGCCGCAGCGCGCACCCGACCCAGGGGCTGCTCGACATGCTCAGCCTGCGCCAGGCCAAGGGCCGCGACTTCTCGGGCCTGCGCGTGGCGATGATCGGCGACGTCAAGCATTCGCGCGTCGCGCGCTCGGACTTGCAGGCCCTGCGTACGCTCGGCACCGGCGAGATCCGCGTCTGCGGCCCGGCCTCGCTGTTGCCCGATGACGGGACCCTCGACGGTTGTACCGTGACCCAGGACTTCGATGCCGCCCTCGACGGCGTCGACGCGGTGATGATGCTGCGCCTGCAACGCGAGCGCATGGAAGAAGGCCTGGTCAGTTCCTTGCAGGACTACCACCGCGACTACGGTTTGAGCGCGGCGCGCCTGAAGCGCGCCGCGGCCGATGCGGTGGTGATGCATCCGGGGCCGATGAATCGCGGCGTCGAGATCACCGACGAGGTCGCCGACGGCCCGCAATCGCTGATCCTGACCCAGGTCGCCAATGGCGTCGCCGTGCGCATGGCGGTGCTCGAGGCCCTGCTCAAGGGTTGATGTTTTTCGCCGCGCCGTCGTGGCGCGGCCGTTTACCGGATATCGACATGATCGTGAAAGACAGCAATGGCACCCCGCTTGCCGACGGCGACTCGGTGCTGCTCATCAAGGACCTGAAAGTGAAGGGCACCTCGGTGACCCTCAAGCGCGGCACCCTGTGCAAGAACATCCGCCTGACCGACGAGGAAGGCGAGATCGAGTGCAACGTCGACAAGGTCAAGGGACTCGTGCTGAAGACCGAGTTCTTGAAGAAGGCTTGATTCGCTGGTTGTGCGGCGGCTGGTTGTTGCGCCGGGCGTAAGGGGAGAGCAAATCCCCCTCGGTCCCCCTTTTCCAAAGGGGGAAGGTCGTCTTGGCGGCTAGTCGCTATGCGGCTGGCACAACCTTGCTTAGTGCATGTCCAGGCAGGCCGCCGTTAGCGGTGCCGCTCACCAGCTCGCTGCATCACTCAACACCCATCGTTAGGCCTCCCCCTTTGCAAAAGGGGGATTGAGGGGGATTTGTTTTCCTCCAGCGAACGATGCGAATCCATCAAGGCCTGCGTTGCGCGAACAACCAAGGCCACAGCGCCGCGGTCGCATAGGCCGGATCCCAGCTGTTGTGCTTCGCTTCCGGGAATTCCGTATAGCGCACCTCGGCACCGGCGCGCTTCAGAGCGGCCACCATCTGGCGCGAATTTTCCACCGACACCACGTCGTCCTTCGCGCCATGGAAGACCCAGAACGGAATGCCGCGCAATTTCTGCGCGGCTTCGTCGTGGCTGGACACGCCGCCGAGCGCTTTGCGGCGGGCGACGAACTGCGCTTCCGGCGGGTCGAAGCCGCCGCAGATCGGCACCACCGCGGCAAAGCGCTCGGGTTGCATCAGGGCCAGCTCGAAGCTGGCATAACCGCCGAGCGACAAACCGGTCAGCAACACCCGCTGCGGGTCGCCGTCGAACTCGGCCTGCACCGCATCGAGAATCGCGAAGGCCGTGTCGCCGAAGCGTTCGAGGTCGGCTTGGTCCGTATGCATCTGCGGGAACACGACGATCGCGGGGAACTCGTCGAGGCGCGAACGGACCACCGGCCCGAGCCCGACCTCGACTTGCTTGCGGTTGTCGTCGCCGCGCTCGCCCGAGCCGTGCAGGAACATGATCAAGGCCGGCCGTTCGCCGCCGGCGCGGCGCGATGGCAGGAACACCTGATAACGGTGGACGATGCCGTCGCGTTCGAGTTGGCGCGAAACGAAATGGCCGTGCGCTCGGGTGTCGGACATGGGGGCGGCGTCGGGTCGGGTGGCGGAGGGCGTGCAAGCGGCAGCGAGAACGAGCGAGCCGACTATCAGCAAGGCGGTTGCAAGACGAAGCGGACGGCCATGCGGCATCGACGTTCTCCGTAGCGGGTTGCCCGCATCATCGATCGCGCCCGGACGCGATTCAAGCGCGGCGCAGCGACGGCTTCGCATTAGGGACTTTCAGCCCGGCGCGGCCAGGCGCTGCCGCAGCAAGGCCGATGCATCGAGGACCGCCGCCACGCTGAGGCGGAACTTGCGCTTCGGCGCGCCTTGCTCGGTCCAGGCGAAGCGCCGCCACAGCGCCAGCGGCACGCCGATCTCGGCGCCGCCGCCGCGCAGGCGGCGCAGCAGGGTCTCGGTGTAGGCATACAGCGCCAAGGCTTCGCGGAATGCCGCATCACGCATCAGGACATCGACATCGCGGTCTTCGAGCAGGCGATCGTGCTTCAGCGCCAGCTCGTCGAGGCTGTGGCGCATCTGACGGTTGGCGCGACGGCGGTCGCCGCTGGAGATCGTGCGTGCTTTCAGCGAGGCGTTGTGGATGTACCAGCTGCACATCTCGCAGAAGCAATGCGCATCCGGCGAGTACAGGCGCTGGCCCGGATCGCGGACCAGGCGCTGGCCGCCGTCGAGATAGGTCGTGAATAACCGGCAGAACGCGGCGAGGTGTTCGCGCGGCGGGCGCGCCGGCGGCGGCAGGTCGGCGTAGTGGCGTTCGATCCAGGCCGCGGCGGCTTGTGCATCGTGGGCATAGGCATGGGCGGCGTCGAAGCCGATGAAGCCGCGCCGGATTCCTTCGGCCATCCACTTCAGCAGCGCGTAGCTGCGTGCCTGCAGGTCCACGGCCTGTTCGATGTCTGCTTCCTGCAACATGCCGGCGATCTTAGTCGGCCGTTGCGGCGCCGCCGAGGCCGCTCGTCCGGGTACGAGCGGTCGCCGCTCGCGCCCGATGGCTCAGTGCGGCGCGATCAATGGATCAGGATCAATGAATCAAGATCAATGAATCAAGATCAATGAATCAAGATCAATGAATCAAGATCAATGAATCAGGATCAATGAATCAAGATCAATGAATCAAGATCAGCGTCGCCAAGCCGAGGAAGCTCAGGAAGCCCATCACGTCGGTGAGGGTGGTCAGCATCACGCCGCCGGCGAGGGCCGGGTCGAAACCGAGCCGCTTGAGCGTGATCGGCACCAACACGCCGCCCGCGGCGGCGGTCAGCAGGTTGATGGTCAGCGCGGCGCCGATCACCAGCGACAGGCCGGGCTGGCGGAACCAGGCCAACACGATCAGGCCAAGGCCGACGCCGAGCACCAGGCCGTTGATCAACGCGACCATCAATTCCTTGCGCAGCAGCACGCCGACGTTGGAGGCGCCGATTTGGCCGAGGGCGAGGCCGCGGATCATCAGCGCGAGCACCTGGGTGCCGGCGTTGCCGCCCATGCCGGCGACGATCGGCATCAGCGCGGCCAGGGCGACCAGCTTGGCGATGCTGTCCTCGAACTGGCCGACCACGCTGGCGGCCAAGAAGGCCGTGCACAGGTTGATCGACAGCCAGATCAGTCGGCGCCGGAATGCGCGCCGGACCGGGCTGAACAAGTCTTCGTCCTCGTCCAGGCCGGCCGCGCTCAAGGCCTGGTGCTCGGCTTGTTCGCGGATGATGTCGACGACGTCGTCGATGGTGATGCGGCCGAGCAGGATGTTGTTGTCGTCGACGACCGGGGCGCTGATCCAGTCGTGGTCGGAGAATTGGCGCGCGACTTCGGCGGCGGTTTCGCCGACGTCGATCGCCGGCTGTTCGTCGTCGATCAGCTTGTTGATCGCGGTGCCGGGCTCGTGGGTGAGCAGCGCGGCCAGGGCGATGCGGCCGAGGTACTGATGGCGCCGGCTGACCACGTAGAGGTGGTCGGTGTGTTCGGGCAGTTCGCCGCGCAGGCGCAGGTAGCGCAGCACCACGTCGATGGTGGTGTCGGCGCGCACCGTCACCACGTCCGGGTTCATCAGGCGGCCGGCGGTGTCTTCCGGATACGACAGGACCTGTTCGAGCCGCTCGCGGTTCTCGCGGTCCATCGACTTGAGCACTTCGTCGATGACGGTGTCGGGCAGGTCTTCGACCAGGTCGGCCAAGTCGTCGATGTCGAGGTCTTCGACCGCGGCGACGATCTCGTCGGTGTCCATGTCCGCGAGCAGGCTTTCGCGCACTTCCTCGCCGACGTGGACCAGCACCTCGCCGTCGTCTTCCGGGTCGACCAAGCCCCACACCACCACGCGCTTGCCCGGAGGCAGCGATTCGAGCAGGTTGCCGATCTCGGCCGGGGAGAGGGTGTTGACCAGGCGCCGCACCGGCCCCAGACGACCGCTGTCGAGCGCGTCGGAGAGCAGGCGCAGCTGACGTGCGGTTTTGTCGTGGCGGACGGCTTCGGCCATACGGTACTTCCTGGCGGGTGACGGACGCGGCCACGAAGCCGGCGAGGGTCAGATGTTCATGCGGCGATTATCGCCCCTGCAGCTTACAAAGCCCAGCTTTCAGCCTTGCGTCGGAAGAGGGCGTGATTGCGGCGCCTGGAGATGAACGACGCGGCGGCGCATCAGCCGCGTAGCCAGGCCTCGATGCCGGCGCGGTCGCGCGCCCGCAGCAGCGCCGGTGCGCGTTTGCGCAGCACGCTCAGGTCGAGCGAGCGGATCGCGCGGCGCAATTCCAGCAAGGTCGCCGGATGCAGGCTGAATTCCTCCAGCCCCAGGGCCAGCAGCAGCGGCGCGAAGTTGGCGTCGCCGGCCATTTCGCCGCACACCGCGACCGGCTTGCCGCGCGCCTGGGCCAGGCGGATCACGTCGCGGATCACCCGCAGCACCGCCGGATGCAGCGGCGTGTAGAGCTCGCTCAGCGCTTCGTTGTTGCGATCGACCGCGAGCAGGTACTGGACCAGGTCGTTGGTGCCGATCGACAGGAAGTCGATGGTGTTGATGTAGCCGGGCAGTGCGATGGCCGCGGCCGGTACTTCGATCATGGCGCCGAGCGGCACGTCGTCGGCGATCTCCTGCCCCTGCCGGCGCAGGTCGGCGGCGACGCGGTTCAACAGCTCGCGCACGCGGCGCATCTCTTCGGCCGAGCTGACCATCGGCACCAGGATCCGCACCGGGCCGTAGCCGGAGGCGCGCAGGATCGCGCGCAACTGGGTTTCGAGCAGGCCGTCGCGGGCCAGCGACAGGCGCACGCCGCGCACGCCGAGCGCCGGATTGGGCTCGTCGCGCAGGGCCAGGCCGGTCTTGTCGGCCTTGTCGGCGCCGAGGTCGAGGGTGCGGATGGTGACCATGCGTCCGGTCATGCCGAGGACGACGTCGCGATAGACGCGGAACTGTTCGTCTTCGTCTGGCAGTTCGTTGCGCTGCAGGAACAGGAACTCGGTGCGGTACAGGCCGACGCCGGCGGCGCCGAGCGAATGCGCCTCGGCCACGTCCTCGCGCGATTCGGCGTTGGCGTAGAGCTTGATGTCGACGCCGTCGAGGGTGCGGGTCGGCTCGCGGCGCAGGCGATGCAGCTGCTTGCGTTCGCGGGCGAGTTCGCGGGTACGGGTGCGGTGGCTGCGCAGGTCCTCGGCATTGGGTTCGAGGATCACCGTGCCGGTGGCGCCGTCGACGACCAGGGCGTCGCCGTCGTTGATCTTCAGCAGCGCCTGGGCGGTGCCGACCACCAGCGGCAGGTGCAGGCTGCGGGCGAGGATGGCGCTGTGCGACAGGGTGCTGCCGGCGGCGGTGACGATCGCCATCACCCCCTGAGCCTGCAGTTGCGCGAGTTCGGCCGGGGCGACGTTGTCGGTGACCAAAATCTCGCCCGCGACCCCGGAGGTATCGTGGTCGCGCCGATGCAGCGCCGCATGGATGCGCCCGATCACCTGGTCGATATCGTCGACGCGGCTGCGGAAATAGGCGTCGTCCATGGCCTCGAACACCGAGGCGATGCGGTCGCGCTGCAGGCGCAGGGCATAGTCGGCGGCGTAGTGGCCGCTGCGGATCAGTTCGTCGAGGCCGTGCAGCAGTTCCGGGTCGTCGAGCAGCAGGGTGTGCAGATCGAGGAACTCGCCGACCTCGTGCGCGAGCGCGCCGTGCAGGCGGTCGCGCAGGGTGTGCATTTCGTTGCGGACGGTATCGATGGCGACGTGCAGGCGGGCCAGCTCGGCTTCGACCTGGTCGTGGCCGATGCGTTCCTCGGCGACTTCCAGCGCATGCGGCAGGCGGACGCGGGCGCGGCCGAGCGCGCTGCCGCGCGATGCCCCATGCCCCTGGAATTCCTGCCTCATGCGCGCCTCCGGCTCAGCTGTCTTCGTCGAAACGACGGTCGAACAGGGCGATCACCGCGTCGGCGGCATTGGTTTCGTCCTCGCCCTCGACGCGCAGTTTGACGTGGGTGCCTTGTCCGGCGGCGAGCAGCATCACGCCCATGATGCTCTTGGCGTTGACCTCGCGACCCTTGGCGGTCAGCGTGGCGTTGCTGCGGAAGGCCGACAGCACCTGCACCAGTTTGGCGGTGGCGCGGGCGTGCAGGCCGAGTCGGTTGGAAACAGTCAGGTCGCGTTCGATCATGTCGGGGTCCTCAGGCAATGGTCTTACGCGTCGTTGCGAGTCGCGTCATGCGGTCAGGCGTCATCCAGGATTACACCGTTGCGGGCGCCGGCGGCGGCGATCGCCGGCAGTTGGTCCAGTTCCAGCTCCGAGTAGTTCATCACCCGCAGCAGCATCGGCAGGTTCAAGGCCGACACGCGCCGCACCGGCGTGCCCAGCCGCGACACGCGCGCGGCGAGGTTGCTCGGCGAGGCGCCGTAGAGATCGGTCAACACCAGCACGCCGTCGCCGTCGTCGACGCGGCGCAGCGCCGCGCTCGCGAGCGGCAGCAGAGCGTCGGGGTCGGCGTCGAACGGGACCTCCAGCGCTTCGGTGCGCAGCGGCAAGGGGTTGAGCAGGCGGTTGGCGACCGCGACGAGTGCGCTGCCGATACCGGAATGGGTGATGAGAAGGACGCCGACGGACATGCCTCCAACTTAACAGAGCGGAGTGACAAGCCGGAAGCGCCGAATGCGGCGGTCCGCGGGCACGGCGACGGGCGCTCCGGGTCGAGGGCCGGAACGCGGCGGGCAACTGTTTGATTCTTCGAGTCCGCCCGCGGCGAATGCGGGGCGAGCGGTGCCGCGAGCGGGGTGCCCGGGCGCGATGGAAGCGTGATCGATGGGCGCCGCGGCCGATCGGGATCACGGCGCAGGCGGGCCTTGCTGTGACGGCCCGCTGCGCTGCGGATGGTGCCGCGTCACCGCATCGACGGTGCGCGGTCCTCGGACGGCGGTGGCGGCCCGGTCGGGTCGGTCGGTGTCGGTTGCGGGTTCTGCACCGGCGGGGTGTCGCTGGGGGTGTCGGTCGGCGGCGGCAGGTTCGCCGGCGGGAGGTCCCCCGGCGGCATGGCGGTTGCCGGTGCCGGGTCGTTCGCGGGCGGCGTCGGCCCCGGATCGGTCGTGGCCGGGGCCGGCCCGCTCGATTCCATCGGCGCCGGCTCGGGCTTGTTGCAACCGCCGAGCAGGCCGGCGGCGAACAGGGCGCTCAAGACCGCGGCCAGGGCACGCGGGTGAGCGCGAGTGGTAAAGATATTCATGATGATCCTTGGCGGGTGATCCTTGGCGGTCAGGAGCGGGCGTGATCGGCAGCGGACGCGGCGGCGTCATTTGTCGCCGCCGCGCTTGCCATCGCCGGCCTGGTATTCGGCCAGCGACAAGGCGCCGTCGCCGTCGTGATCGTGCGTGGCGAAGTTCGCGGCGAGGCGCGCATCGAGCGCGGCTTCGTCGCGGCTGATCTTGTTGTCGCCGTTGCGGTCGAGGTCCGCGAAGCTCGCCGGTACGGTGGTGTCGGCCGGTGGCGGTATCGGTGCCTGGCCGCGTTGATCGTTGACCGGCGGCTCGGTGCGCTGCATCGCATCGCCCGGCGGTGCGGATTGCGCTTGCGCCATCGCGGCCGGCGGCAAGGCGAGCGCGCCGACCGCAAGCAGCATCGGCGCGAGGCGGCGGATCATGGCTTTCATGTCGTGGCTCCGTGGGGATTCAGACGCACCGGAGCGCTCAGCTCCCGGCACAGCCCGAAACTAAGGCGAGGCTTGCAAGCGTCGCGACACGGCAATGGGAAAAATTTGTAAGGACGCCAAGCCGGTCGCGGGCGAGGCTCAGAGCGCGTTCATATCGCCGCAAAGGGGGAACTGCGTTCGCCTCCCCTCTGCAAGGCGCATGCGTCAGTTCGCCCCCTTTGCAGAAGGGGGCGGCGCCCTGCGTGGTACGAAGTCTGTGGAAAGCGACTGGCGCGGGGGATTTGCTCTGCACGCGCGGCTTGACGGTGCTTAAGAGCAAATCCCCCTAGCCCCCTTTGCAAAGGGGGAGGAGGGTTGCGCTAACACGCTCAAGAAGAGGGCTGCGTTCGAGGTCTGGATGAGCTGCGGCGCGCGGCTCAGTCGAGCTCGCGATGGTGCACGGCGACTTCGTTCCAGCCGCGGGTGCGGGCGTGTTCGGCCATGCGTTCGGCCAGGTACACCGAGCGATGGCGCCCGCCGGTGCAGCCGAAGGCGATGGTCGCGTAGCTGCGCGTGCTGTCGGCTTGCAGGCGCGGCAGCCAGGTGTCGAGGAACTGGCTGATCTGCTCGACGTAGAGGTTCACGTCGGCCTGCGCTTCCAGGTAATCGCGCACGCCGCCGTCGCGGCCCGACAAGGGCCGCAGCGCCGGGTTCCAGTGCGGGTTCGGCAGGCCGCGCGCATCGAAGACGAAGTCGGCGTCGGCCGGCACGCCGCGACGATAGGCGAAGGACTCGAACAGCAGCGACATGCCGGCGTCGCCGCCCATCGCGAATTCGGTGATGACGTGGCGGCGCAGCTGATGAACGTTGAGCTCGCTGGTGTCGACGATCGCATCGGCGATCTGGCGCAGGGGTTTGAGCACCTGACGCTCGAGCGAGATCGCATCGGCCAGGGCCAGGCCGAACTGGCTCAGCGGATGGCGGCGGCGGGTATCGGCGTAACGCTTGAGCAGCACGCCGTCGCTGGATTCGAAGAACACCAGCCTGGGGTCGGCGCCGAGCGCGCCGACGGCCGACAGCCATTCGGGAATATTGGCCAGGTCGCTGTGGCGATTGCGCACGTCGATGCCGACCGCGAGCTTGGTCGGCATGCCTTCCTCGGCCTTGATCACGTTCTGCACGAACTGCGGCAGCAGTTCCGCCGGCAGGTTGTCGACGCAGTAGAAACCCAGATCTTCGAAGGTGTTCAGCGCCACCGACTTGCCCGAGCCGGACATGCCGCTGACGATGACCAGGGTGAAAGCGTTGCTCTCGGCGGCCGAGGCAGTGTCGAAGGGGGAGTTGCTCACGATTCGCCGCGCTCCAGGAAGTTGCTGTGCCGGGCGATGAAGGCCGCGGCCGGGTCGAGGCCTTTCATGCGCAGGCTGTGCAGCCGCGTCGCCGCTTCGGTGAGCACGGCGAGGTTGCGGCCGGGCATGACCGGCAGGGTGATCATCGGCACGTCGAGATCGAGTACGCGGCGGATGCCGGTGTCGCCGGTCAGGCGCTCCATGCCGGCCGGCAGCGGTTCGCTCATCGGTTTGGTCAGGTGCACGATCAGGCGCAGGTATTTGTTGTTCTTGACCGCGGTGTCGCCGAACATCTGGCGGATGTTGAGCACGCCCAGGCCGCGCACTTCGAGCAGGTCCTGGAGCATGTCGGGGCAGGTGCCGTCGAGCACGTCGGGCGCGATCTGGGTGAATTCCGGCGCGTCGTCGGCGACCAGGCGATGGCCGCGCGTCACCAGTTCCAGCGCCAGTTCGCTCTTGCCCGATCCCGATTCGCCGGTGATCAGCACACCGATCGAATAGATCTCCATGAATACCCCGTGCAGGGTGATCTGCGGCGCCAGCGCGCGCGCCAGATGGTATTGCAGGTGATTGAGCAACTCGTGGCCACGGCGCGGCGAGACCCACAACGGGGTGTCGGTTTCCTCGGCGGCGATGCGCAGGTCTTCGGGGCAGGGCTGGTCCTTGCTGATGACCAGGGCCAGGGGCCGGAACTGAATGATCTTCTCGATCGTTTCCCAGCGCAGCCGCGAGTCCAGGCCGTCGAGCCAGGTCAGCTCTTCGGTGCCGAGGATCTGCACCTTGTTCGGATAGATCGCATTGAGATAGCCGGCCAGCGACGGGCGCCGCGCGACCGTGTTGACCGCTTCGACCAGGCGGCCGTCGCCGCGTTGGCCGGCCACCCAGCGCAGGGCGAGGCGCTCGCGCTGCTGTTCGAACAGTTCGCCTGCACGGATGCTCTTGCTCATGGGCGGAAGTTTACGAGCAAAGCGATGGCAGTGTCCGCATCGGCGCGGACCCGCTCGCGTCCGCGGCGCGGTGTGAAGCAAGTGGGGCGGGCGAGCCGATAGACCGGCTCAGCGGCTCGGGGAACGAGCGGGGCTGGGATCAGTGCGTCTCAGATGCGTACGCCTCGAATCGCCGCAGCCCAGAACGGCACGGCTCAGGCCGCGCTGCGGCGAACGTGATCGAGCAGGCGATAGCTCAGCTCGGCGACGTTCGGTGCCGTGCGCAATCGCTCGAGAAAGCCGCTATCGGCGAAGCGTTCGGCCAGTTCCGCCAGCAACTGCAGATGTTGCTGGACGTGGTGCTCGGGAATGGCCATGGCCAGGACCAGGTCGACCGGGCGCCCGTCGATGGCGCCGAAATCGATCGGCTGGGCCAATCTGAGAAAGGCGCCGCGGCTGTTTTCGAACAAGGGCGTGCGCGCGTGCGGAATGGCGACGCCGTGGCCGATGGCGGTGCTGGCGAGGCGTTCGCGTTCGCCCAGGCTTGCGCGCAGGGCGAACGCAGTGGAGGCATTGCCGTCGCAGAGCATGCGTGCGGCGACATCGAGCACGGTATTGCGATCGCCGGGCTCGACCACGATCGCGACCCGTTCCGCACTCAGTAATTCATAAAGCGGCATGACAGCGTGTCTGGATCGATGACCGGGTCCCGGGGAGCGGGTTCAGCCTACGAATTCGCCATTGCGTGCGAGGCTTTCGCCACGGTGATGGTCGACTTGCTTACTCTTGTGCTTCATCAGCAGGCGGTCGAGCTTGTCGGCGAGCAGATCGATGGCGGCGTACATGTCGATGGCGGCGGCGTCGCAGTGCAGGGTACGGCCTGCGATGAGAACGGTGGCCTCGGCGCGATGGTCGGGCTTGTCGAGACTGAGCTGGGTACGCACGTCGAAGGGTTGGTCGAAATGGCGTTGCAGACGGGCCAGCTTGGTTTCCACATAGTCACGCAGGGCTGCAGTGACTTCCAGTTGCTGGCCGTGGGTTTCGATACGCATCGGAGACCTCCTTCACGTCGCGGGAGAATGCAGACTGGGCTCCGGACCGTCGGTCGTCGACGGCTTCGGGGCCTGATTGACGCCCTGGCCGGGGCCAGGGATTCCAGCATCTCACGCTCAGCTCTGGGTGCAAGTGGCAAGACCGCAACAATGGTCGTAGGCCAATGTTAAGTCACTGATTCGATGGGGAATAGAGGCCGAAATCCCGCGGCTTTGCGGGATTTGGCGGCCTCAGGCCATGCGCACGCGCTCTTGCGACGAGGGGATGCTCATCGCCTCGCGGTACTTGGCCACGGTGCGGCGCGCGACCGGCACGCCGGTGGCCTTGAGGGTTTCGGCCAGGCGCGC
Source organism: Lysobacter antibioticus (assembly GCF_000731095.1). Classification (GTDB taxonomy): domain Bacteria; phylum Pseudomonadota; class Gammaproteobacteria; order Xanthomonadales; family Xanthomonadaceae; genus Lysobacter; species Lysobacter antibioticus_B. The sequence goes on along the minus strand of NZ_JMTZ01000013.1, from coordinate 21,040 downwards.
GTCGGACAGGGGTTTGCGCGGGTTCTCGGCCTCGATCAGGCGCCGGATCATGGCCTGGATCGCGGTGCTGGAGGCCTCGCCGCCGGAGCCGGTGTCGATGCCGGAGGCGAAGAAAGCGCGCAGCGGCATGGTCCCGCGCGGGGTGCGCGCGTACTTGCGGGCGATCGCGCGCGAGACCGTGGATTCGTGCAGGCCGACTTCGGTGGCGACCTCGCGCAGGGTCAGCGGGCGCAGCGCGCTGTCGCCGAATTCGAGGAAACCGGCCTGTTGCTTGAGCAGGCAGCGCGCGACCTTGAGCAAGGTGTCGCCGCGCGCTTCCAGGCTCTTGAGCAGCCAGCGCGCTTCCTGCAGATGGCCGCGCAGATAGCTGGCGTCGGAGGCGTTGGCGTGGCGGATCATGCTTTCGTAGCCGCGATGGATCGAGATGCGCGGACGCATCGCTTCCGACAGGGCCACGCGCCACAGGCCGTTCTGGCGCCAGATCACCACGTCGGGGGTGACATAGGTGTCGGTGGAGATCGCGCCCATCTGCGCGCCGGGGCGCGGGTCGAGCGAGCGCAGCAACTGCACCGCGGTCTCGACCTCGGCGATGTCGCGCTTGAGTTCGCTGGCCAGGCCGGCCGCGCCGATCCTCGGCAGGCGTTCCAGCGGTTCGCCGGCGATCACCAGGGCCAGGGCCTTGCCCGGGGTGTCGTCGGACAAGGTGTTGAGCTGCAGGCTCAGACACTCGCTGAGCGAGCGAGCGCCGGAGCCGACCGGGTCGAAGCGCTGCACCTGGTGCAGCACGGTCGCGACTTCTTCCTCGCTGACGCCCATCGCCAGCGATTCGACGATCGCGGCCAGGCTTTCGCGCAGGTAGCCGTCGTCGTCGATCGCCTCGATCAGGGCCACGCCGATGCTGCGGTCGCGCTGCGACAGCGGGCTGAGGTGCAGTTGCCACAGCAGATGGTCGTGCAGGGTCTCGGCCTCGGCGACCTGTTCGGCCGCGGGCGAGTCTTCATCGCCGTGATCGGAGGGCCCGACCCGCTCGTACCAGGTCTCGCCGTCGTCCATGGTCCATTCGGGTTCGGCGGTCGGCGCTTCGGCGCCTTCCTCGGTGCTCGGCGGCGGGCGCGGTTCGTCTTCGTTGACCGCGGACGGGTCGGTCCAGTCGAGCAGCGGATTGCTCTCGATCGCGGTGGCCAGTTCGGCTTCCAGTTCGACAGCCGACAGCTGCAGCAGGCGAATCGCCTGCCGCAATTGCGGCGTCATCACCAACTGTTGTCCGAGCGAGGCTTGGAGGCGGGGCTTCATCATCGATTGCTAACGCGACCTGAGATGGCTGTCGGCCCGGGCCGCGCGTCGTGGGCGCCGTCCGCGCCCGGCAACCGCTAGGTTACAGACGGAACTGCTCACCCAGATAGACACGGCGGACATCGGGATTGGCCAGCAGCGCGTCCGGAGCCCCCTGCGCGAGCACGCCACCGTCGTTCAGGATATACGCCCGGTCGCAAATGCCCAAGGTTTCACGGACGTTATGGTCCGTGATCAACACTCCGATGCCGCGATTCTTGAGATGGCGCACGATTCGCTGGATCTCGCCGACCGAAATGGGGTCGACGCCGGCGAAGGGTTCGTCCAGCAGCATCAGGCGCGGGCGGGCGGCCAGGGCACGGGCGATCTCGACCCGGCGGCGCTCGCCGCCGGACAGGCTGGCGCCGAGCTGCTCGGCGACATGGGTCACCTGCAGTTCGTCCATCAGGCTGGCCAGCTCGCGCTCGATGCCGGCGCGGTCGAGGTCGTCGCGCAGTTCCAGCACCAGGCGCAGGTTGTCGGCGACGCTGAGCTTGCGGAACACCGAGGGTTCCTGCGGCAGGTAGCCGACGCCGTACTTGGCGCGGGCGTACATCGGCTCGGAGGTGATGTCCTTGCCGTCGAGGACGATCTGGCCGGCATCGGCCGGGACCAGGCCGACGATCATGTAGAAGCAGGTGGTCTTGCCGGCGCCGTTGGGGCCGAGCAGGCCGACCACTTCGCCCGCATCGAGGGTCAGGCCGAAGTCGCGCACGACCTCGCGCGAACGGTAGGCCTTGCGCAGGCCTTGTGCGACCAGCATCAGCCGCCTCCCTTGGCCGGCGCGGCGGTCTTGCTCTTGGGCAGCATGCGAATGTTGACGCGGCCGCCGGTGCCACCGCTCTCGACCTGGCCGGTCTTGGAGTTGTAGACGATGCGTTCGCTCTTGATGGTGTCGCCGTTCTTGTCGACGTAGGCGTTGCCGGTCAGGACGATGGTGTCCTTCGGCATGTCGTACTCGATCTTGTTGGCGCGGCCGTTGAACGGAGCGCCGTCATCGAGTTCCTGCTTCAGCGTCGCCTGCGAGCCGGTCAGGGTGACGAAGCTGATGTCGCCGCCGGCGCGCTTGATGTCGGCCTTGGCGGCATTGATGATCAAGGTGCCTTGGGTGATCTTGACGTTGCCGGTGAGCACGCAAGGGCCCGAATCGGTGCTGACCGAGCAATTGCTGCTGTCGGCGCCGGCATCCATGGGCTGGTTGCGGTCCGAAGAGCGCGCGAGCGCGGCCGCCGGCGCCAGCAGAAGGGCGACCAGGCACAGCGCCGGCCAGTTAGCGGGCTTTCGCTTCATAGCGGACCTTGACGTTGGGGATGGTGACGTTCTTGGTTTCGAGATCGGCCTGCAGTCCCGAGCCCGTCATTATAGTGCCGGGCTGAATCAACCTGACCGGAACGGCCGACGTGGCCTTGTTCGTGTCGGGGAACACGTTCAGTTCCTCGGTCGAGATATTGATCGGCTTGCCGTCGGCATTGGTGCTGTCGGCCTTGACCTGGCCGCGCAGGCGTACTTCGTCGCCCTCGGCGCTGACCCAGCCGCGCTGCGAGCGCACTTCCCACGGCCCGCCGTTGCCGCCGGCCTTCGGCGGAATCAGGAACAGCGGGGTGGTGACGTCCAGGGTTTTTTCGTTCGGGTCGCGGGTCAGCTTGGGGGCGCGCAAGGTGAACGATTCCTTGCCCTCCTTGTTGAGCACGACCGCCTCGAACTGGTTGAGCACGTAGTCCGGGCGCGCCTCGGCGCGGCCGTCGCCGCCGTTCTTGTCGCGTTGCGACCACAGCGCCCAGCCGCTCAATGCCGCGGCGGCCATCAGGATCAGGGTCAGCATGCCGCGCCAGCTCATCCGAGCGCACCGGTCAGCACGCGCTCGGCATGGCCTTGCGCGCCGAGCAGCAGATCGCACAGTTCGCGCGCCGCGCCTTCGCCGCCGCGCGCCACGGTGCGCCAGTGCACGCGCTCGCGCACCCAGGGGTGAGCATTGCCCGGGGCGACCGACAGGCCGACGTGGGGCAGGATCTTGAGGTCGGCAAGGTCGTCGCCCATGAAAGCGACCTGGTCCAGCGACAGCCCCAGGCCGGCGGCGATCTGCTGCACGCAGGCGAGCTTGTCGGCGACGTCGCCGTGGGCGGTGGCGCCGAGCTCGGCCGCGCGCTGGGCGGCGATGACGCCGCCGCGGGCGGTGACGAAATGCACGGCGATGCCGAACTTGCCGAGCAGCGACAGACCCTGGCCGTCCTGGACGTGGAAGCTCTTGAGCTCGCGCCCCTCGCTGTCGTAGGTCAGTCGGCCGTCGGTCAGCGTGCCGTCGACGTCGAAGCAGGCCAGCCGGATGCGGGCGGCGCGTTCGCGGATTTCAGCGGGGTAATCGTTGAGGTGGCTGTAGGGCACGGGATCGGGAATCGAGAATGGGGAATAGGGAATCGTCTGCACCGAATGGGGTGGGAATCGCGAGGAACCGCTTTGCGATTCCCTATTCTCGATTCTCCATTCCCGGCCGTTAAACCACTCTCGCACGCAACAAGTCGTGAATATTGAGAGCGCCGACCACGCGGCGTTCAGTGTCCACGACCAGCAGGCCGCTGATCTTGTGGGTTTCCATGAGCTGCGCCGCCTCGACCGCGAGCGCGTCGGCGCCGATGGTCTTGGGCGAGCGCGTCATGACCTCGGCGATGCGGGTCGAACGCAGGTCCACGCCGGCGTCGTCGAGGGTGCGGCGCAAGTCGCCGTCGGTGTACAGACCGATCAGGCAGCCGGCGTCGTCGACGATGGCGGTCATGCCCAGGCGCTTGTGGCTCATCTCGACCAGAGCCTCGCTGATGCTGGCATCGGCGTGAACCCGCGGCACTTCCTCGCCGGCATGCATGATGTCGGTGATGTGCAGCAGCAGGCGCCGGCCGAGCGCGCCGGCCGGGTGCGAGCGGGCGAAGTCGTCGGCGGTGAAGCCGCGCGCCTCGAGCAGTGCGACCGCGAGCGCGTCGCCCATCGCCAGCGAGGCGGTGGTGCTGGAGGTCGGCGCCAGGTCGAGCGGGCAGGCTTCGGCCGGCACGCTGACGTCGAGGTGCACGTCGGCTTCGCGCGCCAGGGTGGACTGCGGCCGGCCGGTCATCGCGATCAGGCGGTTGCCCTGGCGCTTGAGCACCGGCAGCAGCATCAGCACTTCGTCGCTTTCGCCCGAGTAGGACAGGGCCAGGACCACGTCGGCGTCGGTGATCATGCCCAGGTCGCCGTGGCCGGCTTCGCCCGGGTGGACGTAGAAGGCCGGGGTGCCGGTCGAGGCCAGGGTCGCGGCGATCTTGCGGGCGATATGGCCGGACTTGCCCATGCCGGTGCAGACGACCCGGCCGCGCGCGGCCAGGACCAGCTTGCAGGCGGCGGTGAAATCGCCGTCGATCCGGGCTGCGACCGCCGCCAGCGCCTGGGCCTCGATCTCGAACACGCGGCGGCCGCTCTGGGCCAGGCCGGCCTGGGCCGCGGGCGATTGCAGGAAGGCGGGATCGAGGGCGGGGCGTGCGGTGCTGGTCATAGAGTGGCCGTTTCGAAGGTCGCCATTTCGGACCGGAGGGCTTTCCGCTAGGCTAATCCGTCAATTCTAAGCGGTTCGTCCGCCCAGCGCCGTCCCGTGCGGCAGATCCTGCCAGGCAAGGATCCGTCCCGGGCGGCGGCCACCCCGCATTCAGCCGGCTTCCGGCGCACGCAGCGCGTCTGCGTCGTCCGCATTGCCGCTTCATCCCTTGGCCCGCACGGCGGGCCGCATCCCCCAGAGGCTCGAGTAGTGAACGCCGAAACCATCCGCTCCCTGATCGAACAAGGCCTGCCCGGCGCACAAGCGCAAGTGAGCGGCGACGACGGCGTCCACTTCGAGGCCACCGTGATCGCCGAGGCGTTCCGCGGCAAGCTGCCGCTGGCGCGCCACCGCCTGGTCTATTCGACCCTGGGCGAGCGCATGGGCGGCGAGATCCACGCCCTGGCGCTGAAGACCCTCACCCCCGAAGAGGCCGGCAATCGCTGAAGCGGCGGCGCGGCGAGCGCTCGCCAGCGGGCCCGCGCCGACCCTGCGACCTGCCCAAGGCGGCACTTCACCGAGACCTCACCCGTCCCCGGCCGTCTGCTCTTACCATTGCTGATTCTTCATTTCCTATACCCGGCTCCCTAAATGCAAAAAATCGTGGTCGAAGGCGGGCAGCCGCTCAATGGCGAAGTCCAGATTTCCGGCGCCAAGAACGCCGTGTTGCCGATCCTGTGCGCGACCTTGCTGGCCGATGCGCCGGTGACGATCCGCAACGTGCCGCAACTGCACGACGTGCTGACCACCGCCAAGCTGCTCGGCGAGCTCGGTGCCGGCGTGCGCAGCGAAGGCGCGACGATCACCGTCGACCCGACCACGGTCAACAGCCATGTCGCGCCGTACGAGCTGGTCAAGACCATGCGCGCCTCGGTGCTGGTGCTCGGCCCGCTGCTGGCCAAGTACGGCGAAGCCGAAGTCTCGCTGCCGGGCGGTTGCGCGATCGGTTCGCGCCCGGTCGACCAGCACATCAAGGGCCTGCAGGCGCTCGGCGCCGAGATCACCGTCGAGAACGGCTACATCAAGGCGCAGCGCAAGGGCCGTCTGAAGGGCGCGCGTTTCGTCTTCGACGTGGTCACCGTCACCGGCACCGAGAACGTGCTGATGGCCGCGGTGCTGGCCGAGGGCACCAGCGTGCTCGAAAACGCCGCGATGGAGCCCGAGATCGTCGACCTGGCCGACTGCCTCAACGCCCTGGGCGCGCGCGTCGAGAACGCCGGCAGCGGCCGGATCGTCGTTCACGGCGTGGAAAAATTGCACGGCGGCAGCCACGACGTGCTGCCCGACCGCATCGAGACCGGCACCTTCCTGGTCGCCGCGGCGATGACCGGCGGCCGCGTCACCGTCACCCACAGCCGTGCCGACACGCTCGACTCGGTGCTCGACAAGTTGCGCGATGCCGGCGCCCAGATCGAAGTCGACGGCGACCGCATCACCCTCGACATGGGCGGCCGCCGCGCCCGCGCCATCGACATGGTGACCGCGCCGTACCCGGCGTTCCCGACCGACATGCAGGCGCAATTCATGGCGCTCAACTGCGTGGCCGAAGGCGTGGGCGTGATCAACGAGACGATCTTCGAAAACCGCTTCATGCACGTCAACGAACTGCTGCGCCTGGGCGCCGACATCCGTGTCGACGGCCACACCGCGGTGATCCGCGGCGTGCCCAAGCTCAGCGGCGCGCCGGTGATGGCGACCGACCTGCGCGCGTCCGCGTCGCTGATCCTGGCCGGCCTGGTGGCGCAGGGCGAAACCACGATCGACCGCATCTACCACCTCGACCGCGGCTACGAAAACATCGAAGCCAAGCTGTCCAAGCTGGGCGCGAAGATCCGCCGGGTTTGACGACGAGCGTATTGCACTTGCGATAGCCAGTGCCCTCGAGAGTCGCCCCTTTGAGAGGAGGGGCGGCGCTTCGCATCGTGATGAAGTGGACTCGCATGCATCGGATGCGGAGGCGGTTTTGGGGCTGGCGAATGCCTGTCGCCGCAGAGCCCAAAGCAAATCCCCCCTAGCCACCCTTTTTCAAAGGGGGGGTAACCGCGCGCGGGGTTCGGCGGTTCTTTGCTGCGACGATGCGCCTTGAAGCGTCTGCGCCAACGAAACTCTCGCGATCCAGCCACGATAGTTCGCCCCCTTTGCAAAGGGGGCTGCGCCTTGCGTCGCACGAAGTCGATTCGTCAGTGACTGGCGCGGGGGATTTGCTCTTGGTTCGGCGAAAGCTTGCCGTGGCAAAGCAGAGCAAATCCCCAGGCCGCTGCGCAAAGGCGGAATCTCTCTGCGGAAGGAATGCCGAGGGTTTCGATGTCGTCCCGGCCGAATCGCCACGGCAACAAAAAAGCCCCGCCGAAGCGGGGCTTTTTCGTGCCGGAGCGACGCGGCGCCAGCGCCGCCGGTGGCGCGCGGCGCCTCAGCGCACCGATTGCACGCGCAGGTCGATCGCGTCGGCGCCCTTGTCGCGTTGCAGGATGCGCGCGGGCACCGGCATGCCGGGGACGACCCAGGCGATGGTTTCCTTGTCGCCGTTCTTGCTGACCAGCTTGGTTGCCTGCTGCGATTTGCCGCCGACGGTGATCGCTTCCTTGCCTTCGACGGTGTAGGTCAGTTGCTTGACGCGGCCGTCTTCGACCATGCGGTAGCTCATCGGTTTGCCGGCGGGCGCATCGCGCACCAACGCCAGGTTGATCAACAACGCGTCCAGATCGCCGGTCTCCAGCTTGATCGGGCCGGCGCGGTCGGGCTTGACGTCGCCGGTCCAGGTGGCGACGCCGCGCGCCCAGTCGTAGGTCGCGTTCTTGTTCTTGTTCTTGGTCAGCACCTTGCTGCTGTCGCTGCCGCTGATCGGGCGCAACTGGCCGGCCTTTTCCTCGAACACGGTCGACTGCTGCAGATTCGCCAGCGGGCTGGTCACCGCCAGGCTGTACTTCCAGCGGTTCGCACCGGCGGCGGCGACGGTCATGCGGCCGTTGCCCTGCATGCCCATGTAGCTGGCCGAATAGTCGGCGCTGAACGGCTTGACCGCGAACGCCGGAGCGCTGGCGAGGGTCAGCGCGGCCGCGAGCAAGGCAAAACGAATCTTGGGGATTCGACTATTCGTTTGGGTCGTCATTGTTCGTTGACTCCTTTGTATTCGACCAGACGCAGATCATAGGTGTCCTGGCCATTTTCGCGTTGCAGGATGCGCACCGGGGTGGGAACGCCGTCGACCACCCAGATCGAGGTTTCCTCGTTGCCGCTCTGCACGCGGTTGACGCGCATCGCGTTGAAGCTCATGTCGTCGACCTTGACGCCTTCCAGCTCCTGGGCCACCAGGTATTGATGGGGGCGGGCACGGCCGGAATCCACGAAGCGGTAATTCAGGGTCTTGCCGGGTTGGGCGTCTCGGACCACGGCGAGATTGATCAGCAGGCCGCTCATGTCGCCGTCGGCCAGCGGAATCGGCTTGCGCCGATGTTCCTTGACGTCGCCGCTCCACTGCGCGCTGCGCTTGTTCCAGTCGTAGACGCCGGTGATCGTGCGCTTGGAGAACAGCACCTTGCGCACCATGGTCTGGCTGAGCGGGCGGTAGCCTTCGCCGGCGGTTTCGAACAAAGTGCTTTGCTGGGCGGCGGCGCCGGCCAGGCCCATCATGCCGCGTTCGGCATGGATGTTCAGGTCGATGCGCCAGCGGCCGCCCTCGGGCTTGACCTGCATGGTCGCGTCGCCGAGCGCCTTGCCGCTGTTGAAGACCTGGTAATTGGCCACGAACGGTTCCAGCGCGAAGGCGCTGCCGGGGAGGGCCGCGCCGATCAGCACGGCCAAGAGCAGGGGCAGGTGGGACTTCATGGGCGACGCGAAGAATCCTGAAAGGGCTCGAGTGCAGCGCGTGGAGGGCGTGTGCGGAACGCGTTCGACCCGTGCGCGGGGTGCGGAGTTCAGGCCGCGAGGCCGGTGGCCGGGTGGGTCAGATCGCCGGCGAAATCTAAACGCAGCGGCGTAAATAGCGGATGACCGTCGAGGGTGACGGTTGCGCCGTGTTCAGCCAGGCGGCCACTGGCGGCCAGTCTCATTACCGCGAGCAACAACGGGTGTTCGACCCCGAGCACGCGCTGCGCCAGGGCTTCCGGCGTGTCGCCGGCTTCGATCGCGACGACCGCTTGGGCGATGACCGCGCCGGCGTCGAGTTCGGGAATGACGAAGTGCACGCTGGCGCCGTGTTCGCGCTCGCCCTCGGCAAGGGCGCGTGCATGGGTGTGCAGGCCGCGGTACTTCGGCAATAGCGAGGGATGGATGTTGATCGTGCGGCCGCGGAAGCGCTCGACGAAGGCGCTGCCGAGGATGCGCAGATAACCCGCGCACAGGATCCAGTCGGGCCGGCAGGCGGCGACGGCGTCGGCGAGATCGGCGTCGAAGGCCTCGCGGCTCGGGTAGGCCTTGGCCGGGGCCGACCAGCGCAAACCCTCGGGCACGCGCTCCAGCGCGGCCGCGCCGGGCTTGTCGGAGAACACCCCGACCACTTCGGCGGCGAGCCGGCCGGCGGCGATGGCGTCGAGCACGGCCTGCAGATTGCTGCCGCGGCCCGATGCGAGGACGGCGATCCGGGGAAGCGGCTGGGACATTACAGGCCATCGGGTCGAGACAGGCCGGCATTTTAAGCGATTCGCCGGGTGCGCGATGTGGCGGTTGGCGGGGGCGGGCGCTGCGGAATGTGCCAACGCCTGGCAGGGGCGCGGCGACCGGCGGCGGCGCGGTCGCGCCTCGTGACCGAAAGAAATCCCGTAGCCCGCCGCTCCTGCTCTGGAAGCGGCCACTCCCGCTCTCCCGCGCTTGAAGCGAGGGGAGGACCGCAAGACCGAGAGGGCCGGGACAGGGGTGAACGAGCACTGCTGCGAAAGTGCGAGTGTCGATGAAGTCCACGATCACTGTGACCGAATGCGCTAAATGAGCGCGATCGATGGGGACTTTCTCCAACGCCATCGCTTCCGCTTCAGCGCCGGATCGGCAAAGCTGCCGATAGCGGCAGCCGGGAGCGGGGCGTGGGCAAGGACAGTTCGAGGTGTTGGGCTTTTGCGGTACTGACCAGTTTCCTGTTGAACATGCCGGCGGCGGCTGCGCAGGCCGATGCGAACGCGGCGTGTCGACCGCTGCAGCCGAGCGTGGCGCTGCCCGCCGCGGACGAGTGCTCGCGGCGCTATGGCCTGACGCCCGGCGGCGATCGCGCGCATGCGCTCGCAGCACTGTACGAGGCCGGCGACCAGCGTTCGCGCGGCGGCGATTTTTCCGCGGCGGCCGGTGCGCTCGATTGCGCGCAGGCCGTGGCCGGCGCCGACGCCGGTTGGCGGGTCGACTACGAACTCGTGCGCCGTCGCGGCGTGCTCGATTACCGCCAGGACTGTACGGTCGAAGCCCTGGGCAAATTCCATCAGGCCTTGCAGATCGCCAAGCGCCAGCAAGACCGCCCGGCGCAATCCAAGAGCTGGAACAACATCGGCGCCTCGCTGCGACGGCTCGGCGACTATCGCGGCGCCTTGCAGGCATTCCTGTCGAGTCTGGAAATTCAGCGCGGCGCCCGCGAGCCGGCCTTGGGCCCGGTGCTCAACAACATCGCCGATATCTATCGCGACCTCGGCGCGACCGATAATGCCGCGCGGCACTACGATCAGGCATTGGCCGAGTTCCGCCGCGTCGGCAATCCGATCGAAGCCGCTCACGTGCTGCAGAGCATGGGCGTGCTGGCCCTGGATTCGGGCGATACGCAACGCGCCGAAGGTCTGCTGGAGCAGGCCTTGGCCGCGTTCGTCAAAGCCGGCGAACGCACCTACCAACTGCGTGTGCATGCCGAACTCGGCCGCGCCGCGATCCTGCGCGGCGATCTGGCCAAGGCGCGCGATTGGACCGATCGCGGTCTCGCCCTCGCCGCCGAAGATGGCGTGCGGCCGCCGGCGCCGCTGCAATTGCAGGCCGCACGCGCCGCGCGTTTGTCCGGGCAGGCGCGTGCGGCGCAACTGCGCCTGAGCGATGCCTTGTCGAGCCTGCCGGCGCAGGACAGCGACCGGCCGGCGCTGTTGGCCGAATTGGCCGATGCTTACGAAGCCTTGGGCGAATGGCCGCGCGCGCTGACGACCTTGCGCGAGTCCGAGGTCGCCGCGCGCACTTTGCGCGAGGCGCGCTACGACCGCGAGATGAAGTGGATGCAGATCCGCTTCGAAACCGCCGAGCGCGACCGCACCATCGCCGCGCTCGCCGCCGAGAACGAAGTGCGCGCACTCAGCCTGCGGCAACGCACGCTGGCCTTGTGGCTGACCGCGGTGTCGGCAGTGGCGGCCTTGCTCGGCCTGATCGTGTTCTTCCTGCGCCGGCAACAGCGCGCCCGGCTCGCCGAAGCGGCTCGGCAGGCACGCCTGGCCGAGGAAGTGGAGTACTACCGTCGCGCCGCGGCCGAGCTCGGCGTCGACCGCACGCGTTTGCAGGCCGCGCTCGACAGCCGCGACGATGCGGTGCTGGTCCTCGACGCCGGCGGCCAGGTGCTCGCCGCCAACCGCAGTGCCGGGCAATTGCTCGGACAGGCCGGCGACAGTCTGCCCGGACGTGCCTTCGGCGAATTGCTCGGCGAGTCGGATGCGTCGCGCTTCGCCCAGGCGATGGAGCGGCTCGATGAGTCCTCGGCCTCGCAGCGCCTCGACTTCGGCCTCAGCGGCGGCGCCTTGCGCGCGCAGCTCAGCGAAACCGGGCAGGGCGAGGGTTTGATCGTGCTCGGACTGGACGCGCTCGGTGTCGGACAGGTTGAGCGCGTCGGCCTGGAGCCGGTCGGTATCGACACCGGCGCGGTCGAAGCGCTGGCCGACGTCGAAGCCGCCTCGGCCCTGGACGCTACCGCCAACGAGGCCATGCGCTCGTCGTTCCGCCGCGCCCTGGTCGAGTTGATGCTGGCGGTGGTCGAAGCCTGGGAGCGCAGCACCGGCCACGGCCGGTTGGAACTGGCCGAGAAAAGCCGGATCTGGCGCGTCACCGTCGACGACGGCCGGCTGCGGGCGCGGGCGATGGAGCGTTACCTGAGCCTGTCCAAGCTGCCGCGCCAGCCGCGCTGGCGCGACGTGCTGCGTTCGGGCTATTACGTGCTGGCCGAGTGTCCGCTGGAAGAGTCGGTGCGCAGCGAACTGCAGAAGCACGTCGATACCGTGCTGACGTATACGCGACGCCACGCGCTGGTGTGAGCGACTGCCTGCAGGTTGTTGGGTTGTGCTTGCCTGGCATCGCTAGCCCGCGACAATTCAATCCGTCTTCGCAGCGAAAGCGGGGGTGAAGGGATCCGCTTGCGAGCCACCGGCTCGCGCATCCGTGAACGCCAGGGCGCTGTGCGCCCTGGCCGGGCCGCAGACTTCAGTTCGCGTGGAGTCCCGGTTCGCACGACTGCGCCATCCGTCATCCCCGCGAAGGCGGGGATCCAGGGCTTTATCGGGGCATCCCTCTGAAGTCTCTGGATTCCCGCCTTCGCGGGAATGACGGCGGGTGGGTGTCGCCGCTTACGACCGATGGGTTTCGCCGTTTACAGAGGGGCGGCTTCGCTGCTTACGGCCGCAGCGCGTTAGCCGCCTTCGTCAGCTTGATCGGCGTGCCACTGAGCACCTGGCAACGCACGCACAGGCCCTGCAGGTTCGGCGTGTTCGGGCCGAAGCTGTAAGCGGAGTGGTGCAGCAAGGTGTCGTTGTAGGTGGCCGGGGAGGTTACCTGGGCGATGCTGCCCGGTGCGATCTGCTCGCAGTACTGGAAGGCACGGCGGGTCGCGACCGCCCAATGGTCGTCGACGATGCCGCAACTGCTCGGCGTACACATGCCGCCCGGCGGCAGCCGGATACCGCCGCCGAGTTCGCGCTGTTGGAATTCCAGCAGGTCTTGCGAGCTGAAATTGAACGAGCCGACCACGGTCATGCGTGCGCCTTCCTGTGCGCAGGCGCCGTCGGTGTCGTGGGCGATGGCGCTCGTGCTGAGCAACGCGGCCGCGAGAATGAATCCCTTGAGTGTCGTACGCATGTCCGCCCCCTGTAGGCGAAGCTCGATGGAGGCCCAGCCTACGAAACGCGCCGAAGCCGAGTCCAAGCAAATCGGGGACCAAAGCGGGAACGAATCGGCTTGAACTTGTCGGGCGACACGATTGCACTGTGACCTCATTGGCGGTCTGCATGTTCGGCATCGCCCCCGATCGCGAAACGTTCCCGCCGCGTCCCGATTCGGTCCCTGAACGTTCCTCGCAAATCGACGCGCGCCGACAGTAAATAGAGACGTCGCCGGCGCGGTGTCGGCCTGGTCAACGCCGGGCTCGTCCACTGGAAGGACGCACCGCGATCGCGTCGAGAGGGCGCGTCGGCATGCGCATCGGGTACCGCTCAGTCCCCGTTCGCATGCCGACGCGGCCGATCCATCGGCCGGTGCAGGGTCGAGGCGGATCGGCGATGCCGGCGACGATGGGTGACGATGAACTTCGCGGCCCGCCGTGATCGCGCGTGCACGTCCCGCGACTCCAGGCGAGTCTCACGGGCGGGAACGCAGGCAGCGATCCGGTCGGGCCGGTGATGAGGCATAGGGACATGCCGCCCGCCCCGCGTCGGCCATGGACGGTCCGGCGCGGTCGCTGGCGCTGCGCGCAACGCGCGGCGCAGGCGGGAGCGATCGGTCCGACGGGGGAGCCAACGGGCTGGACGCAGCGGGCTATGGCGGGTCAGGCCGCCATAGCCCTGGACGCAGCGGGCTATGGCGGGTCAGGCCGCCATAGCCCGCGTTTGGATCGGTGCGTGGCTCGACGGGCGAGGGCGGGGTTGGAAGGCGGAGGCCGGTGAGAGCCGCCACCGACGGCGATGCCTCAGTGCGACAGCCGCGAACGCAGTTGGACGACGTCCGCCTGCCAGGCGGCGTAATCGTCGGTCTCTTCCCATAGCTCGCGCAGCTCCGACTCCGGGCCCAGTACGCGGTCGATGGCGCGCAGCGCATCGGCGATGAGCGCGGCATCCGGCGAAGGCTTGCGGTGCGCGATCCAGTGGGTCAGCGTTTCCTGCTTGCGCGCGGTGGCCGAGGGGCGGCCGATCGCGGCGGCGATCAGTTCGCAGGCGGCCAACGCGGTCGAGGCTTCCGGTGCTTCCAGATAATCGTTCGCCTCGAGCGCGGCCGCGATGGTCTCGCGCACCAAGGCCAGGCTTTGGTGGTCCGACAGATCGGCCAGCCAGTCCGCCGCATCGTCGTTGTCGAACGTGCTAATGCCCCAAGCGCCCATCGATTCGCTCCTGCTGATGAAATTCGCGAGCCGCCGGGGCGGGTCGATGTGTTGCATGGTGTTGCGTGCTGCCGACGATGCGCCCGGCTTATTGCTGGTCCGGGGCCCTGGCGATCAACGACAACTCGTCGTGCTTGAAGCCGTTCGGATAGTGCACCAGCCCGCCGAAGTCGGTTTCGACGAGCACGCCGCGTTCCAGGTAGGCCCACTCGGCTTGCGGGAACCGCGCCGAGTACTCGTCTCGGTCGATCAGGGCCACGATCCTGCCGCGATTGAGTTCATAGGACAGGACCTGGTCGCCGATCCTGACTTCGAGTCCGTCGCTGTATCGCACCATGGCGGCTCCCATGTCGAAACCTTCCGATCAGCGTTCGCCGAACAGCGCCTTCACCGAAGGCCGGCTCAACACGATCAGGGTGAACACGCCCAACGCGGTGCCCAGCGGCACCGACAGGCAGGAAATGCAGGCGACGACCATGCACAGCGTGCGGCTGCGGCGCTGGCCGAGGCGGCGCGCGGCGATGAAGGTCAGGCTGCCGCCGATGATGGCCACCAGGAACAACGCCACCGCGAAGCCGATCAGGACATAGCCGCCGACCTCGTCGCCGGGTTGGCTTTGGATGCCGCCGTTGAGGATCGCCGCCCCCATGAAGACGTACAGGAAGGCCACCAGCAGCGGCAGCAGATACAGGGCGGCGAACACGTAGTGCAGGATGCTCAGCGTCTTGAGCTGCGAGGCGTCCTGCGGGTTTTCGACCGCCGATGCGGCTGGGACCTGGTTCATGGATGGATTTCCTGGGTGGGAGGTTGCGGCCGCATTCCGGGCTTGCGGCGACGGGGGCGAATCAATCGCGCGCGGCGAACTGCGCCTGCACCGACGGACGCGCCAATACGATGAAGGTGAACACACCGAGCAAGGTGCCGAGCGGCACCGACAAACAGCTCAGGCCGGCGACGATCTGGCAGAAGCGGGGGCTGCGGCGTTCGCGCAAACGCCGCGCCGTCATGAACTGCAACCCGGCGCAGGCCAGGCTGAAAACGAAGCTGGCCAGGATGAGGCCGAACGCGATGCCGCTCGCCATCGTCGAGTCGCCCGACGAGGTCTCCGAAGTCGCTGGGCCAGCCGGCGCCAGGGCCACGATGATGGCGAAGACGCCGACGAACGACAGCAGCATGAAGGCGTTGAGCCCGGCCAGGACGTAATACAAGATGCTGAGCGTACGCAGTTGCGAGGCATCCGCCGAATCGGTCGCGGCGGCGGAGCTGTCGGCGCTGGTTGCCGGATCGAACCTGGACTCGAATTCGGACATGGCTTCTCTTGGTCTTGGTCGGATCCCGATCGAATAGCGCGATCGCCGGCCGGCCGGCGGCTTCAGCGCCGCGCGCGCGGCCAGGCGGCGAGCGCGCCCAGTGTCGCAAGAAACATGTCGGTGTGGGCGTCCCAGACGTCGCCTTGCTGGCCGTTGTAGGACTCGGCGGCTTCCGGCGACATGGTCAGGGCGATCGCCCATTCGATCCACTCGTAGATCAGGCTGGTGCACATGATCGCGGCGATCGCGAGCACGAAGGCCTGGCGCGGCGACAGCGCCGGCCAGCGCTGGCGCAGGTACTCGCGCACGGCCGGGGCGAAGCAGACGCCGTAGAGGAAATGGATCAGCCGGTCGAAATGATTGCGCTCGAAGCCGAGCGCGCGATCCAGCGACCAGCCGCCGGTCAGCGACTGAATCCACTGGTCGTAGGGCACGTAGGAATACAGCCAGCGCGCGGCGATGCAGTGCGCCACCATGAAGCCGCAGATGGCGAGGAAGTGGCCGTCGCGCAGCGGCCAGCGGCGGTCGTGGCGCCACAGCCACAGCAGGCCGACCACGGTCAGCACGCTGTGCATGCCCTGCTCGAACGGGCTGCTCGGGTCGATCCAGGACAGCGCGAACACCGCCAGCACGA
This sequence comes from Lysobacter antibioticus, assembly GCF_000731095.1. Lineage (GTDB taxonomy): Bacteria > Pseudomonadota > Gammaproteobacteria > Xanthomonadales > Xanthomonadaceae > Lysobacter > Lysobacter antibioticus_B. Next base: position 4,964 of record NZ_JMTZ01000013.1, on the reverse strand, counting down.
CGGCCAGGGCGAATTTCTTGGCGACGCTCATGCGTCCTGCCGGCGTTGCGGTCATCGGGGTCGGGTTCTGCGAAGTGAGATGCATCGCACGCTACCCGAGCGCCGCAGAGAAAGAAACCGCAACGCAGTGCGCAAAAAAACGGCGGGCCGCGGCCCGCCGTTCGATTTTTCGCGATCGTGCGCGGCTCAGCCGATGTGCACGCGCTCGCCTTCGGAATGAGCGACCACCTCGCCGATGCGCCAGTGCGCCAGGCCCAGGCGTGCCAGGTCGGCTTCGGTCGCGGCGACCGCCTCGTCCGGCACCACCAGCACGAAGCCGATGCCGCAGTTGAAAGTGCGCCACATTTCCTCGCGCGGCACCGCGCCTTCGCGCTGCAGCCAGTCGAACACCGGCGGCAGGGTCCAGGTGGCGGTGCGGATGTCCAGGCCGAGGCCTTCGGGGATCACGCGGATGATGTTTTCGGTCAGGCCGCCGCCGGTGATGTGGGCCATGGCGTGGATCTGGTGCTCGCCGCCGTTGGCGCGCAGCAGTTCCAGCACCGGCTTGACGTACAGTGCGGTCGGCTCCATCAGCGCGTCGATCAGGCGTACGCCGCCGACGGCGACGTCGCCCGGACGGCCGGCGCGATCGAAGATGCGGCGGATCAACGAATAACCGTTGGAGTGCGGGCCGCTCGAGGCGATGCCGATCAGCACGTCGCCGCGGCGCACGCGCGCACCGTCGAGCAGCTGCGACTTCTCGACCGCGCCGACGGTGAAGCCGGCCAGGTCGTATTCGCCCGGCGGGTACATGTCGGGCATTTCCGCGGTCTCGCCGCCGATCAGGGCGCAGCCGGCGAGCTCGCAGCCCTTGGCGATGCCGCCGACCACGGCCACGGTGGTGTCGACATCGAGCTTGCCGGTGGCGAAATAATCGAGGAAGAACAGCGGCTCGGCGCCCTGCACCAGCACGTCGTTGACGCACATGCCGACCAGGTCGATGCCGATGGTGTCGTGGCGGTTGAGCTGCTGGGCGAGCTTGAGCTTGGTGCCGACGCCGTCGGTGCCCGAGACCAGGACCGGCTCGCGGTACTTGCCGGACAGATCGAACAGGGCGCCGAAGCCGCCCAGGCCGCCCATCACCTCGGGACGGAAGCTGCGCTTGACCAAGGGCTTGATGCGTTCGACGACTTGGTTGCCGGCGTCGATGTCGACGCCCGCGTCGCGGTAGGTCAGCGGCTTGGGGGAGGTGTCGGAAGGAGATGCGGTCACGGCGGCCCCGGCGGTCGCGGAAGGAAACGTGGGATTTTAGCAGCCATGGGGCGTCCGAACCGGTTTGCCCTGCAGCCGGGCCGCGCAGAGCCTCCGCCGAGGCTGCGCTAGGCCTCCGCCGAGGCTAGGCAGGGCCTCCGCCGAGGCTAGGCATGGCCTCCACCAAGGTTCCGGCGGGCGTTGCCTGAACCGGTCCGTTCAGGCGCGCGAATGGACGTGCCGGCGCCACTACGGCAACATTTCGGACCTTGAGCACCGTTGGCGGAGCGCACCCGCGACCGCCGGACCGAAGCAGGAGGCGAGGGTGGGCGAGGGCACGGCCTTCGCCCGCGGTGGTGGGTCCAGCGCTACGATGCCGGGCCCGCAGCCCGGCTCGCGACTGGAACGGCGGGCGGGACGCCGGTTTTTCTACATACAGTTAAGGATGGCGATGGTTCGGGCAATCCGGAGTTTTGTGGTCGCAGCGCTGATGCTGGCGAGCTTTGCCGCCGCCGCGCAGCGCGTCGAGGGCGACCGCGCCGAGGCGGCGGGTCCGTTCTCGGCCGAGGTCCAGGTCAACGGCCAGGGCGAAGCCGAGCGCAACGGCGCCATGGCGCGTGCCCTGGCCCAGGTGCTGGGCAAGATGTCCGGCGACCGCGCCGCGGCCAGCCGGCCGGGCGTCGGCCAGGAACTGCGCCGGGCCAAGGACTACGTCACCGGCTACGACTACCGTCAGGACGAGGGCGTGTCGCGCTCGACCGGCGCGCCGACCTTCCAGACCACCCTGGTGGTCAATTTCGATCAGACCAAGGTCGAGACCCTGGCCTCGACCCTCGGCCTGCCGATCTGGCCGCAGCCGCGTCCCAAGCCGGTGCTGTGGATGGCGATCGACGACGGTAGCGGCCCGCGCCTGGTCGGTCTGCCGCAGGTCAACGCCGCGCGTTCGGCGCTGAACCGCGCCATCGACCGCGGCTACCGCCTCGGCCTGCCGAGCGGCAACGCCGCCGAACAGGCCAGCGTCGGCGCCATCTGGCGCGGCGACGCCGCGGCGGTGGCCCGCGCCTCGTCGCGCTACAGCCCGCCGATGCAGCTGATCGGCAAGGTCTACCGGGTCAAGACCGGCGGCTGGAAGGGCGATTGGACCTTCGTCGACGGCGGCAAGGTGCTGGGTAGTTGGTCCAACACTGACCCCGACGCACGCAAAGTCATGGCCGGCGGCGCCGACGGCGCGGCCGACGCGCTGATGAAGCGCTACGCCAAGCGCAGCGCGGCCGGTCCGGCCGGCGTCTACCGGGTGGTGTTCACCAACCTGCACAGCGCCGACGACTACATCCGCCTGTCCGGCTACCTGCAGGGTCTGGCGGTGATCCGCAAGATGACCCCGGTGCGTGCCACGCCCGACAGCGTCGAGTTCGATCTCGACCTGATCTCCGGCCTGTCCGGCCTGAAGCGCATGGCCGACAGCGGCGATACCCTCGAAGCGCTGGAAGGCCTTGAAGGTCAGCCGCCCGTGTACCGGCTGCACTGACGCATGGACCGCGCCCCGTTGGAAGACATCGCCCTGTTCCTGCGCCGCCTGCAATGGACGGCGCTCGGCGTCGGCGCCTGTTGGCTGCTGTGGGTGCTCGCACCGGTGCTGACGCCGTTCGTGATCGCCGCCATGCTCGGCTGGCTCGGCGACCCCTGGGTCGACCGGCTCGAACGCACCGGCCGCTCGCGCAACGTCGCCGTGTCGCTGGTGTTCGGGTTGATGGCTCTGCTGGTCATCCTGGTGCTGGTGCTGCTGGTGCCGCTGATCGAACGCCAGATCTCGACCCTGATCGTGTCGCTGCCGCGCTATCGCGAATGGTTCACCGCCACCGCGATTCCGTGGCTGGAGCAGCGCAGCGGTTTCGAGATCAGCAACTGGCTCGACCTCAACCATCTGATCGAGCTGGTGCGCAGCAACTGGGAGCGCGCCGGCGGCGTCGCCACCACCCTGCTGGGCTATCTGTCGCGTTCGGGCTTCGCGATCATGGGCCTGATCGCCAACATCGCCCTGCTGCCGGTGCTGACCTTCTTCTTCCTGCGCGACTGGGACGTGCTGGTCGAGCGCGTCGCCTCGTTGATCCCGCGCGCCCACCTTGCCACGGCGAGCCGCCTGGCCAGGGAGTCCAGCGACGTGCTCGGCGCCTTTCTGCGCGGCCAGTTCCTGGTGATGCTGGCGCTCGGCGTGATGTACGGCCTGGGCCTGTGGGCGGTCGGCCTGGACCTGGGCATCCTGATCGGCATCATCGCCGGCCTGCTGACCTTCGTGCCCTACCTCGGTCCGGCCAGCGGCATCATCCTCGGCGTGATCGCCGCGCTGGTGCAGTACGGCGACTGGAAATACGTGGCCGGCGTGCTGGCGGTATTCGGTGTCGGCCAGGTCGTCGAAAGCTATTGGCTGACCCCCAAGCTGGTCGGCGACCGCATCGGCCTGCATCCGGTCGCGGTGATCTTCGCCGTGCTCGCCGGCGGCACCCTGTTCGGTTTCCTCGGCATGCTGCTGGCCCTGCCGGTCGCCGCCGTCGCCAACGTGCTGCTGCGTTACGCGCAAGAGCGCTACACCCACAGCCGCCTGTATGCAGGCGACCACCCGACCATCCTGCTCGACCCGGCGACCGTGCCTGTGGTGCCGAAGGCCGAGCCCACGGCGAAGGACAACGCGGAGCAGGCCGACCGCGCGGAGCGCGAAACGCAGTGAGCGTCCCGCAGTTGCCGCTGGCCCTGCGCTATCCGCCGGACCAGCGTTTGGATACCTATGTCGACGCGCCCGAAGGCGCGATCGCGCAATTGCGCGCCCTGGCCACGCAGACTCAGGAGACCGCCGGCTACGTCGACCCGACCGGCGCCGACTGGGTGTATCTGGCCGGCCCGGCCGGGGTGGGCAAGACCCACCTGCTGCTGGGCGCCTGCGCCGCCGCCGAATCGGCCGGCCGTCGCGCCGCCTATCTGCCCTTGATGGCGGCCGCCGGGCGTCTGCGCGATGCCTTGTACGCACTCGAAGGCAACGACCTGCTGGCGCTCGACGGCATCGAAGCGATCGCCGGCAACCGCGACGACGAAATCGCCCTGTTCGACACCCACAACCGCGCGCGCGCCGCCGGCGCGTCGTTGATCTATGCCGCGCGCGACAACCCCGACGAACTTCCGTTGAGCCTGCCCGACCTGCGCTCGCGCCTGTCGCAGTGCACCCGCATCGTGTTGACCCCGCTCGACGACGCCGGCCGTGGCGAAGTGCTGCGCCAACGCGCCCAGCGCCGCGGTTTGGCCTTGGACGAAGCCGCGCTGGATTGGCTGCTCAAGCGCGTCGACCGCGACCTCGGCGGTTTGACCGCCTTGCTCGACAAATTGGATCGCGCCTCGCTCGCTGCGCAGCGGCGGATCACGGTGCCGTTCTTGCGGCAGACCTTGGGCGCGGAGTAGGCGCTGCCTAGGGTCGGGTGTGGTCGGCGAGGATTCTCGGCTCGACCCTGACACCCACTGTCGGTTGCGGTTGCGTTTGAATCACATGCGAAGTTGCATCGCGACTGAGCGAGCGCGTGTGCGAGCTTTTGCCTTGCCTTGCCTTGCCTTGCCGTTGCCGTTGCCGTTGCCGTTGCTGTGCGCGGCTTGGCACTAGCGAAGGCAATCGAAGACCCGGAGGGCGGCCCGCAAGGATGCGGGCCGTTTTTCATCGGGACAGGGATGTCCCGTATGAAAAATCCCCGCGT